>NC_015564.1:1353945-2030918 GCF_000214175.1 Hoyosella subflava DQS3-9A1
GGTGGGAACACCGACGCCGGGCGTCGTGCCGCAGCCTGCTAGTACTGCGTTCTCCACGCCCTTGACGAGGTTACGTCGACGGAAGGGGCCGGTCTGCGGGAAGTTGTGGGCTGCAGAGAACGGCGTGCCGGCTGCCATTCCCTGGGCCTGCCACGTCGCCGGCGAATCGACATGGCTGATCGTGAAGCCGCTGCCGTCTGAACCGGAGATACCCTTGTACCCACGCTCCTCCAGTGCCATCAGCAGTTCTTCCTGGTACGCCGGCGTCACGCGCTCCCAGTCCAGCGGAGCCGAGTCGAGGTTGGGGCAGGGAGCGAGAACGGAAAGCAATTCGCTCGGCTCATCTGGATCCCCGAGAAGCATGCCGGCATCAGTGAGGGACGGTCGAGTGATCAGGAGCGAAGGGTCAGTCATGAGCTGGCCGCGGCCGCTGCGCCCGGTCAACTCCCGGAATGTGCGATCCCACGCGCCGCCGAAGTCGATGATGTGGTGCCCTTGCGCCGGCCACAGTGAGGCAGTGGATTTCGGAACGGTTCCATGCATGATGAATGCAGACGGTGACCATCGCGTGCTCCGCCGTGCCGGGCGGGCTGGTGTTGAACGGAGGAGACCGTCAACGATCGGCAAGTCAGCAGTAAGAACGAATGCGTCTGCAGTGAAGCGTTGTCCATCGGCGCAGCGCGCGGCGGTGATGCGGGGACCGCTGGATTCTAGCGATGTGACGTCAGCGTCGTAGTGGATCGTGCCGCCAGCGTGGACTAACGCGTCCGCCATTGCGGCGGTGATTGAGTGCATTCCGCCTTCAGGGAAGTACACGCCGAGTGACGTGTCCATATGAGCAATGGCGCCGTAGACGCCAAGCGCTTTGGCTGGGGGCATCCCCGCGTAGAGCGCCTGGAAGGTGAAAATTCGCTGTAGCCGGGAATCTTTCAGTCGCTTCGATACCTGGCGCCCGAGGCGCCCGAAACCGCCAATCGCGACGAGTTGGCTGATTTCGCGCAAAGCTGCCGGGCTATTGACGAGGTCAAGTGGCGAATCAAAGTTCGAGGCGATGAAGCGGTCGAACTCAGTTTCAAAGACCGATTGCAGCCACGCGCGGAGATCCCGGTACCTGCTGGCCTCATCTGCACCACACGTGCGCCGGACTTCCTCTTCCATCTGCTCGGGATCACTGTGGACATTGATCTCTGTGCCATCAGCGAACCGTGCGTGATAGGCGGGGTCAAGCCGACGGATGTGCAGTTGCGGTGTGGTCGATCGCCGTGTGGCCCCTACTGCCGCGAGTGCCTCGTCGATCAGGTCGGGCATTGTAAGAACAGTCGCACCCGAGTCGATCCGGAACCCGTCCCCGTCGTGGGAGCCAGCGTAGAAACCTACTCGTCCACCTGGGTGGCTCGATCTTTCAAGCAGGGTTACCTCGCGTCCTGAACCACGCAAGTGGAGAGCGGCCGCAAGCCCGGACAGGCCCGCCCCGACGACGACAACGTGGTCGGACCGGCCCGACACGGTAGCGCGGCTGTTTCCAGGCTTGCTCGCAGCGGCTCCCGCCGCCGGCGAATAGGCAGACATTATCTTCCTCCAGTAGATTCACGCGGCGATCCGGCCCGCTATGGGACCGCAAATCAAGTCGATCAGTAGGTGCGGCGCGTCACCGCCAGAGCCATCGCGTGGAGCGCATCCTTTGTACCCGAGGACGCGGAACTCGCGTGGAGCGCCGTCAGGGCTCGATCAGTGAGGTCCGCTATCTGCTTCTCGACGCGCGCCACTGCTCCGAGACTGATTATCAATGAACGAAGTGAGTCGACGTCCGCTTCGCTGAGGTCAGTTCCCACGGCGCTGCGTAGCGTAGCGGCAGCGCCAGGCCGGCTAGCGTCAGCAGACTCGAGAGCATATGCGAGCAGAGCGGTGCGCTTTCCCGCGCGCAAATCGTCTCCAGAGGGTTTACCCGTAGTAGCGGGATCCCCAAAGACGCCGAGTAAATCGTCGCGAAGCTGAAATGCAATCCCGATATCTGCACCGAAGGTCCGGAATGCAGAAATCAGTGCATCGTCTGCACCAGCGATCGCCGCTCCGAGATGCAATGGACGCTCGACGGTGTATGCCGCCGTCTTGAAACGGTTGATCTTCAGCGCGGAACCGTGGCTGCCATCCCCCGAAGCCTCAACAACGATATCGAGGAGCTGGCCGCCGAGGACCTCTGTCCTCATCGCGGCCCAGACGGGCAGCGCGCGCTGACGAGCATCGGTTCCGATCTCCGAGCCATGGAACATGTCATCAGCCCACGCGAGCGCGAGGTCGCCAATGAGAATTCCGGCAGCCTCCCCGAACGCTTCTGGGTCTCCGCCCCATCCTTTGTCCCGATGCTGCCGGGCGAACTCCACATGGAGGGTGGGAAAGCCGCGCCGGGTGCGGGAGTTGTCGATGATGTCGTCGTGAATCAATGCGCACGCCTGAATCAGCTCCAAGGACGCGCAGGCGGCAAGCACGTTGTGCGTACCTGGGGCATCGACGTGGCCGCCCGCGCCCAGCCACCCCGCCCAGGCGAATGTTGGCCGGACGCGCTTACCCCCGCGGAGCACGAAGTCTTCAAGGTGGTTGACGGCGCTACGAAACTCGGTGCCGACGGGTTCGACCAGGCTTCTCCGCTTGCGGAAGAAGTCCCGCAGCGCACCTGCCACATCTTCCCGAATATCGTAAGGAGCTTGCGGGAGCCCAGAAGGCAGGTGGGGGGGCATCATTGGCGCGCTCAGCGCTCGCTCCTGTCGTCGACGCGTAACCTACGGGCACGCCTTACTTGTGCTGGAGTCCGTCTGCCGGAAGCCGCGCGACCAAGGTATCGGTCGGCGACAATGGCCGTTGCTCGCAGCATACCGGTCGATCGAAGGGCGATCATTTGCACCGAATCCGTATGCTTGCTTAGGTGACGAGTCAGGTGAGGCAGACAGGTGTGCGTGGAATGAGACCGGGCCGGACCCCGTCGATCGTGGAGCGGATTACCTCCGACCCGCGCTCGACCCCGTTTTCTGTTGAGTTCTACCCACCGCGCAATGAAAAGGAAGAGCAGCGGCTCTGGCGTGCGGTTCGGACGTTCGAACAACTGCATCCAGCGTTCGTCTCCCTGACCTACGGCGCCGGTGGCTCGACACGCGACCGCACCGTTCGAATCGCGGGTCAGATCGCCACCGAGACCACGTTGCTCCCGGTGGCACACCTCACGGCGGTAGACCACAGCATCAGCGAACTCCGTGGCCTGGTGGGATCTTACGCAGACCGGGGAATTGTGAATCTCCTCGCACTTCGCGGTGATCCGCCGGGCGACCCCCTCGGAGACTGGGTCATGCATCCCGAAGGTGTCGAATACGCGGAAGAGCTCGTCCGCCTCATCAGGGAACTTGGCGACTTCCATGTGGGCGTTGCGTCGTTCCCGGAGGGGCACTATCGAGCGAAGGACCTCGATCACGATACCTACTACCTGCTCAACAAGCTGCGTGCAGGCGCTGATTACTCGATAACCCAGATGTTTTTCGAGGTGGAGGACTATTTACGGCTCCGAGACCGGGTCGTGGCCGCTGACCCTGTCCAGGGTGAAAAACCCATCATTCCGGGCCTGCTCCCCATCACATCATTGAAGCAGGTCCGCAAGATCGTTGAGCTGTCCGGCTCCCAGATCCCGCCGTACCTGGAAGAGAGGCTGGCACGAGCTGCCGGCTCCGGGCCGGAGGAAGATCGCGCGGAGGTACGGAAAGTAGGAATCGAGCTGGCAACCAAGATGAGTGAGCGGCTGATTGCTGAAGGCGCGCCGTGCCTGCATTTCTGCACGCTGAACTTCTCGCGGGCCACCCAAGAAGTCCTCACAAATCTGGGGCTGGCACCAGTACCCGCATAGTCGGTTATCGCAGTGGCCGCCCTTTCCAGTGCGCGCTGCGTCCGTGCGATTGCCGGATCGAGTCAGCCAGCAGCGCGACGAAAGCCAGCGCTGACAATGGGTGCAGGAGACACTCTGCGACGCGCGCAGCCCCCGGGCGGCGGCCGTGTTCTGTTTGGGAACTCGCGAGCCTGCTGGTCACGGCGGCTAAATAGCCGATGAATCCGAGACGGCGTGCAGAGCCGTGGCCGAAAAGCGCGACCGCAGGCGGTACCAGGTAGGCGAGCACTGCCAGCGCCGCAACGACGATTGATCCGCCGGTACTCCCGAATGCAGTGCTGAGCCACCTTCCGTATCCTGCGGAGAGTTCGCGCCGCGACGAATACATGCGGCAGCGCACATGGGCCCTGCCGCTGACCAGGACGGTCCGGTACTGGCACCGCCGCAGATTCCGTGCGATATTCAGATCTTCGGTGAGGCTTGCAGCAACCTTGCTGTGCCCGCCCGCGCGGAGGTACGCCTCCCTTGTGAACGCGAGGAACTGGCCGCACGCGACAGCGGTAGATGGTCTTAAGCTCCGATTGCTTAGCGCGATCGGCATCGTCGTCATCCACGACCAAGCCAGCAACGGCTGAACGAGCCTCTCAGCACACGACACCGCCCCTTGCGAAGGCCACACGCTGACCAGCCCCGCCTCGGTGCTGCGGAGCGCTGTCGCAGCGCGGGCGAGCGCTTCAGGTCCGAGCCGGACATCGGCGTCGATGAATATCAAGATCTGAGCGCCCGCGTGCAGCGCTTCTGTGCTCATCGCCGAGCATGCGGCCTGCTTACCCAGCCAGCCTGGTGGAGGTTCCTGCTCAGAACGCTGGATGCTGAAGCGCGTGTCATCTGCCGCCGCAGCGATGGCTGCATCGAAGGTCTTGTCGGTAGAGCCGTCGTCGACGATGAACACTCTCATCCCCGGCACGCCACGCTGAGCACGAAGGTCGTCGATCAACAGCGGGAGCGTCCGCTCCTCGTCTCGCGCCGGAACGCAGACGGCGACCGTACCAGCATGGTGTTTCGGACGGGACCGCTGCAACGCGCCCCCATTCCGTGCCGGACGGAAGTCTCTTAGTTGAGGGGTCGTGCGCATGTTGACGAGCGCGGTAGCCGCTCCAGCCACGGAGAGTGCGGCTCCAGCGGCTGCCACGCGATACGTCCAGTTGGTTGGCGGCAAATTAGTGTACGAGGTCGCTCGGCTTGGGGGACCGGTCCCGGCTGAACCAGGCCAATGCCCCGACGATGACTGCTGCAGCAACACTTAGCGCGATCATCAGCCCGGTCCAGCCCGCGAAGCTGCGCGTATTCGGATCTGTGTACGACGTTTCAGCGCGCAGGGAAGTGAGATCTCCCGGAGCCGGAGTCCAGACGACAGATCTGTTAGTAGTCATCTCCCCATTGGTTGTTGTGATGTTTGATGGGAAGCTCACAGCGAGCGTGACGGGGGAGCCGTCAGGGACATTGCGCAGGTCAGCGCGCCCAGTCATGGTGACTACGTTACCGGAGCGCGTAAATCGCAAATCGAAGCTGCCGGGTGCGTCAGACGCGAACTGCCCCAATTGCCGGAAGTCAGTGAAACTCAAATCGCTGAAAATCAGCTCACTGCCAACGTAGCCCTCATCAGACCAGCGCTGGACGCGCGCGCGTCCATAGAGCGAATCGGGCACACGCAGTTGCGGACCTTGATCGTTCTCTTCCGTGGGCTCTTGCGCCACGATTATCCGCCCGGATAGACGATCATCCTCGCTCAATCGGATGTTCGCATCCGTATACAGGCATCCAGTCGTCAGCAGCAGGACAGCGGCGAGCAGCAGGCTTGCTGGCGCAAACCGGCTCCACCTGGGCGATCGCATCTTGTTTCGCAACGGCACTCCGCTATCGTGCCAGGTCTGACTCGCTGGTTGCGCGCTGACCTGCCGAGCGGCCCCGAATCCGTGGCCGCGATTGTGCCGTTCGATAAAGCCAGAAGAGCAGCGGTACGCCCGTAACAGCCATCCCGAGCAGGCCAAACGATGCGGAGATCTGCAGGCCCGCATCGGGAAAGCGGGCATGGAGGAAAACTGCATGGGCGAGCGCGGATCCGAGCCATGTCCAGAGGAAAAGCGCGAGGGGGACGGCATCGGCGCCGAGTCGCGCCCACCGGTCAGGCGGCTCGGAACCAGGATCAGAACGAGCTGCGGCAACTTCGAGTGCTATCGCGATCACAGTCGCGACAAGCAGCCACCCGGCAAAGTTCGTCAGCGGTATCTGTCCGGCGCCTGGCAACACCGGCCCGCTCGCACACCACGTCCAGTAACCCATCGTGACCATCTGGGGATCCAGATAAAGGTCCCAGGCCGTGATCGTCACTGCCACCAGCGGGACCCGCACTGCGGCCCGCCGCAAGCCGTGGTGACCCGAAAGAAGCGCAGAAACCGCGCACCACACGGGGTAACTACCTGCCGCCCAGGCCAGCGGCACCACCAGCGGAACTCCGGCAAGGTGCGGACCCAAGCGATCGAGCGCGTACTCGTAGCAGCCGAAGGGGAAACCCGTAGCGACTCCCAGAGCTTCAGCCGCGAATCCGACCCCTGCCGCTGACAGCAGGAGGGTGACCATAAAAATCGCACCCCGCGTTACCAGCGCATGGGCCAGCGCTGCGGCAGCAAGGAGGACGACCACGGCCGCGGTAACGGCGTCAAGCAGGGCTCCCTGTGCGAGTGGAAACACGATCTGCATCCCGATCGCCGCAGTCGCAAGGACCACGGCGATACGCATCAGCGGGGCCATGTGAGCCCGCGCCGCAGTCGTCTTGGCAGCCGTGCGTCGTGGATTGCCAACCGCGCAGCGCTTCGCCCGCTGAATCCCGAGACACCACCGCCGGGGTGGGTGGACGCACCGGTGAGGTAAACGCCAGGTGCGCCCGGCACTTTCTGGCCGGCGAGGGCAGGAACTGGCCGCCACATCATCATCTGGTCCAGTCCCATCTCGACGTGCATCACGTTCCCGCCAATCAGTCCTAGCTCGTCGGCAAGCCCCTTCGGTGTTTGTACATGGCGATCGAGGATGGACCCTGAAAAGCCGGGCGCAAAACGCTCGAGCTCAGCCTGAATACGGTCTGCTTCGCGGTCTGCCAGTGTGTCCCAGTCTTTTTCACGGGGACTGAACGGGTGCCATTGGGACCAGAGTGTCAACTGATGTTCTCCCGGCGGCGCGAGCGAAGGGTCGATAGCGCTGAAACTCATCGCGAGGGAGACGGGTCTAGGAGGGAGTTCGCCTGCCAGGGCAGCTCCGTGAGCTGCCCTCAGATGCGCTCGATCGGTCGCCAGTAGTTGCAGGCTGGCGCCTATGACCGCCGCATCCTCGTCCACGGTCGGGTATATCGGGAGCGTTCGCGCTCGCACGCGAACAGCCATTCCGATGCCGGGGCCCACACGGATTCGCTTCCGCCAGTCGGCCAGTCTGGCGCCGTCAAATTTGCCTTCAGCCAAGAGATCTAGGGTGGTCAGGACGTGGCACCCTGCAATCACGACAGGTGTGCGAAGTTGCGTGCCAGATTCGGTCGTCACCGTCCACCCGCCGTTGTGCTGTGCGAGGGAAACGGCGGCGTCACCGCACGTGATCGATCCTCCGTCGGCCTCGAGGCGGCGAGCCAGTGCGGCTGTCAGCGCCCCACTGCCGCCGACCGCGCGCCCAGGCGGGAGGACGTGCATCAGTGCGGCGAAACCCACCATCGGCGCAGTTCCCGGCTCGGACATTGGAGGGCCTGATTGAGCGCCGAACCAGGCCAAGGCCGCCTTGAGGCGCTCATTCGTGAAGAACTCGTCGAGTACCGCGTCACCAGGTGAGAGGAACTCGCGTGAGAGTTGTGCGGGGTCACCACCGCTGTCGAGGCCCCAGAATGACCGCAGGAGGTGCGGCCCCGAGGGCGGGGCACTGAACGCGCGCATGACGTGGCTGCTCCGCGGGGCCCAGACTTTGACGAACTCTCGGTAGGCGCGTGCGTCACGGGGTGAGCATGCGCGTGCGATCGACTCACATGTGCGGTCGAGATCGCGCCAGAAGACAATGCCTCTGCCACCCGAACCGGGCTCAGCTGGAGCAAAGCCCCAGGGGTCGCAGTCGATGTATCGCAACCCGTGCGAGGCGAGGTCGAGTTCCTCAATGATTCCGCTGTGACGGATCATCAAATGTGCGGACGATCCGCGGTCAACACGATGTCCGGGGAACCGTTCGACCGTCGAGACGGCGCCACCGATAACGGTGTCCCGTTCGATCACCCGTACCTCCCACCCCGCGCGTGCGAGGTAGCATGCTGCAACGAGCGCATTGTGTCCTGACCCGACGACGACAGCCTCACTCACGGTTTCTGAGCGTAGCTGCTCAGAGCGGAAGCTCCCGTCCGAGGACAGCAAAGGGCCGAGGGTCGCCGTCAAACTGAAAATGCCGTAACACGTCGGCGAAGCCGAGCCGACGGTAGAGCCGCCACGCGCGATTGTCCTCCGCACCGATTTCTGGTGTGGATAGCAGCACCGAGTTCTCCGGCCTGGCATCGAGCAGTGCAGTAATCAGTGCCTGACCCACGCCCATGCCCTGCGCGTCAGGGTGGACGTGGAGTTCGGTCAGTTCGAAGTAGTTCTCCAGTGCGCGCTCCGCGTTAAACTCGCCCTGCCCCGACTCGAGGGCGGCCCAGACCTGCCGGTACCACCACTGGCTGGGGGCACCCGAGTAGCCATATGCGATGCCGACAAGCGGAGCACGGTGCGGCGCGAGCTTGCTGACCCCGCGGAGCGGGTCGTCTGGTTCCAGGACTGCCGCCACCGCCTTCCACCCTGGTCGCAGGGCATGTTCCGCCCACATCGGGGCCCTGCGACGGGCGACTGACGGCGGGTATCCCATCGCCGCCACATAAATCTGGAGCGCCTCATGCATTCGTTCGCGCAGCGTGGCGGGCGAGAGCTCGATCACGGTGCTCACATCAAGTGCCACATTTCTCGGTATCCGCTCCTCGGCTTCGTCAGAAATTGTCAGGGGGTATAGCTATATTGAATACGTCGAACAGCTGTTCGATACGGCGGCTGGTCTGTTCGAGGGAAGCGACGCAGGCCAGCCCGCCGAAAGTTAGGTACGGCCCCGCATCAGTCTGCGGGCCCGCGCTGTTAGGAGGATGGATGCGCTCACAGATGAGCCCGGCGCCCTGTGTTTCGCGCCCTGGAGCCGGTGTAGCGGCAGCGCGAGCGCGTGACCTGCTGCGACGGGCGGATCAGCTCCACGCGGAGTCAGTCAGCGAATGTAGGGCTGACGACAAATTCCGCGCCGCTTATCTGGCGGCACTTCGGGGTGCGGCAACAGTGCTGGCACTGTATGACAAACCTCAGCGGCGAGGCCGTAGGACGAGAAACGCCTGGGTTCTGCTGGAAGGCGTCTCTGAAGAATGGGCGCGCTGGAGCGGGGAGTTCGCCACCTATTCGCGTCGGCGAACAGCTTTCGAGGCAGGGATCGCCTCAGCCACTCTTGCGGAGGCAGACGGTCTCTGCCAATTGGCTGGTGAGTTCCTTGACGTGGTTCACGAGACGGTGTTTGGACTGCGTGAGCCAGGTGCGGCGTGAGGAAGTTCCCGGCGTTCCGTCCCCAAATCGACGTCCAGGACTCAACTGAACGAAAGATGCGGCAAACCGCACAGCGATCTGTGTGGTACGGGATGAGAAGTGCACTTATCATAGTGGTAGGTTCTTGCAAGAGTCAGGAACCCGCTGCGCCGTATGGTGTGGCGGCCACCACCAAGTGCGGGGGAGGGACCGTGCCACTCTCCGAGCACGAGCAGCGCATGCTCGAACAGATCGAGAGCGCGCTCTATGCCGAGGATCCGAAGTTCGCTTCGCAAGTGCGCACAGCAAGCACTCGCGGTGCATCTCCGCGTCGGCGACTCCAGGTCGCTGCGATCTTCTTGCTGGGGCTTGTCCTGCTGATCGCCGGGGTTGCGCTGCCGCTCAAGTTGGGTGATTTTCCCATTCTGAGTCTCGTCGGCTTCCTGGTGATGTTCGGCGCAGGAGTCTGGGCGCTTGCGGGTAACCACCAGCGCACAGCAGATGGAGAAGGCCAAGAGGCCTCAACGGACTCCGGTGCTTCTGGCAAGCAAGGCGGCAAGAAGCCGCAGCCAGGAGCGCGCAAGCCCCGGGGTTCATCCGAAAGTTTCTCGAAGCGGATGGAAGAGAGATTCCGGAAGCGTTTCGAGCAATAGCGGCTTCTCATATGTAAAGAGGGTGTGGCTCCCGGCCGGGAGCCACACCCTCTTTGCTTGCGCGGTATCGCTCCACAGCATCTCGCGGACGTCCCCCACATCTCCCCACCCGAAGCCCCATTGTTCGCGGTGCTGTAGTCACCGCACACCCCGAATACTGACCACACACCGCTGCAGGCGGGTCTTGGCCGGTAAAGAGGGTGTGGGCTGGGGAGCTCTGCGGTAACGGGGAGGTCGCGGGCTGGACTCGATTTGGGCCAAGGTCCCGTAACGGTCTGAACGCCCCCACCTTCTCCCACCTCGTGTATCAGGCTAAATACGCCCACACCACAATGAAACACCCCTGTTATCGATTGCTGGTGGGGGAAAGTGGGGTAACGTGGTGCGCGGTGGAACGTACCCAAGTTCCGCTACTGGTCTCTCGGGGCGGAGTAGGAGGTGTCGGAATGTTTCTCGGCACCTACACGCCCAAGTTGGACGACAAGGGTCGGCTCACATTGCCGGCGAAGTTCAGGGAATCGCTCGTGGGAGGTGTGATGGTTGTTAAGGGGCAGGATCATAGCCTTGCCGTCTACCCGCGCGCCGAGTTCATGGAGCTTGCTAGGAAAGCGGCATCTATCTCGCGCAGCGATCCGCAGGCACGCGCGTTTATTCGCAGCCTCGCTTCGGGTGCGGATGAGCAGCATGTTGATGCTCAAGGCCGCATCACGATCTCCTCAGCTCACCGCAAATGGGCGGGGCTCGCGAAGGACTGTGTCGTCGTCGGCTCCGTGGACTTTCTGGAGATTTGGGATTCCGGATCGTGGGAGGAATATCTCTCGGAGAACGAGGAGGACTACTCGCAGGCTCGTGACGAGGTGCTCAAGGAGATCCTCTGACGTGTCGAAATCAGGTTCGCTTTCAGCGCTCGCCAAGGCCGCCTTGGGCCGGGTGTTACGCGGCCTCTGCCCGGTAGAGCCCCTGGCGTACTTCCCCAACGCCAGGTACTCCGTCCGGACAGAGCCCACGTGGCATCCCCCGATGTTCGGCAAGGTTGCCGCCCCGTGACGATCACCGTAGGAGCTGTCATGACCGATGAGATGCCCGGGCGTCCATCTGAGGGGCAGCCGAAACATGTCCCGGTGATGGCAGACCGCGCGGTCGAGCTGTTTACACCAGCGATCACCCAGCGAGCTGCGGACGGTACTGGCGCTGTCCTGGTCGATGCCACCCTGGGCCTCGGCGGACATGCAGAACGGTTCCTGCGGGATTTCCCGGGTTTGCGAGTTGTGGGTCTGGATCGCGACCAGCGCGCGCTCTCCCTATCCAGGGAGAGACTGGCGGCCTTCGGAGATCGCGTGACGTTCGTTCATACCCGTTTCGACGGGATCGTGACTGCCCTCGACCAAGCTGGTTTGGCGCAGTCCGAAGCTGTCGACGCAATTCTGTTCGACCTTGGTGTGTCATCCATGCAGCTCGATGAGAAGGGCCGCGGGTTTGCGTATTCGATCGACGCACCCCTCGACATGCGCATGGATACCACCACCGATTTAACCGCCGCGGATGTATTGAACACTTATTCGAGAGGTCAACTGGCTCGAGTGCTGAGCGTTTACGGGGAAGAACGCTTCGCTGGGCGAATAGCGTCGGCTATCGTGCGGTACCGCGAACAGCAGCCCTTCACGACGAGTGCACCACTGGTGGAGTTGCTGTACGGCGCCATACCCGCGGCCGCGCGACGGACCGGCGGGCATCCTGCGAAGCGCACTTTCCAGGCGCTGCGTATTGAAGTCAATGGCGAGCTCGATGCACTCGAAAAGGTCATCGAACCAGCCTGTGCAGCGCTCGCAGTGGGCGGTCGTGTCGCCTTCATGTCGTACCAGTCGCTCGAAGATCGCATTGTCAAAAGAGAACTTGCGCAGCGCGTGAAGTCTCGCTCGCCTGAGGGTCTACCAGTTGACCTGCCCGGAACTGGCCCTGAGTTTCGGTTGCTGACGCGTGGGGCCGAACGTGCCTCGGAAACGGAAGCGGCAACAAATCCACGTTCAGCGCCGGTACGGCTTCGCGCTGCCGAGCGGATCGCAAGGAGATCGCAATGACGACGACGCTGACCCCTACCCGGCGCGGCAATGACCAGAAACGAAAGAACGGGCGCCCGGGAGCACATGGGATGTCTCCGGCTGCGCGCCGCGCGTATGCGCGCCGCTCAACCAGGCTCGGCAGTCCTGACGGCGGAGCGGCCCGTTTTGATATGCGGGAAAAGGCGAGTCGTATCCCGTTTGTGGCGCTGATCATTGCGATGCTAGTAGGCGGACTCGCGCTCACCTTGTTGCTGTCGACACAAGCGGCGCAGCAGGCGTATCAGATCACTGAGGCGAAGATGGAATACAAAAAGCTCGCAGAGGAGCGCGAAGCGCTGCGCCGCGACGTCGAGCGCGGCCGTTCCGCCCCGGAACTCGCCCGCCTCGCTTCCGAAGAGGGAATGATCCCAGCGCCTGACCCTGCGTATCTCAGGGTTGCTCGCGACGGCTCGGTGAACCTGATAGGCGAGCCACGGGTTGCGCAGGGTGCACCGCTTCCGCCGTTCAACATCGACCCCCAGCGCCGTGACCTGACAGGCCCGCTTTCCGGATCTCCGGAACGTGAAATCGAGGTGGCGATACCGATTCCGGTGGACGAACTGCCCGGGCCAGAGATGACTCCGCAACTCGGTGAGAATGGTGAGCCTTCGGAGACGCTGGTGCCAGTGGGTGGGGAGCCAGATTCCGACGAGCCGACGGACCTGCCGTGAGCCCATCCCGGTCGCGACGGCAGCCAGCGAAGCCGGGGGCACGCGTGTACCGCTTCCGTGTCGCTGGATTCGTCATGTTCCTAGCAATCGGGCTCATCGTTGTTCAGCTCATCAATGTTCAGGGCTTCTCCGCGCCGCGCCTTTCCGCCGAGGCCGCCATGCAGCGGACCGTATCCTTAGTCGACCCCGCCACACGGGGGCCGATCGTCGATCGAAATGGCAACGTCATCGCCTTCACCACAGAGGCACGAGCGTTGACCTTCCAGCCGCGCAGGGTCCGGGAG
Organism: Hoyosella subflava DQS3-9A1; assembly: GCF_000214175.1. Taxonomy (NCBI): domain Bacteria; kingdom Bacillati; phylum Actinomycetota; class Actinomycetes; order Mycobacteriales; family Hoyosellaceae; genus Hoyosella; species Hoyosella subflava. The sequence goes on from NC_015564.1 coordinate 1,367,127, forward strand.
CAACTCGAGACCGTGGCGGAGAATGATCCGACCGCACCTGATCCGGACGCGCGGCTTCGAGAAATCGCGAGGGGTGTCGCGCGTGCGCTCGACGATCAGGTGACGGAACGGACACTTCGGCGCCAGATTATGAGCGACGAGACGTTTACGTACCTCGCTCGCGGAGTCGACCCCGCTGTTGCCACGGAGATCCAGGAGGACTTCCCTGAAGTCGGCTCCGAGCGCCAAGACATCCGCCAATATCCAGGCGGTGCACTTGCAGCGAACATCGTGGGGTCCACGGGGTGGGACGGACACGGCCTGATGGGCCTGGAAAAGGCAATGGACGCTGAACTGGCGGGCCAGAACGGATCGCGCACCTACGACCGCAGCGAGGACGGCGCGGTCATTCCCGGTAGCACCCGCGATGTGTATCCAGCCGTCGACGGATCCACTGTCGAGTTGACGATCGATGCGGATATTCAATTCTTCGTCCAGCAGCAGGCACAACTCGCCAAGGATCGCTCCGGAGCGCGCAACGTGTCAGCTGTCGTGATGGACGCACACACCGGCGAAATCCTGGCCATGGCGAATGACGGCACATTCAACCCGGCGCTTGGCCTCGGCGCACCGGAGAACAAGGTTTCCGAGCTCGGAAACTTGTCAGTATCGACACCATTCGAGCCGGGTTCGGTGGCCAAGCTAGTGACGGCTGCCGCCGCCATCGAAGACGGTCTTACCACGCCCGATGAGGTGCTTGACGTCGACGGCCGCATCAATATGGCCGGGGTGACAGTGCGTGACGCCTGGGAACACGGGGTGGTGCCTTACACCACTACTGGAATCTTTGGTAAGTCCTCCAACGTAGGCACACTGCTGCTCGCGGAGCGAGTCGGTGAAGAACGGTATGCAGAAATGCTGTGGCGCTTCGGGATTGGGCTGCCAACCGGAATTGAACTCCCTGGCGAAAGCTCGGGTATGGTACCGCCGCTGGATCAGTGGGGTGGCGGCACATTCGCAAACCTGCCTATCGGGCAGGGTCTGTCGATGTCGCTGCTTCAGATGACAGGTATGTATCAAGCAGTCGCGAACGATGGTGTTCGAGTCCCGCCTCGCATCATTCGGGCATCGGTCGATGCGTCCGGGAACCGCACCGAATCTGAGCGACCTGAACCGGTGGAGGTAGTTAGCGCGGAGACTGCCGAGATCGTTCGGGACATGTTCCGCAGTGTCGTCCAGCGCGACCCGATGGGGTATCAGCAGGGCACGGGGCCCCAGGCAGCTATCGAGGGATACCAGGTTTCCGGAAAGACCGGCACCGCGCAGCAGGTCGATCCGAATTGCGGGTGCTACTCCAACTCGACTTATTGGATCACTTTCGCTGGGATCGCCCCGTCCGATGACCCGCGCTACGTGATCGGCGTGATGCTTGATGCGCCGGTCCGCGGGGTCGACGGCGGCGGCGGCACGTCAGGGGCGCCTCTATTCCACAATATCGCCTCGTGGCTGCTGCAGCGGGAGAACATTCCGCTGTCGGAGGACGCCGGTCCCCGGCTCGTCCTCGACACCAGTGCGCCATAAGGGGCAACGTGCCGACCGTAAAGCGAGATTCGCGTGTATTGTGCCGTGAGCCTGTGAAGCGCGCGGCGGGCCGGTAACGTTCGCCGTAGCTTATGGCCAGCTACGACGCTGTGTTCGGGGCTGCATAAATGTGGGGTGCTGCAGCGAAGTGGGAGAGGAGTGGACTGGTGCCAATCGGACAGGCAGCGGGCGGACCAGGGGAGGAGCCGTCGTCTCCGCGACCGTCGACCTTGCCCCCAACTCCTCTTTCCGAGCTGCTTGTCGTGTCAGGTGCGCGCGCTGCTGCGGGACCGCCCGTCGAGGCGAAGACTGTGTCAGGTGTGGAGCTGCGAGCCCAGCATGTGGTCGATGGAGACCTCTTCGCCGCACTTCCTGGTGCTCGAGCACACGGAGCTTCGTTCATTCCGGGGGCGCTCGCACGCGGCGCCGCTGCCATTCTCACGGATGAGGCTGGCCTAGCGCACGTCAGCAGTGACATCCAGGTACCGGTGCTTGTGCATGATGAGCCCCGCCGGATTCTGGGCGATACCGCCGCTCGCATCTACGGCAACCCATCGGACAAACTTCAGCTGATCGGCATCACGGGGACGTCAGGGAAGACGACAACTGCATACCTCATCGAAGGTGGTCTTGTGGCTGCCGGACTCCGCGCAGGACTGATCGGCACTGTGGAGACGCGCATTGAGGGGAAACCGGTCCCGAGCGCGCTGACTACGCCCGAGGCGCCACAGTTACAGGCTTTGCTCGCCGTCATGGCGGAGCGGGGAATCGACTCTGTGGTGATGGAAGTGTCGAGCCACGCGCTTGCGCTGGGCCGCGTCGACGGATGCCACTTCGCTGTCGGCGGTTTCACGAATCTGTCGCACGATCATCTCGACTTCCATCGCGACATGGAAGATTACTTCGACACGAAGGCGCGTCTGTTTGTCGCAGAATCACGGGTGAAATGTGAACGTGCGGTCATCTGCGTAGATGATGATTGGGGCCGCCGGATGGCGGACTGCGCCGAGGGCGACGTGGTAACAGTATCCGCTGATGGTCACCCGGCTCAGTGGCTCGCTCGCAGCGCTCATGTGGTGAGTACCGGAGTGCAGGCCTTCGCAGCGGAACGCAGTGACGGTCGGCAATACGACGTGACAGTCAGGTTGCCCGGCAGATACAACGTGGCGAACGCGCTCCTGGCGCTCGCGATCCTGGACGCTGCTGGCGCGAATACGACCCAAGCGGCACGAGGCCTAGCGGATGTTCAGGTTCCCGGGCGCGTGGAACGTATCGACCGTGGACAGCCGTTCTTGGCGGTCGTGGACTACGCGCACAAGCCTGGCGCGGTGGAGGCAGTGCTCGCTACCTTGCGCGCCCAGGCGCGGGGCAAGATCGCGCTGGTGATCGGCGCTGGCGGCAATCGCGATACCGGCAAACGTCAGCCGATGGGTGAGGCGAGCGCACGGGGCAGTGACGTTGTGATCATCACCGATGACAATCCGCGTGATGAGGATTCGTCGGCAATACGCGCGGAGATGCTCGCTGGCGCGCGACGTGTACCGGAGGCCGAACGCGCGGAAATCCAGGAGATCGGTGACCGCGCGAAAGCTATCCGAGTTGCTGTCGAGTGGGTCGCCGCCCATGGAATTGGCGACGATGTGGTTCTCGTGGCGGGGAAAGGTCACGAGACGGGGCAGGAGATAAGAGGTGTGAAGCATCCTTTCGACGATCGGCTTATCCTTGCCGACGCCATCGATGCTGCGCTGAGGAGCGAGGTAGCTGAGTGATCGCCATGACACTGCGTGAGGTAGCGGATCTCACGGGAGGGACGCTTCATGACGTGCCGGACGAGAACGCGGTCGTCACGGGCACAGTGGAGTTCGATTCACGCAAGGTAACGGCCGGCGGACTATTCCTAGCGCTGCCGGGGGCACAGGCGGATGGGCACGATTACGCGCGGGCAGCTGTGGATGCGGGAGCATGCGCGATCCTGGCGGCCCGCCCAGTCGGGGTGCCGGCTGTCGTGGTCCCGCCAATAGCAGCGCAGGACTCGAGTTGGCAGGGTACCGCGATGGCGCTCGAGCATGATGCCGATGGATCTGGTGCTGCCGTCCTTGCGGCGCTCGCTAAACTAGCCCGCGCAAACGTCGATGTGCTCACTGAACAGCACGGCCTCACAGTGGTCGGCGTAACGGGGTCAGCAGGTAAGACGTCTACGAAGGATCTGATTGCATCAGTCCTGAAACCACTCGGATCAACTATCGCCCCGCCTGGATCATTCAACAACGAGATCGGCCACCCCTGGACTGCACTGCGTGCCGGTATCGGTACGCAGTTTCTCGTCCTCGAAATGTCCGCACGCGGCCCGGGGCACATTGCGGCCCTGGCAGCGACGGCGCCACCCCGTATCGGGGTTGTGATCAATGTGGGTACCGCGCACCTAGGAGAGTTTGGTAGCCGGGAGGTAATCGCGGCTACCAAGGGTGAACTCGTGGAGTCGCTGCCTGATGCGGCCGCCGGAGGCGTCGCAGTCTTGAACGCCGACGACCCCCTCGTCGCTGCGATGGCGAAACGAACAACTGCCCGTGTGGTGTTTATTGGACAGTCCGGGAACGCTCATGTGCGCGCCACCGACGTTCGCCTCGATGATCAGGCTCGCGCGTCGTTCACGCTGACAGCTCCGCAGGGCGTTACTGAGGTGACGCTCGCGGTACACGGCGAGCATCAGGTAACCAATGCGCTGTGCGCGGCCGCGGTAGCACTCGAATGTGGGGCCACGGTCGACCAGGTCGCGGCTGCGCTGGGTGAGGCCAAGGCCGTCTCAGCGCGCCGGATGGACGTCAGTACCAGATCTGATGGCGTGACAGTGATCAACGACTCCTACAACGCGAACCCTGATTCGGTGAAAGCTGCGCTTAAGGCGCTGGTCACTATGGCTCGGTCTGGGAAGCCGTCGCGTCGTTGCTGGGCGGTCCTGGGGGAAATGGCTGAGCTTGGCGAAAATTCGGTGATCGAGCACGACGGGATCGGCAGGCAGGCGGTGCGGCTGCTCGTCGACCGGCTCGTAGTGGTGGGGACTGGGCGGCCATCGCACGCCATGCATCAAGGGGCCGTGATGGAAGGGTCCTGGGACAACGAGTCGGTGCTCGTACCGGATGCAGCAGCCGCGATAGCGGCACTGACCGCCGAGGTGAGCCCCGGAGATGTCGTGCTCGTGAAGGCATCACAGTCAGTAGGCCTGTGGACTGTGGCGGAGGCGCTGCTAGCCGGCGGTGAGAGCACTGACAGCACTGATACGGCGACGAGGACGGAGAGCATCCAATGACTCAGGTTCTCTACGCTGGGGGCTTCGCGCTTGCGGTGTCGATTCTCCTGACTCCAGTACTGATCCGCGTTTTCTCGAAGCAGGGTTTCGGTCAAGAGATCCGTGTCGAAGGGCCCCAGTCACACCAGTCCAAGCGGGGCACCCCATCTATGGGCGGCGTCGCGATACTTGCCGGGATTTGGGCGGGTTACTGGGGCTCGCACCTGGTGGGGCTGGGCATCGATGGCGAAGGGCCGACGGCGTCGGGAATGCTCGTGCTCGGTCTCACCACGATGCTCGCCGGTGTGGGTTTCCTCGATGACTTCATCAAGATCCGTAAACAGCGCAATCTCGGCCTCAACAAGACGTCTAAGCTCGTGGGGCAACTCGTTGCCGCTCTGGTTTTCGGCGGTCTGCTGCTGCAGTTCCGCAACCAGGACGATCTGACGCCAGGCAGCCCGCACCTCTCCTACGTGCGTGACATCACGACCATCTCGATGGGCGTGATCGTGTTTATGATCTTCGTGTACCTAGTCGTGACGGCGTGGTCTAATGCCGTCAACTTCACCGATGGGCTTGATGGGCTTGCGGCAGGTACCACCGGTCTGGTCGTCGGGGCATACGTCATCATCACCTTCTGGCAGTACCGGAACTCTTGCCAGGCAGATTTCGTGCCCGGCTGCTATCACGTTCGTGATCCACTCGACATTGCAATCTTGTGTGCCGCAGCCGCCGGTGCGTGTGTTGGCTTCCTGTGGTGGAACGCTGCGCCAGCAAAGATCTTCATGGGCGACACGGGGTCGCTCGCTCTGGGCGGACTGATCGCCGGTGTTTCGCTCACCACGCAGACCGCGCTACTGATGATCGTCGTTGGAGCAATTTTCGTCGCCGAGTTCCTCTCCGTCGTCATCCAGATCGCTGTATTCCGCACAACTGGGCGGCGTGTGTTCCGCATGGCCCCGTTCCACCACCATTTCGAACTCGGTGGCTGGGCGGAAACCACGGTGATCATCAGATTCTGGCTGCTCACAGCGATTGCATGCGCACTCGGCGTTGGCTTGTTCTACGGTGAGTGGCTTGCTGCCTCCGGGGGAGTCTCGTGACCCCTGGCGTTTCGCCCGCACCGCTTCCGCACGACTTCGCGGGGAGAGAGGTCCTGGTTGCGGGAGCGGGGGTCTCCGGCCTCGCTACGGTGCGTGCGCTGCACGCGATCGGTGCGCGCGCGGTAGTAGCCGACACGCGTGAGCATGCGCTCGAACCGGCCATCGAACAGGGGGCTCGCGGTCTTCTGCTCGACTCCGCCATGCCCCCAGGGAGGGAGATCTTCGAGGGGATCCGCCTCGTCGTGACGAGCCCGGGATGGCGGCCAGACGCCGATCTGCTAGCGGAGGCGACACGCAACGGGATCCCGGTCTGGGGTGACGTGGAGCTCGCCTGGCGGCTCGACCAAGCCGGAATATTCGGTCCGCCGCGGCGATGGCTTGCCGTCACTGGAACCAACGGCAAGACCACTACCACCACCATGCTGAACTCGATTCTTCGTGCCGCTGGACTCCACAGCGCAGCGTGCGGAAATATCGGGCGCCCGATACTGGACGCGATGATGGCGGGGTATGGCACTGATCTCCCTGATCTTCAAGCCCGAATCGATGTGCTCGCAATCGAGTTATCGTCCTTCCAGCTCTTCTGGGCACCCTCAGTGACCCCGGAAGCGGGAGTGATCCTGAACATCGCTGAGGACCACCTCGACTGGCACGGCAGCATGGATGCCTACGTCGAGGCGAAGCTGCGGGTCCTCACGGGCCGCATCGGCGTGCTGGGACTAGATGATCCCGTCGCTTCCCAATTGACTAACAGATCGATGGCAGCACGGACGATCGGGTTCCGTTTGGGTGCCCCCGAGCGCAACGAGTTTGGCGTTGCCGACGGTTACCTGGTTGATCGTGCATTCGGTGATGCTGCGGGCGTCCGGCTGGTGAAGGCGGACGAGGTACGGCCAGGAGGGCGGCCGGGCTTGCTCGATGGTCTCGCCGCGGCAGCGCTGGCCCGGGGACTCGGCGTAGCCGCGGAAGCGGTCGCAGAAGGGCTGCGTACCCATGAGACTGGTCCGCACCGCAATGCGAAGGTGGCGTCGCTCGGCGGCGTCACATATGTCGATGATTCGAAAGCGACCAACCCACATGCCGCGCTTGCGTCGATCTCGACGTATCCGCGCGTCGTGTGGCTTGCGGGAGGTCTACTCAAAGGCGCCAACGTCGAGGAACTCATTGCCGACGTCCGAGACCAACTGGTGGCTGCGGTCCTTATAGGAGCGGATCGCCGGGTGATAGCGGAGACATTAGCGCGACACGCGCCGGATGTTCCTGTCGTCGAGGTGTTCGCGGGCGACGATAGGTCAGTGACAGTGACGACGATTCAGAGCGGACGCGCTGGCACCCCTTTGGCAGCGCAGGAGAAGCGGTACGCCGCACCCGTGGACACTGACCTCGCCGATGCGGTCATGGCGCGTGCGGTCAACGCCGCCGCCGCGCTCGCACGGCGGGGAGACACGGTGCTGCTAGCGCCGTCAGCCGCGTCGCTAGACATGTTCCGTGATTATGGTCATCGCGGTCGGAGCTTCTCTCTTGCGGTGGCAGCGCTCGGATCTCCGCCAGTCCCTGGCGTGAAGGGTGTCGGGGACTGATGGCCCGTGCTGTTGGCGGGCTCGCTGGGTGGCGCACTGCCGTGGCTGCCAGGTTCGGCGCGTGGCTGAATCGTCCGCTCGCGTCGTTTCACCTGATCCTCTCGATCTCTGCGCTGCTGTCGATTCTTGGCCTGGTGATGGTGCTCTCGGCGTCGAGTGTGTCCGAGATCGGTCGCTCAGGGTCGGCGTACTCCATGTTCTTCCGCCAATTGATGTTCATCACAGCCGGCTGGATCATGTTCTACCTGGCGTTACGTACACCGGTCCGCGTCTTCCGCAGATTTGCGCTCGTCGCCTTCCTGGCGTCCACCGTGATGCTCGTGCTCGTGCTAATACCGGGGATCGGCGTGCTCGTCAATGGCGCTCGCAGCTGGTTCCAGTTCGCTGGATTCGCGTTCCAGCCGTCGGAGCTCGTCAAGATCACGCTCGCGATGTGGGGCGCCGTGCTTCTTGGCGACCGCGCCGTGCGTACACGCAGCATCCGTGACATGCTGATTCCGCTGCTGCCGGGCGCACTCGTGGTCTTTTATCTGGTGGCGATGCAGCCGGATTACAGCACCCTGGTCGTGCTGTTCTTCATCCTTTTAGGGCTTTTGTGGTTCGCGGGGCTGCCACTGGGATTTTTCGTTGTTGGTGTGGGTGCGGCGATGTCGGTCGCCGCGGTTATGGCGGTCGCTGAAGGCTACCGGTCTCAGCGACTGAGGGCCTTTTTCAACTCAGACGACGATCCCCTTGGTGCGAGTTATCAGGCGAGACAGGCAAAATTCTCGCTCGCCGATGGTGGTTTCTGGGGAGTCGGTCTCGGACAAAGCCGCGCGAAATGGGCATACCTGCCTGAAGCGCACAACGACTTCATCTTCGCGATCATCGGTGAGGAACTCGGATTCCTCGGCTGCGTTGCTGTCCTTGGCTTGTTCGCTCTATTCGCCTACACCGGTTTGCGTATCGCCACGAGATCGGTCGACCCGTTTCTCCGTATCTTCGTTGCGACGTCAACGGTATGGGTGATCGGGCAATCGTTTATCAACTTGGGCTATGTCGTCGGCCTGCTGCCCGTTACTGGACTGCAGCTACCCCTAGTCTCGGCCGGCGGGACCTCCGCCGTGATGACTCTGTTTATGTTCGGGATCATCGCGAATGCGGCCCGCCACGAACCGGAGGCGATTGCGGCCTTGCGGTCAGCGCCGAAGAAGAGCAAACTCTCGCGCTTCTTGCGCTTGCCCGATCCGGAAAAGTACGTGCCAGCGAAGCCCGTTCGCGGCGCACCTCGACGTGAAGCTTCGTACACTGCGCACTCATACGGTGATGTGCGTGCGGCCGAGTCGTGGGAATATGGACGCGCCGGAAGCCCCCGGCCCTATCCTGGGGGTCGTGCCCCCACGGCGGCTTACGGTTCTGCAACACCGGTTCCGCCCGAGCGTGAGTACCGGACCCGTGGGCGCCGAAGCACGGGCAGCAGTGGTATTGATGAAGGTCGTGGAGCACGGCGCGGCCAGCAGAATCGGAGCTCAGACGGAAATCGGTCACGCCACCCGGGGCACGGCGGGCGTTCCGGGGACAACCGGGATTTCAGGCGTGGTCGGTGAACTAGGTGATAGGGGTGCGTGGGAGTGACGGAGTCCAGAGTCCGATCGGTTTCGGTCGTACTGGCCGGTGGTGGGACTGCTGGCCACATTGAGCCAGCGATGGCGGTCGCTGACGCTCTGCGCAGCATCGACCCGCACGTCCGGATCACTGCGCTCGGAACGGAACGCGGCCTCGAAACGAAGCTCATTCCTGAGCGTGGATATCCCCTGAAGCTCATCCCGCCGGTGCCGCTGCCAAGAAAGGCCTCCCGTCAAATGTTCGGCCTGCCGCGTCGCGTACGCCAGGCTGTCAAACAGACACGGGCGATCCTCGATGAGGTCGAGGCCGATGTGATCATTGGTTTCGGTGGTTACGTGTCGCTGCCTGCGTATCTCGCAGCGGGGCCTGGCCTGCTGCGTCGCCGCCAACGTATCCCGATTGTCGTACACGAAGCGAACGCGAGCGCAGGTCTCGCGAACAAGGTCGGAGCCCGGCGAGCGTCGCGCGTTCTGACGGCGTTTCCGGAATCGGGCTTGCCGAACGGCGAGGTGGTCGGGATTCCCGTCCGGGCGGCTATCACCGGTCTCGATCGCGGTGCGCTGCGAGCTAAGGCGCGGGAGAGCTTTGGACTCGATCCGGAAGCGACGACGCTTCTTGTCTTCGGCGGTTCACAAGGGGCACGATCACTCAATGACGCGGTGTCCGCTGCCGCACCGGACCTCGCGGCAGCAGGTATCGGGGTGTTGCATGCTCACGGGCCAAAGAACTCTCTCGAGGTCCCCGCTGTTGATGTCGGCCCGCCCTATGTCGCTGTTCCGTATTTGAGCCGGATGGACCTCGCATATGCCGCTGCGGACGCGGTGGTATGCCGGTCGGGGGCAATGACTGTCGCTGAGGTTTCAGCGGTCGGATTGCCTGCAGTGTATGTCCCCCTGCCGCATGGCAACGGGGAGCAAGAACTCAATGCCAGGCCTGTCGTTGCGGCAGGCGGGGGGATAGTTGTGTCTGACGGCGACCTGTCCCGCGACCGGGTGGTCGATACGATCATTCCGATGCTGCAGGATAAGGACCGGTTGCGGCGAATGAGTGAAAACGCAGCTGATGCGGGACACCGGTCCGCGGCTGCTCAGGTAGCGAAGATCGTGATGGATGTCGCGAGAGGAGACCGCGCGTGACCGGACAGAGTCTCGATAGTCCCACTGACCTTCCTCCCGAACTGCAGAGAGTTCACATGATTGGCATCGGTGGCGCCGGGATGTCGGGCATCGCTCGCATTTTGATGGCTCGCGGAGGTGCTGTTTCGGGCTCGGATGCGAAAGATAGCCGGGTGCTGCTCGATTTGCGTGCGCGCGGCGCCGAAGTGCGGGTAGGTCACGATGCGGCTGCTCTCGATCTCATTGAGGGCGGCCCCACAATGGTGGTGAGCACCCAGAGTGCGATTCCAAAGACCAACCCCGAACTGGTCGAAGCGCAGCGCCGCGGAATTCCGACGAGTTACCGGCCCGACGTCCTCGCCACTTTGATGCGGGGGAGCACACCAGTGCTCGTTTCGGGTACACACGGAAAGACTTCGACGACGTCGCTGCTGGTCGTTGCTCTGCAGCACTGCAAACTTGATCCGTCGTTCGCGGTCGGTGGTGAGCTCAACGAAGCTGGCACCAACGCGCACCATGGCACTGGCGAGGTGTTCGTGGCGGAAGCTGATGAGAGTGATGGTTCGCTGTTGCGTTACGAGCCCGGTGTGGCCATCGTGACCAACGTCGAGGCAGATCATCTTGACTACTTCGGTTCCGCCGAGGCCTACGTACGGATTTTTGATGACTTTGCCGGTCGAATGCAGCCCGGTGGCCTGATGGTTGTGTGCCTTGACGATCCTGGTGCTGCCGCCTTCGCGGAACGCGCCGCGGCACGCGGCATCAGGGTCGTTGGCTACGGCTCGGGCGAAACGGTGCCGACCGGAGTTGAACTTGGCGTGCAGCTCATCAACTGGGAAGCGCGTGATGGCGGCGGCGCTGGCCAGATCCATATTGCGGGTGAGGACAGCCCTAGGGCCATGCGGCTCGCTGTACCTGGCAGGCACATGGCACTGAATGCACTCGGCGCGTTCCTCGCCGCCCGTGAGGTCGGGGCGCAAACCGACGAAATTCTGGAGGGGCTAGAGGGGTTTGGCGGTGTGCGTCGCCGTTTCCAGTACACCGGGCGTGAAGCAGGGGTACGTCTGTTCGACGACTACGCGCACCACCCCACCGAGGTTCGGGCCGTACTGTCCACCGCTCAGGACATGGTGGCGCAGGAGCACGCGGCTGACCCTGCGACACCTCCGGGCCGGGTCGTCGTCGTTTTCCAGCCGCACCTGTATTCGCGCACGCAGACCTTCGCGCCGGAGTTCGCTGAGGCACTCAGCATCGCAGATGAAGTCATCGTCCTCGATGTCTACGGTGCCAGGGAAGAGCCCGTACCGGGCGTCACCGGTGAACTCATCGCACGGCAGGTGGCGAAGCCCGTGTATTTCCAGCCCGATGTGTCGGAGCTTCCGCGTCAGGTAGCGAAACTGGCGAACGCTGGGGATGTTGTCCTCACGATGGGGGCGGGCGACGTCACAATGCTGGGCCCATCGATTCTCGACGCCCTGCGTGCGAAGCGGAATCATCTGCGGCCAGGAGCGTTGAACACCCGGGGAAACTCGGGGTAGCAGGTGAGCTCGAGAACAGCCCAGCGGCCACGGCGGCAGCAGCGGAATCCACGAGAGGGACGCCCCCGGCTGGCGCGCGGTAAAGTGATCCTGATCATCGTGCTCGCGGTGTCGGCGGTTGTTGGAGTGGGCGCGGCGGCGTATTTTTCGCCTGTTCTCGCGGTCCGCAGCATCGATGTCGAAACAGGCCCGACAGTTCCAGACGAGATGGTGCGGGCCGTAGTCGATGTCGCACCTGAGACGCCGCTGCTGCAGGTGAGCACGCACCATATCGCCTCTCGTGTGGCCGAACTGCCCAAGGTTGCTGAGGTGGCGGTGAAGCGGAGTTATCCGTCGACGCTACGAATCGTGGTCACTGAGCGTGTTCCTGCGGTGTTCTACGACAAACCGGCTGGGCCCCATCTGATGGATTTGTACGCAGTGACGTATGCGATCGAACCACCGCCTCCTGGAGTTCCTCGACTGGTAGTCGACGACCCCGGAGCGGACGACTCTGCGACGAGGTCTGCCCTATCTGTGCTCTCGTCGCTCGCGCCCGAGATGCGTGGGCAAGTCGTGGAAGTCAGTGCCGACTCGCCTGCCGACGTGCGTTTGGTGCTCGACGACGGGCGCACCGTGATCTGGGGCAGTTCGGAAGGCACCGAGCGTAAGGCCAGAGTCGCGAACGCCCTCCTTACGCAGCCGGGGCAGATCTACGACGTGTCCAGTCCAGATCTGCCGACAATCCGCTGACGTTTCCGGCGGTGCGACACGGTCAACGTTTCGCGAAGAAGAAATAACTGTGCAGTCTCGGCGCGCCTAATGGAGATCGTCTTGCGTCATGCCTAGCGTTTCCGAGCAGTCAGGTACTTGACATAACTCTAACCCTGTGGTTGAGGTTTAGAGTTTACAGTTTGAGTTCCCGGCCCCCGAAGGTCCACAAAGAACGCTGGTAGAGCAAGACACATGGAAGGCGAGAGCCCATGACGCCCCCGCACAACTACCTCGCCGTTATCAAAGTCGTCGGCATCGGCGGCGGTGGGGTCAACGCAGTAAACCGAATGATTGAAGCTGGACTCAAAGGTGTTGAGTTCATCGCGATCAACACGGATGCGCAAGCGTTGCTGATGAGCGACGCTGACGTGAAACTCGATGTGGGTCGTGAACTCACACGAGGTCTCGGCGCAGGTGCAGACCCCGAAGTCGGCCGTAAAGCTGCAGAAGATCACAAGAACGAGATTGAAGAAGTCATCAAAGGCGCAGACATGGTGTTCGTTACCGCCGGGGAGGGCGGCGGTACGGGTACCGGAGGCGCCCCGGTGGTTGCGAGCATCGCTCGAAAGCTCGGCGCGCTGACGGTCGGTGTTGTCACACGGCCGTTCTCTTTCGAGGGCAAGCGTCGCGGAGGACAAGCTGAAGCCGGCATCGCCTCACTGCGCGAGTCCTGCGACACACTCATTGTCATCCCGAACGACCGCCTGTTGCAGCTCGGTGACGCAGCGGTCAGCCTCATGGATGCCTTCCGCTCAGCCGATGAGGTCCTCCTCAACGGTGTGCAGGGCATCACTGACCTGATCACCACTCCGGGTCTCATCAACGTCGACTTCGCCGACGTCAAGGGTGTGATGTCCGGAGCGGGCACCGCGCTCATGGGTATCGGTTCATCCCGGGGTGAGGGGCGCGCTGTCAAGGCAGCCGAAGCGGCCATCAACTCACCGCTGCTCGAGGCGTCCATGGACGGTGCGCACGGTGTGCTCCTGTCCATCGCCGGTGGCTCTGATCTCGGCCTGTTCGAGATCCACGACGCTGCAAGCCTGGTCGAAGAGGCTGCGCACGTCGATGCCAACATCATTTTCGGAACGGTGATCGACGACTCTCTTGGTGACGAGGTTCGCGTCACGGTCATCGCTGCGGGATTCGATGGAGCCCCACCCGCCCGGAACATCCGTGACGAGCGTCGTGAACCGACACGGCAGGCAGCGGCACGGCCCGCCCCCGAGAGCACCCGGCGTGGCGCTCCTGAAGCCCCAGCGGGACGCGAGTATTCATCCTCACGGAACCGGTTCAGCGGCGATTTGCCTCCGATTCCAGCAGGCAATGGACGGCGCGGGGAGGCCCCTTCCCGGCCCGATCAAGTGCCCGCAGGATCCGGGCAGGGCCGCGGTCGCTACAACGACGATTTCGACGACGATTTCGACGTTCCGCCGTTCATGCGGTAACGAGCTTGGCCCTTCATCAGGGCCATAATCGGGGGGAGTTGATGAGGGGGCGAGATGCCAGTTCGGTGGAAGATCACTACACGGTCGGGTGGCATCTCCCAACCTCCTTATGATTCCCTCAATCTCGGTGTTCACGTCGGTGACGCACCTGACGCTGTTGCGGAGAACCGCCAGCGGCTAGCTGCGGAACTCGGGGTGCGTGGCGATCGTGTGATCTGGATGGACCAGGTGCATGGCACACACGTCGCAGTAGTCGAGAGCTCTTCTTCGGAGCCGCTTACCGAAACCGATGCGGTTGTCACCGCGAAGCCCGGCCTTGTTCTCGCAGTGCTTACCGCTGATTGCGTACCAGTACTGCTCGCCGATGAAACGGCATGTGTGATAGGGGCCGCGCATGCCGGAAGGGTCGGCGCGAAGAACGGGGTCGTGAAGGCAGTGATCGGCCAGATGGCCAGCATGGGGGCAGACCCTGGCCGTATCACTGTTCTTCTCGGTCCATCGGCGTGTGGCCGGTGTTACGAGGTCCCTGATGAGATGCGTGCCGACGTTGAGAGGTACCTGCCGCGGAGTTCGTCGACGACTCGGGCCGGCACCCCATCGATTGACTTGCCTGCCGGGCTCGAGCGGCAACTGAGAGGTCTGGGGATCCGTGAGATCCGGCGTGACCCCCGTTGCACGATCGAGGATCCGACGTTGTACAGTCACCGCCGCGCTGCGCCCACCGGGCGGTTCGCGTCGCTGATCTGGATGACGGGGTAACTGTGGATGGTGTATTGAGTACTGCGCGCGCTCGGGAGATCGCCGACGCCGTCGCTGCTCAGCGTGACCGGCTTCGTAGTGCGTGCAGTGCGGCTGGACGGGCCGAGCGGGAAGTTGCTCTACTTCCTGTGACGAAGTTTTTTCCCGCCAGCGACGTGCAGATCCTCTATCGGCTTGGCTTCCGCGACTTCGGCGAGTCGCGCGTGCAGGAAGCAGCGGCCAAGGTGGAGGAGTTTGCGGAACTTGAGCCAGAAGCTGATGTGCGATGGCACATGATTGGCCAATTGCAGCGAAAGAAGGCGAACGCAGTCGCGCGCTGGGCGAGTTCAGTGCAGTCAGTCGACAGCAGCAAGCTCGTCAGCGCACTCGAGCGTGCGGTCCAGTCCGCCCGTCAAAGGGGCGACCGAGTGTCGGACCTCTCGGTCTATCTGCAAGTCAGTCTTGATCAGGATGAGGAGCGGGGGGGAGCGCCCCCTGATGAACTGGACGCTCTCGGCGCTCAGGTCGACGGCGCTGAGGGACTACGTCTCGCGGGCCTGATGAGTGTCCCGCCGCTCGGTGCCGTGCCGGAGGAAGCGTTCGCAGAACTCAGTGACATCCACACGCGATTCATGGCGCGGTTCCCTTCTGCGGTGGAGCTTTCGGCCGGAATGTCGGGTGACGCGGAAATCGCTGTGCGACACGGCTCTACCTGCGTGCGTGTCGGTACCGCATTGTTGGGTCTCAGAACGATAACCTCGCCGTAATTGAACGATGGTGAACTGCCCGAACACCTCAATGCGCGGACTACATCCACCTATCCCGACACAGCCTCTTCGCCCCTGCCAAGGAAGGTCATCTATGAGCACTCTGCAGAAGATCAAGGAGTACTTCGCGCTAGTACCGCCCGCGGAGTACGAGGACGATTACCTTGATGAGCCCGAGCAGCCTCGCGGACGTGCGCGCCGCGACGAGGAGATGCCCGGCTATCGTCCTGGTACCTACGTACCACCCCGTCGCAGTGAGCGCGACGACTACCCGCGCGGCGGTTTTGACCGGGATGGGTACGAGCGTGATGGTTTCGACCGCGAGGGGTTTGACCGCGACCGCTTCGGCATGGATCCACGTGCGGCTCGTGCCCCGCAGCCAGGACCAGCTCCCGAGGACTTTGGTCGTGCACCAGTCCGGCAACCGCTGCAGCGAGCGCCACGCGTTGATCGGCATGAGGGAGGCCCGGACCGTCGTCCTGCGGCCGTATTGGAGGAAGGCAGCCAGTTGGGCAAGATCACCACTCTCCGTCCGCGCGATTACAGTGAGGCGCGCACCATCGGTGAGCAGTTCCGTGAAGGCGTTCCCGTGATCATGGACCTGAACGATATGCCAGGTGCGGATGCGAAGCGACTGGTCGACTTCGCTGCAGGATGTGCCTTTGCGCTGAACGGTAGCTTTGAGAAGGTGGCGTCCAAGGTGTTCCTACTGTCACCAGCTGACATCGACGTGACGGCCGAAGACCGTCGTCGCATCGCGGAAACCGGGTTCTATCAGGCCCGTTGATTTCGTATAGACAGCCGCATCAGGTGGCGGGTGATGTTGGCGCTCGCGAAGTGCTGGCGGGTTTGAACCTTCTCGTGAAGTCAGGCAGAGTGGCAGAGTGCTGATCCTTGTAGTGATCTCGAATCTTCTGTTCTTCTACTCGCTTTTCCTCATCGCGCGGGTGGTCATCGAGTTCATCCGGATGTTCGCGCGGGATTGGCATCCCACAGGCGCGATCGTTGTCATCCTGGAGTTCATCTTCACCATCACAGATCCACCGATTAAGTTCCTCCGAAAATTCATTCCACCGATCCCGTTGGGGTCGGTCCGGCTGGATCTGTCTGTCCTGATCCTCCTAATCGGAATCATGGTGGTGCAGAGTGTCATTGGCGGCATCATTGCGAGCAACGCGTAGGGTTGGGTCCGATAAGTGCGTTGTGCATCAGACCTGTGAGGAAGGTTAGGGAGACATGCGTCTGACTCCGGCGGACGTCCACAATGTGGCGTTCAAAAAGCCGTCGCTTGGTAAGCGGGGTTACGACGAAGACGAAGTCGACGTCTTTCTCGATCTTGTCGAGCAGGAACTTGCACGCTTAGCTGACGAGAACAGCGACCTGCGTGAGCGGGTTGCCGAACTCGAATCGAAGTTGGAGAACGTCACCAAGCACGAAGGCTCTGGTGAGACGGCTAGTGCTCAGGCAGCGAAGATCATCGGACTCGCACAGGAGATGGCTGATCGTCTGACATCTGACGCTCGTCAAGAATCGGATTCGACGCTCGCGGACGCGAAGGAAAAGTCCAAGAATATGGTCACCGAAGCGCGGGATAAGTCCGCTGCGATGGTGAAGGATGCCCGCGAGAAGGCAGAGACGATCGTTACTGCCGCGCGTGAAAAGGGCGATGGTGAACTATCCGCTGCTCAGGAACGTGCGGAGTCGCTCAAGTCTGACGCTGAGCGTCAGCACACCGAGATCTTGGGTGCGATAAATGAGCAGCGCCGCGTACTTGAAGGGCGGATCGATCAGCTCCGTACATTTGAGCGTGAGTATCGCGTGCGGCTCAAGGCATACCTGGAGTCGCAGCTCGAAGATCTAACCTCGATGACCTCCGGAAGCCAGCCGGCGCCGCGCGCTGCACACGACGAGGATGAGCCAGAAATTGTCGACGAGGAGTCCGAATCGCCGGTTCAGGCAGAGCTTGTGACCAACGGCAGTTAGGCCCGATGTGGTAGCCGAAGCCGCTATTCGCGGTTTTCGCTACCACACGACGCGATGTTCTAGGCCTGCGTGAGCAACGCGACTGGGTAGGTACCGAGGATGGTGGGCGCGTCGACCGTGCCAGCGTGGCTGATTCCCGTGAGCCGATCCGTCCATGTGCCAGCTGGAAGTTTGACCGTTGTGTGTTCCCAGTCTTGTTGCGACCGAACTGCGGTAAAGCGAGCGGCGATCGCGACGACCTCTGGAGGCCGTCCGGATGGTGACCGGCTGAAGCCCGCCACGAATGTCTGTTCAGGCGCTAGCGGTGCGTATCCTCCGCCGATGAACGTGCTGGGCCGCTCGCGCCGAAGCCTCAGCGTTTCCCGCACCAGTCGTAGTTTTGTCAGCCGTGCCGGTTCGCTCGATGAGGGAGGCACCCGCGTGACTTGGCGGAGCGCGAAGTCAAAGCGGGGATAGCTGATGAAACGGCGGTTGTCCGGGTCGGTGAGCGAGTCCTCCCACATTTCAGTGCCCTGGTACACGTCTGGAATGCCAGGCCCAGCGAGCTGGAACAGTTTTTGCCCTAGCGAGACGGCGTGAGCGTGCGGGCTGATCCGTGCGACAAACGAACTGATGAGCGCGGCGGAACTGCCGTCGCAGATTTCCCCAATCCAGTTGATCAGCGAGTCTTCGAACCCCGTATCCGGTGCTCCCCACGCCGAGTGAATTCCCGCTTCACGGACTGCTTTGACGGCGAATTCAGCGAGCCTATCGCGCAGGGCCGGGGAGGGGGGACACGTTTCTGGCCATACGCCGATGATGTTCTGCAGCAGAAAGTAGCCGCTGGCGCGGTCAGGGGCAGGCTGAACTGCGTCGCAGGCGCGTGCGAGTTCCCCGAACAGTTCGGGGAACTGAGTGAGAACACTGATCCTGGCCCGCACATCCTCGCCGCGCTTAGCGTCGTGCGTTGAGAGAGTCGTCATCGTGCGGGGCCACGTTTCGGCGATGCGCGCAAAAAACGCATGAAACTCATCGCTTGCCGTTGCCATGCGGCTTGGGTCTCCGCCCATCTCGAGGAGCGAGATGAGCCGAGCTGCCCGGTACGCGAGGGGGCCTTCTGTCGCGATGGACATCGCGCCCGCGCTGAGCTGACTGAAACGGCTGAGTATCTCTGGATCGTCGAGGGACTCCTGAAGCTTCTGCGCAGCCGCGCCGACCGCAGTCCCGCGCGAAATAACAGTGTTGAGGGCGCTCGTTAGGTGAGCGAAATGATCGCTGGAATCCGCGCGGTAAACAGGTAGCTCGGCGATTGTCTCGACGATCGCTTCCGTGGTCGCGCTGATATCTGAAGCGGCGGTGCTGACAGCGCGGCTCACCCGGTTGAGTTCAGGTTCGAGCGGGCCAGAAGTAGCGGTGATCTTCAGGTCGCGCGTCGCAGTGGCGATTGTTGGTGCATCCCAACTGCTGCCAGTGAATTCCTGCGCGAGTTGCTGAAGGGCACCGGCACTGGCGGGGTAGTTGAAGAGACCGCCGATCTCTCGCAGCGTTTCGTACCCTGTGGTCCCGTCAACCGGCAGCTGCGGGTCTAGTTCTTCGTTGCTGCCGATTACTTTCTCCACGACAAGTAGCTTGTCCGCGCCGAGCAGATCGCGAAGCCAGTGAATGTATTGTTCGGGCCGTGCTAGGCCATCGATGTGGTCCACCCGTACACCGTCGAGGACGCCTTCCGCGGTCAGCTCACCAATAAGTTGGTGTGTGGCTTCGAAGACGCGCTTCTCTTCCTGTCGCAGAGCCGCCAGTTCGTTGATTCCGAGAAAGCGGCGGAAGTTCGGGCCGTCGCGCCAGTCGATCAGGCGATAAAATTGCCGATCGTGCACCCCACGCGCGGTGCCGCCGTGTGTCCCAGCGCCCACCGGATACTCGACCCCATGGACCCGGAGCACGTCGCCGTCCAGTTCAAGATGCTCGAGTTCGCTGGTGTTTCCGAGTACTGGAAGCCTAAGCCGACCTTCGGGATCCGAACCCCAGTCGATGTCGAAGTAGTCCGCATATCGAGACTCGCGTCCGTGCGTGAGGACATCCCACCACCACCGATTGCTGGCCGGCTGAGCGACCCCCATGTGGTTCGGGACAATATCGCCGATGAGTCCGAGTCCCGCCGCGTGCGCCTCATCAGCGAGGCTCTGCAGCCCCTCGCGTCCGCCGAGGACACGGGCGACCGAACTGGGGTCTACGACGTCATAGCCATGGGTGGAACCATCCACCGCAGTGAGGAACGGTGAGAGATAAAGGTGGCTCACCCCGAGCTCACGGAAGTACGGAACCAGGCCGGCTGCGTCGTCAAATGTGAAACCCGCAGACTGAGCGGTCGCGGCGCGCAGCTGTAGCCGGTATGTCGACGTGATCACGAGCTTTTCGCTTTCCGCAGCACCGCCATCGCACGAGCTTCCACAGTGATCGGCTTTCCCGCCGTGATTGGTTCGATTGAGGTTATATCGGCTGGGGATTCGAGGTTTGTATCAACGACAACCTCCCATTCCTTTGCGTACTTGCCGTCTGGAGTGATGAAGTCGATAGGCTCGTGGTGCGCGTTGAAACACAGCAGGAACGAATCGTCGACGATGCGGTGACCACGCTGGTCTGGTTCGTGGATACCCTCTCCGTTGAGGAAGACAGCGAGTCCCCTGCCGAACCCGCTATCCCAGTCCTCGAGGGTCATTTCGTCCCCGGTGGGTGTGAGCCACGCGATATCTCGGGTTTGGTCGCCGGTCCGGATGGGACGTCCTTCGAAGAACCGCCGCCGCCGGAACACTGGATGGGCTTTGCGCAAGGCGATGATTTGCGCGGTGAACTCCACGAGGTCCCGGTTTTCGTCGGCGAGTGACCACTCCATCCACGCCAGTTCTGAATCCTGGCAATAGACGTTGTTGTTTCCCCGCTGGGTGCGACCCATTTCGTCGCCGTGGAGCAGCATGGGAACACCCTGGCTGAGGAGCAGTGTTGTCAGCAGATTTCGCCGTTGACGTGCGCGCAGAGCGAGGATCTCGGGATCGTCGGTGGGGCCTTCGGTCCCGCAGTTCCATGAGCGGTTGTGGCTCTCCCCATCCTGATTGTTCTCGCCGTTGGCGTCGTTGTGCTTCTCGTTGTAGGAGACGAGGTCGTTCAGTGTGAAGCCGTCGTGCGCAGTGATGAAGTTGATGCTCGCGTGGGGGCGGCGGCCAGTGGTCTCGTAAAGGTCTGAGGATCCGGTGAGGCGCGACGCGAACTCCCCGAGTGTGGCGGGTTCACCGCGCCAGTAATCCCGGACAGTATCGCGATACTTGCCGTTCCACTCGGACCATAGGCCGGGGAAGTTGCCGACCTGGTAGCCGCCTTCGCCGATATCCCACGGTTCGGCGATGAGTTTCACCTGGCTGACAACGGGATCTTGCTGCACAAGATCGAAAAATGCGCTAAGGCGGTCGACGTCGTGCAGTTCTCGCGCGAGCGTCGCGGCAAGATCGAACCGGAACCCGTCAACGTGCATGTCCAGAACCCAGTAGCGCAGTGAGTCCATGATCAATTGCAGCGTGTGAGGGTTGCGGACATTGAGGCTGTTCCCGGTGCCCGTGTAGTCCTTGTAGTAGCGACGATCATCGTCGAGCAGCCGGTAGTAGGCGGCGTTGTCGATGCCGCGGAAGTTGATCGCTGGGCCTAGATGGTTGCCTTCTGCGGTGTGGTTGTACACCACATCGAGGATGACTTCGATGCCTGCCTCGTGGAACGCTTTCACCATCGTTTTGAACTCTGCGACGCCAGCGCCAGGTTTCGAGCCTGCGGCATATTCGTGGTGGGGTGCGAAAAATCCGAAGGTGTTGTATCCCCAATAGTTGCGCAGGCCCTGGTCACGCAGAACTTGATCTTGCAGGAACTGATGAACCGGCATGAGTTCGATCGCAGTCACACCGAGGCGGGTGAGGTGATCAATGATGACGGGATGGGCGAGGCCGGCATAGGTGCCTCGCAGATCGTCGGGAACGTCCGGGTGGGTAGCGGTCATGCCTTTGACGTGCGCCTCATAGATCACTGTCTCGTGATAGGGCCGCTTAGGTGGCCGATCGTTCGCCCAGTCGAAGTACGGGTTGACGACGACGGACGTCATAGTGTGGCCGAGCGAGTCGAGGCCGTATCCGCGCTCTGACAGCAGCGACAGATGTCCATCGAATTCCCCCGTGAAGGCCTTGCCGTACGGGTCGAGGAGAAGCTTTGCTGGGTCGCACCGATGTCCCGCCGGGAGATCAAACGGTCCGTGTACGCGGTAACCGTAGCGCTGCCCGGGATTGATGGACGGCGCGTAACAGTGCCAGACGTGGCCGTCGACTTCTTCGAGTCGAATGCGTTCCTCAGTGCCGTCTTTCGCTATCAGGCAAAGGTCGACCGCTTCCGCGATCTCCGAAAATAGGGAAAAGTTAGTACCGGCGCCGTCGTAGGACGCGCCGAGCGGGTAGGACGAGCCCGGCCATACGGGTTTCGAAGCCATATCTAAACAGTAGACGTTTGCCCGTGTTCTGTTACGCCCGAGTGATGGGTGGCACTACTGACGCGCGCTGTGGTGAATCCACGTCCACCGGCACGCCCGAAGGTGCCCGAGTGTATGTGGTTGTAGCCGAGTAATTCGGGCAATAAGGCGGTGGTCTGACGGCCCCATCTTGTGGTGTTAGATTGTGACGAGTACCACAATTTAAACAACACCCACGATGGGCATTAACACCACAAGTGTCAGTGCCGGTCTGGGAGGAGGCACCTAATGCTGATTGATACCGGCGACGTACTGGCCATTGTTTTAGCAGGTGGGGAAGGGAAGCGGCTGATGCCGCTGACGGCCGACCGGGCTAAACCCGCTGTTCCGTTCGGTGGAACGTACCGTTTGATCGACTTTGCCCTTTCTAATCTGGTGAATGCAGGCATCAGGAAGATCGTTGTTCTCACCCAATACAAATCTCACAGCCTTGACAGGCATGTCTCCCTGACCTGGCGGTTACCTTCGATGCTGGGGGACTTCGTCGCGCCTGTCCCAGCGCAACAGCGGACGGGGCCGCGCTGGTTCGCGGGCTCCGCCGATGCGATCTATCAGTCGTTGAACCTGATCTACGACGAGCGGCCAAAATATGTGGCCGTATTCGGCGCTGACCATATCTACCGAATCGATCCTCGCGACATGCTCGCCGAGCACGTTGAGTCGGGTGCCGCTGCAACTGTGGCCGCGATCAGAGTCCCGATTGAAGAAGCAAGCCAATTCGGTGTGATTGAAACCGATCAGGCTGGCGAGAAGATCGCTGCGTTCCGTGAGAAGCCTTCCGATGCGATTGGCTTGCCGGACGCGCCCAACCAGGTCTACGCCTCGATGGGCAACTATGTGTTCACCACCGAAGCGCTCGTTGACGCAGTTAAGCGTGACGCGACAAACATCGGTTCGAGCCACGATATGGGCGGGGACATCATCCCGGCATTCGTCAGTTCGGGCAGCGCCTATGTGTACGACTTCGCAACGAACTACGTGCCCGGCAGCACCGACCAAGATCGCGGCTACTGGCGTGACGTGGGGACGATCGACTCGTACTACGCAGCGAGCATGGACGTCGTTGCCGACAATCCGGGTTTCAACCTGTACAACTATCGCTGGCCGATCCTGAGCCACCAGTCTCCACGTCCTCCCGCGAAAGTGGTTTCGTCCCACGGTCATACGCCTGAACTGCAGAATACGATCCTCGCGCCAGGTGCGATCCTGGCGGGCGCGCGTGTGAACAGGTCGCTTGTGTCGCCGGATGTCAGAATTGGTCCAGGCGCGGAAGTCGATGGTTCAGTGCTGTTCAACAATGTCGTGATTGGCGCGGGCGCAGTGGTGCGCAATGCGATTCTCGACAAAAACGTTGTAGTTCCGCCTGGCGCAACGATCGGTGTTGATCTCGAGGAAGACAGTGCCATCTACACCGTGAGCAAAGGTGGCGTGGTTGTTGTCGCGAAACAGCAGCCGACTGATTCAGTGCTCTGAAACGGACTGTGCAAGGGAGACATGCCATGCCGATCCATCCGAGAGCGGGCGAACGCGCACGCACCGAGGACCTCATCGATGTAGAAGCGCTGATCAGCGCATATTTTGAGAATAAACCCGATCCGGCGGAACCGGGTCAGCGCGTTGCCTTCGGAACGTCGGGGCACCGCGGATCCAGCACTAGTACCTCCTTCAATGAGGCGCACATCCTCGCCGTCAGCCAGGCACTGTGCGAGTATCGCGCAGGCGAAGGCGTCGCTGGCCCCCTCTTCTTGGGGCGCGACACGCACGCCCTGTCCGATCCTGCTGCGCAGACCGCGCTGGAGGTGTTTGCTGCTAACGATGTGACCGTGCTCGTCGACAACCGTGACGGCTTCACCCCCACCCCCGCGCTCTCGCATGCGATTCTGACCTACAACGCAGGGCGGGGTGGCAACGGCAAATCGGCCCAGGCAGACGGTGTGGTGATCACACCGTCGCACAATCCGCCAGGTGATGGTGGGTACAAGTACAACCCGCCCCACGGCGGTCCAGCGGACTCCGACGCGACGCGGTGGATCGAGAACAGAGCGAATGAGCTGCTCACCGATCTCGGCTCAGTAAAACGCATTCCGTATGAGCGTGCCGTCGAGGCAGAGACCACGCAGCCCTATGACTACCGCGGCAGTTACATTGGCGATCTTCCCGCGATTGTCGATCTCGACCAGATAAGAAACTCCGGAATCCGGATCGGTGCCGACCCGCTCGGCGGTGCGAGCGTCGACTACTGGGCTGAAATTGCGGCGCGCCACGGCATCTCGCTGACAGTGGTGCAGCCAGAGGTAGATCCAGCCTGGGGTTTCATGACGCTGGACTGGGACGGCAAGATCCGCATGGACTGCTCGTCGGCGTACGCGATGGCATCACTCGTCGACCAGCGTGCGAACTACGACCTCGCGACGGGCAATGACCCCGACGCCGACCGGCACGGCATCGTCACACCCGATGCGGGTCTGATGAACCCAAACCATTTTCTCGCGGTCGCTATCGATTACCTTGTGCGGCACCGGCCGAGCTGGCCCGCTGGAGCTGGCATCGGGAAAACAGTCGTCTCGTCATCAATGATCGATCGGGTCGTCGCTGATCTCGACCGTCCCCTCGTCGAAGTACCTGTCGGCTTCAAGTGGTTCGTTCCTGGCCTTGTGAACTCGTCAATCCTCTTCGGTGGGGAAGAGAGCGCGGGCGCCTCGTTCCTTCGCAAGGACGGGAAAGTCTGGACGACAGATAAAGACGGCATCGTGCTCTGCTTGCTGGCCGCTGAGATTCTGGCAGGAACTGGCCGCACGCCCAGCCAGCACTACACCGACCTCACCGCGAAGCACGGGGAGCCGGTTTACGAGCGAACAGACGCACCGGCCACGCGCGAAGAAAAGCATGTGCTCGCACAATTGTCACCCCACCAGGTGACGGCCACAGAACTTGCAGGAGAGCCGATTACAGCGATCCTCACAGAAGCCCCCGGCAATGGAAAACCAATTGGCGGGCTCAAAGTGTGCACCGATTCGGGCTGGTTTGCAGCGCGCCCCTCAGGCACCGAAGACGTGTACAAGATTTACGCGGAATCGTTCAAAGACCGCGACCATTTATCTCAGATTCAGGCCGAGGCGCGGGCAGTGGTGTCCGCGGCGCTCGGCGGAAAGTGATGACCTGTGCACGCATATGGCCAATTCGCCATGCCCACGCGTTTACCTGAGACGCTTGAACCCCTCAGGGAACTGGCACAAAACCTTCGTTGGTCCTGGCACCCCGACACCCGTGCGGTTTTCGAACTCGCGGACGCCGCCCTGTGGGAACAGACCGGACACAATCCGCTTCTGTTCCTCTCGCAGCTGTCAAGCGCCCGGAAAGCTGCCCTCAGCACAAACCGCAGGTTTCTCGCACGGATGCGTGCTGCTCGCAAGGACCTTCAGGCCTACCTGGCGCGACCGGCGGCAGAGAACACACCCGCCGTTGCATACTTCTCGCCCGAGTTCGGGATCACCGAGACGCTGCCGTTGTACTCAGGTGGCCTCGGGATCCTCGCCGGTGACCATCTCAAGACGGCTAGCGACATGCGTTTACCGCTCATCGGTGTCGGACTGCTGTATCGGTCCGGATATTTCACGCAGTCCTTCACTCCGGATGGCTGGCAGTGCGAGCAGTACCCCACACTCGTCCCCGAGGACGCCGGGTTCTTTGAACTCGCCAGTGCGCACATTCATCTCGCATTGCCTGGTGGAGCGGATCTTTATGCGCGCGTCTGGGTAGCTCAGGTAGGCAGGGTGCCGCTGCTCCTCCTCGACAGCGGTGATGACCGGAACGAAGAAGCTGAACGGAACCTCACGAACCAGCTCTACGGAGGCGACACGCTGACGCGACTCCGTCAGGAACTCTTGCTTGGCATCGGCGGTGTGCGCGCGGTACGTGCGTACTGCGACGCGGAAGGTCTCGCCGAGCCCGTGGTTTACCACACCAACGAGGGCCACGCCGGCTTCCTCGGTTTGGAGCGAATCGCTGAACTGACCGACGAAGGCCTCGGCTTCTCTGAGGCGCTCGCGGCAGTGCGTGCGGGCACCGTGTTCACCACTCACACTCCGGTTCCGGCAGGTATCGACCGCTTTGACCGCGGGCTTGTTGGCGGCCACCTGTCAGTCGCGCTTCCAAAGTTGCCTACTGAGGCGTGCCTCGACCTGGGTGCTGAGGACGATCCGGGTGTTTTCAACATGGCTCATATGGGTTTGCGCCTTGCGCAGCGGTGCAATGGCGTGTCGAAACTGCACGGGGCGCTCAGCCGGTCGATGTTCGCTCCGCTGTGGCCCGGGCTTGAGGCGGAAGAGGTGCCGATACGGCACGTCACCAACGGGGTACACGGGCCCAGCTGGGCTCCACACGCACCAGATCTCGGGCTTCCGGATGAAGAGGTCATGTCGGCCCGGAAGGCGCTTCGCGAGAAACTCATCGAGGCGGTCCGCGGCCGGATGCGTTCGGCGCAAACAGATTCCGAGTTCGCCGCGGAGACCGCCTGGGTTGAGGACTGTCTCGACCCGGATGTGCTGACGATCGGTTTCGCGCGGCGTGTGCCCACCTACAAGCGGCTTACCCTCATGCTGAGTGATCCTGCGCGGCTGCGGCGGCTGCTGCTCGATCCCGACCGGCCGGTCCAGCTGATCGTCGCCGGGAAAGCGCACCCCGCCGATGACGGCGGCAAACGACTGATCCAGGAGTTCATCCACTTCGCGAGTGACCCAGCATTGCGCCGCCGTGTTGTTTTCGTGCCTGACTACGACATGGCGCTTGGGCGAGAGATGGTGGGCGGTTGCGACGTGTGGCTCAACACGCCAACGAGACCGCTGGAAGCGTGCGGAACTTCAGGCATGAAGTCCGCGCTGAACGGAGGACTCAATCTCTCCATTGGAGACGGCTGGTGGGCGGAATGCTTTGCCCCCGAATACGGATGGTCAATTCCATCGGGGCACGACGGCGTTGGCGGACTGAGTCGTGACGAGCAGGAAGCGGCAGCACTCTATGATCTGCTCGAAACCAAGGTCGTGCCGCTTTTCTACGATGACCACCCCCAATGGCTGCGCAAGATTCGCGCGGTGCTGGGTACCTTGCGGCCACAAGTCCTTTCAGACCGAATGCTCACCGACTATCTCAGTTCGCTTTATCGGCCCGCAGCTCAGTCGGCCGCTGAGATTTCGGCCAGTAACTTCAGCCCAGCACGGGAACTCGCTGAATGGACGGCGCGCACCCGGGATGAATGGCCGTCGGTAGTCCCAGGGGCGCTTGAGGTCAACGCGGATCCGGAGACGGGCTGTGTGTCTTTCCGCGCTGAAGTCGACTGCGGTGGACTTACTCCTGACGATATCGAGGTGGAACTCTTCGTGGGAACTGCGCAGGGGGACACTCTCGTCGATCCGATCTTCACACCGATGATGTCTGGAGGCGGGGGTACCGCTTGGGAGACGTATGAAGCGGTCGTTGATGTGCCGCGCGGCGGACACTTCGGTTATACCGCGCGCGTCATCCCGAAGCATCCACATCTCGCTCCGCACGAGCTCGGTTTAGTCCACGAATTTCAGCCCTCAGAGCACACCAGCCAGCGACCTCTCAAGGAGTGATAGGCGATGCGAATCGGCTTGCTTACCCGCGAATTTCCCCCATTCGTGTACGGCGGGGCGGGAGTGCACGTTGGCTCTCTCGTCGACAGCTTGCGCGAACTTGTCGGAGTGGACGTTCATTGCTTCGGCGCCCCTAGACCCGGTGCGGTAGCGCACCATCCAGCCGAGGGGTTCGAGGCAGCGAACCCGGCACTGTCGACCCTGTCGGTCGACTTGTCGATCGTCGCTGCCGTTGAGGGCGTCGACCTGGTGCATTCTCACACCTGGTATGCCAACTTCGCAGGTCACGTAGCGAGCTTGCTCTATGGCATTCCGCATGTCGTCACTGCGCATTCACTCGAACCGCGACGGCCGTGGAAAGCTGAGCAACTCGGTGGTGGATACCGGCTGTCTTCGTGGGTGGAGAAGGCCGTGTACGAATCCGCGGACGCTGTGATCGCGGTGAGCGACGGCATGCGAAAAGATGTGCTCGAGTGTTATCCGGAGATCGATCCAAATCGTGTCCACGTCGTCTACAACGGTGTCGATACGGAGCGTTTCCACCCAGTCAGCACCACCGAGTCGCTTGAGGAGTTCGGTGTCGACCCAGCGCGGCCGAGTGTGGCGTTCATCGGTCGAATTACACGGCAGAAGGGCCTGCGCCACCTCATCGCCGCCGCTCATGAGATCGCTCCCGAGGCGCAGATCCTGTTGTGTGCGGGTGCCCCGGACACGCCCGACATCGCCGAGGAGACACGGCTGGGGGTCAGTTCGCTAAGCAGTACCCGTGATGGTGTTTTCTGGATCGACAAGACGCTGAATCACCAGGCGATGCTCGAAGTGCTGTCACATGCGGACGTATTCGTATGTCCGAGCGTGTATGAACCGCTCGGTATCGTCAATCTCGAGGCGATGGCGTGCGGCACGCCCGTCGTCGCCTCCGACGTTGGCGGTATCCCGGAGGTCGTCGCTGACGGGGAAACCGGAATTCTGGTGCACTACAACGAGGAGGACCCGACTGCGTTCGAATCCGGTCTCGCGGAATCGGTGAACTCGCTCCTGCGGGACCCCCAGCGTGCACGGGCGATGGGAGCGGCAGGCCGTGCTCGCGCGGAGGGGTCCTTCGATTGGGGATCCATCGCACACGAAACGGTGAACGTCTATCGATCGGTGCTCAAAGGAGTGATTGCATGACGTACGGCAGACTCGGTATCGATGGTGTGCGTCCAGTTGTCGACTGTGGTCGCTTTCCCGCTAAAGCTGTTGTAGGCGAACATATACCGATCGAGGCACGAGTATGGCGTGAAGGTCACGACGCCGTCGCCGCGACGGTTGTGTGGCAAGGTCCCAACGACACATCGGCTCGGTTAACGCGGATGACTGCCGAGCCGGAGAACCCTGACGATTGCATAGCTGCAATCACGCCGGACAGCGAAGGCATTTGGACGTTCCGTGTGGACGCGTGGAGCGATCCATGGACAACATGGCGCCACGCAGTAGAGGTCAAAGCCGCAGCGGGGCAAGGAGCCGAGGAACTCGCGAACGACCTGGAGAGCGGTGCGCGGCTGCTGGACCGTATGGTCGAGCTTCCACGGTCGGACGGGGACCGCAGGATACTGAGCGCTGCTGCCGGAGACTTGCGTAACACGGAACTGCCGGTAGTGAAGCGCATTGCTGAAGCCCTTTCCTACCCCGTCCAGAAGATCGTGGAGGAAGCCCCGCTTCGAGATCTCGTTACCGAGGGCGAAGCGCACCATCTTCATGTCGACCGCGCCGAAGCGCTCTTCGGCTCCTGGTACGAGCTGTTTCCCCGGTCGACGGGCGGCTTGGATGCGAATGGGCGACCAGTCCATGGCACATTCCGCACTGCGATGACGCAACTCGACCGGGTAGCCGGAATGGGATTCGACGTCGTTTACCTCCCGCCGATCCACCCCATCGGGCGCATCAACCGCAAAGGGCGGAACAACACGCTGAACCCTGGCCCGGAGGATGTGGGGTCACCGTGGGCGATAGGCGCGGCAGAGGGTGGCCACGATGCTATCCATCCCGAACTGGGCACGATGGAGGACTTCGAAGCGTTTGTCGCGCGGACACGCGAACTTGGGATGGAGGTTGCTCTCGATTTCGCGCTGCAATGCGCGCCGGACCATCCGTGGGTAGCCGCGCATCCCGAGTGGTTCACAACCCAGCCTGACGGCACGATCGCCTACGCGGAGAACCCACCCAAGAAGTATCAGGACATCTATCCGGTCAATTTCGACAATGCCCCAGAAACGTTGTACGAGGAAATCCTGCGTGTCGTTCTGTACTGGGTGAGTCACGGGGTGAAGATCTTCCGGGTCGACAACCCCCACACCAAACCGCCGAACTTCTGGGAATGGCTGATCGGCGAGGTAAAACGGGACCACCATGACGTCCTCTTCCTGTCTGAGGCGTTCACGCGGCCTGCGCGGCTGTATGGACTCGCACGATTAGGGTTTACCCAGTCCTACACGTACTTCACCTGGCGTACGTCTAAACACGACCTGATCGAGTTCGGCAAGGAACTCGTGGCCCATGCCGACGAATGCCGGCCCAATCTGTTCGTCAACACCCCCGACATCCTTCATGCGTCCCTGCAGTACGGGGGGCGCGCAATGTTCGCGCTGCGTGCCGCCCTGGCTGCGACGATAGCGCCGACCTGGGGTGTGTACTCGGGCTACGAACTGTACGAGCATGAGGCCGTGCGCGACGGCAGTGAAGAGTATCTGAACTCGGAGAAGTATGAGCTGCGGCCGCGTGACTTCACGACACCACTGCACACGGGTGACTCGCTAGAACCGTGGTTGTTACGACTGAATTCCATCCGTCGACGACATCCGTCGCTGCAGCAGCTGCGCACACTCAGGTTTCACCACACTGACAATGACGCACTGATCGCGTACTCAAAGCAAGATCCTGAAACCGGAGACACGGTCGTGGTCATCGTGAACCTGGACCCTTTCGGCACTCAGTACGGCACCTTATACCTCGACCTGCCCGCGCTGGGTTTCGCGCCCGATGCGCGGCTGAGCGCTCACGATGAAGTCAGCGGTCAAACGTGGGACTGGGGCAGTCACAACACAGTCATCCTTACGCCTGAGCGCTCGGTGTGTCACATCGTTCGCATTGACTGGCCGCGACCGCAGCGCATGGTGTACCCGGCAAGGAAGGACGGATGATGTCGTCGATATCCGAACGTCACTCAGAGGCCGGCCATTGGCCGGCAGCAGAGGAGATCCACGCGCTCGCAGTGGGCGCCCACAGCAACCCTCATGGGATGCTGGGCGCGCACCCGCACGAATCGGGACGCGCTGTAGTTCGCGTGTACCGGCCAGAGGCCGCAGCCGTAACGGTGATAAGCGACGGTCAGAAGTATCCACTTTCACGCGGCGATGAGGGCTTGTTCAGCGGCTTCGCCGGCGAGACAGTCGGGGACTATAAGCTCGAGGTCACCTACCACGGCCGCACGTCCGTACTCGATGATCCTTACCGCTGGCTCCCCACACTTGGGGAGCTCGATTTGCACCTAGTCGGTGAGGGCCGCCATGAACGCCTTTGGGACGTGCTCGGCGCGCGGCCAATTAGCTACGACACGCCATCGGGTGAGGTCGCGGGCGTCGCATTCTCGGTGTGGGCTCCTAACGCACGCGGCGTACGGGTCTGCGGGGATTTCGACGGCTGGTCCGGTGTTGAGCATTCGATGCGCTCGCTGGGCAGCTCCGGGATCTGGGAGCTGTTCATCCCGGGCATCGGCGCCGGAACGAAATACAAGTTCCGGCTCCACGGCGCTGACGGTGGATGGCACGAGAAAGCCGACCCTATGGCGGTGTGCGCTGAGCACCCACCCGCGACTGCGTCGGTGATCTACGAATCGGACTACACGTGGACTGATTCCACGTGGTTTGCACAGCGCGATTCCGTGAGCCCCGTGAACACACCGGTCAGCATCTATGAGGTGCATCTGGGTTCCTGGAGGCCAGGTCTCGGCTACCGCGAAGCCGCGAAGGAACTCGCCGACTACGTCACCGAAATGGGCTTCACCCACGTCGAGTTTCTGCCCCTCGCCGAGCATCCATTTGGTGGCTCATGGGGATACCAGGTCACGTCATACTATGCCCCGACGTCACGCTTCGGTTCTCCGGACGACCTGCGGTATTTCGTTGACACCCTGCACAATCAGGGCATTGGTGTCATCCTGGACTGGGTTCCAGCGCATTTCCCTCGTGATACCTGGGCGCTCGCTCGGTTCGACGGCAGCGCGCTATACGAGCACCCCGATCCCCGAAAAGGCGAACAGCCCGACTGGGGCACGTATGTTTTCGACTTCGGCCGGCCCGAAGTGCGCAACTTCCTGGTTGCCAATGCGCTGTACTGGTTCAGCGAATTCCATATCGATGGACTGCGCGTCGACGCTGTCGCGTCGATGCTCTACCTCGACTACTCGCGCAAGGAAGGCGAGTGGATCCCGAATGAGCGTGGTGGCCGCGAAAACCTCGACGCGATGCGGTTCATTCAAGAACTCAACGCAACGGTGTACAAGCACCATCCTGGCGTGATGATGATTGCCGAGGAGTCGACATCATGGCCTGGTGTCACACAGCCCACTAACTCGGATGGCCTCGGATTCGGATTCAAATGGAATATGGGCTGGATGAACGACACGCTCGCCTACATAGGGCGCGATCCGATACATCGCACCTACCACCACAATGATCTGACGTTTTCGTTGGTGTATGCGTGGAGCGAGAACTTCATACTGCCGCTATCCCACGACGAGGTCGTTCATGGCAAAGGTTCGCTCTTTACGAGGATGCCAGGTGACCACTGGAAGAAGGCTGCTGGGCTGCGCGCTCTGCTCGCATACATGTGGGCCCATCCAGGGAAGCAGTTGCTCTTCATGGGTGGGGAGCTAGGCCAGCAGCGCGAATGGTCACATGAGGGATCAATCGACTGGCACCTGCTCGAGGACCCTTTGCACGCAGGGATCAAGAGCTGTGTCGCGCATTTGAACCGCACTTATCGATCAGCACGCGCGCTGTACGCGGGGGACAACACCGCGGAGGGCTTTCGCTGGATCGACGCCGACGATTCCACGCGCAGCATCCTCAGCTTCGTTCGCATGGACCCGGTGAATCCCGAGAACCGGCCACTCGTGTGTATCGCGAACTTCTCGGGAATTCCGCATAACGACGTCCGCGTCGGACTTCCGGCCACGGGAACGTGGCGTGAAGCAGTGAACACCGACTCGACCGACTATGGCGGATCAGGTGTGGGCAACATGGGATCTGTGGAGGCGACCGGTGAGCCCTGGAACGGGTTGCCTGCCTCAGCGGTGGTCCAGGTGCCTCCGCTAGGGGTGCTCTGGCTCATGCCCGCCTAGAGTTAGCGCTGGAGCGATAGTTGTGGGCAGCCGCGGTAGTTATTACTACCGCGGCTGCACGTATCTAACGCGACGTTGCCGGCTGGTTCTGCGTTATGCAGTGAATGCCGCCGCCGCGGGCGAAGATCGGGCGTGCGTCGACGGTGACGATTTCGCGGCCCGGATAGGTGCTCGCCAGGATTTCAGCGGCCTGCTGATCGTGCGGATCAGCGAAATTGCACGCGATGACGGCACCATTGGCGACGTAGTGGTTGAGGTAGCTGTAGTCCACCCAACCCTCCTCGTCTTCGAGGACCTTCGGGGCAGGTACAGGTATGACCTCAAACGTGCGTCCGGCCGCGTCGGTGGACTCCATGAGCAGGTTGATGATCTCGCGGCTGACTGCGTGATCCGGGTGCCCAGAATCTTGCTGCTGGTGTACCAGCACCACTCCGGGAGCGGGAATCGCCGCAACGATGTCGACGTGACCCCGCGTCCCGAATTTTTCCGAGTCTCGGGTGAGACCGCGCGGCAGCCAGATCACTTTCTTCGCGCCGATCGTCCGGGCGAGTTCAGTTTCCACGTCTGCTTTCGTCCAGCCTGGGTTGCGGTCCTGATCGAGCTGGACGGTTTCGGTGACCAGGACCGTGCCCTCACCATCGACCTGTATGCCGCCGCCTTCGTTGACGAGCGGTGAATCGATTCGTGGCACCGCCAGGTGGTCAGCAACGAAAGCAGCGATCCTTTCGTCCAGGTCCCATTGAGCCCAGTCCTGTGCGCCCCACCCGTTGAAAATCCAGTTCACCGCACCGACGCCACCGTCGTCGTCAACAACGAAGGTGGGACCGATGTCCCGCATCCACGCGTCATTGAGTGGGGCCTCAAGAATGTCGATGGCGCTCGAAAGGTAGCGGCGCGCGTATTCAGCCTCATCGGGCGCTGCTACGACGGTGACCGGCTCAAAGTCGACGATGGTGTTGGCCACGGCGGCCCACGCGCTACGTGCCGCATGCTGCTGTTCGGCAGTGTCGCCAAGGGAGTAGCCCCGACAGGGGAAGGCCATCCATGTGCGCTCGTGCGGTGCACGCTCAGCAGGCATCCACCAGTTGCTGGTCATGACGGAACACTCGCTTCGATTGGCGCGACGAGCTGTGCGTACGTGTCAGGGCGGCGTGTCTGAAGGAAGGGAAAGAGTGTCAGCCAGTCTTTGCGCTGTGCGAGGTCGAGGTCGGCCACGAGAACCGCGGACTCGTCACGAGGTGCCTGCACTAGGATCCGGCCGTACGGGTCGGAGATGAAGGACGAGCCGTAGAACTTAATAACGCCTTCGTCGCCGTGCCGGTTGGGGGCGACCATGAAGGTCCCGTTAGCGATACCATTCGCGACAATCACTTGCTGCCACAGAGGTTGAGTGTCGAAGTCCGGGTGATCTGGTTCAGAGCCGATCGCGGTGGGATAGACAATAATCTCCGCGCCGCGCAGTGAATAGATGCGGGCCACCTCGGGGAACCATTCATCCCAGCAGGTCGGCATAGCGATCCGTGCACCGTCGATCTCGGGTGCAGTATGTACGGTCCACGCATCAGCGCTCTGAGGGCCGCCCCGGAAATACGTGTCCTCGTAATAGCCCGTGGTGATGGGAATGTGGAGCTTGCGGGTGCGGCCGACAAGCTCACCAGTCGGTGCCACGAGTATCGCGGTATTGAACCCCAAACCGTCGTTGAACTCGAAGCCGTTCTCGCCGTCGTTACGTTCGTAGAGGGAGGCATGGACGAGAACGTTGTTGTCCATGGCGGCCTGAGCCGCGAACTGGTAAGTCGGCCCCGTCAGCAGGTCTTCGGCGTTCGCGGCCGGGTTCGCGCCTCCCGGCACGAAAGCCGGGTAGCGGCTGAGCGTCAGCTCCGGCAGGAACACGACCCGTGCGCCGTGGCTGGCAGCGAGGGCAATTCCGTCGCGGAGCTCGTTGCGGAGAGTGATCGGGTTGTCGTGCCATTGGTGTTGAACTACCCCGACTCGGAGCGGTTGCCGGTCAGCGGGTTCCACGCGAGCGGGAGAGTGCGGGGGCGTCAAAGCTGTGATGGTGCGCATCGGGGTCCTCGGAGCGGGTCGAAGTAAAACGAATGTGATTCGTTAAGTATGGTGAATCACATCACCGCAGTCAAGGGTCAGTTTTCTGAGGAGTAAAAATGGGCCGTCCGCCCCGTCGGTTGCTCACCCCCGACTGGATCGCCGACGAGGCGCTGCGCATGGTCGATGACAGTGGCGACTTCACCATGCCGGGGATAGCTGCACGCCTAAAGGTTCGGCCCTCGTCCCTCTACAACCACATAAGCGGACGCGGCGAGATCATCGAACTCCTACGCGCCAGAATGATGTCAAGCGTTGACGTGGAAGGGGTTAAGGCGCAATCGCATACATGGAGTGACGTCGTGATCGGGCTCGCCCGGGAGTATCGGCGCAGCTACGCTCAGCATCCGCGCCTCATTCCGCTTTTCACCGCCCACACCGTTCAGACGGAAGTGGCGTTCAACATGTATAACGCATTGGCAGACGCATTTGTCAGCGCGGGGTTTTCGTCAGCGGATGTGCTGCACGCGATCACTGCTGTCGACAGTTTCGTGCTCGGCTCTGCGCTCGACGTTGCCGCGCCGAAGGAAGTGTGGGCGACACCCGACAACGCGAACGCGGCTATGCGAAGCGCGATCGCAGCCGCGACACCGCTGAAATCACGGGCCGATGCGGCATTCGAACTTGGCGTGCGCGCGCTCGTCGAAGGGCTGGTTGTGTTGTCCAAACAGACAGCGGAGTAACGGCTTTCCGGATAACACGCGTGGCAATGCGCAGGCGGTCCCTCCGCTGCTGGTCTTCGCCGTGCGACAACGATGCAGTCACAGGCAACTAACAGTTAGTAACTAACTGCCCGATACTTCACCCGAGATGGTGGCATTGGTCGCAACCGGCAGCGGAAGAGACAAAGCCCACTCGTAGAGAGATGCTGCGGCGCTTCATCTGCCGACGATTCTGCTGCGCAACGAACACCTTTGGAGTCACAATGAAACGCTTCGCACGTAACTCGGTGCTTGTCGCTGCCTGCGCGGTTGCCGTAACCGGCTTCACAGGCATGAGCGCACACCTGACGAGCAGCGAAGGAAACACGGCTGCAACTGCACATGGTGACTCGATCGTTCCCGCGCTGAGCAGTTCCACTATCGATGGCAGTTCACACGGCTCGTCTGGCTCACACGGCTCGTCTGGCTCACATGGCTCTTCCGGGTCGCACGGCTCTTCCGGGTCACCAGGTTCATTGGTCGGCGGCCTGGGCTCCCTTGCCGCACTCGGTTCATTGGGCCCGCATGGCTCGTCCTGTGGCGGATGTGTGGGCCCGACTGGCCCGACTGGCCCGACTGGCCCGGCCGGTGAGACTGGTCCGGCCGGTGAGACGGGGCCGACGGGTCCGCAGGGTGAGCAGGGTGTTCAGGGTGAGACCGGACCCGCGGGTGCTACCGGCGCTGCGGGTGCTACCGGTGCGACGGGGCCGACGGGTCCGCAGGGTGAGCAGGGTGTTCAGGGTGAGACCGGACCAGCAGGTGCTACCGGTGCCACGGGTGTTACCGGTGACATGGGGCCGACGGGTCCGCAGGGTGAGCAGGGTGTTCAGGGTGAGACCGGACCAGCAGGTGCTACCGGTGCCACGGGTGCTACCGGTGAGACGGGGCCGACGGGTCCACAGGGTGACGATGCTGTCGTAGAAGCCGCCGTGCTCACTACGGGGTCCGATGGACGGGTGACGCTCAACTATCCTGCGATGGCTACGCCTCCTGTAGTGCAGGGCACTGCCGTGGGCACCACGCGGTACGTCGTGGTGGCCGAATCGGTGACTGCGACCCAAGCGGTCCTACGGGTGTGGGAGACATTCGGCCTGACGGTTCTCTCGGTCAACGTGCTAGGTGGGTGGGCCCCCGTTGGGAGCGGAGTGCAGGTCCACGTCACTGCGACCCAGCCGTAGGCTGCACTATGGAGACAACCAGATGCTATGAATTGATCTCAACCTGCCTCGGGTCTTCATTGGTTGCCAGAGTCCGTTTCATTGGAATGTTCCTGGGGTGAAGTGGTTCGGCCATTAATTGCGTTCTCGCAACGGATTTGGCCGCGCCGATGCCGGCAACGAGCATCCTGTGCTCAGGTTGCAGCGTTTTCACCAGCGTACCCAGCAGTAGTAGTCGAGCATTGCCGAGTACCTACTTGCGGAAATTGGAAGTCAAAGTCAACGGAGGTTCAAACTCAAGGTGGCTACAGCCAAGAGCGCGACATGACGTCTCGAACCTTCTTGCAGGACGGCTGCTGGGGACTTACGGACGACGACGGGACCATTGCTACCTTCAGCAGGTTCCTCGATTCGCTGCCGACTAGACCGAGATTGCTCGGTTTCGGGGAATGTATGCACGAGGAGGAAGGCCTGCCTCGCCTCCGGAATCAGTTGTTTCAGCACCTCGTGGAGCATGAGGGGTATCGTTCAGTTGCCCTTGAGAGTGATTGTCTTGCAGGGCTTCTGACGGACAGTTACGTTGTGCATGGAACCGGGTCACTGGATGAGGCGATGGAGCACGGTTTCAGCCACGGCTTTGGTGATTCCCCGGCAAATCGGGCACTCGTCCAGTGGATGCGCGAGTATAACCGCGATCGTCCATTGCGGGACCGTCTGCGGTTCTTTGGATTTGATGCCCCCGTTGAGATGACGGGCGGAGACAGTCCGAGGCTAGTACTAAGCGGGCTCTACCACCTATTGGCTGACCACGTGGACTCCGCATTGCTTCCATGCTCACATGAAGAATTGGACCTGACTATCGGCGAGGATGATCGATGGACCAATCCTGCAGCAGCGCTTGATTCTTCGCTTTCCGTGGGAACCTCACCGGACGCGCGGACGCTCCGGCTGATCACCGATGATCTCGTTGCGCTGTTGTATTCGGAATCTCCGCACCTGGCTGCGACACTGTCAGCCGATGAGTGGTGGCGAGCGCGACTCTATGGCCGCACAGCGGTCGGGCTGCTGCGCTACCACGCGGCGGTCGCGGATTCGTCTGCGGCGCGCGTTGCCCGTCTTCTCGGTTTGAGGGACGAGCTGATGGCGAGCAACCTCAATGCGATTGTCGAGCACGAGTCGCGGCGCGGTCCGGCGCTCGTTTTTGCTCACAACAGGCACTTGCAGAAATACAAGAGCCGCTGGCGCTTCAACGGGCAAGACCTGGAGTGGTGGAGCGCGGGCGCGATCGCTGATGTTCAGCTCGGTGACCACTACGCTTTCGTGGCCTCAGCGTTCGGAGCTGCACCGCACCAGGGCGTGCACAGGGCTCCCGAGGACACCCTGGAAGGGCTACTTGCCGCGAATCTTCCGGAGGGCCGATGCATCATCAACTCCGAGAAGCTCCAGGCCGCCCTTCCCGAGGTGGATGGGCAGAGACCCGTACTGCGAACTGAGACGTCGAAGAACTACAGCTACTTTGCGCTCGACCCCGCTTACCTGCATAAAACCGATGGGGTCATCTTCATCAAAGAACTGGCAGATGCGCCGGATGCCGGAAATTCCGGGTAAGCTGGTCTCGCCGGGACTATTCAGGTTCCCAATCGAAGGACGGTTCATGTCCGACAAATCCCCTCGTCAGACGATGACGAAGAAATCTGGCAAATCGCTTAAGGAAAAACGTGCGGTGAAGCGTGCCAAGTCGGGGTCTGACGGTCCGGCTGAGCCTACTGCCGCTCTGAAGAAGCGCTGATCAATGACAATCAGCTGGCTGAAGAACGAGTGTGAGTCATCGATAATCGGAAAGCTCGACCGGGACACGTATGCGCAGGCGCAGCGAGTCGTTGCCTCGCATAGTGAGAGCGCGAATGACTGCAACTCCTTGCTGACGATGCTCGGGATTCGTGAGTGTCTCGCCATCGACGACAGCGAGACACTGGCCAGCACTACCGTGCCGAGTATCTTGCGAGATCCGCTGGGTCATGCGCACAGATGACGTCCACGGCATCGTAGCGCGCCACTTCACGTAATCGCGCGAGGTTGTTCAGCCTCGCGCTTTTGCTGGTTTGAAGGACTGACTCCATTGCTGCGAAAACACGCGGGTGTGATGGAGGGGTCCCAATCTCGGTGTGAGAGTAGTAGCTGTCTCCTGCGTGAAGGAGCCATCGCGCCGGGCCCTGCGGCGCAGTGTTTATCGCGACGCCACAATGGCCACGCGTGTGCCCCTCGAGGGGCACATACAGAATCTGCTCAGGCAGGCCGGGAATATCGCGTACGGCGTCGAAACCGAACCATCGTGTACCGAATTCGCTGTGTTCGACCCACCGTGGCTTGTGATCGAAGGTGGCGCGGGAGTACCGGCGCCGCTCGATCACGCTGGAGGGGTTCCTCGCCGCGCGCAGCTCGGCGGCGCTGATATGCACGTTCGCCTCAGGGAAGTCACGCAACCCACCGGCATGGTCGAAGTCGAGGTGGGTCAGCAGAATGTGTCGCACATCTTTGGCGCTGTAGCCGAGCTTCTCGACCTGCGATACTGCGGTTTCGTCAATGGCGAGTTGAGGGCGGAGCGTGTAGCTGATCGGGAATCTCATAGTGGTCTTGGGTTCCGTCACATCTGCTCGGCCGAGCCCGCTGTCGACAAGTACCAGGCCGGATGTCTCCGTTTCGATGAGGAGGCAGTGCGTCACGAACTTCTTACGCATCCCGAGTGGTGCGAACGTTCCGCAATTGAGGTGATGGACGCGCATCACGACTCCGTGTTCGCGATGCGCGCCACGCGTTGGTCGTATGCCCCGCGCACCCCATGATCGACTCCCGTCAGCGCACGTCTTGCGCCGATGACTGTCCGGAGAACCGAGGTCAGGCGTTCCGGCGCGACTGCGAGTGCGACGTCCGCAGGACTGAGGTAGCGGGGCACCGCGATCTCAGCCTGGCGAGTGGTGCAAGTCCGCAGGATTGCGCGGGCGACGTCTACAGCGTCAACCGTTGGCAGGCCATGTCCGAGCTGCACACCCGACGAGAGTTCGGTGCGCACTGCCGACGGAAGCACGGTGCTCACGCTCACCCCGTGGTCAGCGAATTCAAGCCGTGCAGCGGCGGAAAGGCCGACCGCAGCGAACTTGCTCGCGTTGTACGCGACCATCCCGTGGACCGGGATTTTCCCTGCCAGTGAGGCGACATTGACGATGTGTCCCTGCCCGCGTTCC
Organism: Hoyosella subflava DQS3-9A1; assembly: GCF_000214175.1. Taxonomy (NCBI): domain Bacteria; kingdom Bacillati; phylum Actinomycetota; class Actinomycetes; order Mycobacteriales; family Hoyosellaceae; genus Hoyosella; species Hoyosella subflava. Next base: position 1,407,338 of record NC_015564.1, read on the forward strand.
ACCATCTGCGGGCCGAATACGCGCATGCCATGCATGGGGCCACGGACGTTGATGTCCATGGTCGCGTCGATGGTCTGGTCGGTTTCGTCGAGAAGCGCGGCGAGCGGCATGATGCCAGCATTGTTGACGAGGATGTCGACGGTACCGACTTTATTGGCGAGTTCGTCCCAAGCCCGCCGGGACCGCACATCGAGCCGGTGCGCTGACGCGTCCGGTCCGATCTCTGCGGCGGCTTCTTCAGCAGCGTCGAGATCGACGTCTGTGACGAGAACGCGCGCGCCGTGCTGTGCGAACAATGCAGCGGTGGCGCGGCCGATACCTCGGCCGGATCCCGTGACGAGCACGGTCGAAAGTGCGAGTGTCAGTGAGGGGTAAGGGGAGCGGAATATGCTCATGCGGGGGCCTTCGCGGTGTCGGTCTCGGTGTGGCTGTACGCGGCGGGGTCGAACCCGTCGAGGCGGTCGAGCATCCGTTTGGTGGACCAGGGCCAGCTGAAGCTGTTCCGACCGTTGACGTCCAGGTAGTAACTGTGGCACCCACCCGCGTTGTAGACGGTGCTGCCTAGCGCATCCTGCACCTCGGCGTTGAATGCGTCTTGAACCTCACGGCGCGGCGCGATAGGTGCCCAGTTGGTGTCTTGGAGGTGGCTTACGGCCTGACCTAAATAGTTCAGCTGAGCCTCGAGAATCATGAACGCGGACGTGTGCCCCGTACCGAGAGCTGGTCCGAGTAATACGAATGCATTGGGAAATCCGGCGATTGCTGTGCCGAGATACGCCTGCGGGCTGCCCTTCCAGTGGTCGTCTAGGCTGCGTCCGTCGCCGTCGAATACTCGGGAACCGACGGGCATATCGAGGATATGGAAACCGGTCCCGAAGATGATGGCGTCCACCTCCCGTTCCTGGCCGTCGGCGCCGACGACGGTGTTGCCGCGAACTTCGGTGACCGCATTCGGGTGCACTTCGACGTTCGGCTGTGTCAGCGCTGGGTAATACGTGTTCGACATCAGCAGCCGCTTGCACCCGAGCGTGTAGTCGGGTGTCAGCATCGCGCGCAGTTTTTTATTCCGCACTTGCCGGAACAGATGAGCGCGACCGGTCTGCTGAACCAGTCGAAGGATCCATGGGTTGCGGAAACCTACACCGAGGCTCTCAAGGAGAACGTACTCAAGACGCCGCAATCCGCTGTAAACACCAGGCACTGTGCGCATCGCCCACGACTCAGCCTCGGGCATCGCATGGTCAGGTTTCGGCAGCACCCACTGCGCGGTGCGCTGGTAAACGTGGAGTTCGCTGACTAGCGGCTGAATTTCGGGGACGAATTGAACAGCGGAGGCACCCGTCCCCACGACAGCGACGCGTTTGCCGGTCAAGTCGTACGAGTGGTTCCATCTGGATGAATGGAACACTTCGCCACCGAAGCCTGCGAGACCAGGGATATCCGGAATGAGTGGCTCATTCCACGGCCCGGCCGCCGCGATCACTGCCCGTGCGGTGAAGGAACCCTGAGTGGTGTCAATGTCCCAACGCTGTGTGCGCGGATTCCACTGGGCCCTAGTAACTTCCGTCTTGAACTGGACTCTCTCCGGGACACCGAATTCGGTGGCTGTGCGCTCGATGTACTCGCGGATCTCAGGCTGTCCGGCGAAGACGCGGGACCAGTCTGGGTTCGGCGCGAACGAGTACGAGTAGAGGCGCGAGGGAACATCGCACGCGCACCCGGGGTACGTGTTATCTCGCCATGTGCCCCCGAGTGTGTCGCCTTTCTCGAGTACGGCGAAGTTCGCTATGCCTTTGCGGGCGAGCGTGATTGCGGCACCGATGCCAGAGATCCCCGCCCCAATGATGACTACGTCGTAGTGGGTCATGCCAGAACACCTGCCTTCGCTTCGAGTGCGGCACGGGTGCTGCGCAGCGCGTGCTCAAATGTGGCTAGACGGCGCCGGCCATCCATGAAGTTCGGTCCCATTACGTGGAGGTCCGCTGCGCTGGCGTCAACTCTGAGCACCCGAATTCCTTGTGATTCCGCAAGTGCGATTTCCTGATCGAGCCGGGCGCTCATCGCATTTCGCAGTACAGCGCGTTCGATGATGTGTGCTCCCCGAGCGGGTATTCGGCCGGTGGACGCCATCGGCGCGAGAACTACGAGTTCCTCGAGGCCCTGGTTCAGTGCGAGGTCTACCGACGCCGTTGAGACTGTCCCGCCGTCGAGGTAGCGTCGACCGCCAATCTGCACAGGAGGGAACCACCCAGGGATGGCCCATGACGCACGCAGAGCGTCGCTGATCGATGCGTGCGGAGCGGGAGGTGAGCCGAACGCGACCCGTGCGCCCGTTTCTGAGTCGGCAGCCACCAGCCATGTTGCTGAGTGCGGGACCCAGTTGTGGCCGTCAGTGAGTCTGTTTGCGAGTTTCGTCAGCCAGGCCGCGTTCCCGCGGCCACGGGGGAGCAGGCCAGCCGATCTCGTCACTCCGTTCGCTTTCCTGAGAAGGGAAGGGGAACCGAGTGCAGGAGCTGGGAGTGGCGGAAATCGGCCCGGCGCCGCCGCGAGATGGTTGACGAGAGCGGGGTGCCGCGCGGTGCCGAGCTGCATCGAGACCAGCTCGTCGACGCTGACGCCGCCGCCAAGCATCGTCACCAGTTCCGCCCCGGCGGAGGTGCCCATGAGGAGTTCCGCGTCACGTGGATCCCAGTTGAGGACGTCGCGCACTGCGACGAGGGCGGCAACTATCCAGGCAGCTCCTAGGGTGCCGCCGCAGCCAATGATCAGACCGCGACGCTGCAATCTTTCAGATACTGTCATAATTCGAAGACTAGCGGTATCTGGAGCATATGGGAAGCATGACTTGTGTCCGATGCCCGTCACGCACCAGTGCCGTAGAGTGAGTGTCAATGGCTGATTTCCAGCCGTTCTCGCAGTTCACCGATTCTGAGTTGATGACATTCAGCGACTCGTCTGGTTCTGCGGCAAACCGAGGAGTAATACCCGTGAATCATTATCCAGAATTCCTCGCGGCGAAGTCCGAGTCCACCAAGGGTGACGAAAAAGCCAGCGAGCAGCAGGAAACCTCAGAGCCGACAGCCGAGGACCGCTCCCACGACTACACCGGCCTCTTCTCCGAACGCTGAGGCGCATCGCGTTTCTGTAGACCTCTGTGCCCGCATCGCGCGACGCTATACTTCGCGAGAACGAAACACCGAGTGACTATTAGAACGATGATGCGACTGTGCTGGAGGAACTCTGATGTCCAGGCATCTGGCCAGGGGCCCGGTTCGCGGCAGTGAGCGCGCGCTGGCACCCGATCTCGCGCGGGGCTTCATGCTCCTGCTCATCGTGGTCGCGAATACGCCGTGGTACCTATGGGGCAGAGACGGCGACCGTCTCTCCGCGCATCCGGAAGCGGAATCGTTCATCGACCAGGTGACGCAGGGGATAATCGTCACGACGGTTGACCTGCGCGTGTATCCGATGTTCGCTTTCCTCTTCGGCTACGGGATCGCGATGCTGTACCAGCGTCAGATAGCTGCGGGTACCACCGAAAAAGATGCCAGGGTGCTGCTCCAGAAGCGAAACCTATGGCTGCTCGTATTTGGCTTCGTCCATGCGCTTTTGCTGTGGTTCGGTGACATCCTCGGCGCGTACGGCCTTGCGGGCCTCCTCCTGGTGTGGCTGTTCATTCGGCGCCGGGACGTCACGCTGATTGTCTGGAGCGCTATTGGGGCGGGACTGCTGCTCGCGCTCACCCTGCTCACGGTCGCGTCCGTGTCTGCCATTCCTGAGGGATCCGACGGTGGTGCAGAGCAACCATTCGATATCTACTTCATCATCGAGGCAGCCAACGGAGAAAGTAACTACTTCGCCTCCGCTCTGACTCGGGTGGGGTTCTGGCTGTTCCTGATCTTCTTCCAGGGCATCTTTTCGCTCGCGGTGCCGATCGCGATCCTTCTTGGTATTTGGGCGGGACGGCGACGGATTCTCGAGGAACCCGCCGAGCACCTTGTGTTGCTGCGCAATGTGGCGATCGCGGGCATCACGATCGGGTGGCTCGGTGGTGGAGCCAGGGCCTTAGCGAAGGTCGGCATCTGGGAAGTTTCCGATCCGATGATGTTCGCTTTCGAACAGGTTCAGCTTGCGACCGGCCTGGCCGGCGGCGTCGGTTATGTTGCTTTGTTCGGTCTGGTTGGATACTGGCTGCGCGGTCGAACCCTTGGCATTTTCGGCACCGGCATCGTCGCAGTCGGCAAGCGTTCGCTGAGTTGCTATCTGGCGCAGTCCGTGCTGTGCGCACCAATCCTCGCAGCGTGGGGGCTGGGGCTCGGCCAGCACATGTATAGCGCGAACATGGCGGTCTACGCGATAGCCGTGTGGCTCATCACCGTGGTCGGCGCCTACATATTGGAGAAGCGAAATCAGCGCGGGCCAGCGGAGGTTGTGCTGCGCAGGCTGACGTACGGCAAAGAAGCGCGGCCCCCTGCATAGCCGAATCCATTAGCGTGGCAAGCATGAGTCCCCGCATTGTCCTCGCCCCAGATAAGTTCAAGGGCTCCCTCACCGCAGCTGAAGCGGCGGCTGCAATGCTCGACGGATGCCGGGCGGCGCTTCCAGAGTGCATCATTACGGTGGTTCCGGTCTCCGATGGCGGCGAGGGCATGCTCGATGTCGCCGCAGCGCGTAACGCCGAAATCAGGGCTACCCAGGTTACCGGTCCTTTGCGGAAGTCGGCGACGGCCCGATACGCAGTCCTTGGCGATGAGGTTTTCCTCGAGACAGCGGAAGCGTGCGGACTTGCTCAGGTCCCAAATCCTGATCCGTGCACGGCGCTTGACGCGACGTCCTACGGCGTCGGTGAACTACTGCTCGCCGTCCTCGATGCCGGATACCGGCGGATCCATGTCGGACTGGGCGGGTCAGCGTGCACCGATGGCGGTGCGGGAATGGCTCAGGCGCTGGGAGTCCGGCTGCTCGACGCGGATGGCACAGAGCTTCCGCTTGGTGGGGCAGCCCTCGCCCGGCTGACGCGGATCGATACCTCGGGATTGGATCCACGCCTGTCAGAGTGCACAGTCACTGTGGCACACGATGTCGATAACCCACTCGTCGGCGCTGACGGCGCGGCCCCGGTCTTCGGCCCGCAGAAAGGGGCAGACGCGGACGCGGTGGCGTCGTTAGTGCGAGGTCTCGAACGGTACGCCGGGCACCTGGAACAAGCGTCGCCGGGTGTCACGTCCCGCGCGGGCGCGGGTGCTGCGGGCGGCATAGGTGCGGGAGCGTTCGCGTTTCTCAGTGCTGCAGGAGTTTCGGGGGCGCAATTCCTGCTGGAGGTCACGGGCGCGCGAAATGCCATCGACGGTGCCGCGCTGGTGCTCGTGGGAGAGGGTCGCCTCGACAGTCAGACGCTGCGCGGCAAAGCGCCGAGTGCAGTCGCCCGGCTGGCACGAGAACTCGGCGTGCCGTGCCTGGCGATCGCCGGCCTCGTCGACACTGATCAGGCAGCGTTGGAGGAGTCCGGCATCCAGGCAGCGTACAGCTTGACTGAGTCGGCCGGCTCGTCAGAAGTAGCGCATGCTCAGGCGAGCAGAGTGTTGCGTGAAGTCACTGAGTCCGCCGTGAGGCAGTGGTCGGAGACCAGTTGAGCGGTCTCGCAACCGCGTCGTGTGCACAGAATCGCAGAAATCCTGTCGCGGATCCGCGAGTTTGTGCACACGAGCCGGTAGTTACCGCGAGAACGCAGCGACAAGTTCCCGGATCTTGCGGGCCCGCTCGAGTTGCGGCCGTTCGCTGCCGTACTTCACCTGTGCGCCGTCCACGCCGAGGCGTGCGATGGTCGCCTCAGCCCACCTGACATCGGCAGCCGAGGGGGTGAGCTCATCATTGATGAGTCGTGCGTGCTGCGAAGAGAGGCACAACTTTCCGGTCATGCCTGCTGCAATTCCAACCTTGATTCCGGCGCGGTAGTCATCGGTACTGTCGGTCAGTGTCGGTCCGTCGATCGGCGCATGGATCCGCTCCGCGCGGCTCGCTACAACAAGCCGGGACCGCGCGTATGCGAGGGAAACGGGGTCAGCTGCGGCGCCAATGTCTTTGCGAAAGTCGCCAGTGCCGAAGGCGAGTCGCGTTACGCTGCTGGCACCTGCGATGCCGCGGGCTTCCTCGAGGCCAAGCGCGCTTTCCACGAGTGCGACAATCGGTGTCCCCGCGGGCAGTCGCGCGGCCGTCGCAGCGATCTGATCGTGATGCTCTGCCTTCGCGAGCATCACACCTGCGACGCCTTTCACTGATGAGAGCATGTCCAAGTCATGACTCCAATGCGGAGTGCACACGTCGTTAATCCGCACCCACGTCGGTTTCCCCTGATCCAGCCAGCGCCAAACGTTCTCCCGTGCTTGATGTTTCTCATTTTCAGCGACGCTGTCTTCCAGGTCGAGGACGACGACATCTGCACCGCAGGATTCGGCGGCAACGATATCGCTGTAGTTGGCAGGCCCTCGGAGCAGCCAGGATCGGGCGACTGACGTGTCTACGGCCTGTGACTGCAAAGTTGGTGATGACATGCTGGAAGCTCCTCACAACGCGGGGATGGTGCAGCACTATGCGCGATGCGCGGAGCGATTCGTCAGCTGTCCGATGCGCGATCGGGCACGGTGCGGGTGGGCGGCCGACAGTGGCAGCGAAGGATAGTAACCAGGACCTCACGCCGACAACTTCGTCGGCTTTTCCTCACTTCAGGGTAGTGATCTGCGTCCCCGGATTCCGGGCACAGGGGCGCAGATCACACGCGTTTCGGATCACACCGAATCCTATGTAAATGCCACGTACTTGGTGTTCAGGTACTCCTCGATCCCTTCGGTACCGCCTTCGCTGCCGAGGCCAGACGCTTTGACGCCACCGAATGGTGCGGCGGGATCGGAGATCACGCCACGGTTGACGCCCACCATCCCGGCTTCAATCGCACGGGAGACTCTGAACACTCGGTCGATGTCCTTCGTGTAGAAGTAGGCCGCCAGCCCGAACTCAGTGTTATTTGCGAGTGTGATTGCTTCTGCTTCAGTGTCGAAGCCAAAGATCGGGGCAACTGGGCCAAAGATCTCTTCTCGAGCGATGCGCGCCGAGCTAGGTACGTCGGTGAGAACTGTTGGTGCGTAGAAGAAACCAGGTCCGTCGATGGACGTGCCCCCAGTGAGAACTTTGGCTCCGGTGGCGACCGCGTCAGCCACGAGTCCCGCTATCGCGTCACGCTGCCGCCCATTGATCAGGGGGCCAATCTGTGTATCTGGTTCGTAACCGGGTCCGACCTTCATGGCGGCAATCCGGTCGGTCAGGCGAGCGGTGAATTCAGCACGAATGCTGTTGTGTATGAATAAGCGATTCGCTGCCGTGCATGCCTCTCCGCCGTTGCGCATTTTCGCAGCCATCGCACCCTCGACCGCTGCGTCAAGATCAGCGTCATCAAACACGATGAATGGAGCATTGCCACCGAGTTCCATCGACGTTCGCTGGACGTTCGGTGCGGACTCGCTGATCAGGACACTGCCGACGCGTGTTGAGCCGGTGAAAGTGACTTTACGCAGGCGGGCGTCACCGATCAGCTGGTCGCTCAGCGCCGATGAATGTGACGACGGCAGTACCGAGAGCACACCGGCGGGCAGCCCTGCGTCGGCGAACGCCTGCGCGAGCAGGAGCATCGTCAAGGGAGTGTCCGTGGACGGTTTCACGATCATCGTGCAGCCGGCGGCGAGCGCAGGGCCGATCTTTCGGGTACCCATAGCCAGCGGGAAGTTCCACGGCGTGATCGCGAGACAGGGGCCGACCGGCTCTTTCGTAACCAGGATGCGGCCGTTGCCGTTCGGCGCTTCGGTGTAGCGGCCCTGAATGCGTACTGCTTCTTCACTGAACCACCGGAGAAACTCTGCGCCGTAATTCAGTTCGCCGCGGCTTTCGGATAGGGCTTTGCCCATTTCGAGCGTCATGAGCAAGGCGAAGTCTTCGGTGCGTTCGATGAGGAGTTCCCAGGCTCGCCGCAGTATGGCGGACCGGACGCGTGGGGCGGTGGCTGCCCATTCTGCTTGGACCGCACAGGCCGAATCTAGCGCGCGCAGCGCATCTTTCGGTGAGGCATCGGCGACCTCGGTGAGCACTTCACCGGTGGCTGGGTTGTGGACTGGGAAGCGGCCTCCATCGACGGGTTCGGTCGAGGCCCCATCGATCCACAGGCCTTTAGGCACGGATGCGAGCAGTCGAGTTGTGTTGAGCATAATTGTCCTTCAGGTAAGGGAGCGGACAGCTGATTCGAGGACATCAAGGCCCTCGCTTAGCAGTTCGTCGCTGATAACCAGTGAGGGCAGCAACCGGACGACGTTGCCGTATGAGCCGCAGGTGAGGAGAATGACGCCCTCGCTGAGAGCCTTTGCAGCGACGGCTTTCGCGAGAGCGGGATCCGGATCGTCCGTTCCCGGCTTCACGAACTCAACTGCAATCATCGCGCCACGTCCGCGGACGTCACCAACGGCGGGGATCGCTTCCTGCAGGGCACGCAGGCGGGCAAAAGCGATGTCTCCGATGGCTCGTGCTCTGGCTGGAAGATCGTACGCGCGCATCGCGTGTATCGCTCCGAGCGCACCGGCGCAGGCGATGGGGTTGCCGCCGTAGGTGCCGCCGAGGCCACCTGGATGGACTGCGTCGAGCAGGTCAGCGCGGCCCGTGATCGCGGACAGCGGTAAGCCGCCCGCGATCCCTTTCGCCATAGCGATGATGTCAGGGACGATCTCTTCATCGTTGCTCGCGAACCACTGTCCAGTCCGCGCAAAACCGGTTTGTACTTCGTCAGCTATGAAGACGACATCGTTCGCCTTCGCCCAGTCCACGAGAGTCGGAAGGAACCCTTTTCCGGGAACGATGAAGCCGCCTTCACCCTGAATGGGCTCGATGATGATCGCGGCGAGTTCGTCCGCGCCGATCTGAACTTCGATCTGGCTGATCACGCGCCGTGCGGCAGTCGCCCCGTCAATACCGTCGCGATAGGGATACGAGCCGGGCATGCGGTAAATTTCCGGCGCGAATGGACCCATGTGCTTCTTGTAGGGGAGCGACTTCGCGGTGAGGGCCATCGTGAGGTTGGTGCGTCCGTGATAGGCGTGGTCGAACGCGACGACGGCGTTTTTGCCGGTAGCGAGCCGAGCGACCTTCACGGCATTCTCGACAGCCTCAGCCCCTGAGTTGAACAGCACGGTGCGCTTTTCGTGGTCTCCGGGTGTTATGGCGGCAAGCTCCTCGGCTACCCGCACGTACCCCTCGTATGGAGTGACCATAAAACAGGTGTGCGTGAAGTGCCCTGCTTGCTCACGCACTGCTTCAACAACATGGGGGTCGGACGCGCCGACGCTGGTCACTGCGATGCCTGAGCCGAGGTCGATCAGGGAGTTGCCGTCGACGTCGACGAGGATGCCACCGTCGGCATCAGCGGTGTAAACGGGCACCGCTGAGCCCACACCCGCGGCTACCGAAGCTTGTCGGCGCGCCGTCAGTGCCTTGGATTTCGGACCGGGGAGGTCGGTGACCAGGGCGCGCTTCTGCGGCAGCCGGAACGAAGGATTTGTCATCTGTACTGGTCCTTGCTGTCTAGTGGTGAGAACTCGTGCGCTGCACCCCAGTGTGGCCCTCTTCACAGGTCCGCGTACCCTGACAAAATGGCGCAATCATGCTGGCCGTGAGTGACAGGTTGTACATCCTTGTCGGGCGCGGGTGTGAAGTGTCGCTATCTGAGTGAGGAGGAGCGATGGGCGTACCAGTGAAATGGGTGCTAGCGCAGCCGGATCTTGCGCTTGAGCTCAAAGGCGGGGGAGCCGGCCTGACAAGGACGATCACCCTCGTGCTGACAACCGAACTCGAAGATCCATTCCGCTGGCTGTCGGGCGGAGAACTCATCCTCACAACGGGGATAACAATGCCACTGAGCACTGCCGACCGGGCTCACTACATTCGTAGGCTCGTTGAATGTGACGTTGCGGCATTGGGTTTCGGCACCGGGCTATCGCACCCCACGGTCCCCGCAGATCTGATCGTCGCCGCGAATGAAGCGGGTCTTCCGCTGCTCGAAGTGCCCCTTCCGACGCCCTTCGCCGCGATCCACAAAAAGGTGATGACACGGCTCGCCGAGCAGCAGTACGAAGCGGTCCTCCGTGCGTCCCGCGCGCAGCCACGAATGACGCGCGCTGTCATCCAGGGCGGGACGACGGCAACGCTACGGGAACTAGGTTCGGCGATCCGGGCGACGGTACTTCTCGTGGATAAGGCTGGCCGGGTGACTGACACGCAGCCGGCACCGGTCGATCGTGGCGCGGTGGAACAGGTGAGAGCGCTGATCGACGCCGGTACAGCTACCAGCCGCGTGTCCGTGCTCCCTGATGGTTCGTCTGTAGCAGTACAGACCATCGCGGTAGGCCAGGTGATTCATGGCTACCTAGCAGTGCTCAGTCCAGCGCCCCTGGGCAGCGCTGAACAGCTGCTTCTCGGCCACGCCAACTCGCTCTTGGCGCTGGATTTCGAGAAGCCAGTCCGCCTGCGCGCCACACAGAACAAACTGAACAGCGCAGCGCTCGGACAGGTGCTAGCCGACGCGGCCGACAGGGCCGCCGCATGGGCTCAGGTCCGCACCGCAGCCGATGACCATGGCCTTATCCGTGTCCTCACCCTCGTTTCGGGCGATCCAGATGTTCTCGAACGCGCAACGCGGGCAGCCGAAGAACAACTCCACGACGCAGGCCGGCCGTCGTTCACCTACCGGCACAATGGTGAGCTGACTGTGCTGCTGAACGGTTCAGACGACGCTGCGTTCGCGCATTCCCTCCTCAAAGGACTGCGGTCGGATGAGCTCAAATCAGTTCGTGCAGGGCTGAGTTCCGCGCTCGCAGTGGATCAGGTACGAAATGCGGCAGGTAACGCGGCGCTCGCGGCTTCGGCCGCTGAATACGGCGGCACGCCGCTGGAGTTCGCGCGCCTTGCCGGTCACGCGCTTCTCGCGTTCCCGGAGGCCCGTCAGGTCCTCGCCGCGCTCGCGGACACTCTCATCACTCCGCTTGCCGAGTACGACAAGCAGAACAGCACCGAACTCCTGCCATCGCTGCGGGCATTTCTCGAAGCGAACGGTCATTGGGAATCCGCGGCCGCGGTGCTGGGCGTCCATCGGCACACCTTGCGCAACCGTATCGCGCGTGCCGAGGCGATACTGAACTGCGACCTGAGTGTGGCAAGGGTTCGCGCGGAACTCTTGCTCGGGCTGATCGTCCAGCAGTCATGACTCGTGGAATGCCTCACAGGCCCCGAACGCCTTGAACGCCGCAGTGACCACGCACAATCGTGCTGGGGTCACGTGGCCGCTCGCTTTCAGTTCGCCGATGAGCGTGCTGAGGCGTCCGGTCTGTGTTGTCTGTGCAATCCACCGGGTCACAAGGTCGTGCGCGGGTGCCTCGAGGTCTGAGGACGTCAGAAGCAACCGCCGAACAAGCTGGTGCCATTGGTGATTCAGTTCGGCAACCAGGATGGTGTTCGCGAGCGCATCCCAATGGTCGGCCTCAGCGGGCGTGTTTTGCGCGACATCTTGCGCCAGCCAGTCGAGCCCGACAGCCCGTCCCACTTCGGTGTACGTTTGCGCGACAGCACCAATTGGGCGGCCCGTAGCCCGTGCTGTGTCCGACAACGCGAAGCCATGTGCGAGCAGACGCAGCGTCGCCAGGTCAGGATCCAAGAGTCCACGAAGCTGAGGTAACTTTGCTTTCAGCGCTTCAATGTGAGGCTTGTACTGAGTGATCAGATCACGAGCGGGCATCTTCGGTGCGTGTTGCAACATCCACGCCGTAGCGGTTTCGATCAGTTCCTGAACGCTGGTGAGAAGCGCCATGCGCGTGTGCGGCGCCATGTCGAGCGTATCCAGACTTTGCCACACAGAATCGATGCTGAAGACGTCCCGGACCACCCAATAGGCCACTGCGATCTGGGGAGTTGTCACACCGAACTGTTCCTCGAGGCGGCGGACGAGGCCAGGACCGACGCGGTTGATGATCTCACCCGCGACCACAACTGACTTGATCTCGCGAGCCAGCTGATGGGTGTGCAGGTATCCGGCCGCTGCCTTACGTATCAGCGGCGGGAAGTAGTCAGTGACCGTGTGCGCGAAGATAGGATTGTCGAGGACAGACGAGTCCGCGAGCTCCTGGCGCACGAGGTTTTTGGATTGCGCGAGGAGAACCGCGATCTCTGGCCGTACCAGGCCTGTGCCCGCCACGTGACGTGCCCGGAGTTCCGCGTCGGACGGCAGTCCTTCGCCGTCCCGGGTGATCCCCGCTGATACTTCGAGGTTCTCGATCAGTCGTTCATGTCTGCTGACCAGGAACCGTGAATGTGCTTCTGCCAGGCTGAGGGCGAGTGTCTGCCTGTCGGAGTCCGCCAGAACGGCGGCCGCGACGTCGTCGGCAGCGGCCGCCAGCACGCTGTTCCTCTCGACGGTAGTCATCGACCCCGCCGTTACGACCGCGTCGAGCGCAATCTTGATGTTGACTTCGCGGTCCGATGTCGCGACACCTGCGGCGTTGTCGATGAAGTCGGCGTTGATCTTTCCGCCGCGCAGCGCGTATTCGACTCGCCCGCGCTGCGTAAAGCCGAGGTTTCCGCCTTCACCGACGGCGCGGCACGCAAGTTCGTGCGCGTTGACGCGGACGCTGTCGTTGACGGGGTCAGCTGCGACGCTGTGCCCCTCTGTGCTTGCCTTGACGTAGGTGCCGATACCGCCATTCCACAGCACGTCGACATGCGCGGTGAGGAGAGCTTTGATCAACTCATCGGGGGAGAGTTGCTGGGCCGTCACGCCCAGCCGCGACCGTACTTCTGGGGTGAGCCGGATCGTTTTCGCTGAACGCGACCACACGCCTCCACCGTCGGAGATCGCGGAGCGGCGGTAATCGTCCCAGCTACTGCGGGGGAGAGTCGCAAGTCGCTGACGCTCCTCGAAGGATGCCTCGGGGTCAGGATCCGGATCAAGGAAGATGTGTCGGTGATCGAAGGCTCCGATCAATCTGATGTGCCGCGAGAGCAGCATGCCGTTGCCGAAAACATCACCGGACATGTCACCGATGCCGGCCACAGTGAACGGATCGGTGTCGACGTCGATTCCGAGTTCAGCGAGGTGGCGCCGGACCGAGCACCAGGCTCCGCGGGCCGTGATGCCCATGGCTTTGTGGTCGTACCCCACAGAGCCGCCCGAAGCGAACGCGTCCCCCAGCCAGAAGCCACGTGAGGTCGCGATGCTGTTTGCCAAGTCGGAGAAAGTCGCAGTGCCCTTGTCCGCCGCCACCACGAGATACGGGTCGGACCCGTCATAGGTTCTCGTATTCGCCGGTGTGACGACTTTCTGGTCGATGATGTTGTCAGTAACGTCGAGCAGCGCGCCAATGAAATCGCTATAGGCCGCACGCACCCCGTGCGGTGTCGTCTCGCCCCGCACGACGAATGCACCTTTCGCGCCGTTCGGAACGATGAGTGAGTTCTTCACAACCTGGGTTTTGAGCAGGCCAAGAACCTCGGTGCGGAAGTCATCTTTGCGATCCGACCAGCGCAACCCACCGCGGGCAATCAGGCCACCGCGCACATGGCTGCCTTCGACTCGTGGCCCGTGAACGAAGACCTCCCGGAACGGTGTCACCGCTGTCTTTACCGTCAGCAGGGACGGGTCGACCTTAAAAGCGAGTGTTTGCGGCTGGGGTACTTGGAACCAGTTCGTCCGCAACGTCGCATCCAGGAATGAATGCAATGCGCGAAGCAGCCGATCCTCGTCCAGGGTTGAGGTCGTCGCAATGCTCGCGGTGACAATTTCGCTGAGCACGCGTGCGTCGCGGCCGGACTCAGGTTCGAAGCGGGCATGGAACAAACCGATCCAGGAGCGCACGAAATCCGGATGCCGCACAAGGATCTCGACCGTATTCTTCTCGGCTAGCTTGAGTCCCGCCTGGCGCAGATACCGGCAGGCTGCACGAACCAGCGCAACACATTGCCAGTCGATATGAGCTGTGCAGATCAACCGTGCGTAAGGGTCGATCTCGAACTCATCATTGGCTGCGGCAAGGAGGGCGGCCGACAGCATGGCCGCGGTGCCCTCCTTCCACGCGAAATCAGGGGGACAGAAGGTGAATCGATGTCCTCCGCCGACGGATTCGTGCGAGGCGACCCGCAGTCCAAGGTCCGCGAACGTGGCAACGAGATCTGCCAGGAGCGGGGCGCTGTCAGGCCACGAGAGGAACGCGACAGGAGCCTCGTCTCGGGTGGGGCTGGTGAAGCTGAAAGTGGGTGCTGCCTGGTTCAGTGTCTGAGTCATGACGGTCTGCTTTCTCGTGCGCCGGTGCCATCAGTGTGTCTGTGTGAGACCAGTGCCACAGCTGCCGAAATGGAGCGTGGCGACCCGATAGGTACGCCAGTTTGAACGTTGCAGCGTTACCCTGGCAGCATGCTTGCTGCCGCCTTGATCGCGACGATCGTGGGTTTTGCTTTCTTGGTCGCAGCGCTCCTCACCGGAAACCTCCTGTGGGCGTGGATCTGCATCGGAATTTGCGTGGCCGGCATTGCGGGCCTCATTGTCGACGCGGTGCGGCCAGCCAGGGGGTCGGTGGAAGACGAGGATGCGTCCGGAACGCGTTAGCCCGCAGCGGTGCGCGTGCCGTATCATCGCAAGCAGACAGCGCTGATCCGGCCATCACCGGGGAGCTTTCGGAAGAACAGCACACTACGGAGTGCCCAGTAGAACCGAACGGGTAGGCCCGTCACAGCCTGGAGATGAGCGGCGGTTCCTCGTGGATCGCAAGCGGGGTGGTACCGCGGTGAGAATTACTTCATCGTCCCCGTGCAGCAGGCGACAATCCGCAGCACGAGGAGTACCAGGTGTCAGGCACCGCGACCACAGGTAAGTATCCGCTCGTCAGCTTTCCCGGGGCAGATGAGCCTTCGCCACGTTTTCCCGACTTGGAAAAAGCTGTACTGAAGCAGTGGGACGCTGAAGGCGCCTTCCGTGAGAGCATTGCACGTCGTGCTGCTGCACCGGAGTTTGTTTTCTACGATGGTCCACCGTTCGCCAACGGACTGCCGCACTACGGTCACTTGCTCACGGGGTACGTGAAGGACCTCGTTCCGCGGTTCCAGACCATGCGGGGCAAGAAAGTCGAGCGCCGCTTCGGCTGGGATTGCCACGGTTTGCCGGCCGAAGTGGAGGCCGAGAAGCAACTCGGCATAAACCACAAGTCGGAAATCGAAACGATGGGGGTCGCCGAGTTCAACGACGCCTGCCGTAGCTCGGTTCTCCGATATACGCACGAGTGGCAGGAGTACGTGACCCGCCAGGCCCGCTGGGTCGACTTCGACAATGACTACAAGACGCTCGACACCGACTATATGGAGTCGGTGCTGTGGGCGTTTAAGACGCTCTGGGACAAGGGGCTTGTCTACGAGGGGTTCCGGGTTCTCTGGTACTGCTGGCGCTGTGAGACGCCGCTCTCAGCGACGGAAACCAAAATGGACGATGTCTATCGGATGCGGCAGGATCCCGCCGTCACTGTAGGAATGCGTCTCAAAGGGGATCTCGAAGGAACTCAAGCGCTGGTCTGGACGACAACCCCGTGGACGCTGCCGTCGAACCTTGCGATGGCTGTTCATCCTGAGGTCGAATACGTCCAGGTGATGGCGGAGAACGGCCAGAAGTTCCTCCTCGCCGAAGCTCGCCTGGGCCACTATGCCCGCGAACTCGGCAAAGAACCGGAAATCCTTGCGCGTTACAGCGGTGCGGACCTCGTCGGTATGCAGTACACCCCGGTCTTCGACTTCTTCGAGGGGCGCGAAAACGCGCACCAGATCCTGACCGCGGACTACGTGACCACCGGCGACGGAACGGGCATCGTTCACATCGCCCCCGCATTCGGTGAGGATGACAAGGTTGTCACCGATGCGGCCGGTATCGAGGCAGTGGTGCCTGTGGACTCCCGCGGTGAGTTCACTTCAGAAGTTCCGCCGTACGCCGGACAGCAGGTTTTCGACGCCAACAAAGCGATCACTGCTGACCTCAAGCAGGCCGGTGTGCTCCTGCGTCACGAAACCTACGACCACCCGTACCCGCACTGCTGGCGCTGCAACAACCCGCTGATCCAGCGCGCTGTGTCGTCCTGGTTCGTCGAGGTGACGGCGTTCCGCGACCGCATGGTCGAGTTGAACAAGCAGATCAACTGGGTGCCGGAACACATCCGCGACGGTCAGTTCGGAAAATGGCTCGAGGGTGCACGCGACTGGTCGATCAGCCGTAACCGCTACTGGGGCAGCCCCATCCCCGTGTGGAAGTCGGACGACCCCACCTATCCGCGTATCGACGTCTACGGCTCACTGGATGAACTTGAGCGCGACTTCGGAGTGCGCCCGGAAGACCTGCATAGGCCCTACATCGACGACCTCACGCGGCCGAATCCGGATGACCCTACGGGTAAATCGGTGATGCGCCGTGTCCCTGAGGTATTGGACTGCTGGTTCGAGTCCGGGTCGATGCCGTTCGCGCAGGTCCACTACCCGTTCGAGAATCGGGAGTGGTTCGACGGCCATTACCCCGGTGACTTCATCGTCGAATACAACGGTCAGACGCGCGGCTGGTTCTACACCCTGCATGTACTCGCGACGGCGCTATTCGACTGCCCCTCGTTCCGCACCGTCATCGCGCACGGAATTGTTCTCGGTGACGACGGCCTGAAGATGAGCAAATCGAAGGGCAACTATCCGGACGTCAACGAAGTGTTCGAGCGGGACGGCTCAGACGCCATGCGCTGGTTCCTCATGGCGTCACCGGTGCTGCGCGGCGGCAACCTTATCGTCACTGAGCAAGGCATCCGTGAAGGCGTGCGGCAAGCGCTGCTCCCGATGTGGAACGCGTGGAGTTTCTTGCGGCTGTACGCGGACCGGCAAGCCACCTGGCGTACTGATTCCCAGCACGTTCTGGACCGTTACATCCTGGCGAAACTGCGTGAATCGCGCGATGTCATCACTGAATCACTGGAGAACAACGACATCGCAACCGCCTGTGACACGTTGCGGCAGTTCAGTGACGCGCTGACGAACTGGTATGTGCGCCGGTCCCGCACTCGCTTCTGGGAAGGGCAGGACACCCAGGCAGATGCATTCGACACGCTGCACACTGTCCTCGAAGTGACGTGCCGTCTTGCTGCGCCCCTGCTCCCGCTCATGACAGAGGTGATCTGGCGTGGGCTCACCGGCGGCCAGTCGGTACATTTCGCCGATTGGCCCGCAGCGGATGACATCCCTGCTGATCCCGAACTGGTGGCGGCGATGGATGAAGCACGATCAGTGTGCTCAACGGTTCTGAGCCTGCGGAAGGCGCAGAAACTGCGTGTCCGACTGCCCCTCGCGTCGTTGACCATTGCAGCGTCCGATGCTGACCGCCTGAAGCCGTTCACTGACATCATCGCCGATGAAGTCAACGTGAAGCATATCGATCTCACGACCGACGTCGACGTGCACGGCCGGTTTGAGCTTGCTGTCAACGCGCGCGCCGCCGGGCCCCGGCTTGGAAAGGACGTGCAGACCGCGATCCGGGCGGTCAAATCGGGGGACTGGACCGCCAACGATGACGGCACGGTGACCGCCGCCGGAATCGTATTACAGCCGGAAGAGTTCACGCAGCGTCTGGTAGCCGCCGAGCCTGAATCCACCTCTGCGCTGCCCGGCGGCGCTGGCGTTGTCGTGCTTGATCTGACGATCACCGACGAACTCGAGGCGGAGGGCTGGGCGAAAGACCGAATCCGGGAGCTGCAGGAACTGCGCCGCACGCTCGGTCTCGACGTTTCGGACCGCATCCGCGTGCAGCTGCGTGTACCTGCTGACAAGCTCGAGTGGGCGCAACGGCATGCAGACCTCATCGCACGCGAGATTCTGGCGGTCGACTTCTCGGTCGACTCATCAGGTGCCTCCACTCATGTACATGATCTGGGCAGCGGCGTTTACGCGGACGTACAGGTCGCATAGGGTGTGTCGCCGCACACGAATTTAAGAAGTAATTGTGGATGCGGGGAGTATGCGCCACTGAAGGCCGGCGGGGTCGTACTATCTGTGGGCAGAGGCTGCCTGTGCCGGTGTGGCATCAGTCGTTCACATCGGTGTGATGACAAGCAAAGGACGTATCGTTGAAACTTCGGAACATGATCATCGCGGGCGTGGCCGCGCCCGCACTGGCCCTGTCTGCCTGCGGTTCGGACGAAAACGGTGAGGCAATGGACGATGGTGCCGGCACCACCGCCGCGCCGACCGCTGAGTGTGAGGTCCCGGCTGGTGATACGCCCACAGGTGCAGAACTGATGGCGCTGCTGGACGATGCACTCGATCCGTCACTTCCCACTGAGGAGAAAGCCAGCCTCATCGAAGGTGGCGGCGACGATCCAGAACTGTGGGCGCAGCTCGCAGATCAGGCCGCACAGAATCCGGACATCCAGTATGAGATCCCGGACACGCCTGACGCGGTCTTCCCGTTGAGCGAGTGCGAGCTCAGCGTCGATTTCACCTTGCAGATCTCGCCTGACCAGGCACCGAACACGGGCAACTTGCTGTTCGTGGCTGAGGACGGTCAGTGGAAGCTGTCCCGCGAGGATGCGTGCAGCTTCGCAACGTCATTCGGTCTTGAGACCGAGCTCTGCCCGTAGATCAGACTCGATCACTGCACGCCGGAAGGTTTCCACCTTCCGGCGTGCTTTCGTTTGAAGCGATGGTGTCTTAACTACGGACTGTCCCATTCGGTCGCCATCGACGTGCGCTGACGCACCACGTAGCCGGTGTCCGGATCGGAGTACTGCTGCGTGCCGTACATCTCAAAGCCGCCTTCGGTGGGGAGCGGGCGTTCCAGGTCCACCCTGAGAGACCCGGTCCCTTCGCCTGTGAATTCGTCGACCGCGACGCGTCCCTCACCAGGTACGTCGAGGTACGGAAGGCGTGGGCGCTGCTCGACGGCGAGATCGAGCAAGAGAGTGGTGCCGGACATTTCTCGCACGGTCACCGTTGTCCGTTGCACGATTTCCATCTGGCTCTCGATCGGCTGGTCGATCGTCCATTGCGCACCCTCGCCTACAGGTTCTTGAGGGAACGCGATCATTCCGTACACGGCCTGGAAGAGAGCTTGTTCGACGGCGCTGCGCGCGATGTCACTGGACTCCGCGTTGGGGGAGATCCGCAGCTCGGACACGGAGCCGTCAGCGCGGATCGTCATACCGGCACTGCTGCCTTCAGCGGCTGCGAGCGCGGAGTTGACGACGTTGTCGGGGCTTTCTGGGCGGCCCAGGGTCAGCGCGACGGACCATTCACCCCCATCTGCCGCTTCGACCTCGGTGTCGAGCGGGAGGGTGACCGGTGGGAGACCGAAGTCGCTCTCAGGGTCGTCGCCGAGTTGCTGGAACAGTTCGGAGCGAACAGTCACCACAGTCGAATGGGAGTCCCCCACAGAGAGGCTCGGGGCAAGGGTCTGGCGTGGTTCGGCGCCGGGCTCAACAAGACTGATTTCGAGCCCGGGTACAGGCACAGTGAACTCGCTAGGGATGTCTTCAGCTTCGTCAGCGATTGTTTCGGGTTCGCTTGCGCATGCGGCCGCCATCGACAATGCGACTCCCGCCACCGCGATGCGCAGGGAATTGCGTAAGAGGGAGGGACCGCTCCGTTTGGAAGAGGGGCCAGCAGACAGGGCAGATGATGAGAAATTGCCACGAAACTTCACAGCAGCGAGCGTAATGCACACGATGTGGGCTGCCCTGCTTACGTGCCGGCTGATGCGCGTCACGGCGTGCGCCCGTCAGAAGAACTCACGGGATAAGGGATGATGTCTGTGTGAGTCACGACGACACCCAACCTGAAATCGCACATCCGAAACGTTTGCGCCTCCTGTTTTCCGTGGCAGTGGTGGTGCTCGCGCTCGACCTTGTCACCAAGTCCGTGGCGGTTGCTCTGCTGGAGGACAGGGAGCCGGTACGGCTGCTCGGTGGCGCGGTGTACCTCGTGCTCTACCGCAACCCAGGTGCGGCGTTTTCGATGGCAACAGGGATGACGTGGTTGCTTACGCTCGTTGCCATCACCGTTGTCGTCGTCATAATCAGGCTGAGCCGCAATCTCCGCTCGTTGCCCTGGGCGCTTGGGCTCGGTTTTGTTCTCGGCGGTGCGTTAGGCAACCTCGCCGACCGGATGTTCCGAGCACCAGGTCCGATGCAGGGACACGTGGTCGACTTCGTGTCCTTGTTTGCCCCAGACGGGAGCGTATGGCCAGTATTCAACGTGGCTGACCCCGCCATCGTGGGCGGCGCCATCTTCCTTGTCGCTCTGACATTTCTCGGGCTCGACCCGGATGGGCAGCGACATTCGAAGAAGGAGCAAGTCGACGAAGAGGGCAAGCGATGATGACACCGCAGTCTTTTTCTGCCCGGTCGATGCCGGTGCCTGATGGGCTTGAGGGGATGCGGGTTGATGCGGGTCTCGCGCGGCTGCTCGGATTGTCACGGACGGCAGTTGCGACACTCACGGACAATGGCTCCGTCCTCGTCGATGGCGCGGTCGCGGGGAAGTCAGATCGTCTGCATGCGGGAGCGTGGCTTGAGGTCGAACTGCCCGAACCGAAGCGGGAACCGGAGAACCGGCCGGAGCCCGTCGAGGGGATGACGATCCTTTTCGCCGACAGCGACATTGTTGCGGTCGATAAGCCCGCTGGGGTCGCTGCGCACGCCAGTGTCGGCTGGACCGGACCGACGGTGCTCGGCGGTCTCGCCGCCGCAGGCTACCGGATATCCACGTCCGGCCCGCCGGAGCGGCAAGGCATTGTCCACCGGCTCGATGTTGGGACCTCGGGAGTCATGCTCGTCGCGGTATCCGAACGTGCGTACAGCATCATGAAACGCGCATTCAAATACCGCAACGTCAAAAAGCAGTACCACACCCTGGTGCAAGGTCATCCTGATCCCAGTAGCGGCACGATCGAGGCTCCGATAGCGCGGCACGGCAGCAATGACTGGAAGTTCGCGGTCCGCGCCGACGGTAAACACAGCGTGACCCATTACGACACGATCGAAGCTTTCCAGGCAGCAAGTCTTCTCAGCGTTGACCTCGAGACCGGTCGTACCCATCAGATCCGCGTTCATTTCTCCGCTCTCAAACACCCGTGCTGCGGCGATCTGACATACGGTGCGGACCCGCGCCTCGCCGAGCGTCTAGGACTGGAACGTCAATGGCTGCACGCCTGCTCCCTCGGGTTTGCTCACCCAGCGGATGGCCGCTGGGTCGAGATCACCAGTGAATACCCAGCAGATCTGCGTCACGCACTCGACGTGCTCAATGCGCACTAACGGAATAGCCGCGGATGGCTGAGTGGAACAACGCGCGCCGGTGGCGCGTCACCTGCGCTGTTGTTTTTATGGGATTTCTCGTGGTCGTGGTCACCGTCGGATACGTCACACCCCCGAGGAGCAGCGATTCGATCCGAACAGACCGGCTTGGTCCCGTCAGCGGGGAATCCGCTGAGGAGTATGCGGTGCGGGCAGCTGCTGCGCTAAACGAAGCACCCGAAGAGACGGCCTGGGCGCTCCTGACGTTCGATCCTCCCGCGCGTTCGGCAGAGGTGATCGACGCGACCGGAGATACACGAATCTCTCGCGTCGTGGTCGATGGTGGCGCTGGGGCCCGGCCTGACGACGACGAGTACCGCGTCCTGCCTGACATGCCGATCGACTTGCCGTCCCCGGTGCCGGGAGTAATTACGTCCCACGAGGCGCTCGAAACTGCGGTTTCGAGCGCGCTGTCCCGGCTCCGGACATTCCGTGGAGCATTCGAGGATGGGACACCGCCTGACTGCACATGTGTGGTGGGGGTTGTGGTGCGCGCCGATGGTGAGACACTGCGAAGCATCGCCGAGCACGAAAGTGTGTCCACAGCGGAACCGCTGCCAGGTGATGCCGTCTGGGGACGATTCGCTGTGCGGGCACGGTGATGAAACTCTCCCGCGTTGCCCCTGCAGAAGGAGTTGCCTTAGGTGCGGGAGCGTACGCCTGCTGGGGGTTGTTTCCAGCCTTCTTCGGCCTGCTTGCGGTATCAGCGCCGCTGGAGATTCTTGCTCACCGCGTTGTCTGGACGGCGGTGCTGATGGTGGGCGTTGTTCTCGTGATCGGCCGGATCAGACCATTTTTGTCCATGGGTGGTCGCGCGTGGCTGCTCGTTGCCGCAGCATCGGTGTTCATCACAACAAATTGGGGCGTCTACATCTTTGGCGTTGTCAGCGGCCGAGTAGTCGAGACAGCACTCGGATATTTCATTAACCCACTAGTAAGCGTCATGCTGGGTGTCGTCTTCTTCCGTGAGCGCCTGAATCGCACGCAAATCGCGGCGGTCCTCATCGCGTTGACGGCAGTACTTGTCTTGACACTCGATTATGGACGCCCACCCATCATCGCCCTCTGCCTTGCCTTCTCGTTCGCGATGTACGGCGTCGTGAAGAAAGTGATGCCACTAGACCCCAGACTCAGCGTTGCCGGTGAAGCGCTCTTTGCGGCACCATTCGCGATTACATTTCTGGTCGTTCTGGGTGTCAGCGGCGCCGCGACCTTCCTAAGTGAAGGCCCGGGGCACACCGCGCTGCTGATCGCAGCTGGCCCGGTGACGGCGCTGCCGCTGCTACTCTTCGCTGCCGCAGCGCAACGAGTTCCGCTCGTGACAATGGGGATACTGCAGTATTTGACACCGGCCTTGCAGATGGCATGGGGGGTGCTCGTATTACACGAGGACATGCCGGCCTCGCGGTGGCTGGGCTTCACGCTCATTTGGTGTGCCCTTGCTGTGTTCACCACGGATTCTGTGCGCCGCTCCCGGCGCAGGATGCGATCGCCGGCGGTAGTCGATCCACCTCGCTGACGTCTATCGCGGACGATTCAGCGCGAGGACCGAAAGCAGTTCGTAGGCGACATGGGCGGCGGCGATACCGGTGATCTCCGCATGGTCGTACGCTGGCGCGACTTCGACGATGTCGGCGCCGACGATGTTCATATCAGTGAGCCCGCGAAGTGTCTGCAGCAATTCGCGGGACGTCAGACCGCCGGCCTCGGGCGTGCCGGTCCCGGGGGCGAACGCGGGATCGAGCACATCGATATCGATCGAGACGTAGACCGGGCCGTCTGCACTGGTTCCGAGTCTGCGGCGCATGCGGTCGATAATGCTTGCCACGCCGTCAGTCTGGTAATCGTCCGACCGCACGATCTGAAACCCGAGCATATCGTCGTCTTCGAGGTCTTTTTTGCTGTAGAGAGGACCTCGGATACCGATGTGTTGTGAGCGCTCCATATCGATCAGCCCCTCCTCGCTGGCCCGGCGGAAGGGCGTGCCGTGCGTGTAGCGGGCGCCGAAGTACGTATCCCAGGTGTCGAGGTGCGCGTCGAAATGGAGGACTGCGACCTTGCCGTGGTCACGATGCAGAGCGCGAAGGAGGGGCAATGCGATTGTGTGATCGCCGCCGAGGGTGAGCACTGTTGATCCGTCGCGGCGCAAATCAGTGACTGCCGACTGAACAGCCACGAGTGCGTCGTTGATGTCGAACGGGTTCACCCCGAGATCGCCGAAGTCAGCCACCTGCTGCGCCGCGAAAGGATGAACGTCCAGGCCAGGGTGGTAAGGGCGTAAGAGCTTAGACGCTGCCCGGATGTGATTCGGACCGAACCGGGCACCAGGACGGTAACTCACACCGGAATCGAAGGGGACACCGAGAATTGTGACGTCCGCTCGCGAGACTTCATCGAGTCGGGGGAGGCGAGCAAAGGTAGTCGGTTCAGCGAAGCGCGGTTTACGGGTCGCGTCCACCTGACCGACGTTTCCGTTGTCGCGAGCGCGCGGAACTTCGTCTGCGGGGTCCATAATTCATCTCCGTGGTCCGGTGGGAGTCAACCTAGCTTCTGGATACCACGGCGGAACATCTGGCGTCCCGCGGGATGACACAGTGGGACGATGACACAGTGAGTGCTGTAGTCGCTGCCCTTTACCAAGGGCCCGAGCGGGCCACCTCGGTTGCGGAGAATCTTCGTGCTGTTGACCTGGCCGCGAGGGAGGCGGCACGTGTGGGTGCCGCGATTCTCATCTGCCCGGAGATGTCCGCGACGGGTTACAACCTCGGCCCCCTTGTCGCTCAGCGTGCGGAACCGTCCCATGGCCCGATCGCCGACGAAGTAGGCGCGACGGCCCGGCGGTACTCCATTGCGATCGCGTACGGTTACCCGGAACTAGCCGCAGGCGCCGTCTACAACAGCGTGCAGGTCGTAAGTGCGTCGGGAACTCCGCTTGCCCACTACCGCAAGACCCACCTGTTCGGCGCTCTTGACCGAGATCACTTCCTGCCCGGAATGGAACTCGTCGTCCAATTTGATCTTTCCGGCATACGCTGCGGGTTGCTGACGTGCTACGACGTGGAGTTCCCGGAGACGGTCCGTGCGCACGCCGACGCGGGCACGCAATGGCTGATCGTGCCCACTGGATTGATGCGGCCCTTTGAGAGGGTGGCGAAGACGCTTGTGCCCGCTCGTGCGTACGAGAGCCAGATGTTCATCACCTACGTCAACCGGTGCGGAACCGAAGCGCAAGTCGAATACTGCGGCCTGAGCTGCGCGGTTGCGCCAGACGGTACCGAATTGGCCCGTGCCGGAGCAGCGGAACAGTTGATCGTGACCGAAATCGACCTCGCGGTGCTGGAGGCGTCGCGTGTCGTCAACACGTACCTGCAAGACCGCCGTCGCGATCTCTATTGATGCCTAAGGCAGCGCACGGCCGATACAAAAATTGTCAGTGGGAGCGCCTAGCATGAGTGGGCCACGTTGGTAGCTACGCTGGGTGCGCGGGATCGCTGGACTGCGGGGAGAGGTACTTGTGACTGATACGGGGTCGTTCGTCCATCTGCACAACCACACCGAGTACTCCATGCTCGATGGTGCGGCGAAGGTAAAACCGCTCTTTGCCGAAGCCCAGCGCCTCGGCATGACTGCGGTTGGCATGACGGACCACGGCAACATGTTCGGTGCGAGCGACTTCTACAACGCTGCGGTGAAAGCGGACATCAAGCCGATCATCGGGATCGAGGCGTACGTCGCCCCTGAGTCGCGGTTCAACCTGAAGCGCGTCCGCTGGGGCGACCCGTCGCAGAAGTCCGACGATGTGTCGGGTAGCGGTGCCTACACGCATATGACAATGGTTGCCGCCAACGCAACTGGCTTACGGAACCTCTTCACACTCTCGTCCCTCGCCTCGATCGAAGGTCAGTTGGGCAAATGGCCGCGAATGGACGCGGAACTGATCGCGGAGCATTCCGAGGGGATCATCGCCACTACCGGCTGCCCCTCCGGTGAGTTGCAGACCAGGCTGCGCCTAGGGCATGAACGCGAGGCTCTCGAGGCCGCGGCGAAGTGGCAGGAAATCTTCGGGCCTGAGAACTTCTTCCTCGAATTGATGGATCACGGAATCTCGATCGAACGCCGCGTGCGTGAGGGCCTTCTGGAGGTGGGCCGGAAGCTCGGCATTCCGCCCATCGTGACTAATGACTGCCACTACGTGACCGTCGATCAGGCGCGCAGCCATGAGGCGCTGCTTTGCGTACAGACCGGGAAAACACTTAGTGACCCGACCCGCTTCAAGTTCGACGGCGACGGGTACTACCTGAAGTCGGCTGCTGAGATGCGCGCGGCGTGGGACGAAGAGGTGCCCGGCGCGTGCGACAACACCCTGCTGATCGCGGAGCGTGTCGAGTCATACAAGGAAGTCTGGACGCACCGCGACCGGATGCCGGTGTTCCCCGTGCCAGACGGTGAGACTCAGGCAACGTTCCTGTACAAGCAGGTCCACGAGGGTTTGGAGCGGCGGTTCCCAGGCGCGGTTCCGCCGGAGTACACGAAGCGCGCTGACTACGAGCTCGATGTCATCAACCAAATGGGCTTCCCGGCCTACTTCCTTGTGGTGGGTGACCTTGTGCGGCACGCGGGAGAGGTGGGAATCCGGGTCGGCCCGGGCCGAGGCTCCGCAGCGGGTTCACTGGTCGCTTTCGCGCTCGGCATTACCAACATCGATCCCATCCCGCACGGGCTGCTCTTCGAACGGTTCCTCAACCCCGAGCGCGTGTCCATGCCTGATATCGACATCGACTTCGATGATCGGCGTCGCGGCGAGATGGTGCGGTACGCAACAGATCGCTGGGGGAGTGACCGTGTAGCCCAGGTGATTACATTCGGAACAATTAAGACCAAAGCGGCGATCAAAGACTCAGCACGGGTGCTCTTCGGTCAGCCGGGATTTGCGATCGCCGACCGGATCAGTAAGGCGCTCCCGCCGCCGATCATGGCTAAGGACATTCCGCTGCACGGGATCATGAATCCTGAGCACGAAAGGTACAAAGAAGCCACCGAGGTACGGTCGCTGATCGAAACTGATCCCGACGTCCGCAAGATCTATGAAACAGCGATTGGTTTGGAGGGGCTGATCCGCAACGCAGGTGTGCACGCCTGCGCGGTCATCATGTCATCCGAGCCCCTCATGGAAGCGATTCCGCTGTGGAAGCGCCAGCAGGATGGCGCCATCATCACCGGATGGGACTACCCGTCTTGTGAGGACATCGGCCTCCTCAAGATGGACTTCCTCGGTCTTCGGAACCTCACGGTGATCGGTGACGCGATCGAAAATCTCAAGTCAAACCGCGGGATCGACATAGACCTCGACACCCTCACACTCGATGATCCGAAAGCGTATGAACTACTCGCGCGTGGTGACACGCTCGGCGTGTTCCAGCTCGACGGTTCTGCGATGCGCGACCTGCTACGCCGAATGCAGCCGACCGGATTCGAGGACATCGTCGCCGTGCTTGCGCTGTACCGGCCCGGTCCGATGGGCATGAATGCCCACAACGACTACGCGGACAGAAAGAATGGGCGCCAAGAAGTGCGCCCAATCCACCCCGAACTCGAGGAGCCGCTGAAGGAGATCCTCTCGGAGACGTACGGCCTGATTGTCTATCAAGAGCAGATCATGCAGATCGCTCAGAAGGTGGCTGGTTACTCACTCGGACGCGCCGACATTCTGCGCCGCGCAATGGGCAAGAAGAAGGCTGAGGTCCTCGCTGCTGAGTTCGACGGCTTCCAGGAAGGTATGCGCGCCAACGGCTTCGGTGACAAGGCGATCACCGCGCTGTGGGACACTATCCTCCCGTTCGCTGGCTACGCGTTCAACAAGTCGCACGCAGCTGGATACGGGCTGGTCTCGTACTGGACCGCCTACCTGAAGGCGAACTATCCAGCGGAGTACATGGCGGGTCTGCTGACGTCGGTTGGTGACGACAAGGACAAGGCAGCCATTTATCTTGCGGACTGCCGCAAGATCGGGGTCACGGTGCTGCCTCCGGACGTCAACGAGTCGGAGCAGAACTTTACCTCGGTGGGTGACGACATTCGCTTCGGGCTTGGCGCCGTCCGCAACGTCGGCTCAAACGTCGTCTCCTCAATCATTAAGGGCCGCAACGAGAAGGGGAGCTTCACCTCGTTCTCCGACTATCTCGGCAAAGTCGATGCCGCTGCATGCGGCAAGAAGGCCATCGAATCTCTCATCAAAGCTGGGGCTTTCGATTCGCTCGATCACCCGCGCAAAGGGCTAGTCCTCATCCATTCGGATGCCGTCGACTCGGTGATGAATACGAAAAAGGCCGAGGCGATCGGTCAGTTCGATCTCTTCGGTGGAGGTGGGGCTGATGATGAAATCGCGAGCGTATTCGAAGTAAAGGTGCCCGAAGAAGAATGGGACACGAAGCACCGCTTGGCACTTGAGCGGGAGATGCTCGGTCTCTACGTTTCGGGCCACCCGCTCAACGGCATTGAACACCTCATTGCCGCGCAGACCGATACACAGATCACGGCGATCCTCGAAGGCATCGTCAAAGACGGGGCCCAAGTAACGGTTGGCGGAATCTTCGCCTCCGTGACGCGGCGCGTGAACAAGAACGGTCAGCCCTGGGCGGCGGCGCAGCTTGAAGACCTCGAGGCGGGCATCGAGGTGATGTTCTTCCCCCAGGCGTACTCGGTGTACGGGATGGAAGTAACCGAAGATGCGATCGTGTTGATCCGAGGGCGTCTCAAAGTCCAGGACGATCGCATCTCCATCATCGCCAACGACCTTGTGGTGCCAGACCTCTCGGACATCGGTGTTGCTCAGCCCGTCGCACTGAGCATGCACACACGCATGTGCACGCCCGACAAGGTGGGCGCTCTCAAGCAGGTGCTGACGCGTCATCCCGGTCAGGCGGACGTCCACGTCCGACTGATGACTGGCGATCGGACAACGACACTCAAACTTGACGACGGATACCGGGTAACGCCGTCGTCCGCACTCATGGGTGATCTCAAAGCGCTACTTGGCCCCGGATGCTTGGGCTGAAACGACTCGATAGACAACGGCTCAGGGGAGTGATGATCGTGAGGATCCGGAAAGCCGCAGCGCTCGGAGTTGGTGCAGTGTTCATGCTGGCAACCGCGTGTGGCACGACAGAGCCGAGCGACTCCGAGCCTGAAGCCACCACTACTGCGGCGCCTGCGGCATCAGAACCCGTGGACGAGTTCATTGCCGGACTCTACGAGTTCTCCGAGAGTTTCGCCCGCTCGATCGCACAGGACGACGAGGGCCGAGAGAACACCGTGTACTCACCGGTGAGCATCGCGTACGCCTTCGCGATGCTGCGGGCCGGGGCGGAGGGGGAGACCGCGGCGCAGTTGGATGCGGTCTTCGGGTTCCCTGCCGAAGGGCTGAATGAAGCTGTTCGCGCCCTCGCCGACGAAGCTGTGACCGTCGATGACGTTCCGCCTCGAACCGAACCGGGAGAAACGCGGGGCCCCGACGATGAGCCCGCCGAGCCGATCGTCGCCCTCGCAAACGGTCTGTTCGTTCAGGAGGGACTGACTGTCGAATCGGACTTCACCACAACGCTGAGCGAATACTTTGACGCGGAAGCCCAGAACGTCGATTTCACGAGCCCAGAAGCCGTGGAGACCATCGACACGTGGGTCGAGGAGAACACCGCCGGAAGGATCGACCAGCTTTTCGATGAACTGGACCCCGAAACAATCGCCGTGCTCGCGAACGCGATCTATATGAAAGCGGAATGGGAGAACCAGTTCAGCGAAAGCGCCACCGAAGACGATGACTTCACAAAAGCGGACGGTTCAGTCGTAACGGTCCCCATGATGAACAAGCAGTCCGCTACCGTCCGGTACGCGACGGGAGAAGACTGGCAGGCGATCGAACTCCCGTATTCGGGCGGCGAACTGTCCATGTGGGTGCTGATATCGGAGACTGACGATCTCGCCGCGCCCCCATTGACGGCTTCCACGTTGGAAGCACTCGCTGACGGTGGCACTTCCGTGTCCGCAGATATCGTGCTCCCACGCTGGGACTTCGGCAGCACCGTGCAACTGCTGGAACAGTTGCGAGGTTTAGGACTGACGAATCTGTCGGAACTCGACGGGATTACCTCAGATTTCATGGTGAGCGACGCGGTCCACAGGGCGACGATCACCGTAAACGAGCAGGGAACCGAGGCTGCAGCTGTCACTGGCGTCGCGGGCGTCACCAGTCTGCCGCCCGAAGCGCAAGTCGAGTTCCGTGCAGACAAGCCGTACACCTTCGCCATCATGCACACGCCCACCGGGGCACCGCTGTTCCTAGGCAGTGTTGAGGACCCGAGTCAGTAGAGCCAGTTTTCGGCGAATCATCGAGACAGCAATGCGATCATGGTGTTGACTTGAGCTATGCCTCTCACTGGTGAATACGAGCCCAGTCCCAGCGACTTCGTGCGCGAGCAAGTGGAAACATTTGAGCGGACCAATGGGCAGGAAGGAAACACGATGGGGGGCAAGCCCATCGTCGTCGTGACAACGCTCGGAGCAAAATCAGGCAAACTGCGGAAAACTCCGCTGATGCGTGTTGAACATGACGGAAAGTATGCGGTGGTGGCCTCGATGGGCGGCGCACCCACGCATCCAGTCTGGTATCACAACATGCGTGCGAATCCACTGGTCGAAGTGCAGGACGGCGCTGAGAGTAGTGACTTTGTCGCCCACGAAGTGTCGGGTGACGAGCGCGAGACGTGGTGGGAACGGGCCACCGATGTCTGGCCCGACTACAACGACTACCAGACGAAAACCTCACGGCTGATTCCCGTACTCGTGCTCACGCCGGCGGAGTGACGCGGGCTAGGTCAGTAGCGGGCGTGAAGCGTCCGCTAAATGCCCATTCGAGCCAAATCGCAACACTCGGTAAGTGTGTAAATGGGCCGGATTGATGGCAGCATAGGTCGAGTGTCTACTGTTCCCCGTGCTCAAACTCTGACAACTGCTGAGCTACTGACCGCCGCCGATATCGATAAGGCAGCGGAGCGAATCAGCGGCATTGTGGCTGTCACGCCGCTCGAACGGTGCGACCGCCTGTCACAGGTGACCGGTGCGAACATTTTCCTGAAGCGCGAGGACCAGCAGCGGGTGCGCTCTTACAAGCTGCGGGGTGCCTACAACCTCATGGTGCAGCTGACCGAGCCTGAGCGGACAGTTGGTGTGGTTTGCGCGAGTGCCGGAAACCATGCACAAGGTGTGGCCTTTGCGTGCCGGGCGCTGGGAATAAGAGGCCGAATCTACTTGCCATCGAACACGCCGCGGCAGAAGCGTGACCGGATCCGGGCGCATGGCGGCCCGTACGTCGAACTCAAAGTCACGGGACCGACCTACGACGAGGCTGCTGCGGCAGCGTTGCGTGATTGCGCTGAATCAGGCGCGACACTCGTTCCGCCGTTCGACGATCCGCGGACCGTGGCTGGCCAGGGCACCGTCGCAAGGGAAATCCTGGAACAGCTTGAAGGGCTCGTCGATGTTGTCGTCGTCCCAGTCGGCGGGGGAGGCCTCATCGCCGGCATGACTGCCTACCTGCATGATCGCTCCCCGTCGACCACGATTGTTGGGGCTGAGCCAACAGGAGCTGCATCGATGATCGGTGCGCTCGCGGCGCGTGGGCCGGTCACGCTTCGGGAGATCGATGCCTTCGTTGATGGCGCAGCGGTGCGCCGCGTTGGCGACTTCCCCTACGCGGTACTTTCGGCGGCCGGTGCGTCAGCAGTCACTCATGCGTCTCTGCCGCTCGTGGCGTCTGTTCCGGCGCCTAGTCACCCGGGCGACATCTCGATCCTGAAAGTCGATGAAGGTGCCGTGTGTACCGAGATGCTCGACTTGTATCAGAACGAAGGCGTAATTGCTGAGCCTGCCGGTGCGCTTGCGGTCGCTGCGCTGAAACAAATGAAGTTTGAAGCGCATCAGAATGTGGTGTGCCTCGTCTCAGGGGGCAACAACGATGTGTCGCGCTACGGCGAAATCATCGAACGGTCACTCGTCCACATGGGCTTGAAGCACTACTTCCTAGTGAACTTCCCGCAGGAGCCGGGCGCGTTGCGCCGGTTCCTGGACAACGTCCTCGGGCCGGATGATGACATCACACTGTTCGAGTACGTCAAACGCAACAACCGGGAGACCGGGGGTGCGCTCGTCGGCATCGAACTGGGCGCTGCTGCTGGCCTGGACCCACTGTTGGCACGTATCCGAGAGTCGGGCATGGAAGTGGAGCACCTTGAGCCCGGAACGCCAGCCTTCCGCTACTTGATTTAGCTCGCGGAGCCGGTCTGAGTGAGGCGCTCGACAACCAGCCGGTGCACGTCAGGGTCGGGCAGGGGAAGGCCTAAAAGGGCACTGAGGTAGATGCCATCTCCCGCGAGCCGGACTATCTCGGCTTGTACGGGATCGGGGATCTCTGCGCGCAGCTGCTCATCCCAGCCTCTGAGGACTTTCGTGACGGCGTCACGGAGTTGGTGATTCTGACCGTCGACCGTATGCAGGGCGGCGATTAGCGACCGGTATACCTGTAGCTCCGTTTCTGCGGTCGTGTCGGGGCTTTGCAGGTAGAACTCTGCGATAGAGCTGCCAGCTGCCAGGGCTGCACTCAGCTGGGCGTCGGCCCGGTCACCGAGCCTTGAGGCAAGGCCGATTAGCAACGCGTCTTTGCTGGGGAAGTGATACAGCAGGCCGCCTTTCGAGACATCGGCCTCGTTGGCGACTGCCTCGAGCGTGACCTGGGCGGACCCAGTACGAAGCAGAATGCGTTCCAGCGCGTCGAGGATGCGGTCGTACGTTGAGGCGTTGGGCACACGCGGCACTATACCGGCTGGACGGTCGCTTGTGAGCGGTGGCGATCGGTGAGCGCAGGGAACAGACTTTACGTGCACGAATGGTCACAGCGTGCGGTAAATTCGTTCCATCCGCGCGGTGCGGACTGTGGCGGAAAACGGAGGAAGTCCATGGCGGGGTCTCTACGTGATGTGTTGCTCTCCGACGAAAATCGCGATGCTTTCGTAGCTGACGCGCGGAGGGTCCTCGACGAAGAGGTTCGTGCGAAACGAGGGCCCACGGGCATAATGCTCAAAGGTGCGTACAAAACCGTGAACGCGGTGCACGCGACGTTTGTCAACAGCGTCCTTCGAGTTCTCCTGCCGGATTTCCTCGAACAGCTCCAGCCTCACTGGGATGCTTTCACATCCGCGGGGAAGCGCGATTTCGGAACGTTTCTCGCCGGTCGCGGGGATCAGGCTGCGGACGGGCTACTTGCGATTGTCGACAGGCGTGCGGAAGCGTCCGCGTACCGTAGCGTCGCGAAGCTCTACGGACAGCTGCGCAGCCAAGCGCACAAGCATGTCGTCCAGGCGCTGCCGCGGGTGGGCACGCTGATCCAGCGTGGGATGGCGGCCGCGGACTGACAGCGGGTGCGATGCTAGCCGCGGGGGTCGGCTTCCGGCTGGGGTGTATCCGCTCGCGGCACTAGTCGGCGTGGCTCGCGGAGCGCCCCTCCGCCGCGCACGAGCAGGGCGACTGGCAGCTCCGAAAACATGTCAGCGGCGAGCGCTTCCCCGCTATGGTTTTTGCCTGTCAGCAAGTCACGCCACGTTCCTTCCGGCAGCGGGACGGAGGTGTCACCCCATGCTGGCTGGCCGTCGTCATTCGGCATCAGGTGAGTGAGCCGGGCGACCACCACGACAGTTTCGGGCAGCGAATGCTCCCGCGCTCTTTCGAAGGCGACGACGTAACTTTGCGCGGAACCTGACGGCGTGATCGGCTCGTACTCGCCACCAACGAAAACGTCGGGACGCTCATCGCGCAGCCGCAGTGCGCTGCGAACCACATGGAGTTTGGCGATACCCGGAATATCACCATCATTGCCAGTGTCAATCGTCTCCGTTGTCTCGAGCGTCGAGCAGAGTTCGCGACAACGTCTGATGTGGCGACTGAGGGCGGCGCGTGGCTGCCAGAATTCACTGCCCGCATCGAGTACGGGGAGCCCCGGGCCCATGATGTACAGCAGCGTCTGGGCGAGCTTTGCTGGGCGTTGCGCTTGTGGCACGGGTCCCGGCCCCGATTCAGGAGCCGCGGAAAGTGAGCAAGGCCAATGCCGGGCTATGTCTGCCATATGGAGATGGAACTCCGACCGGGGTACATACGCCGCAGCACCGGAATCCGAGGTGCCAGGCTTCGCGAGGACACCGGTCAGGACACGGCGCACCTCGGCGCCGCTTGTCCCATCGATGGGCAGGGCCTGGTCCAGAACGTGATGGCGATGCGGCGCCGTGTCGGTGCAGAGCAGGTGGTTCTCGCCGATCGCAGCGCGCAGCCAGCACAGATACAGCTTCGGGTCCGACAGGTCATCGACGCCCAATACGCGAACACCGTCGACGGTTCCGTCGTGAACGAGATCCTTCAGAAAGCGGTGAGTTTCGTCGAACACATGCTGCCTGTCCTGCCGCAGTGCAGCGAACCGGGGTGCGCCCCGGACGAAACGGTAGTTCGCGGGCTCATCGGAGCCGATCAATCGGTACTTTTGCTGTCGGGAACACTCGGCTGGTTCGCACAATTCAGTACCTGGCGCGAGAGGGAACTCAGGGCCGGGACGGTCGAAGCGGAGGCGGTTGCCAGAAATTGCCAGGGTTGCAGTCGGATGATTTAAATCGAGAACCGGGATTCGGAGGCGATGCTGTGGGTCCACGTCGAAATCGATGGTGAAGTAGTCCGCGAAGCGCGAATGGCGTCCACTCTCCAGAACGTCCCACCACCATGCGTTGTGCTGCGGCAGCGCTACGTCGGTATGCGCCGGAACGATATCGATTATCAGACCGATCTCGCGCTCGTGCGCGACGGAAGCAAGTTCACGCAGATTCGCGGCGCTATAGTCGGCGGGAACGACACCTGAATCAGCATTAGCGCTGCTCCCGTCGGGAGCAGTCAGCCAGAGGTGCGAGATACCGATGTCCGCGAGGTAGTCCAGAAGCTCGGGAATGTCACCGGACGGCAGCCACGTTTGTCCAGCATGGGGGAGTTGCACGCGGTACACCGATGTTGGTGGGCGCCCCGCGGGGCGGATAGGCCTGCCACGATCCGGGCTGCCAGGATGCCGGCTGCGGACTGTCACGGCCCTATCCTTCCATTAGTTATCCCACCAGCCTGTCGCTTCACCAATCTGCCGCCGCATCTCGGGGACCGTTGTTCTGACGTAAGACGCACTAAGGTGATTGAAGTCGCGGTACACGAGGATGTTCCCCTCTACTGCGCGGCACACGTCGACATCACATATCGCGTCACTCAAGTCGAGGGACACAAAGCCGGGGATTTCCCCTTCAAGTTCGTCAGCAGGGTTCGCTGCGCTGAGAACATCAGCGCGTGAGATGCCGCATTCTTCTGGATCGCCACCCGACGCGAGGCAGTCCGCGGGTTCTGGGAAGTGGGGCAGCCAAGGCGAGTCGCGCAAACCGAGGGTTGCGATGCCGTTGTCCGACAGGAACTGGAACATCTCCCGGTAGTGGTCCGGGACGTAATCGCCGGGTTCGAAATGGATTGGCCGGGTGCTATTGGTCATGAGGTAATCCGGCTGGTTAGCGGCGACCTCGGCGAGCACACGCTGATTCCACTCCCAGCATTGTGGATAGGGAAACCCATCGAAATGCGTGGGTTCGGGGTTGCTTGACAGCGGGCACGCCATTTTCAGGTACGTCACGACGCGGAACCCCTCATCGAGGCCAACCTGGTTGAGTGCGGTGACCCATTGCTCTGCGTGCGAGCCGCCAGCGAGCACAATGGTGCGGTCAGCGGTGAGGTCGCCATACTCGCACGTCACCAGTTCTTCGGAATCAGTGTCAGCGATGCAGCCGTCGAATGCGGTGATCGGGTGGTCATGCCACGCATCGAGCGGTACCGGCCGCCACGGCATGGGCGACGCTCTCACACCGTCGGTGAGTTCAGTTGCGCCCGGATACTGGATGGGGTCGAGGCTCTGGGCCAGACGATCTTCCCGGTCGTTGAGGTAAACCCGCCAGCCACCCGCGGCGCCAACGAGCATGAGCGCGGCGACAGCAAGAGCGATCGCAGGATACGTCGAGCGGCGCCGCCACCGAACGCGAGACGACGCCGGGGCCGGGTTGCGGTGGGGGTATCGGAGCGGGATCTCGACGAACCGCAGCGTCAGCCAGGCGAGGAACAGCGAAACTAGGATGACGCCGACGCCTTCACCGATGGACACCGCCCGCTGGCCAGACGCAGCGAGATAAAAGATGAGCACCGGCCAGTGCCACAGATAGAACGAGTACGCGATCGAACCGAGCCAGACCAATGGCGGCAATGCCAAGAATCGGAGTATCGCTGTGGGGCGATGTTCCGGGGACACCGAAGTGTTTGCGGCGGGGGCGCCCGCGGCGATGATCGCCAGCGTCGCGAGCACGGGGACGAGGGCCCAGGGGCCCGGGAACAACCGGCCATCGACCACAATGCCGCACAGCACAATGGCGGCAAGTCCGGCGAAGGCGAGCATTGGGCGCACTAGCGAGTGGATTCGCAATAACGGCAAATACGCGGCGACCAGTCCGCCGGCGAGTAGCTCCCACCCTCGTGCAAACGAGTCGTAGTAGGCAGTGGCTGGGTCCTGCTGGACGGAGATCGACGCATAGGCGAAGGACGCAGCGGCGCAGAGCGTGAGGACGATAATGGCAGCGCGTGCGGCCCAAGCGCCGGCGTCCTTGCGGTTGCGCAGTGCTGTGCGAGTCAGCCAGGCGGTGCAATACACAATGCCGAGCGTGGCAACGAAGAATTGTCCTTGTACGGACATGGACCACAGATGCTGTAGCGGACTGGTCGTCGGGTCTGCGGCGAGATAGTCACCCGCCGTCCTCGCGAGTTGCCAGTTCTGAAAGTAGAACAGACTGGCGACAGACTGCCCGCTGATGGTGGCCCACTGCGTATTCGGCAGTAGGAAAAAAGCGGCAATTCCGACTGCAGTGAGGACTGTGACCAATGCTGGCAACAACCGCCGCGCCAGCCGCTTCAGCATGGGCAGGGGTGAAAGGTCGGAGCCGTAGCGGGCATTACGTACGAGCATTCCGACGAAGAAGAAGCCAGAGAGTGTGAGAAATACGTCGACGCCGCCAGAGATGCCCAGCGCCCACACGTGATAGACGACTACCAGCGCAATCGCGAAACCGCGCAAGCCATCCAGGTCGTATCGGTAAGGTGCGCGCGGCGGACGGCGGGCGGCGCGCTCGGCTTGCGCGCGCCCGGAGTTTTCCGCCGGTTCCATTCGGGAATCGGCGCTCGAGCTCGTATTCGCCATACGAGTTTGTGATAATAGCGCCTCGACATGAGTTAAAGGTCAACTGCACCACTATCACGATCGAATAAAGCGTAAGCCCTAGGTAACTGAATTGCGCGTTTTACCTGGATTTTTGTGACGCCCGGACTGTGCGCTGGGCGATTCCCGAGTAGTGTCGGAACATGACCAATGTCATAGCTGATGCTGCGCAGAGCGGGGATGGGCGCTCAGCTGCGGAAGCTGACTTCGAAACTCTTTTCACGCCCATGCGATCCGAGATCATGGCCCATTGCTACCGAATGCTGGGTTCCGCGCACGACGCGGACGACGCCGTCCAAGAAACTTACCTGCGCGCCTGGCGTGCGTTCAGCGACTTCGAAGGTAGATCGTCGATCCGAACGTGGCTCTACCGCATCGCCACGAACGTTTGCCTGACCGCTCTTGAAGGCCGGGGCCGGCGCGCGATGCCTTCCGGGCTTGGGCAGGAGCGGAGTGATCCGCGCGCGACGCTCGAGGAGCGCCACGAAATACCCTGGCTGGAACCAGTTCCCGACGCCTGGCTGCCACGTGAGGACGATCCCGCCACGGTCGCGACCGGAAAGTCGAGCGTGCGTTTAGCGCTGATCGCGGCTTTGCAGCATCTGCCACCCAAGCAGCGAGCAGCCCTGCTGATGAAGGAAGTCCTGCAGTGGCAGTCCAGTGAGATCGCGGATGCCCTTGGCTCGACTACCGCTTCGGTGAATAGCAGTCTGCAGCGGGCACGAGCTCAGCTCGACAAACTTTCGCCGCGGGAAGAAGACTTTGCCGAGCCAGCCGAGTCCGACAAGCGTCAACTACTTGACCGCTATGCCCGCGCGTTGGAGCAAAAGGACATCGCCACAATTGTCCAGCTGTTCACTGCAGACGCAGTGTGGGAGATGCCACCCTTCACCGGCTGGTACCAGGGCCCCGCTGACATCGGCGCTCTCATCGACACACAATGTCCGGCGGGCCCAGGTGAACTGGCGACGGTACCGCTTCGGGGGAACGGACAGCCGGCGTTCGGTGTGTACATTCTGACGCCGGAAGGTACTTGGGAGGCATTCCAGCTGCAGGTCCTCGATATCAGCGGTGGCGGAATACGGCATGCAGCGACGTTCTTCGACCTTGCGCTGTTCGGGGCCTTCGGTCTGTCTCAGACACTTAGCACTGAGGAGCTTGCCAAACTACGCGCATCGCCCTGAGTCTGTCCTGGCTGTCGGTGTATTACTGGGCAAGGCCGGGTTCGAGCTCTTCAGTGCCGACCCGATAGTGTCGGATGTCGTGGTGTCGCAAGAAGTGAACGAGCAGGACGTGGTGGCGCTCGACGCGCAGCACGTCTGGCATCCCTACGGGGCATTCCCGCCGTCGACAGTTCCGTTGGTCGTCGATAGTGCGTCTGGAGTGCGCCTGCGTCTTCGCGACGGCCGGGAACTGATCGACGGGATGAGCTCGTGGTGGGCTGCGATACACGGCTACCAGCATCCAGTGATCGACGAAGCTGCGAGAAACCAGCTTGCGCGGATGTCGCACGTAATGTTCGGCGGCCTTACTCACGAACCCGCCGTTCGCCTCGCGCACACACTCGTTGACCTCACACCGCGGCCGCTGCAAAAAGTATTCTTCGCTGATTCAGGCTCGGTCTCGATCGAAGTGGCCGTCAAGATGTGCCTCCAGTATTGGCGGAGCCTCGGTCGAGGAGAAAAGCGACGACTCCTGACATGGCGGGGCGGTTACCATGGCGACACGTTCACACCTATGAGCGTGTGCGATCCAGATGGGGGGATGCACGCGCTCTGGACCGATGTCCTCGCTGAACAGATCTTCGCGCCCGTGCCGCCAGCCGAGTTTGATCTCGCGTATCGCGACACGCTCGCCGCGCTCATCCGTTCGCACGCCCACGAACTAGCCGCAGTGATCGTCGAGCCGGTAGTCCAGGGCGCGGGCGGGATGCGTTTCCACGACGCGCGCTATCTCACGGAGCTGCGGCGGCTGTGCGACGACAATGATGTGCTGTTGATTTTTGACGAGATCGCGACTGGTTTCGGCCGGACCGGCGAAATGTTCGCTGCTGACCATGCGAATGTCAGCCCCGACGTCATGTGCGTCGGCAAGGCTCTGACCGGCGGTTATCTGACAATGGCGGCTGTGCTGTGCACCGACCTGCTCGCGCACACCATCAGTGCCAGTGAGGCTGGGGGGTTGATGCACGGCCCCACGTTCATGGCTAACCCGCTCGCCTGCGCAATTTCCCAGGCGTCTATCGATCTGCTCATAGCGCGGGACTGGAGACGTGAAGTCGCTGAGATCGAACTCGGGCTGCGCGCAGGACTGGCACCGGCAGGAAGGCTTCCTGGTGTTCGCGACGTTCGCATCAAGGGTGCGATCGGCGTCATCGAACTTACTGGACCGGTCCCTATGCAACTCGCAACTGACACCGCTGTGAAGCGGGGCGTATGGTTACGCCCGTTCCGCAATCTTGTGTACACAATGCCGCCGTTCATCTCCACTCCTGACGAGGTCGCTCAGATCGCTGACGCGATGGTTGCCGTGGCCCACGCCGCTGGTGCGACACGACCAGGGAGGGAGGCCAGGCTATGAGCGAATTGCCTGACCCGCTGGCATGGCTGGACAGCGCCTCCGGGCATCGCCGGGCCGCTGGGCTGCACCGCGTCCTCAGCCCACGCCAGCCCAACGATGGGATCATCGACCTTGCATCCAACGACTACCTTGGTCTGTCACGCCATCCTGAGGTGATCGCGGGGGCAAAGCGTTCACTTGACCTGTGGGGGCCGGGTTCGACGGGGTCGCGCCTGGTCACAGGCACCACAGCGGAGCATCTGCAGCTCGAGGAGGAACTCGCCGACTTTACAGGCGCTCCGAGTGCGCTCGTGTTCTCGTCGGGGTATATGGCCAACATAGCTGCTGTCACCGCGCTCAGTAACCAAGACACACTCATCGTGTCCGACTCCGCAAGCCACGCGTCCCTGGTCGACGCGTGCCGCCTTTCTCGCGGCCGGGTCGCCGTGGTGGAGCATTGCAACCTGTCTGCGGTACGCGCGGCGCTGGAAGAACGCGACGAGGAGCATGCGCTCGTCGTGACGGACTCCGTGTTCAGCGCCGACGGCGACCTGGCGCCGCTACGCGGCTTGCATGCTGTGTGCCGGGAAATGGACGCTGTACTGATCGTTGATGAAGCGCACGGTATTGGTGTGCGGGGCGAGGGCGGCCGGGGACTGGTGCACGAGTCCGGGCTGGCGGGGGAACCCGACATCGTCATCACCATGACCTTGTCGAAAGCGCTGGGGAGTCAGGGCGGTGCTGTCGTTGCCGACGACCGCATCAGGGAGCACCTCATCAACACGGCGCGAACATTCATCTTCGACACCGGACTCAGTCCGGCAGCGGTCGGCGCCGCGCGTGCTGCGCTTCACGTGCTGAAACGGGAACCTGAACGTCCGCACGCTGTACTTGACCACGCAGCGGTTCTCGCCGAGGCCGCGGACGTCGCGGGCAAACCTGAATCCGCGGTGGTGTCGGTGGTGCTTGGTGATGCCGCCACAGCGGTAGCGGCGGCCCAGCGATGCCTCGAGGAAGGTGTCCGGGTCGGTTGTTTCCGTCCGCCATCCGTACCGCCGGGAACGTCGCGCTTACGATTGACCGCCCGCGCGGATCTCACCGAGAACGAGTTGACAGCAGTCACTCAGGTGTTGCGGCGCGTCGCGGGGGATGCAGCGTGAGCGTCCTCGTCGTTACGGGAACTTCTACCGGTGTCGGCAAGACGGTGGTGACGGCGGGGCTGGCTGTGCTCGCGCGGTCCCGGGGGCTCTCGGTCGCTGTGTGCAAGCCGGCCCAGACGGGTATTGAGGACGGCGCGCCGGGCGACCTCGCGGAGGTGACCCGTCTGGCCGGAGACGTTCCCGTCAGTGAGCTTGCCCGCTACCCTGAACCGCTTGCACCGTTCACCGCGGCGAGACGAAGCGGACGGCCAATGCTCAAGGTAGGTGAGATAGTCACAGAAATCGCCCGTCTCGAGGCCGCTCATGACCTCGTGCTCGTCGAGGGCGCCGGAGGGGTCTTGGTCGAATTGGGACAAGGGGGCTTCACGCTGCGTGATGTCGCACGCGCGGCGAACGCGGACGTCGTTCTGGTGGCTGCCCCAGGGCTCGGTACACTGAATCACACTGCACTCACTGTCGAGGCACTCGAACGCAGCGATGTCCGCTGCACAGGAATAGTGGTCGGCGCCTTGCCGGAAGAGCCTGACCTCGCCATGCGTTGCAACCTCGATGACTTGCCTCGTATTACCGGAATCCCGATCGTGGGAGTGCTTCCTGACGGATGCGGGGAATGGACGTCCGCGGAATTCGCACGCGGCGTAGGGGCGTGGTTCACCAGCGAGTTTGCTCAGGCAATCGCGGCGCGGACGAGCGTGTCCACCTCCCGCGAGGTATCCGATTCACCATGAGAACGGCCGGTAAGGCACACTGACTACGTGTGGTGCGTCACCCAGGACGGTGCGTACCACTTATCGATGTGCGAGATACGTGCGACAGCACCAAACTGGTGTGGCGCGCAGGATAACGAGGAGAGATCTTAGTGACTCAGGCACCAGTTCAGTCTGCTCAGATCAGCAAAAATGACATTCTCGCCGAAGCGCGGGAGCAGGTGCTTGAGCGGGGCGAACCGCTCCGGCAGGAGCAGATCCTTGAGGTGCTGCAACTGCCTGAGGAGAGACTAGAGGAACTGCTCGAACTCGCACACGATGTGCGCATGCGGTGGTGTGGCCCCGAGGTCGAAGTCGAAGGAATCATCAGCCTCAAGACTGGCGGCTGCCCGGAAGACTGCCACTTCTGTTCACAATCGGGCCTTTTTCAGTCTCCGGTGCGTTCCGCCTGGATCGATATCCCAAGTCTCGTTGAAGCGGCGAAGCAGACCGCGAAGACCGGTGCCACGGAGTTCTGTATCGTCGCCGCGGTGCGCGGTCCAGATGCGCGTTTGATGTCACAGGTAAAAGCCGGCATCGAGGCGATCCGCAACGAGGTGGAGATCCATATTGCGTGCTCGCTCGGCATGCTGACGCAAGAGCAGGTCGACGAACTCGCCGCGATGGGTGTCCACCGCTATAACCACAACCTCGAAACCGCGCAATCGCACTTTCCGAACGTCGTGACCACTCACACGTGGGATGAGCGCTGGGACACTCTGCGGATGGTGCGCGAAGCAGGCATGGAGGTCTGCTGTGGCGGCATCCTCGGTATGGGGGAAACACTTGAGCAGCGGGCGGAGTTTGCCGCCCAGCTAGCCGACCTCGAACCGGATGAGGTTCCGCTGAACTTCCTGAACCCCCGGCCGGGTACCCCCTTCGGTGATCTCGAGGTACTTCCCGCAACGGAAGCGCTGAAATCGATTGCCGCTTTCCGGCTTGCGCTGCCACGCACGATTCTGCGTTTCGCAGGAGGTCGCGAGATCACCCTGGGTGATCTTGGCGCGAAGCAGGGGATGCTGGGTGGCATCAACGCCGTTATCGTGGGCAACTACCTCACGACGCTTGGCCGTCCAGCCGAATCAGATATCGATTTGCTCGGTGAACTCGAGATGCCCATCAAGGCCCTGAACGCCACGATCTAGGAGTACGAGACGTGATCACTGCAGGGCTGCCGGACAAGTCGCGGGCTGCTCGTGAGGTCCCGGCTAAGGGCGGCGGGCCGCTCGGTGGTGAGCAAATCTACAACGTGTACACCGGGACGCTCCTGACCGAAGGCGCGGCGCTGCCCACTGCCGCGCAGCTCGGGCTTGAGCCGCCCCGATTCTGCGGGCAGTGCGGCCGCCGAATGGTGGTTCAGGTGGACCCGATTGGCTGGTGGGGACAATGCTCACGCCACGGCCGGGTATACAGCAGCGAACTCGGTTAACGTTCTTCAACAACACGGGGCACCGGGTACAGCGCTGCCGCCGCCGCTGCCGCGTACGAGGATCTGATGAAGCGGTTTGAGACGTGGCGAGCGGTCCAATGTACGCTCGAACTGGCGCCCTGCTCGCAATGACCCTGTTGGGGGAGATAAGTGACTGCAGCAAACAGAAGCGATACCCACCGTGACGCTACGGTGAGAGTCGCCGTGCGCGCCGATCTGGAGTACCTGCACGTCTTTCGTGGCGTCGCTGAATTGATGTCGGCCTCAGCGGGTTTCGATTATGACGCGACGGATGACCTCCGTCTCGCTGTCGACGAGATCGCCGCAACGTTGATCGAAATCTCCGCATCGAACTCTGATGTCCTTTGCGAATTTCGGGAGAATGGCTCGGGTCTGCACGTCACAATGACGGCGGACTATGCTGTCGCGCCGTTGCCCAATCCGAACAACTTCCGCTGGCACATCGTCAAGACATTAACGGATGAACTGAGCTGGGATGAGGATCTAGACCCGGCCCGGCACGATGGCACAGATGGGGTGCGGCCCAAGACTGTGGTTCGGATTATGAAACGGAAGGCTTCCAGCCCCCGTGGACGATCCTAACTACAAGGAGGTTCCACAGCTCATAGCCAAACTGCGCAGCGCCGAGCACAACGGGGATGAAGCAGATGAGTTGCGGCACCAGATAATCGCCCAGTGCATGCCTCTGTCGGAGCATATATCGCGCCGGTTCTCCGGCCGTGGAGAGCAAATCGATGATTTGCGGCAGGTAGCGCTCATTGGGCTGATTCACGCCGTGGACAGGTTCAACCCCGAAGTCGGCGACGATTTCCTGGCGTTCGCCGTACCAACAATCATGGGTGAAGTGCGCAGGCATTTCCGAGATACGCGGTGGGCTGTGCGTGTTCCGCGGCGCCTGCAGGAAGTCCATCTCGCTATCGGTGACGCAACCGCTGACCTAGCTCAGCGGCTGGGGCGAGAGCCCACGTCTCAGGAACTCGCCTCGGCTCTTGACATCACGGTGGAACAGCTTGAGCAGGGGAGGCTCGCGGGCAGTGCGTTCAGTGCGCAGTCAGTCGATGCCACGCGGGGCCCAGGAGACGACTCGCAGCCGCTTCTGGAGACTGTCGGTGAGCCGG
Organism: Hoyosella subflava DQS3-9A1; assembly: GCF_000214175.1. Lineage (NCBI taxonomy): Bacteria > Bacillati > Actinomycetota > Actinomycetes > Mycobacteriales > Hoyosellaceae > Hoyosella > Hoyosella subflava. The sequence goes on from NC_015564.1 coordinate 1,451,175, forward strand.
ACATCCACTTTGAGCAGTTTGAGAATCACGAGGCGCTGCGAGCGGCGCTCGATGGGCTGCCCGCGCGAGAACGAAGCATCATCGTGATGCGGTTCTTCGGTAACAAAACGCAGGCCCAGATCGCGGAGCACCTCAACATCTCTCAGATGCACGTGTCCCGTCTGCTGGCGAAAACGCTCAGACAGTTGCGCGTGCGCATGGGTGGCGAGTAACCAAGCTCGGAGTTTGACAACGCGCATCTCGGGTACGCCAAAGTTCACGTCAGTGACGGGGTGACCTTCGTCTTCCGTACCTGAAAAGGAGAGGCGCCGAAAATGTCTTCCACAGTGCTCGTGCCGGGTATGACAGAGGCACAACATAAGATGCTCACAGACCTCGAAGCCGCACGAGACGTGACCTTTCGTCCGCTCCTCGACTACGAACGCCTCGTCGCCACCGAAGAAGTGGATATCTCAAAACTGCTCGACGAGGCTCGCGAGGAAATCCGTGCTCTTGATCGCGACATCGACGGCATCATTTCGCACTGGGATTTCCCGACCAGCGTGATCGTCCCGATCCTCGCCGCTGAACTCGGTCTGCGTGCACCCACGCTGGAAAGCGTGTTGCGCTGCGAACACAAATATTGGAGCCGTATCGACCAGCGCGAAAGCATTCCGGACGTCGTGCCCGACTTCGAGCTTGTCGATCCCTTTGACGACGACGCCGCGCGCAATCTCTCGCTTGAATATCCATTCTGGCTGAAGCCAGTCAAGTCCCATTCGTCGAGCCTCGGCTTCCGCGTTGGAAGCGAAGCCGAGTTGCGCGATGCACTCGCAGAGATCCGTGACGAGGTCGGCGACATCGGAGACGCCTTCGATGCTGTCCTCGACAAGGTGAGCCTGCCCCCCGAGGTCCGCGACGCCGCGGGGTCGAAGTGCATCGCGGAGGGACTTCTCACCGGCCGCGAGTTCGTGATCGAGGGATGTTCGACGGGGGGAGAGGTTCTGGTCCACGGCGTCTTCGACATGGGTATCGAGGAGGCTACTAAGTCGCTTGATTCGTTCGTGTATCCCGCTGAACACATTCCTGAAGAAGTGCAGAAGCGTGCTGTTTCCGCCGTGCGCAAATTTCTGACACATGTCGGATTCGCTGATGGCTGCTTCAACGCCGAGTTCATCTGGAACAAAGAAAACGACAAAGTGTGCATCGTCGAAGTGAACACCAGCATTTCACAATCGCACACTGCGCTGTTCGTGAAGGTGGATGGGGCGCCAAATCACCTGGTCGCACTCGACGTGGCGCTAGGCCGCAGGCCAGAGTTTCCGAACCGTAAAGGCACCTGCGCGGTAGCTGCGATGTGTTACCTGACGACTACCGAAGAAGGCATTGTCACAAAGGTTCCGACGTCTGGGGAGCTCTATGCCATCACGGAGACCTTCCCGGAATCCATCGTAGAGCTGGGAGTGCAGCCAGGCGATGTTCTCGCTCATATCGCCCACCAGGATCCGTACCGGTACCGGCTCGGCACGCTCACGATCGGAGCCGAGTCTGCCAGGAAGTTGCAGCGCGTGTACGAAGCCTGTGTATCCCAGTTGCTTTTCGAGATAAAGAACCCTGGCGAATCCTCCACAGGCGACCAAGTCGAGGCAGATTCCTGAGGACGTTCGCACGTCGTCTACTTCAGCGTTTTCGCCCTCTGCCGGGTTGAGGTTTCCTTGCTGGATTTCGGGGTAATCCGCGCAGAGAATTGATCTCAGCTTGCACACACGGAGGCGCTGGTGACCCTGGAACTAGAACGTGGTGATGATGCCACTGTCGCCCAATCCCAGCGCTCTCGATCTGAGCACACCGCACCGCTGGGCCCGAAGGTGCTCCGGCTGCCTGGGGTCTACCGGCCCCAGGAAGATACGATGCTGCTCGCGCGCGAGTATCTGCGCAGCGGCCTCGCCGGTCGGGGATCGGTGCTCGATGTATGTTGTGGAACTGGCTATCTGTCGCTCGTCGCCGCGTGGAGTGGCGCGCCAACTATCACCGCAGTCGATACTTCTGCGCGCGCTGTCTGGTCGGCGCGCGCTAACGCACGTCTGTTCAAAGCTCCCGTGAATGTGGTGCACAGCGATTTCGCGGCGCTGGACCCGACGCGAACTTTCGATGTCGTACTTGCTAACCCGCCCTATGTGCCCTGGTTTGGTGCCGACGGTGACGGACCCTGCGCCAAGTGGGATGCGGGGGCTGACGGCCGTGCAATCATCGACCCATTGTGTGCGTCGGCCAGTCGCCTGCTCGCACCGGAAGCTACGTTGCTGATGGTGCATTCGGCGGTCAGCGATCCAGACAGGACTGTCGCGATGCTCACGGCGGCGGGACTTACCGCTGCAGTGGTTGCGCGCGAGCACATCCCTTTTGGTCCAGTGATGCGCAGCCGGGCAGCGGCGCTGCGCGAAGCTGGTTATCTTCTGCCAGAACAGACGCTTGAGGAGATTGTGGTTGTCCGCGCAGACAAGCGATGAGGGTGTGTGCCGTGTGCGCTACACGGCTGACGGGCCGTTGCTCGTGCCGGGTCCGGTCAGTGTCGAACTGCCCGATGGTCGCGTTGCCACTTCGGATCGCGTTGTGGTGGCGCTGTGCCTTTGCAAACGCAGCCGGATATTTCCGTTCTGCGATACGAGCCACCGGCGAAAGGGAAAGTCACAGCATGCGAAGAGAGCCCAGCCGGGAACGTGACATCAGACGCTCCTCAAGCTCGACTCTCCGGCGGCCCAACTGGTGAGTAGCCGGTCCGCGAAGCGCTCTTCTAGCAATGCGCTAGCGTGGATGCCGAAGCTCACGTCTTCAGCCAGATCAGGCTCGGACCGAAGAAGTTCCTCTACGACGTCTTTGCGCAACAACTGTTCATGCACCGCGTCGGCTTCGATGTGCTCGCGATAGAAGTGCATGCACGTTTCAGGAGCGCTCAGGCGGTTCAGCGCGTCCACCATGACTTTGGCGCTTGGCCCCGTGGTGATCTCGGCGGCCGCGAAAAGACCTACCAAGGCGCCGCGACGCGCCCGGTGCAGCCCGCACAGGGACATCAAGTTGACGGTCGCGAGTGTTTCTGAGGGAACGCTGTCCAGGTACCCGAGGTAGCGCGGATTCAGCCCGGCCGCCTCTAGCAGATTCCTGAAGAGCCGTGAGTGCATGCGCGCGGCGCTGCCACCACCGTACTCATCGAACTCAACGGCCACGATCGCTGCTTTGGGCCTGCCTGTCAGCCGCGGAATAACCCACGCGTGGGGATCAGCCTCCTTCAGGTGGTAGATCGACCGCTGGATGAAGAACTCACGTATCTGCTCCCAGGTGCCGTCGTCACGGAGGAAGTGCCCGACGCTGCCTTCATCCGCGGGTGCGGAGCAGAGTTCTTCCAGCGCAGCCAGTGGATCGGTGAGTCTGATCCGTGTGCGCAGGGAGGTCAGGAACCGCTCTTCGAGGGCAGCACGCAGCCACAGCAACTCTGGGTACCACTCCCACCTCTCGTCGACACCCCGGAAGCCCTGGTAGTGCAGCTCGTAACAGATTGTCAGGGCAAGCTGTGCATCCTCACTGAATGGATCGCAGCTCGACGCGAGTTGCGCGAGCGCACGCAGCTCAGGATCGCGGCGGTGAATGTTGCCTTTCGCGAACAGCTCGAGAAGCCCGAACGAGATGGGCCCGCGTTCAGTGGGAAGGTGCGGAGGCGAGTGCAGGACTCGCTCGCCGGCCACGTCCTCAGGAAAGCCAGGCAGAGCCAGAGCGCGATCTTTCATGTCAGTGGGTGTGCCCACTCCAGGCTGGCACTAAACCCTGTTTAACGCGTTCGACGTGCTGAGCTTGCGGGTGCGTACCGTCGTGTCATAGATTCGGACATGGGGTTGAGCCAGCAGCCCGAAATGGTGCGGAAGGGTGCCGAGGGCAGCGGTGTGGCCGTTACGTCGAAGTGGGGCGCGTGCTGGGGCAGTAGGCGGTTTTCCGCGATTCTTTGGTAGGAGCTGAAGATGACCTCAGCCGTTCGGCGTTGGGGTGCTGCGTGGTGCGTGACGATCTTTCCCCGTCATGGAGAACTCGGAAGCGAGGCTCGTACCTCCGGGTACGCGGTCGAGATACACGGCGAGCTCGATGCTGCTTCGCGCGAGGAACTAGGTGTGCAGCTCAGAAGGATGCTGGAGTTCGGTGCGCCCATTACGCTCGATCTGACGCACCTGAAGTTTTGCGGCGTGGCGGCGATCGAGGAAATATTGCAGGTCGTTGACCTGGCACGGCATTCGGGTGTCAGAATGTCGGTCATTGCACCTGACACGCTGGCACCATACTTTGCGCTCAGTGAGGATATGCGTGAGCGATGAGTGACTACCCTTGAAAGGGAAAGGGAGGTGAGCAGTGTGAGCGACGGTTGTGATGTTCACCTTCGCCTAGCTGAACTTGCCCGTGATATGCACGGACGGTCGAGCGCTAGTCTCGATTCGGTACTTGAACAAACGACTCGCGCTGCCCTCACTCACGTGCCCGGCGCCCGTCATGCGGGTATAACCCTCATCACGGACCGTCATGAAATCAAGTCGGTCGCACCAACCGACGGATATGCGGCACTGCTTGACGCTATCCAGCGGCGCCACGATGAGGGGCCCTGTCTCGCGTCAGCCTGGGATCATCAGATGGTGCGAACGGATGATTACACGAAGGATCAGCGGTGGCCGAAATTCACCGCTGCGGCGCTGCGTGAAACTCCGATCCGCTCGTCCGTGTGCTTCCAGCTGTTCACCCAGAACCAGCTTCTCGGCGCGCTCAACATTCACGCTGATGAGCCACACGCGTTCACAGAGTCAGCCGAAGAAGTCGGGATGGTACTCGCCACCCATGCGGCCATTGCTCTTGGGACGGCGCGCCGAGACGGAGAGTTTCGCAGCGCACTCGCTACCCGTGACCTCATCGGGCAGGCTAAGGGCATCCTGATGGAGCGCTACAAGATCGACGCGACGGAAGCGTTTCAATTGCTCGTGCGACTCTCGCAGGAGACGAACAGGCGGCTCGCCGAAGTCGCGAGCGAATTTGTCGCCACCAACCTCGAAGAGGCCGTTCCAGAGGGTGCCCTAGAGCGGGATTGATGCTGCAGTGGCGGGGCCTACTCTGCAGATTAGATGTCGATCGGACCTTTGCCTTCAGCCGAAACCTGCCGGTCACTGCTTTCCGGGTGGCTCTCTTGTTTCCGGCTTGCCTGCCACCGCCACAATCCGCCGCCGACAACCAGTAAGACAAGAGCGCACGCCCCAGCGATCCAGGCGAGAGTTGCTTCACCCGATGCCGCCGCGATAAGACCAAGCGGAATAGCGACAACAGCGAGGACTATCAGCAAATAGCCAAGGCGAGCTAGCGCACGTCCGGCTGACGATGGGAAAGCTTCATCGCGGCCGGCGTACTCAGGTTCCTTCATGGTTTCCTCCAAACGTCGGTCTGAATCGGGGTTCCCATTCGCCGCCGTTCCAAACGTGGGTTCGCCGTGAGGGAACCTGAGCCGCTGGCCATGGACATCGGACAGTTTGGCCATGGATGCCAGTGGGTAGGTGCCTACTATGAGCGCAAACGATCGGATCGAGCGTGAGACGCGCGGTAATACGACCGTGGTCGTCGCGACTCGCAATCGAGCGCCTGAGCTGGCCCGGGCTCTGAGCCATCTCGCTCAGTTGGAGCCCGTTTGCCCGGTGATTGTCGTTGATAACGCCTCCAACGATGACACGCCCGCGGTGGTTGAGCAGTGCCAGCGAGACTTCCCCGAGAACCTCCTGACCTACATCAGGCTTCGTAAAAATAGGGGAGCGGTTGCACGCAACTATGGAATCTGGCGTGCTCGCACGTCATTCGTGGCCTTTTGCGACGACGACTCATGGTGGGAGCCGGACGCTCTGCGGAGAGCAGAAACGATCTTTGCTGACCATCCGCGCGTTGGGCTCATCGCCGGGCGGGTTCTGGTGGGCGGCAACGAGGATGAAGACCCCACTAACAGGTTGATGGCGAATAGCCCCAGGACCGGCTCTGCGGATTCGCCGGGCCCTGAAATCATCGGCTTTCTTGCGTGTGCATGTGTAGCGCGTGCAGTTGCGCTGCGGAAGTGCGGCGGATTCAACGCGGTGCTCGATTTCGTCGGCGAGGAGCGCATGCTTGCCTACGAACTTGCTGCAGACGGCTGGACGCAGTGTTATGTGGACGCTATTGTCGCCCATCACTATCCGTCACAGGATCGTCCTGGTCCGCAGCATCGCCAAGCAGTTGTGGAGCGAAACGAACCTATTCCTGCCATCGTGGCTGTGCCCGCGACCGAAGCGCGCAGAGCTCTGACCCGCCTCGCTCGCGCGGTGCTGAAGTCTCATTACCTCGCACCTGCGCTGTGGGACTCGGTGAAACGGCTCCCGCTCGTAAAGCAAGTGAGTAAGCAAAGCCAGCGGCGGGCACCTGTGCGCCCGCCGCGCTTGCCTTGAATTACTCCGCCTATTGGCCGGTCATATCGAGCGCGGGTGAACGCAGGATGGCACCGAACCCGTCGCGGAACTTGACGTCGTCCTTCTTACACACAATCACATCGCCGCCTTGGTGAATCGTTGCGGCGATGACCGCATCCTCTTCACGGCTGTCGCCATCGACCGGGGCTGGTTGGGTTTCATCGGAGGGACGTGCAACCAGGAGGGTGTCCACGTTCGCTTGCTGCACATTGGCCGCAATGATCCGCATGCCGTCGATGGCGAACCCTGATGCCCGGCCGGACTCGATGCGGAAGCGTTCGAGGGCCTCGGCGACCTGCTCGGAGCGCTGCTGCTGCACGATTTCGTTGATCGCGTCGGCGAGGCGAGTGTGGTCGGCGCCGTCAGCGCGGCCACCTTCAGGCACCGCGTGGGTCAGCTTCTTGACATCGTCTGGCAGCAACCCTTCGATCCCTGTCCGCGCTTGCACTTCGCCGCTGAGCACGAGCATCGAGGGGCTGGCCTGCCGGACCACCCGTGCCAGATAGGCCGCGGTGTCCCGGTAGTTCCGCTCAATCATCTCCTCTGTTCGTTCTTCGACATGAGCCCAGCTGAAGCGGTCGCCAACGTTGGCCTTGTGTACCGGGTGCCGGTCCAAGTCTTCGGAGTCGAAGTCGAGTGCGCGGCCGTATTCGTCAATGAAGCTCACGTCGACACCGGTGCGATCGACCTCCGCGAGCAGAATGGTGAGCTCAGGAGCCCCGAACTCGAACAAGGGCAAAAGGTGCGGCATGATCGAAAATCGCACATCGGGCAGAGCAGGTACGACGGGGAGTTCTTCGTCAACAATCACCCCGCTCTCGCCCACAACGAGCGCCCTGCCGCGACTCCCGATGGGCGGTTTGCTGTCGGCCAGTTCCAGTACGCGAGCCAACAAATCGTCGGGGGCCTCCTGCTTCCGCAGTTCGTCGAGCACGGTTCGCCATTGAAGTTCGCGGGCTTTACCCGCGTCCTCGGTGTTTTTTGAATCGTCTACGTAGATCGATGCGAACGGACCGCGAGCAGAGTCGAGTCGCTTCTTCAAAGTGGCTGTGTTCATTCAGTTTCCGCTTCCTTTCCATTCTGGTGAAGGGGCCGACGCCAGATCATGAGTGGCGGGCCCTTCGAGTAAAGTTCCGTCAGCGCTGAACCTGGAACCGTGCAGTGGACAGTCCCACGACCGTTCGGCAGAGTTCCAGCACAAGAGCGCTTTCAGGTGAGGGCAGATCGCCGAGACCGTGCGCGTTTCGCCGTCAACAGTGCTGGTCGCGACGGGCTTGAGTTGATGCCGATGCACAACGCCTTCTCCCTCGGTCGGCGCCTGCGGCAAAGTCCGTGCCAACTGTGTCCAGCTTTTGATCGCATTGACGCCGACCTTCGCGTTTGTCACCGCGAAATTCGGCATCCGCCGGACCGCGAGCGAACGCTGACTATCGAACAGTTCAGCACCCGGCATAGTGCCGCCGGAGTCGGCAGCGTTGTCAGATATGCGCTCCGCGAGTATCCGGCCCGCCGCAACGGCGTTGGTCATTCCCCATTTCGCGTACCCGCTGGCGATGAGGACTTTGTCGCTCGCGGGCGTGAGCGCACCGACCACGGGCAGCCCGTCAACACTCGAGTAGTCCTGAGCAGACCACTGGTGAGTGGGGGCGACCTCAGGGAAATAATGACTTGTCCAGGTAAGAAGGTCCCGGGCACATGCGCGCGTGTTCGCGGCGCGTCCAACTATGTGCCCGTTGCCCCCCACAAGCAGATGTCCAGGAGCGGAGCGCAATGAACGGGTAGGTGCCACATCAGGAGAATCGATGGACACGTACATCCCTTCGGGCTGCAGTGTTCCATTCGGTACTGCAAACGCCGCGAGGTACGAGCGCTGCGGCTCGAGTTTGGCGAAGAATCCGCCACGGTCAAGAATCGGGGTCCCCGTCGCGAGTACGACCCGATCGGTGACGATGTCACCGTGAGTCGTGTGCACCGTAAGTGTGCCGGAGGTACTGACCCCTTCGACGCGAATTCCTTGGTAGATACCTCCGCCGAGCTCACGAATCTCCGATGCGAGGGCGTTAGCTAAATCGACCGGATTGAACTGCGCCTGATCGTTGAGGCCGACGAATCCAGCGATCGGGAAGGGCACAAAATCCAGTGGGGCACCGCGCGAGAAGTCGACCTGCAGTCCCGCTGCGCTTGCAGCGTCAGCTTCGCGTTCCAGCGTTTCGAGTGATGAGCCGTGTTGCGCGATCGTATAAGCGGTTCGTGTCTGTACTTCGACACCCGCACCGGCGCAGAACTCGCGCAGCCAGGACAATGCCGACTGGTTGACCGCCACATATTCACGGGCGGCCTCGCTTCCGTGTTCTCGCGCGATCTCGCTGGTCTTCGCGCCCTGCAGGCACGTGGCTTTCGCGGTGGTGAGACCCGTCGTGACCTCGGCTACACCGCGAGCATCGAACACTGCGACACTCAGTCCGGCCCGGGCGCATTCTAGGCCGCACACCAGACCCGTGAGACCAGCACCGACGATCACCACATCGGGTTTCGTGGATGTGTCGACGGTGTGCAGTTCAGCGGCGGTGGGTGCCTTCCTCGTTTCGAGCCAAAGCGATGTCATGACTACGGGGTACCGCGCACACAGCCCAAATAACCATCGATCCGGGAGTTTTTGATCACTCGCCACGAGACCCCGATGTTTGACAGGCATCACCGGTGGGTAGACGCATCCCTATGGCAGAGGGGTGCAGCGGACTCTCGGTTCTCGTACGGAATGTGCGGTCGGCACCCGCACCTGATACGAGGAAGGTGGGACATGCGAATCGCGATGGTCTCTGAGCACGCCAGCCCGCTAGCGACGCCCGGAACTGTCGACACTGGGGGGCAGAGCGTTCATGTTGCGGAGTTGTCCGCGGCGCTCTCACGCCGAGGTCATGAAATAGCGGTGTACACAAGGCGTGAGGACCCGGACGTGCCGGAGCGTGTCCGTACCGACGCCGGCTATGAGGTGGTTCACGTACCCGCGGGCCCGCCGCGCAAGGTCTCGAAGGACGAAATTCTTCCTCACATGACAGATTTCGCGCGTTACTTAAGGCAGGACTGGGAGCTTCGGTCACCCGACATCGCGCACGCGCACTTCTGGATGTCCGGCATCGCAACACAATTGGCTGCGAGGGCACTAGGGACGCCCACGGTGCAGACCTTTCACGCTCTGGGGGCCGTGAAGCGCCGATTCCAGGGAGCGGCGGATACAAGCCCAGAGGACCGGATCCGGACCGAGCGTGTCGTCGCGAAAGCCGCGTCGAGGATTATTGCCACGAGTTCCGACGAGGCGTTCGAACTCGCCAGGATGGGAACACCACGAGCACGTATCTCCGTGGTGCCCTCCGGAGTTGACTTGAACCTGTTCACGCCTGACACCGAACCGTCTGATGGTGCGAAAGACTGGGCAAACCAGCCGAGCTCACGAGTGAAACGAATTGTTTCGGTTGGAAGATTGGTGCCGCGCAAAGGGTTCGACACCGCCATCCGGGCTGTCGCCGCATTGCCTGATGTTGAACTCATCATTGCTGGAGGGCCGGCCACCGAGTTTCTGGTCGAGGACCACGAGGCGCAGCGGCTCAGAACACTCGCAGACGACCTGGGCGTCGCTGATCGAGTACATCTAGTTGGACACGTGCCGCGTGAGTACATGCCGAGCCTGTTGCGTTCCGCCGACGTTGTCCTCTGCACACCATGGTACGAACCGTTTGGAATGGTGACCCTGGAAGCGATGGCGTGCGCAGTGCCAGTAGTCGCACATGCGGTTGGCGGCATTCTCGACACGATCGTCGACGGGGTGACGGGAATGCTGGTGCCCCCCGAACGACCGCGGTTGCTGGTCAACGCTCTTCGCGAAATCCTCAGCCACCCGTCGGTGATGGAAGGATGGGGTATTGCTGGTCGGGACCGCGCCGTGGCGCGGTATTCGTGGGAACAGGTCGCGCAAGAGACTGAGCGCGCGTACTCCCGCTCCATTCCGGTTCCGAGGGGAGCGCTTAGCCGTTCATCGGCACGCTGATTTTTTCTGGTTTGTGGGGTTTGCCTGATCTGACGCCGGGTAGGCAGAAAGTAGGCGCGGGCCAGAAAGCCCGTGCCATCCAATAGAAAGGAACGTTCATGTCTGACTTCTCTGATGAGATCAAGCACAAGGCCGAGGAACTGAAGGGCCGGACGAAGGAAACTGCTGGTGAAGCGACTGATGATGATCAGTTGAAGAACGAAGGTGCTGGCGACAAGGTCTCGGGGAAGGCGAAGCAGGCCAAAGACAAAGCTACCGACGCAGCGAAGAAGGCAAAGGACGCCATTACTCCCGACAACTAGGCGTCCAGACCGATCCGGTCAGATCAACACATCCGGAGGGGGTTGAGATGAGAAAGAAGGGCACAAAGAAGGGTCTGCTGGCGGCAGCTTGTGCGCTGCCGCTGGCACTCGGCGTCGCCGCGTGTGGCGATGACGATGTGACGACTGATGACGGTCTCAACGGAGACCAGCTCGGCGAGACGTGGGATGACGCGCAAGAAGAAGTCGAGGGGATCTGGACAACCGGTGGTGATACGAGCTGCTCGGACTTCATTGAACAAGATGAGGATGAGCAGTTAGAAACGGTCACTGCCTATCTCGAGGACGACCTTGACCGGTCGGTCGAACCGAATGATCCCGAGGTGAACGAGACGACAACGCGTCTTCTGGAGGTGTGCGTGGATCCGGCCGAAGCGGACACCGCGATCCGCGATGCGGACACCGGGGGAATGTGACTATGACTTTCCTGAAACCGGAAAAAGGTAAGCATCCGGAGGTCAACAATTCGTGACGGCGGCGAAGAGATGATGATCCCGGCAGGCGCCGCGATCATCATCTTCGCGGCGGCCTTCCACCGCGACGAAGGAAAGTTTCCGTTCGCGGACCGGTTCGAACCGGAAATATGGCTCGACGGCCGTGCACACAAGGAGCCTTCCCTGGTTCCTTTCAGCGGGGGCCCAGCTGAGTGCCCAGGCAAGAATGTCGTGTTGCTCACAACAACCACTTTGCTTGCTATAACAACTTCGGGATCGAGCTCGCGGTCAGCTGATGGAACGTTTTGTTAACTGGTCAGGAAGCCTCGCGTTCGACGCCGAACGCCTTCGACAGCCCACTTCTGAGCAGGAAGTCATCGACATCGTTCATGAGGCACTTGATCGGGGCGGTTCCGTACGGCCAGTGGGGTCGGGTCATTCTTCGACGCCACTGGCTGAGACCGGGGACACGCTGATCTCATTCGGCCGAATGGCGGGGCTCGTTGGTGCCGACAAGAGCAACGGCCGAGCCACATTGCTGCCTGGAACCGGTCTTGCGGAGGCCGGTTCTGCACTGGCCGAGCACGGACTTGCCATGGAGAATCTGGGCGACGTTGATTACCAGTCCCTTGCGGGGGCGATGGGTACCGGGACGCACGGGACAGGCAGGGAACTAGGCAACCTGTCCTCGACGCTCGTTGGCGGAACGCTGGTAACAGGGACCGGGGCAGTAGTGCGTTTTGGCGAACAGGCCGACAGTGCACAGGGGCAGACGCTGCTCCGGGCGGCGCAATTGGCGCTTGGCGCCCTGGGGGTGCTCACCTCGCTGACCTTGCGTGTCCAGCCCGCATTTGACCTACACCGCCAGAACTGGATGACCCACATTGATTGGGTTCTGGGCCACTTCGAAGAACTGTCTCAGACATGCCGCCATGTGGATTTCTACTGGTACCCGCGCAGCGATCGCGCACAAGTTCGCGTTCTCACACTGCCGGGGGACGAACCAGCGATCTCCCCACCCGGCTATCTCAAGAAGGACGAGCGCGGTCCCTCATACGAGGTCATCCCCAACTTTAGAGATCTGAAGTTTGACGAAATGGAATACATGCTGCCGCTTGAGCACGGGCTAGAAGCTTTTCGGCGTGTGCGCGAGCGGGTGAAGGATCGGCATCGGGACAAGGTGGGGTGGCGAGTTCTCGTTCGTACCGTCGCACCGGATGATGCGATGTTGTCGAATATCAGGCAGCCGACGATGACGATTGCGCTGCTCCAGAATGCGAGTCTTGACCACGAGCCCTACTTCCGGGACATGGAGGCGCTGTTCCTCGATTGGGGCGGGCGGCCCCATTGGGGGAAGAAGCATTACCGAACGGCGCCGGATCTACGGAGGATGTATCCGGATTGGGATGCCTTCCTCACACTGCGGGAGAAGTGCGACCCGGAAGGGGTCTTTTTGAATGACTACCTCACCGAGATCTTCGGACTGCAGGGGGCGCCGTGACAAATTCTCCAATCGGCCACCGTCGGTGGGCATTCACCGCCGGGAACATCCCGGCGCGCGGGAGCGGTCCTGAACCAGAATTCACTAGCCGCGATGAGCTGTGCATTCTGAATGCGGGTTCCGCGGACGCATGCGCCGCGGTGACGGTCTATTTCGCTGACCGTGACCCAGTTGGTGTGTACCGGATCATGGTGCCGGCTGCCCGCGTTCGTCACGTACGGATCAACGACCTGATCGAGCCGGAAGCGGTACCGCTCACTGTGCCCTACGCGATGGTCGTCACGTGCGGAGCACCTATCGTTGTTCAGGTACGTCGGCTCGATACCAGGCAGTCTGCGCTGGCGCTGACAGTAGACTCCGGTATGCCTGGGTGAAGCATGAAGGAACGAGCGGCGGTCAATCTGCGGAAGCACGCTCCGCTGCTTCTTCTTTCGGCCACGTCCGCCGGCCTCGCCTACCTCATCGCCGCCTTTGCCTTCGGTGAAGAGGGCGCCTTTTTCGCGCCGATCGCCGCAGTCATCTGCACCGGATTGACGGTAGGGCAGCGGCGTCGTCGTGCTGCGGAGATCGCGCTTGGAGTCTTGCTCGGCGGGGCCGCTGCAGACGTGCTAGTGCGTGTAGCTGGTGCGGGTGCTTGGCAATTAGCCGTGGCAGTGCTGGTGGCGGTGACGATCGCGGTCGCGATCAGGCCGAGCGGCTTGCTCGTGAATCAGGCTGCGGTCGCCGCTGTTGTGGTTATTGCTGTCGGCCCGATACTGGACGTTTCGCCGTGGATCAGGCTAGCCGACGCCGTCATCGGCGGGTGCGTTGCGCTGCTGCTCACCGCGATCTATCCGGGAAACCCCGTCAACGGGGTCCTCGACAGCGCGCGGAACTACGTGACCCGTCACGCTGCCATCGTGAACGAAGCGGCGGCGGCCATCGACCATCAGTCCCTGTCGCGCGCGGACCAGGCTATCGAGCAGTTGGGCGAACTGAAGGAAGCAACCTCGGCGCTCGATGACTCCGTTTCGGCCACGCGTGAACGTCTGGCTGGTGTCGGTCTGCTTCAGCGGCGCGGCCAGCGCGAAAGCACCAGGCACGTGTTAGCGCGCGCCGAAAGCCTGGTCATGAGCGCGGATGCGACTTCTGCGACCTGCCGTGGCATGTGCCGGGCGGCCTCCAACGCGGTCCGTCATCCTCGAGCTATCGACGACGTCGAGTTATCATCGGCGCTTTTCCGCCTGGCTCGGGTAATCTGCCTGATTCCGGACTGGGTAGCAGGGGCTCTGCCGGCAAGTGAACTTCGGGCGGACGCGCTGAAGGCGGCGGTCAAGGCGTCGGTCCGGGACGAGAAAGCCGGACCACGGCACACTCGCACGGTGCTGATCATGCAGATACGGTCAGCAGTGGTGGATCTGCTGCAACTCACCGGCTTGCCTCGTCCGGAGGCAGTGTCGCAGCTTGAAGCTGCCGCAGGCGAAACTGATGAACTAATTCTCTGAATCCGGTGTCACGCAGCGAACTGGGGCAGAACATGTTCGCCGAAGACGTCGATGAAGCGTGCCTGCTTCTGCCCCACATGGTGAAGATAGATTTCGTCGAAACCGAGTTCTGCATACTGCCGGATCCACTCTGCGTGACGTCCGAGATCCGGCGAGATATTGACGCTTTGCTCAAGAGTGTGGTCGGAGACGTATTTGGATCGTTCCTCAAATTGCTCAGGTGCAGAAAGCTCCGCCATCTCCGGCGGGTCAAGGACGTTGGTGCGCCACTGATCGTGTGCGATATGCCAGGCTTCCTCAGCGGTTTCTGCCCAGCTCAAATGGACCTGCAATACTGCTCTGCCCGACGGGTTGCGCTCCCGAAAAGCCTCTAACACGCCCTTGAGGCCGTCAAGCGGCTGGTTGACGGTGATGAGCCCGTCAACCAGGGGTGCGAAGCGATGGGCCGTTTCGGGAGTGAGCGCGGGAATTAAGACTGGTACGGGCGTACCAGGGAGGTCCCAAAGCCGAGCTTCCGACGTCCGGATGTGGCGGTGATGGGTCACGGTTTCACCGCGCATTAGACGACCGATGATGTCGATCGCTTCTTCGAGAACGACCTGCCTTACTTCCTTGGGTGGCCAGGGCTGGCCTGTGACTCGTTCATTGAGGTGCTCACCGCTGCCTGGCGCGAACCAGAAGCGTCCCGGAAACATCGTGCCCAGCGTTGCCGCGGCGTGGGCAAGTACCACGGGGTGGTAGCGGTAACCGGGCACGGTGACGACCCCCATCGGAAAACGGGTCGCTCCGAGAGCTGCTCCCAGCCAGGACCAGGCGAACCCGGAATGCCCCTGGGCGTGGGACCACGGCTCGATGTGATCTGAGCACATCGCCGCGTCGAATCCTGCCGCTTCGGCGCGCTGAACATCATCGAGCAGCTGCTGCGGGCTGATCTGTTCGTGTGACGCGTGGAAGCCTATGCGGCTCAATGTTGACTCCCTTCAGTACTTTTCGATGAGCGTCAATGCGGCTGTCATGAGTGCAAGATGGCTGAGGCCCTGCGGAAGGTTGCCGAGGAAGCGATTGTCTTCCGGATGAATCATCTCCGCGTAAAGCCCCACGTCATTAGCGAGGGGGACTAACTGCGCCATAAGTCGCTCCGCTTCGGCCTTGCGGCCGACTTCCGCGAGGGCCGCAACCATCCAGAAGCTGCACGCGACGAACGCGCCCTCTTCCCGTTGCATCCCTGTGTAGCGGTAGATGAGCGGGCCATCGCCGAGCTCTTGCTGGACGGCGTCGATCGTTGTCGACATGCGCTCACTGCGGTCAAACCCGCTCATCGCGTGGATGAGAACGGATGCGTCGAGGGTGTTGCTGCCTGCGTACCACACATAGCTTTGACGCTCGTGTGACCAGCAATTCTGGAGAATCCACTGTTTGATGCGGTCGCGTTCGGTTTGCCAGCGTGCGGCCTCCCCTTCGATCTGCCCCGCTTCTGCAAGCCGCACAGCGCATTCGAGCGCGTGCCAGCAGCCCATTTTGGAGCTTGTGTAGTGACGAGCCTCGGTCAGCTCCCAGATGCCTGCGTCTCGCTGGTGCCAGACGTCGCAAGTCCGGTCAGCGATATCGGCAAGGAGACGTGCAGTCGGCTGGTCGATGACGTTGCCGCCCTCGAGATAGAGATCAATCATGTCGAACAAGTCGCCGTAGACGCCGAGTTGCAGCTGACCACCCACGCGGTTGCCTTCGATGACCGGGCCGATGCCCCGCCACCCGGGAGCGTCGACCTCGTGCTCAGAGTGCGGGAGCTCGCCAGCGAGGGTCGAAAAGACTTCTGGATCAGGACCTTGCTTGCGAATCATCCTGAGCAGCCAGCTCACTGCGCTATGAACTTCTTCACGTTCCCCAAAACGAATTAGGGCGTGGAGCGTGTATGCGGCGTCGCGTATCCATGCGAACCTGTAGTCCCAGTTTTTTCCGCCGCTCGGATCTTCGGGCAAGGAAGTGGTCGCGGCGGCGGCGATCGCGCCGGAGTGGCTATGCGTCAGGACCTTGAGGGCGAGCGCACTGCGCAGGACTTCCCCCGACCAGGGCCCGTCATAGTGGAGCTCTGACGACCAGCTTTTCCAATAGCTGACAGTTCTCTCGATACCGTCGAGAATGTGTTCCGGGTCGGGGCAGGGGAGAGGTTCGTGCCTGGTGGATATCAGCGCGATGAGTCTGTGTTTTCCCGCCTCAACAGTGATGGTTCCGCTCACCGTGCGGTCGCTGAAGTTCAGCTCTTCGCCCGCGCACCCGATCACCCCCAGCGTCACATCGCCGACGCGAAGGAGCGGGCACTGCCGCGTACTATCCGCCCACGGCGATACCCGGTTGAGCCGGGTGCCGGGCGCCACGCGCCAATGCAGTTCCATAGTGCCTTCGAGTCCATCAATGCGGCGCGCGAACTCTCCCCACGGCAGGCGTCCGCTCTTGCCTGTGTTCAGGGAGTCGGTGACTCGGACTTTGCCTGTGCCGGTCTGGTACGTGGTCTGTAGAACGTTCGTGCCGGGAATGTACTCCCGGGTTGCCGAGTGCGCCTGCGCCGGGTGCAGCTCGAAGCAGCCACCGTTCTCGCTGTCCAGAAGTCGTGCGAACACGGGTGGTGAGTCCAGGTTTGGCATCGGATACCAGTCGACTGAACCGTCATGTGCAATTAGAGCTACAGTGCGTCCATCACCGATCGCCGCATATGATCGCAGGTCGACGTAGCCCTCTTCGCGGGCTGGGAGGTCGGAGATTCCTATGGCTGGTGAAGCGTGATCCTGCATACAGCCTCAGGCATCCGGGTTCTGTGGGGACTCGCCGCGGGCTGATTGCCTTAGTCGGCGGCGCCCGGCCCAGACCAAGACGAGTACGAGAAGAGCAAGGATCACGAGTAGTTCCATGTGTTTTGACCTACCCAAAATGATGAGGCCTAATCATCGTTAGCCCGCCTCACTACTATGGTAATCAGTTAGTAAAATCCCCCAAAATTCTTGCCGGTTTCCTTGCGTCGCGCCCCTACTGCGGGGGATGCTTAGGTACAGGTTGAGCCAGCAGCCGATACAACCGGGGAAGCTGGGAAGGCAACTCAGCGCCGCGTGGTAAAGGCGCGGTGCTCGTATGCATATGTCCAGCTTCCGGATTTAGTAGCAGGAGCTGGAATGATTCCGACAGCACTCCAAAAAGACGATTCCCGATGGGCCATGAGCATTACCCAAGCAAGCACGCCACGAGGAGGCGTCCGTGTCGCCGTTATACAGGGCGAACTCGACGCCAGTAGGCGTGCGGAAATCATCGAGGGCATGCACGACTTGCTCGAGACGGGCAGTCCGGTAGTACTCGACCTGTCCCAGGTACGCTTCTGCAGTGTGGCGTGCATCGAGGCAATTGCCCAATGCGCAACGCGCGCCGATCAGATCAATGTTGACTTTACGATCTTCGCACCCCGCGTTGTCGCACGGTGTCTGGCTCTCTATGAGCCCACTCCTCACGTGGTCACCGTTGACGGTACGTCCCCCAACGGAACCGCTGATTGGCTGCAGCGGGTCTCCGCCCTTCAAGCAAGCTGAAACAACACCGTGCCAGGGCACGGAAAACTGGGCTGAGGCGCTCTGGCGTCTCGGCCCAGTCGCACATTGGGCGCAAGGATTCTCCCGGGCTGAGCACGAGCCCGAGGTTTCATACTGCGACGTTGCGGGTACCGCCGATGAACGTCCCGTCTGGCGGTCGCGCCAGGTTACGCGTCGGGCAGGACCCCATTTCATCGGAGGACATGGTGCTCAAGGTCGACCCGCTGGAGAATCCAGACGAATCTGCGCCTAAAATCGCATTCCGCCGTTGCCCTAGCGTGGGCGTGGAGGAAGAGTTTTTGCTCCATGACACCGCGCGCGGCATGCTCGCACCGCGTGCCCCGGAGTTATTGACGCGGCTCGCGGACGCCGTATCCGGCGCCTGCTCAGAGATGCAAAACACCCAGATAGAGCTTGTCACGGAGCCGGAGACCACGCTCGAGGCAATGGCAACTGGACTCCTGCGTAACCGCGAACAAGCGTCAGCAGCGGCGAGCGAGATGGGACTGCGACTGCTCCCTGCCGGAATGCCTCCACAGATGTCCCTGCAGGCCCCACCGGCGCGGGCGTCCATCGACGATTCTCGGTACCGGAAAATTTTCGCACGCTACGGTGCCGCCGCAGAGCGCTACCAGGGTTGCGGTACGCACGTCCATGTAGAGGTGCCAGACCGCGAGACTGCTGTCGCTGTGCTTGGCCATTTGACACCCTGGTTGCCGCTTCTCGTTGCCCTAGGGGGTAATTCGGCCTATGCCGGTGGGGCCGACACACGCTTTTCAAGCTGGCGGATCGCCACCCAGCGCAGGTTCCCGGTATCCGGCTTGCCGCCGGAGTTTCGATCGGCCACACACTACGACGAGACAGTGGACGCACTTGTTGATGCCGGCCTACTCGAGGACGGTCACACGTGTTTCTGGCTCGCGCGCCTCTCAGATCGGTATCCGACGATCGAGATCCGCGCTTCTGACGTCGGACTTACGGCCGATGATTCTGTATTGCAGGCGGCACTGGGGCGTGCCCTCGTGATGACGGCGCTGTCCGACCTCGAGAAGGGACACCCGCCTCCCACTATCAACCCGATGTGGGGTGACGCTGCAGTGTGGACTGCCGCGCGGCACGGACTCGAGGGGCCCGCACTCGACCCATTCACAGGGCGGAAGATAACGGTCAGCGAGTACACAACGATGTTGCTCGACAAAACGACTGACGCGTTGTGTGAGGCGGGCGACTATTACGCGGTGCGAACGCTATTAGCCGCGCTGAAAAAGAGGGGCAGCGGCGCGCAGTTGCAGCGCTGCGCGGCCCGTGGAGGCCACGCAGCGGTGACCTCAATGCTGCACGGCGCAACCTGCCAGGCAGCGGGGCTCGGACGGAATGCTGGCCTCATTCTCAATGCAGCACAACGAGATTGGAGTGACGCACAAATGGAAAATGAGCAATCGAAGTCACAGCCTGAAACGACCCCTCCCGCCGAAGACCAGACCAACCTGGTCCACGAGGAGCATGACCCAGACACCGGTTCGCAGCCTAAAGTTGCTGGTGGTGCCATTATCTTCCTGACAGCAGCTATCGCCATTGCCTTCCTGATCGTCGCGGTCTACGTGGGGGGCCAAGCGTTCAACGCCTGGTAAGGGGGCGTTGATGACCTGTTTGTTCCGGAGCTCGGTGGGTAACACACAGGAAGACCCCGGACCCCATCAGCGAGGTGGCTTGTTATGGCATCGCGAATTCGTGCTAGTGCTACTCCCGACGAGGTATGGCACGTGCTGTGCGATCCTTGGCTCTACGCGAGCTGGGTTGTCGGTTCTTCTCGCATCCGGGACGTTGATGAGCACTGGCCCAACGAGGGGAGCCGGTTCCACCATTCCATTGGACTCTGGCCACTGCTCGACAACGATTACACGGAAGTAGTGAGCTGCGATCCCGGGCGCATGATCGAACTCGCGGCTCACTCCTGGCCGGCGGGGAAAGCGCGCGTCCGGCTTGGGCTCACTAAGGAGCCCGAGGGCTGCGAAATAGTGCTCGAAGAGTGGGTCGATTCGTGGCCCTGGAAAGCGATCCCAAAACGAGTTCAAGAGAAACTCGCCGCACCTCGGAACAGGGAGTGCCTCAGGCGACTTGCATTAATCGCCGAAGGCCGCCACGAATGACGCGAGCGGTCGACGCGGTCGTCATCGGTTCAGGTCCGAACGGGCTGGTCGCAGCGAACGTCCTCGCTGATCGCGGCTGGGATGTTCACGTGCTCGAGGCCCAGCCGAAGCCGGGCGGGGCGGTCCGTTCGGTCAGCCGGGAACCAGGCGTGACGTGGGATCTCTTCAGCTCCTTCTATCCCTTTGCGCTGGTTGCGCCGGCGATGCCTCAGCTCGGGCTCGAACGATTTGGACTGCACTGGAGCCACGCGGAGTCTCCTGTCGCGCAGGTAATCGGCCCCGGTTCGGATGATGTGGTTCGGATCGAGCGCACGCCGCGGCAGACAGCGGAGTCGCTGGCTCGTTTCAGCGCAAAAGACGCGAGCACGTGGCTGTCTCTGTGTGAGGAGTGGCAATCTGTCAAGGCGCCGCTGCTCAGCATCCTGTTCTCGCCGTTTCCGCCCGCCCGTGGCGCCGTCTCCCTGCTCCACAGGTTCGGTGTAGCAGATGGGATGAGGCTCGCCCGTTTTCTCGCACTCCCGGTACAACGTATGGAACGCGAACTGTTCGAAAGCCGCGCGGCGCGGCTTTTGCTGCGTGGCAACGCGTTACACGCCGACGTTCCCGTCACTGCGCCAGTAAGCGGCATGGTCGGCTACGTCCTCACGATGCTCGCGCAGGAGAGCGGGTTCCCCACTCCGCGAGGTGGCGCGCAACAACTCACTTCGGCACTCACTCGGCGTTTGGAAGCGGGGGGCGGGTACATCACCTGCAATGCACGAGTGCAGCGCATTCTCGTACAAGGTGGCCGTGCAACAGGTGTCGTTACAGATACCGATGAAACAGTCTATGCACGCCGAGCCATCATCGCGGACGTGAGTGCACCAGATCTCTACGAGAGTCTGCTACCTCGCTCAGTGGTGCCCGAGCGGGTGCGCCAGGGCATTGAGAAATTTCAGTGGGACCCGCCGGTTGTCAAGTCCAATTATGTGATCGAGGGCGAGATCCCCTGGGCGAGTCCACTCGCGGCAAGCGCCGGAACTGTTCATATCGGTGGAGGCGACGACCAGGATCGGCTGATTCTTTTCGGCCAGATGACCGCCGCCGACTCGACGCGATCACCAGCAGGATTGACGAGCGCCTGGGCATACACCAAAGCCCCACGAGGAAGCACCGAGCTGGAACACCGGGAAATAGCAGCCGCGATGACCGAGAAAATCGACACATATGCACCCGGCTTCGCGGAGCGGATCGTCGACGTTGAAGTGCAGACTGGCAGTCAGCTCGAACGCGACAACGAGAACTTGCGGGGCGGAGCGGTCAACAGCGGAACATTCGAACTGTTCCAGCAATATGTATTTCGTCCGTTCCCCGGGCTCGCTGACAATCACACACCCGTGAAGGGCCTCTATCTCGGGAGCGCGTCGGCCCACCCAGGTGGAGGTGTTCACGGAATGTGCGGCTGGAACGCCGCACACTCGGCGCTCAAAGCACGAGGGCCGCGACAGCGGCTTCGTGCGGCAATCGCCCGCAAACTAATGCAGTAGGGAGCAGAACATGAAAGCTGTGACGTGGCAGGGCCGACGGGACGTGTCCGTCGATACGGTTCCAGATCCCGCGATTCAGGAAAGCACTGACGTCATCATCGAGGTCACGACAACGGCGATATGCGGGTCGGATCTGCACCTGTATGAAGTGCTGGTGCCGTTTATGCATTCGGGGGATATCCTTGGGCACGAGCCGATGGGAAAGGTGGTCGAGGTCGGTTCGAGTGTCAAGCAACTTTCCGTGGGTGACCGCGTCGTCATTCCGTTCCAAATTTCGTGCGGAACCTGTTTTATGTGCGCGCGTGGTCTTCAAACACAGTGCGAAACCACCCAGGTGCGTGAGTACGACAACGGTGCAGCGCTATTCGGTTACTCGGAACTGTACGGCCGGGTCCCCGGCGGCCAAGCCCAGTACTTGCGAGTCCCCTATGCAGACGGAACAACGATCAAGGTTCCCGAGGGACCTGACGATCAACGGTTCGTCTACTTGTCCGACGTGTTGCCCACGGCGTGGCAGGCGGTGGAGTACGCCGCGCTGGAGCCGGGGGCAAGCGTCGCAGTCCTGGGGCTCGGACCTATTGGTGACATGGCCGCGCGCATCGCCTCGCATCGAGGGTTCAGAGTGATCGGCATTGACCGTGTACCCGAGCGTCGGCGTCGCGTCAGCGCGCGCGGGATTGAGACACTCGCACTTGAAGATCACCCAAAAATCGGTGATGCGGTACGGGAATTGACAAAAGGACGCGGGACCGAT
Source organism: Hoyosella subflava DQS3-9A1 (assembly GCF_000214175.1). Classification (NCBI taxonomy): domain Bacteria; kingdom Bacillati; phylum Actinomycetota; class Actinomycetes; order Mycobacteriales; family Hoyosellaceae; genus Hoyosella; species Hoyosella subflava. Next base: position 1,473,446 of record NC_015564.1, read on the forward strand.
GCCGTCATCGACGCGGTGGGGATGGAAGCGCACGGATCGCCTGTGGCGGCACAACTGCATCGGGCTGTTGCGCTGCTCCCGAAACCGGCCGGAAAACAGGCGATGTTGCGCTCCGGTGTCGATAAGCTCGCGGCTCTCTACAGTGCAATAGACATCGTTCGCCGTGGCGGCACTATCTCACTCGCCGGTGTTTACGGCGGCGTCATGGACCCATTGCCGATGATGACGTTATTCGATAAGCAGATTCAGATTCGCATGGGTCAAGCGAACGTCCAGCGGTGGGCACCCGAGATTCTTCCCCTCCTCAACGACGATGACGTCCTTGGGGTGGAGGGTTTCGCTTCACATACGCTGCCCATTGACGATGCTCCGCGAGCGTACGAGATGTTTCAGAAAAAGCGCGATTGTGCGGTAAAGATACTTCTCAAGCCCTGAGCGTAGCGCCACGTGACTGGCGGCTGCCGCTATAGGCATCGGAACGGAAAGCCGCGAGCCAGCGAGGATACAACCGAAGATTGTTCGCATGGTTGACGCCGGGGTCGAACGACAGTTCCGTGCGCACCTGTTGCTCCAGGATCAGTTCGCCAATGCGGTGTACCTCGCCTTGTGAGTTGCTGGAGGACAGAGTGAATCGCAGCGGACTCTGCTCGATCGCCGCGGTGAGCGACTCCTTTCGGGCCGGGATTTTTCGTTCCGCTGAAGGCCGGGCGTGCAGCCACGTCAAAGTGCCATCGGCACGCTGATACGGCATCAGAGTGCTGTAGGAGGCCGCCGTCCAGAAAGCTGACGGTTTGATGATCATGCGGCCCAGCCGACCGGTGCCGCCGCTGCTCACCATGAGGATGTCCCACGGATTGGAGGACTCGATGCGGATAGCGAGGCCGAGCGCGTCAGGAAGTGCAGCCCCCAGCCCAGCTCCCTTGGATAGCCGAACCAGGCACGAGTGTTCCTCTGGCACGCCAGCTGTGTCTGGGAGTGCGAAATTGATCGTGCCGGAGAAACACTCACCCCACGGATGGAAGAGTCTGCCGCTGCTCCGAAGTCGTGCGGCGGCTTTAGCGGCGGCGCGGGTGAGACTGGCTATTCGTCCTGAGGGTTGAGCAAGCTGCATTAGCCTTGCGTACCCTGCGGCTGCGCTGCGCAAACTAGGGACGGCCCGTAGCGGCCATGAACGTTCGGGACAGCCGCAAGGTCCAATCTGGCAATTCGATCTGTGGGGCATGGCCACAGTCAGGCCGAACTACCTCGACAGTCCACGTGCCGTGATCTGTCACATCGAGACAGACAACGGCGTCCGAGTGCGTGAACGCCGTATCGGTCATATTCTGGGGGAAAAGCTCGCTGAGCAGGCGATCGGGACTGGAATCTTGTAACTCCAATGCGGCCGTCATCGTTCTCTCCTCGTTGAGAAACGTGGTTGTGTGTTTGATTACCCCTTGATAGAAGGAAATAACCCGTTTATTTTCTGTTCAATTGGGTATGTCTGCGCGATGCATCCAGCAGTTCTCTTCGATATTGACGGCACCTTGGTTGACTCGAACTACCTTCACGTTCATGCGTGGCAGCGCGCATTCTTAGAGGTGGGCATTCCGGTAGATAGCTGGCGGATTCATCGCTCGATTGGGATGGATGGATCGACGCTTGTCAGCACCCTCAGCGATGGCGCAAGCGACGACGTCGCGAGCACTATCAAAGAACTTCACACGCGTTACTACCATGAACTCACACCACTGCTGCGGGCTTTTGATGGGGCACGCGAGATTCTCGAGAAGGTGGAGTCACTCGGCATGCAGACAGTGCTTGCGACGTCTGCACCAGAAGACGAACTCGCGCAACTTCGCAGTGTCCTGGACCGGGAGGACGTCATTTCTGCTGTCACGTCGTCGGAAGACGTCTCGACCGCGAAGCCTGAACCACGAATTGTTCAGATCGCCCTCGAACGCGCGGGGGTCTCGCCCAAGCGTGCGGTGTTCGTGGGCGACACAGTTTGGGACGTGGAGGCATGCAATCGTGCTGGGCTCAACTGCGTGGGCGTTCTGACTGGCGGGGTATCGCGAGCAGAACTCGAAGATGCCGGAGCAATCGCGGTCTACACAAGTGTCAGCGAACTCTGTGCGAACTTCTCATCAAGTCCACTGGCTCACCTGAAATGAACGTCAGCTCCAGCCCCCTCGGGGCTGGAGCTGACTCGTGTCTTGTTTACGGCTGCGGCGGGTCGATGTCTCCACGCCACTCACCAGTGGCGACGCCGCGGGATTCGATAAACTCCTTGAAGCGCTTCATATCGCCTTTTACCTGCGTATCGACGATGTTCAGCGCATCACCGATATTCTCTGCGACGCCTTCCGGATCGATATCAATCTGAGCCGTCACCCGAGTTTGATCATCATCGATCCGGTGGAAGGTAATCACTCCGGCATGAGTCGGCCCCTCCGTTGAATGCCATGCGACCCGCTGATCCGGATGCTGTTCGTCGACCACAGCGGCGAATTCACGGGAGATCGGCCCGAAGCGGACATGCCACCGCAGGTTCGTTTCGTCAAGTTGTTCGACGCGTTCTACGTGCTCCATGAACTGCGGATACTGCTCGAATTGCGTCCATTGGTTGTACGCGACATTGAGGGGTACGTTTACGTCGATCGACTTGTTTACTGTGCCCATCAAACGCTCCTTTCGGCGTTGTTACGCGGTGATGTGGCTTGTCTCGCGGTTCCAGATGCGATGCAGTGCAACTGCATCGATGAAACTGCGGATGAATTCGTCGGGCAGTTCTTGCCCAGAATGGCTCGTGACAATAACTCCTTCCTCATCGGCCACCAGCACAGGGCTGGTTTCGGCATCAGTGAGACCGTTCCGCCGCAGCACCTCTACACCGGCGCCAAACGCGGCGACCGCTTTGTGGTGTTTGAATGCTTCGAGCAAAAAATGCTTGGCCGACCCGTTGGTTTCAATGAGGGCGGCGATGTCACCGCCCGGAACGATGACTGCGTCGTACAGCACCGACGCTGTAGACGACAGTCCCACCGATACGTCGACGGAATGCCCACTCTCGCCGCGGATGGCGCCCTCGGCTGGTCCAATCAGGTCGAGTAGCGCCCCTTCGGCTGAGAGTGCGCTAGCAAGTTTTCGAATACCCGTGTCATCGACGCCGTCGCAGACCAGAGCAGCGATTCGGCGCGACTCAATCGATGGGGGTGCGTCGTCGAACCCCGCTACCGGATAGACCTGGCTGAGGGCCGACGATGCGTCGTTGTGGAGGGCCGCCCCGAAGTCTTCAGGCTCTGGTACGCCGACTTTTCGCGCGACTCCCATAGCGAGGCCCGGGTCGACATGCGCGATCTGTTCAGTGACTCTCTGCCGCACGTACTTTGACGACACTTTCGAGAGTTCGAAGCAGAAAGCGTCACGAATGTGCTGTTGCTCGACCTCCTTCATGCTGTTCCAGAACAGTCGCGCCTGGCTGTAATGGTCATTGAAGCTCTCTGACCGGCGGCGGATCACTTCGCCTTCCACCCTCTGTGTGTAGTGGCGGTAGACGTCGAGGGGTGGCTCCTGTTGGGTCATGGACATCGGGCATCCGTTCCCGAGGCTGTTTTTGGTGTAACTCGTGGGATGTGTGTGAATCGTGTGCTGCCCGTAGCCGTCTCGCTGGTTTGTATGCACCTCGACGACCGGCCGGTTTATCGGCAGCTGGGAGAAGTTCGGTCCGCCTAAGCGGATCAGTTGCGTGTCCAGGTAGCTGAAATTGCGTGCCTGCAGGAGCGGATCGTTGGTGAAGTCAATACCCGGGACTACGTTGGCGGTATGGAAGGCGACCTGTTCCGTTTCGGCGAAGAAGTTCTGTGGATTGCGGTTCAGGACCATTCGCCCGACAGGCTGTACCGGAACCTGTTCCTCCGGGACGATTTTGGTGGGGTCGAGTAGATCGAAATCGAAGTCGTGTTCGCGCAATTCACTGATGAGTTGGACGCCGAGTTCGAACTCAGGAAACTGCCCTGCTTCGATCGCGTCCCAGAGGTCGCGGCGGTTGTAGTCAGGGTCAGCGCCTGCGATGCGCTGGCACTCCGCCCACTCGAGGGAGTGCGAACCCAGGATGGGCCGCCAGTGGAACTTGACGAACGTGCCGTTCCCCTCGAAATCAACCAGGCGGAAGGTGTGCACACCGAAGCCCTGCATCATCCGGTAACTGCGGGGGAGCGCACGGTCCGACATCAGCCACATGACCATGTGCAGCGATTCTGGGTGGAGCCACACGAAGTCCCAGAAAGTGTCGTGCGCGGACTGGGCCTGGGGGATTTCGCTTGCGGGTTCTGGTTTGACGGCGTGGACGAAGTCGGGGAACTTGACGCCATCTTGGATAAAGAACACCGGCATGTTGTTGGCGACGAGGTCGTAGTTGCCCTGCTTCGTGTAAAACTTCGTGGCGAAGCCGCGAACATCGCGCACGGTGTCCGCGGAGCCGCGTGAACCTGCAACGGTGGAAAACCGCACGAAAACCGGCGTAGTCAGCTTCGGCTCGGTCAGGAACTCGGCGGCCGTATAGTCGCGCAACCGAGTGTCGTAGGCCTTGAAATAGCCATAGGCACCTGCGCCGCGGGCATGGACGACTCGTTCAGGAATTCGTTCGTGGTCGAAGTGGGTGATCTTCTCGCGCGCGTGGAAGTCTTCCAGCAGCGTCGGTCCGCGAACCCCAGCCTTGAGCGAATCGTCCGTGTGCTCGACCCGAACCCCTTGCTGCGTTGTGAGCCATGAGTTGTCGTCGTTGGTTCTCGCGGCGTCGAGACTGCGGTCTTTGCTGTCACGGCGCTCCATACTGTTCTCCCTTCGTGAGGTCCGGTCTGCAACTACCCGCAACTGCTGCGGATAAACGAAGTATCGAATCTCCGAAACAATCAGCGGGTGACGTTTGTATCGGCTCCAGCAGGGAAGTCCTCAGCCGTGTGATGACACTGGGCGTGCGCACTGCGCCGGCCAAGCAGGCGTAAGCGGGCTAGAAGACCGCGTGTGAGAGGGAGTGCCATGGATGAACCAATGATCGAATACCCGGGCCACACCCGGGAAATGCCGTCCCGCCCCAGCGATGAGATGCGAGACTACGTTGGCCGGGACGTGCTTTCGGGCCAGAAAGCGCTCGTGACGGGTGGCGACTCGGGTATTGGCCGCGCGGTGGCAGTCGCCTTTGCGAAGGAAGGTGCGGACGTCGCGATCGGCTATCTCTCAGAACATGAGGACGCTCAGCGCACCGTCGAACTCATCGAGAAAGAGGGTCGTCGAGCGTTTAGCTATGCACTTGACCTAGCGGATGCAGGCGCATGCCGAAGCCTCGTCGCCGACGCGGCCAAGGACCTTGGCGGCCTGTCAATACTCGTCAACAACGCGGCATACCAGATGCCCGTTGAGGAATTCGAAGACATCAGCGATGAGCAGTGGCGTCACACCTTCGCCGTCAACATCGATTCGTTTTTTTACGTCACGAAGGCTGCGCTGCAGCATCTTCCCAGCGGCGGCGCGATTATCAATACGTCGTCGATCAACGGCTTACGCGGGAATAAGCAGCTGATTGACTACTCCGCCACGAAGGGCGCTATTCTCGCGCTGACGTACTCACTGGCTCAGTCGCTGATGGAACGAGGCATCAGGGTCAATTGTGTCGCGCCGGGGCCCGTCTGGACACCGCTCATTCCGGCGACCTTCCCGGAAGATGCGGTCAAGGACTTTGGCGAGCAGGCTCCCTACAAGCGGGCTGCGCAGCCCGATGAGATCGCCCCGTCGTACGTCTTCTTCGCGGCGAACCAGTTGTCGTCCTACTACTCGGGTGAGGTCCTCGCGCCGATCGGCGGCGAGACGCTGCCAGGTTAAATCAAGGGAGGCTGAGAAATGGGTGGCAACAAACAATTCCAGAGTGATCTTTCGTCGCAGCGTGTCCGCAAGCTCTTCGCGTTTTCAGTGGGTGTCGCCTTCATCGTGGTAGGCATTCTGGGATTCATTCCAGGCGTCACCACTGGCACCGACGAGATGACATGGGCGGGGCCCCACACCGACACGTACTTGTTCGGCATTTTCGCGGTGTCGATCCTGCACAACGTGATTCACGTTGGTTTCGGTGTCCTGGGCATTGTGATGGCGATGAGGGCGCTAGGCGCGCGTATCTATCTCATCGGTGGTGGGCTCGGCTATATCGCGCTGACGCTGTACGGGCTTGTGATCGATCACAGCAGCGATGCGAACTTTCTGCCGATCAACCACGCCATCAACTGGCTGCACCTTGGTCTCGGCCTGGGCATGGTGCTGCTCGGGTCTGTTCCGTTGCGGACACCGAAGAAAAAATAGCCGGGCCTACGTCGAATCTCGTTCGATCACTCTGACGATGTCGTTTTGGTGAGGTAGAGGACTGCGGGCCGGTCGGTCGGCGAGGATGCCGAGCACGGACGCCGCGATCGCACGACTTTGCACCTCGACGCCAGTCGCTACTGTCGTCAGGGGCGGGTTCGCGTAACGCGCGACCGGGATGTCGTCCACCCCAATGACTGCCAGATCGGCAGGGACTCTCAGCCCGTTTCGTCGCGCGCCGTCGAGAAGCGCAAACGCGATCTCGTCGTTGTAACCACACAGCGCTGTGACCGGCTCATCGAGAGCTCGCCACTGAGAGATGACGTGCGCCGCGTTGTCGTCCTCGATGGTCGCGACGACAGGCGCTGTCAGGCCAAGCTCGGAACAGGCGCGGCGAGCGCCGCGCAGTCGCGGCGCAGCGAAACTTTCGAGGCGCTCGTCGGCGGGGTAGGCGTATGCGAGCCGGACGTGGCCGCGCTCCGTGAGGTGCTGAACCTGTCGCCAGCCGAATAACTCCTGAGCGACCGCTAGGCTCCCTTGCACAGCGGGGTCAGGGGCAAGCGCGGTGAGGACCTCGATGCCAGCCGTCCTGATCGTTTCCAGTTCGGCGTCGCTGAGCGCTTCACAGACGATGATCGCTGCGGGGGCTATCGCGGTCCACAATTCCCGGAACGGCGTGCTGCCCGGAAGCTTCTGATAGGTCAGCAGCGTCAGTCGGTGCGCGGCGAGTTCCGCGGTCAGCGTGCTGATGAGAGTTCCGATCACCGGCCCGATTGGCCACTCTGGAAGCACGAACAAGACAACGTCACTGCGGCCCCTGCGCAGAGTGCGAGCCGCCGCGGAGGGTGAGTAACCGAGCTTCCTAGCCGCTATCAAGACCCGCTGACGCGTTTCCTCTGGGATGGACTGCCCAGGCGCGTCATTGAGGACGTAACTGACGGTTGCCCGCGAGACACCAGCCTCCCGCGCTACATCGACGCTCGTTGCCCGTGGACGCACGGCGTGAGCTTACACGTGTTTGCCCACGAATTGGCCATTGCGCAGCCGTCAGAATTCCACGTAGACTAACGCTGACACGTGTAAGTTACGGCTGCACTGTTGGAGTTGAGATAGCGGCGGATCCCCGGTGGAATTAAGGAAATAGGTAAAAATGTCTTTCACGGCTGACACTGACGTAGCGGGGATTGCCGACATTGGACAAGAACTGCGGCTGCGGCTGCAGAAACTGACGCTCGAAAGCAAAGTACGGCTGCTCACCGGCGCGGACTTCTGGTCGTTGCATCCAGAGCCGACGATCGGTCTGCGGCGCCTAGTTGTTTCCGACGGGCCAGCCGGGGTGCGTGGCGAATCCCTCGATGAGCGCAATCCGTCGGCCAACGTGCCGTCTCCCACCGCGCTCGCAGCAACTTGGGACGTCGCAAGTCTGCAAACGATCGGCCGGCTCCTTGCGTCCGAGTGTCGTCGGAAAGGCGTCGACGTACTGCTTGCTCCGACCGTCAACCTCCACCGAACTCCATACGGCGGGCGGCACTTTGAGTGCTACAGCGAAGACCCTTATCTCACGGCGCAGATCGGTGCCGCGTATGTACGCGGTGTTCAGTCCGGGGGGGTCGGTGCGACGGTCAAGCACTTCGTTGCCAACGATTCCGAGACCGAACGTTTCACGTACGACGCGGAGATCGGGCAGCGGGCTCTTCGTGAGCTCTATCTCGCCCCCTTTGAGACGATTGTTTGTGACGCCAAGGCATGGGCGGTCATGGCTGCCTACAACAGTGTCGCAGGGAAGACGATGACTGAATCCCCGATGCTGCGCGAGATCCTCAAGGGCGAATGGGGTTTTGACGGTCTCGTTATGTCTGACTGGTTCGCGGGACGATCACTCGATGCTGCCGAAGAGGGTCTGCTCGACCTCGTTATGCCCGGACCTCATGGGCCGTGGGGTGACGCTCTCGTTGCGGCTGTCCGAAACGGATCCGTGCCTGAATCAGCAGTTGATGAGAAGGCACTGCGCATCCTGCGGGTCGCCGCCAGAGTCGGTGCGCTCGAAGGAATTGCGCCCGTGGCCCAGGCGCAGGCTCTCGATGAGGCGGCCATCACGAGCACACTCCGGACGACCGCGTCTGCGGGCATGGTGCTGCTCCGGAATGCGGAGGGCGCCCTGCCGCTAGCGGATTCCGAATTGAGGGCAGTTGCGGTAATCGGACCGAATGCCGCCACTGCGCGCACCCTCGGCGGAGGCAGCGCGACCGTGGCGCCGCCCTACGTCGTTTCACCGCTCGACGGCATCCGCAATGCGCTAGATGCTGATGTGCGCATCGAGCACCGGTCGGGCGGGGCAGTGACCTCTCGCGTGCCCACCGCCAGTATCGAGCAACTCGCGGCTCCGGACGGTACGCGGAACGCGGTGGAGGTCCGGTTCATGGACCGGGACAACCATCTGCTTGCAACGGAGGTCCGGCACGCGACCCACCTCATGTGGCATGACACCGCAGCGGGTGCCCCGCTCACCGACGTCGATTCGATCGAGTTCACAGCTATCTTCGAAGCGGAAGAATCGGGTACCTACCACATTGGAGGGTCTGGTATCGGTCGATTCGTCCTGGAACTCGATGGCGTCCAAGCGCTCAGTGAGATGGTGAGCCTTCCGCCAGGCGCTGATATGGTTGAGGTCCTCGCTCGCCCGCCGCAGGCATTCGCCACGATGGACCTCACCGCAGGGCAGCGAGTGTCGCTCAGGCTTCGCGTCGAACTCGCTGCGGGAGACTTCTCCTTCGGCGACGATGAACTTCCGATGATGCCGGTAATACAGATCAACGCAGGTCGAGTAACCGATGCTGACGCCGAGATCGAGGCGGCAGTGGAAGCCGCGCGGAACGCCGACGCCGCAATAGTCGTAGTCGGCACGACGGACGAGGTCGAAAGCGAAGGCTTCGATCGCACGTCGCTCTCGCTGCCAGGTCGACAGGATGAACTCGTGCGCCGCGTCGCGGAAGTGAACCCGCTAACCGTGGTTGTAGTGAATGCTGGTGCCCCCGTTCTGCTCCCGTGGGCGGATGACGTCGCTGCAGTGCTGCTGGCCTGGTTCCCCGGCCAAGAGGCCGGAAATGCCATCGCCGATGTACTGTTCGGCGCGGTTGAACCAGGTGGCCGCCTTCCTGTGAGCTGGCCAGCGAGCGAGGATGGCCACCCGTCGTTCATGCCGGAGAACGGCGTTCTGCGCTACAGCGAAGGGCTGTACATCGGCTACCGCGGCTACGAGAAGCACAGTCGCAGTCCGCAATACCCCTTTGGATTCGGCCTCGGATACACCGAGTGGAGTTACGACGAGATGTCCGTTGAAAAAGGCTCGGCGCGCATCCGTGTTCGCAATGCAGGGTCTCGTGCGGGACGTGAGGTTGTCCAGGTGTATGCATCTCGCCCGGACGGGCAGGTTGAACGTCCGGCGCGCTGGCTGGTCGGTTTCGCGGTTGTCGACGCTGCGGCGGGGGAGACGAAAGAGTTTGCGGTGCAACTCGCTCCGCGCGCATTCGAGCATTGGGACACCGATGCCGGACGCTGGTCAGTTGAGCCGGGCACCTTCGTTCTTCACGCGGGACGTTCCGTCGCTGATTTGCGCTTGCGCGCGGATTTGAGCGTTTTCCTGCCTTGACAGCACCGAACGCATGTTCGATAATCGTGTGGTGCTCGGGGGAGACATAGGGGAGGACTTGTTCCGCGTCGCGGACGCGGAACTGGTGGCGCGGCTGCGTGACTTGGAAGTGGCGCAGCGGCGTTTGCAGGCAGCGCAGGCGCTGATCACGGCTGAGATCGTTGCACGTGGCGTGATGGGAACCTTCGGCTACGCAGATGCCGCTGGGTTGCTGCGAGACGTCTTGAACGTCGACGCCAAAGATGCACGGCAGCGTGCCCGGCGAGCCGAAATGATTTGTGCGACCGCCGGAATCGATGGGTCGGTTGTGCCTGCGACGCTTCCGGCCGCTGGAGCCGCGCTGCGCGAAGGCGAAATCTCCGCCTCACACGTCGACGTGATCGATCAGGTACTCAGCCTGTTTCCGCCTGCAACGGAACGAGTCTTTCGTGAGGAGGGTGAACGAATCCTCACGGAGCTGGCGCGCACCAACAGCCCGGTGGTGGTACGCAGGGCAGGGCGAGAGATCCTTGACCGCCTCGATCCGGATGGTAAAGAACCCGATACAGAAAAATTGACGCAACCGCGCAGAGAACTGCACCTTGCCTGGAGCGTCAAAGGTGACCGGCTGCGGTTGTCCGGTTATCTGGACAAAGAGTCAGGCGTGCGGCTCGAAACCCTGCTTTCGCCATTGGCGAAGCCCCGGCCTGCCGAGGACGCTACGCCCGACCTGCGCAGCGTCAGTGAGCGCTGTGGTGACGGACTCGCTGAGTTGCTGGAATACACGGAACGGGCAGAGCAACTGCCCAGTCAGGGCGGGGAGCCACCGCGCTGCACGATCACTATGACGATCGATCAATTGCTGGGGCACGACGATCGCCCGGTGAAACTGAACGACCACCGTGCGATTTCTGCAGCCGAGGCCCGGCGGCTCGCGTGTGACGCCAAGATCGTCCCTGCCGTGCTCGGGGGTGAGAGTGAAGTGCTCGACCTTGGGCGCGCAGTGCGCACCGCGAGCCTCGCCCAGCGGTGTGCACTGTACTTGCGAGACAAGGGTTGTGTTTTCCCAGGATGTGACCGTCCGCCAGGGTGGACGCAGGCGCACCACATCAAAGAATGGTGTGCGCAGTCCGGTCCCACCGATCTCGCCAACCTGTGCCTGCTGTGCAGCTACCACCACCGGCTCATTCACCACAGTGACTGGACCATCCGCGTGGGTACTGACGGGCAGCCCGACATCATTCCGCCCGTGTGGCTCGACCCCGAGCAGCGTCCCAGGCGCAACACCTACCACCAGGCGTGCCGCGCCCCGGCTCGCCTGAGAATGCGAGACACGCGAAAGCGTCCCAAACACGGTGCCAGACACGGTGCTCAGCCCAGCGCGCCGTGACGGGCTCCCAGTGCGCACGCGTCAACAATACGATACCGTTTCGTTTCGTAACGTAGTACGATAGTCACGTCCGTTCCCATCGCTGCAAGTAAAGGCGGGCCGCGTGGCTACAACCCTCCCGACAGTGGCGCCAGACACAGACCACGAAGAAACTGGGCACCCAAGGCGGTGGCTGATCCTCGGTGTCCTCGTGCTCAGCCTGATCGTCGTCGTGCTCGACAACACCGTGCTGAACGTGGCGATGAAGACGCTTGCCGATCCCAACGACGGCATCGGAGCCACTCAGAGTCAACTAGCGTGGCTCATCAACTCCTACACGCTGGTCTTCGCGGGCTTGCTCTTCGCGTTCGGCGTCATCGGTGACCGTATCGGCCGCAAACGCATGCTGCTGATCGGCTTGGTCATCTTCGGCGTGGCCTCGCTGCTGTCCGCATACGCCGTGTCCCCCGAGAACTTGCTGCTCTACCGGGCGATCAAAGGTGTTGGAGCGGCGGCGATGATGCCGGCGACGCTCGCGTTGGTGCGCGCGGTCTTCTCGCAAAAAGAGTTCCCGAAAGCGCTTGGTGTTTGGACGGGTGCGGTGGGTATCGGCAGTGCGCTGGGGCCGATCGTCGGAGGAGCGCTGTTGGAGCGGTTCTGGTGGGGATCTGTCTTCCTGATCAACGTGCCCATCGTTATTTTCAGCATGATTATGATCGTGTTTTTCGCTCCCGAGTCGAAAGGCGTCCAGGGCAAACCTGACCTCGTCGGGATGGGGCTTTCCGTGGTTGGGCTGGTCTCGCTCACCTACGGCATCATCAATGCAGGTAACGCCGGATCCTGGACAGGCGTCGGCGTGATCGCTCCTATCGTGGCTGGGCTTATCGTGCTGGCGGCGTTCGTCATGTGGGAGCGACGCATTCCGCATGCATCACTCGACATGTCGCTGTTCAGGAACCCGCGCTTCTCGGCGTCGGCAGCAATTATCGCCCTCACGTTCTTCGGCATGATGGGGCTGTTTTTCTTCATGACGTTCTACCTGCAGATCGTCAAAGGATTCACGCCGCTGCAAGCAGGCCTGCTGTTCCTGCCGACCGGCGTTGCTCTGCTGATCTTCTCGCCACTCTCCAACGCAATGGTCAACCGGTTCGGGCCCCGCGTCGTCGGTGTCGGCGCGCTGCTTCTGATCATTGGCTCGTTCTTTGTCGTCACGATGCTCGACGCGGATACCCCGGTCGGAGTCCTCATCGCCCTGTTCTTCGTGCAGGGCACTGGAATGGCACACCTAATGCCGCCCGCGATGAACACCCTCATGTCGTCGGTCCCGCGCGAGAAAGCCGGTGTCGGCTCGGCACTCGGGAACACGTTGCGCCAAGTCGGTGGGTCGTTCGGTGTCGCAGTACTCGGTACCGTCATGGCTCAGGGATATCGCTCGCGCATCGAGGAAGGTGCGCCGGAGCTCCCCGACGCTGCACGCGAGTCAATTGCGGCGACGTACGGATTAGTCGAACAGGGTGGAGCCCCAGCCGGTGTCATGGACGCCGCCAGCGAAGCGTTCATTGGCGCAATGCACACCACCGCCTACAGTGCGATGGGGGCGGCGGTCGTTGGCCTGATCGTTGTCCTATTGTTCTTCCCGACGAAACGGCAAACTAATGAGGTTCCGACTCCCGCGGGGGCTCCCCGTCCTGCAATGTCCAGGGCTTGAGGGAAGATGAAAACGTGACGCACGAAACCGGCGAAACGCCATTATCCGGCGACGTAGATCTAGTGCGGGACTGCGCGAGCCCCGCAGCCAGGGGAAGGCCGCGCAGTGAAGCTGCGAGCCAGGCGATCCTCAGCGCTGTGCTCGAGCTGATCGCGGCCCACGGCTCGATCAGCGATGTCAGCGTCGACGCGGTAGCTGAGCGCTCCGGCGTGTCCAAAGCCACGATTTACCGAAGATGGTCCTCCAAGGAGGAACTCGTTGCCACCGCCGTCGATAGCATCAAATCCACGCCGGACTTCCCGCTGCCGCACACATCGGTACGGGACGATCTCCTTGCCCTCGGTCGAAACATCCGCACCAGTTTCACCGACAAGGAGCGCAAAGTCCTGAAGTGCATGATGTTCGAGTCGACTGCGAATCCCGACTTCAAGCGTCACCATGACCGCTTCATCGAACGCCGCCGGTCCTTCATCAAGGAAGTTTTCCGGCTCGGCGTGGAACGCGGAGAACTGCGCGACGACATCGACCTCGATCTTGCTGTCGCCATGTTCATGAGCCCGCTGCTCACGATCATCGTGTACCAAAACTATCCCGACCTGCACACCGAGGGGATTGTTGAGCGGGTCGTCGACAACTTGTTGCTAGGGCTCGGACGCTGATCGGTTGAGTTAATCACTCGCGTACCGTGAACGTGTGCTGGTGATCCTTGCGGTGTGTGTGGTGGCGGGCGTGGTTGCGGCCGGGGTGTGGGCGCTGCTCGCGCCCCCAGCGAGGTACGTCATCACTGATCAAGGGCAGGCGCTGCTTCCCGGGGACAATCTGCACCTGTTCGATTCTCTGGCGATATTTGTGGGCGTGAGCGCGGTTGCGGGGGCGATCTGCGGCGCAGCGGTGTGGGTGATGCGACGGCGGCGCGGCCCGGCAGCGGTATTGATGCTCGTTGGGGGCTCAGGATTGGGGGCGGCCATCGCGGCGCTACTCGGCGGCGTTTTAGCCGAGCTGCGAGTACCCGATCCGTTTGATGACTCCGGCGTGGCGATCGTGTCCCTGCCGCCAGAAGTGACTGCATGGCAGGCGCTGATCTTTCAGCCGCTTGTAGCGGTGTTTGTCTACTTCATCGCCGCTGGGGTCAGTTCTGACCCCGATCTGGGAGTCTCGGAAGGGGCGTCACCCGGGGGGCCGCAGGGCGGCGAACTCGTCAGTGACCCGGTACCGGGAGTCAGTGAATCGGTACACCGCGGCGGGACGCCCACCGGACCGCCCTGACGGTGCTGTGGTGCCGGTGGGCGTAATGACGCCCCGACGGCCAAGGACGCGTTGCAAGTTTGTCGCATCAACGTGATAGCCGAGTGCAGCGCTATAGATGGATTTCAATGTTGAGATGGTGAATTGCTCCGGTGCGAGCGCAAAACCGATGTTTGTATAGGACAGCTTCGCAGCGAGACGGCTGTGCGCATAGTCGACCACGGTTCGATGGTCAAAGGCCATGTCCGGCAGCGCCGTGACGGGGTGCCAGGTGGTGTCCGCTGGCAGCTCCGGCTCAGCAGGGGAGGGCACGAGTCCGAGGAACGTCGAAGCGATAGTTCGGCGCCCTGGGACGCGATGGGGGTCGCTGAACACGGACAGTTGTTCGAGATGCGCCAGCTCGCGGACGTCGACCTTTTCTGCGAGCTGGCGGCGCGCGGAAGTCGGCAAGTCCTCGTCAGAACCAAGTTTTCCGCCGGGTAGCGACCACATGCCGACCATCGGTGCCATGGCGCGTTCCCACAGTAAGACGCACAGTTCAGCGCCATTGTGATGCTTCGGATCGTCATGAGAGCTCAGGTGCCGTACTTGGAACACGGCTACCAGGACTTCGTGAACGGTGCTACCATTGACAATCACGTTTTCGATTCTAAGTCGAAAACCTGGGATGGTCGAATCGAAACCCCGGCCAGGCCATGGCAAACACCGGGAAACCTCCGGTGGTGTCTGATTGTGAGGAGATACGGTCATGACGACCGCGACAACAGCAGCGCCGTTTCTGACGGAGACGACCCTTGAACTGCTCGGCCAGATCGAGGATGGCCCCGGCGGCTTCGGCGGGGTCACTGGCGGGCCGGACTGGGCCCAAGAAGTGCGGAGGCTCGCGCGTGAACGCAACGCGACGATCCTTGCGCACAACTACCAGCTGCCCGAAATCCAGGATGTTGCCGACCACGTCGGCGACTCGCTGGCGCTGTCCAGAATTGCTGCTGACGCTCCGGAGAGCACCATTGTGTTCTGCGGTGTGCATTTCATGGCCGAAACCGCGAAGATCCTTTCGCCAGAGAAGACCGTGCTGATACCGGATCAGCGCGCTGGTTGCTCGCTTGCTGACTCTATTAGTGCGGACGAGCTCCGCGAATGGAAAGACGAGCACCCGGGTGCTGTTGTGGTGTCGTACGTCAACACCACCGCGGAGGTGAAAGCGCTGACAGACATCTGCTGCACCTCATCGAATGCCGTCGACGTCGTCGCGTCGATAGAGCCTGATCGCGACATTCTCTTCCTGCCAGACCAGTTCCTCGGGGCTCACGTCAAGCGTGTCACCGGACGGAAGAACCTGCACATTTGGGCCGGCGAATGTCACGTCCACGCAGGCATCAACGGCGATGAGCTTGCCGCCCAGGCCCGCTCGCACCCCGACGCTGACCTCTTCGTGCACCCCGAGTGTGGCTGTGCGACATCAGCGCTGTACCTCGCTGGCGAGGGAGCGGTGCCCGAAGATCGTGTGAAGATCTTGTCCACGGGTGGCATGCTCGACGCCGCTCGGTCGACTGGCGCTCGCCAGGTTCTCGTTGCCACCGAAGTCGGAATGCTGCACCAACTCCGCCGAGCGGCACCGGACATCGACTTTCAGGCAGTCAACGATCGAGCTTCATGCAAGTACATGAAGATGATCACCCCGGCCGCGCTGCTGCGCAGCCTTGTCGAAAATGCGGACGAGGTACACGTTGACGCCGAAACCGCAGCGAAGGCACGGCAGTCGGTGCAGCGCATGATCTCGATCGGTAATCCCGGCGGCGGTGAGTGATGAGCCCCCGAACAGGGGGTGCTCGCAGCGAGTGGGAACGTCACGCTGATGTCGTCATCGTCGGAGCTGGCATCGCTGGTCTGACGGCAGCTCTGCGGGCACATGCGCGTGGTCTGAAAGTCATCGTGGTTCGTAAAGCGGCCCACGGGGACACGGCTACGGCGCTCGCGCAGGGGGGCGTGGCCGTCGTCGACGGCTCAGTGCCCAGCGATAGCGTGCCGCGACACTTCGGCGACACCGTCGCGGCAGGTGGGGGACTCGTCGATGGGCATGCCGCAACCGTCATCCTCACCGAAGGAGCGGAGGCGATCCGGCGACTGCGTGCTCGCGGCGCCCACTTCGACGAGGGGCCCGATGGGTTGCTGCGGACCCGTGAAGGTGGTCACTCCGAGCGTCGCATCATTCATGCTGGGGGTGATGCGACGGGAGCAGAGATCCAGCGTGCGCTCAACCACGCATCGCGCCGGCTGACGGTTCTCGACCACCACAACGTCGTTGCTATCGGTGTAGCGGCCGGTGAAGTCACTGGCGTGTCCGTCGTCGACACCACCGGCGCGCGGGGCCTGATCCATGCGTCGACGGTGGTCCTCGCCACAGGCGGCATCGGTCAGCTGTATGCGGTCACCACGAACCCTGGCTCGGCAACCGCCGACGGAATCGCGCTGGCGCTTCGCGCTGGAGCGACGGTCACGGACGTCGAGTTCATCCAGTTCCATCCAACGATGCTGTACTCACCGACCGGCTCCGGCACCCGCCCGCTGATCAGCGAAGCGGTCCGTGGTGAAGGGGGACGGCTTGTCGACATCGACGGGCGTGCCGTCACGGACGGCGACCCGCGCGGCGACTTAGCGCCACGTGATGTTGTGGCCCGGGCCATCGCCACACGTATGCGGGAGACCGATGCCGCGCACGTCTATCTTGATGCACGTAGCATCAATGGTTTCGCGCAGCGATTCCCGACGATCGCCACGTTGTGTGCGCGGGAAGGGATTGACCCGCAATCTGACTTGATTCCAGTCGCTCCGGGAGCTCATTACCACTGCGGTGGAGTCATGACGGATGTCAATGGGGCGTCGAGCATCCCAGGGCTCTACGCGGTAGGCGAGACGGCGCGCACAGGGCTCCACGGCGCTAATCGCCTCGCTTCCAACAGTCTCCTCGAAGCCATCGTAGTGGGAGAGCGCGTCGGCGCGGCTGTCGTAAGTCGAGTCGGCCGAGCCATTAGCTCATGGGTGGAAACCCAGTGGTCTGAGCCTGCCGGTTCCACACTGCCTCGAGTTGTCTTGCAGCGCATGATGAGTCAGCAAGCTGGCGTTGTTCGCGACGAGACGGGCCTTTCCTGTGCTGCGAATACGCTCGCCGATGCAGTGGCCTCACAGGGTGTATACGAAGATCAGAACCTGCATCTCACTGCTTCGGCAATCATCGCGGCCGCCCGGTGGCGGCGTGAAACACGCGGCAGTCATACGCGTCGCGACTTCCCTTACACGGACCCGGAATGCGCACGCAGCATCCCTATCTCACTGCGAGACGGAATGATCTCGCTCGACTCCCTGGAGGCCACAGCTCGTGTGTGAAGCCCTCACTGAAGCGGAACTCAACGAAGCTCTCCGTGTCGTGCGCATCGCTCTCGACGAGGACCTGCGTTACGGTCCGGACGTCACAACTGTCGCGACGGTGAGCGAAAACGCGATCACTGAAGCGCAGGTGGTCTCCCGAGTTGACGGCACTATTGCTGGGATCGGCGTGGCCAGCCTCGTACTAGACGAAGTGTTGGGAGCGGACGGCTACGCTCTCCTCGGCGCGGTGAAGGATGGCGCGCGTGTTGCACCGGGGGATGTGGTGCTTTCGGTGAAAGCTCCGACACGCGGGCTCCTTACCGCAGAACGCACACTACTGAATCTTCTGTGTCATCTTTCCGGCATCGCCAGCGAAACCGCTCGGTGGGTAGATGAAGTTTCCGGGACTGGTGCGCAAATACGGGATACCCGCAAGACGTTGCCCGGGCTGCGTGTGCTGCAGAAGTACGCGGTGCGCGTTGGTGGCGGTGTGAATCACCGCATGGCGCTCGGCGATGCCGCACTGATCAAGGACAACCACGTGGCCGCAGCCGGATCTATCGTTGCTGCTCTCGAAGCGGTACGCGCGCAGTTCCCCGGGGTCCCGTGTGAGGTCGAAGTGGACTCGCTCGAGCAGTTGAACGATGTGCTCGCAGCCGGGGCGGAACTTGTGCTCCTCGACAACTTCCCGGTCTGGCAGACCCAGATTGCTGTGCAGCGACGTGATCGAATGGCGCCCTCGACGCGGTTGGAGTCATCTGGTGGGCTGAGTCTCGAGGTGGCACGTGAGTACGCCGCGACGGGTGTCGACTACCTTGCTGTCGGCGCGCTCACACATTCGGTGACCGTGATGGACCTGGGGCTCGACATACCGTGACCGCTGCGAGAAGTGGCTCCACAGAATTGGTATCGGTCGTCACATTTGCGTCGTATTCCCTGCTGCGCGCTTGAACCGCACGAGATCGGCAGCGTACTTTCCGGAGGTATGACGGAAACTTCGCAAACAACCCACCTGGCGCCGGTGACATCATCATCATCGGCGCTCGCGGTGCCCGGTGACCCCTCTGATGTTGTTCGCGAATTCGTAGCGGCGCTGCAGGAAGGCGACATCGAGATCTGCCTGTCGCACCTCCACGAGGACGTCGTATTCCACCCGGCGCCGCTCCCGCCCGTACATGGCAAGGCCGCGGTCGCGCGTCAGCTCCAACTGCTGCGGCTGCTCGCGAGGCGCATTTCCATACAGACGCACAACATCGCGGCCAATGGGGGAGTCGTGCTCACGGAGCGCACCCACGCAATTGAGCTAGGTCCGATTCCCGTCGACTTCTGGACCTGGGGGACTTTCGAACTCGTCGACGGAAAGATCGCGTTGTGGCGGGAGCGGTTCGACATCGCGGAACTATCCTTCGCGGCGGCCCGCGGAATCGCGCATGCTGCCACGGCACTGCAGATTGAGTCACGCCGCGGTTAACTGAAGCCGCCAATACGGTCACAACTCTCAGACTCAGGCGTAACCGAGCCTCCCTCTCGTGGCTCCACTCATACGCTGAGACCTCGCGCGCTGCCCTCAAACGGGGCGTTCGGTGCGCGCTTGTCGTTGTGCTCAATTGTGGAGGCTACTCAATGCGCCGAACCCTGCTCGGAGCGCTTTCAGCGTCAGTTCTGGTTGGTGGATTGGCGCTGATCGGCGCTCCGATGGCTTCAGCGGACCAGAATGACGCATACATCGTGGTGTTCAACGAGCAGGTCAATACCCACGCGAAGACGGTCGCAGTCGAACGTACCTACGGAATTAGCAGTAACCGCAGCTACAGTCACGCCATCCGTGGATTCTCCGCCCGCATGCCCTCCGCAGTCCGTGAGCGACTAGCACAGGACCCGGACGTCGCTTTCATCGCTCCAGACCGCGCTGTCGCAGCGCACATCGCGAGTGTCCCTCTCTCGGAGGGGGCATCAGTTCCCACTGGCGTCAGACGAATTGAAGCCGCCACCGCAACAGCGGTCAGCCCAGCCAGTGATGCCGCAGTAGCGGTCATCGATACGGGAATAGACCTGCAGAACCCAGACCTCAACGCAGTCGCAGGCACCGACTGCACGGCCAGTGGCGGCACCTCGCAAGACGCGAACGGGCATGGAACGCACGTTGCAGGCATCATCGGTGCGCGCAATTCCGGCTCCGACACTGTCGGGGTTGCACCAAACACCCGCCTGTATTCAGTCAAAGTCCTCGACAGCGATGGCGTCGGCACAATTTCACAGCTGATCTGCGGCATCGACTGGGTGACCGCGAACGCCGAAAATCTCGGAATCAAGGTCGCGAATGTGAGCCTCGGGACGACCGGAAGTAACGACAACAACTGCGGCAGAACCAATAACGATCCACTGCACCTCGCGATCTGCAGGTCCACCGAGCGTGGCACCACCTACGTCGTATCGGCAGGGAATGACCGGACCTCGATATCAGGAGCGATCCCTGCTGCCTACCCGGAAGTACTGACAGTGACCGCGATGTCAGACAGCGATGGCCGTCCAGGCAGGACCGGAGGCCGACCCTCCTGCGCTACCGCTGAGTCAGACGACACCCCAGCGACATTCACCAATTTCGCCAGGACTTCGAGCGCGATCGCCCACACGGTCGCTGCGCCTGGCGTGTGTATCTCGTCGACGCGGGTCGGCGGTGGCGTCACCACATTATCGGGCAGTTCGATGGCTGCCCCCCACGTCACAGGGGTCGTGGCGCTGTGCCTTGGCAGTGGGGGCGTGGCCGGTCCATGCGGTGGTCTCACACCCGCGCAGATCGGCCAGTCGGTCCGCAGTCACGCAGCGACGCGTCCTGCGAGCTACGGATTCACCGGCGATCCGCGGAACTCTCCTGGAAGCAACTATTACGGCTACCTAGTACACGCGGACGTCGAGCCTTCTCCAACCACTGACCCTGAACCCACGCCAGAACCTGAGCCTTGCCGTCCCATGGGCAGCCTCGGTGGCTGTTAGCTAACAAGGAGTCCGTATGAGATCTCTTTCCACCCAACCACTCTGGCTGGCTGCAGCTGTGGTGGCCGGCGGGTTCGTCGTCCCGGCGGCAATTCCGGCCACGGCAAGCGCAGCGCCGTGCTCGGGCGTCACAGCCTCGTCCACCGAATCTGACGAAGCTGAAGTGGAGGGAACTCCCCTCGGACGTAAGCCGATCACGGCAGACGGTCCAGTCGGAAGTGAGCCGCAAGATGAGCTTTTCAGCGCCCAATCTGCCTCGCCGGCTTCGCTTGTCGGGATGTTGACGGGCCCGCGCAGCGACAACGCGACAGTCGAACGCTTCGGCATTTCGGGGACTGATCTTGGGATCATGTGGGATAACGGAGGCAGCGGTGCCGAACGGCAGGTCCTCATTGCCTACGGTGACACCTTCGGCGACTGTTCCCTCCCTGGCAATGAGTGGCGGTACAACACTCTGATGCGCTCAGGCGACACCACGCTGTCGGATGGGATGTCCGTCCCGGACCCCTTGACAGAGGAAGATGCCGACTACCTCCAGGGTGGCTCACCGGTCACCGTCGATAGACCGAACTTCTCCAAACAGATTATCGACAGCCTAGAGCTGGCGCCGACCGAGATCACTGTGATCCCCACCGCCGGAATCTCCGTGGGTACGACGCAGTACATCAACTTCATGTCCGTCCGGCAGTGGGGCACCCCCGGTCAGTGGACCACAAATTTTTCGGCGATCGCAGTGTCCGAAGACAATGGCGAGAACTGGGAAGTCGATCCAGGAACGATTCGATTCAATCAGAACAGCGGGATCTCGGGCGCCACCTTCATCGCGGGTAACCAGAACTTTCAGATGACGGCATACGTCAAACGCGACGGCTACGTCTACACCTTCGGGACACCCTCGGGCCGCAGCGGTGCGGCACGCGTCGCGCGTGTCCTCGAGGAGGAGATCCTCGAGCTTCAGAAGTACGACTACTGGAACGGTTCATCGTGGGTGAATGCTGATCCTGGGGCAGCGAGCAACGTCATTGGTGCGCCCGTCAGTGAAATGTCGGTTCAATGGAACGACTATCTCGGCAAATACATCGCGATGTATACGAACGGCGTGGGTAGCGTCGTGATGCGCACCGCCAGTCAGCCACAAGGCCCGTGGAGTAGTGCACAGACGATCATGACGGCTGCAGCTTGGCCGGGCGGGCTATATGCCCCGTACATCCACCCTTGGTCCTCGGGCAATCAGTTGTACTTCACAGTTTCGCGCTGGTCCGATTACAACGTTCTGTTCATGCGCACGACTCTGAGCCAGGACCCGCCCTCCGGCGGTGGTTCACTCAGTGGTCCGTCCGCGCAGAACCTCGATTCTGGGAGCCTCCAGGCCTTCCCCTTCTGACTCAGGGCGCGGCCGGAGCCGACGCACGTAACGTGACGGCTCCGGCCGCGAACAGCCAGAGTGGCCCGGCGAGAAGAACGGCGTATCCCGTTGGTGAGGGCACGATACCGAACAGCGCCGCAACCGCCGTGAGACCTGATAACGCCGCTGTCGCGCCCAGCGCCACCAGCCAGCGTTGCACCTGCGGATGCCATGCTCCGGACATGCTGAGGAGCATGGGGGTGACTGAAAGCAGTAGTACGGTGGCCGTCCAGTCGCCGCGCGAGGCAGCCCATCCGATTACCTCCGCGACCTCGCGGGAACCGTTGGGTGCGGCAACGTTGATAAGTGCGAGCATAGTGAGGTAAGTGGGCAGCGCGACCGCAGCTCCGACTGTTGCGGAGGCGGTGCCCAGCCACCCGGCGAGAGAGCGCGTATAGACAGCGAGTGCGGTCGCTGCGGCCACGATCAGTAGCGAGGCGATCATCCATAGGAACAACGTCACGACCAGCAGGTGATTCTCTACCGCCGCGGCGAAGTAGGCGGCCATGTCTCCCGAGTTCACCGCAGTTTCAAGATCTGCGCCCGCGAGGGCATAAAGCACCATGCCCGTGGTGATGATCGTGCCGGCGAGGAGGCTTGATACTCCAGCAACTCGCGTGACCAGTTCGCTGCGGTTTCTCATAGTGAGGACGACGGTACAGGTGTCCGCGAGATCAGCTTCGTGTGCGGAGATCGTGGCGCCGTATCCTGGTGATGAACGAATACCATCAGGAAGGACCTGCATGTCTCCCCGTTCCGATCTCGGTCGCCTCGATTTGCGTGACCGAACACCGACTACTGCTGAGCTGCGCGCGTCACTGCCGCGTGGCGGAGTCGATGTGGACTCGGTGCTGCATCACGTCCGGCCGGTGGTGGAGGCTGTGCGCGACCGCGGTGCGGATGCAGCACTGGAATTCGGTGAGAAGTTCGATCGCGTCCGTCCAGACCGGATTCGCGTACCTGCCGAGGAATTGGATAAATCACTGACCGGACTCGACCCCCGCGTGCGTGACGCGTTGGAGGTCGCTATCGATCGAGCGCGAACAGTTCACCGCGATCAGCGACGCACTGACACCGCGACAGAGGTAGTTCCCGGTGGGACAGTGACGGAGCGATGGATCGCGGTTGACCGGGTCGGTTTGTACGTGCCTGGCGGTAATGCCGTGTACCCGTCGAGTGTGGTGATGAACGTTGTTCCCGCGCAGGAAGCCGGGGTCGGGTCGCTCGTCGTGACGTCACCGCCGCAAGCCGAGTTCGGTGGCCTGCCGCATCCGACAATTCTTGCGGCGGCGGCTCTGCTGGGCGTGGACGAGGTGTGGGCGGTCGGCGGTGCGCAGGCTGTCGCGCTGCTGACCTATGGTGGAACCGATTGTGACGGTGCTGAATTAGAGCCGGTCGACATGATCACCGGGCCCGGCAATATCTATGTGACGGCCGCAAAGCGGTTGTGCCGCAGCCTCGTTGGGATTGATGCAGAGGCTGGTCCCACTGAGATTGCGATCCTGGCTGACGACACCGCCGACCCGAGGCACGTGGCAGCGGATCTGATCAGTCAGGCGGAACACGACGTTCTCGCCGCGAGCGTCCTTGTAACGACGAGTGAAGAACTCGCGGATGCCGTCGACAGAGCGGTTGCCGAGCAGCTGCACACGACGAAGCATCAGGAGCGAGTAGCCACCGCGCTTAGTGGAAAGCAGTCCGGAATTGTGCTCGTGTCAACGATCGACGACGGCATCAGGGCCGTGAACGCATACGCAGCCGAGCACCTCGAGATTCAGACACGTGACGCGGCCGCGATCGCGGGCAAGATCCGCGCGGCAGGCGCGATCTTCGTCGGGCCACACTCCCCAGTGAGCCTCGGAGACTACTGCGCGGGATCGAACCACGTGCTTCCCACTGCCGGCTGTGCGCGCCACTCGTCCGGACTCTCGGTTCAGACTTTCCTCAAGGGCGTCCATGTCATCGAGTACAGCGAGGACGCGTTGCGTGACGTCGCTCGCCATGTGATTGCCCTCGCGCACGCGGAGGACCTTCCGGCGCACGGTGACGCAGTGCGTGCTCGCTTCCCTGACAGTCCCAGCTAACGAAGGTTTCTACGGTGGCAACAACCGAATCACCCGGCGGACAGATCGGGCTTGCTGATCTGCCGCTTCGCGAGAACCTGCGTGGGAAGAAGCCCTACGGGGCCCCGCAGTTGTCCGTTCCAGTGCAATTGAATACGAATGAGAATCCGCATCCGCCGTCGGCAGCGCTCGTCGCCGATGTGGCTGAAGCTGTACGGGATGCCGCGGCGTCGCTGCACCGCTACCCTGACCGTGACGCGGTGGCGCTGCGGACGGAACTGGCCGAGTATGTGACGCGTCAGACAGGTGTGCCCGTTACAACCGACAACCTGTGGGCTGCGAACGGATCGAATGAGATTTTGCAGCAGCTCCTGCAGGCTTTCGGTGGTCCGGGGCGTAACGCAATGGGGTTCACGCCCTCGTATTCGATGCACCCGATCATCTCGACGGGTACCCAGACGACGTGGGTTGATTCGCCGCGTCGTGCCGATTTCTCCCTTGACATCGAGGCGGCGGTAGCGGAGATCCGCGCCCGCGAGCCGGATGTGACGTTTGTGACGAGCCCAAACAACCCGACTGGTCACAGCATCCCAATCGAGGACTTGAAGGTGTTACTTGCTGCGGCACCGGGGATCGTGGTCGTCGATGAAGCGTACGGCGAATTTTCTGATGCACCGAGTGCTGTGAGCCTCATCAGCGAATTCCCGAGCAAACTCGTTGTCAGCCGCACGATGAGCAAAGCTTTCGCCTTCGCTGGAGGCAGGCTTGGTTATCTGGTTGCCGCACCTGCGGTGATTGACGCGATGCTGCTCGTCCGCCTGCCGTATCACCTATCTGTGGTGACGCAAGCAGCCGCTCGGGCAGCGCTCCGGCACGCGGAAGAAACCCTGGGAAGCGTGGCTGAATTGGCGCGGCAGCGTGACCGGGTTGCGCAGAAAATGTCAGAGCTGGGGTTTACCGTTATCCCCAGCGACGCGAACTTTCTCCTGTTCGGTACGTTCGCTGATCAAACAGTGACGTGGCAGCACTACCTTGATCAGGGAGTGCTGATCCGGGATGTTGGCATCGCGGGTTACCTGCGTGCAACGATCGGACTTGCAGCGGAGAACGACGTGTTCCTTGAGGTCAGCGAGCGTCTTGCCGCGACCGAACTGGAGGGAGAGGCATGACCCCGCGGATAGCGCGTGTCGAACGCACGACGCGTGAATCCAGCATCACTGTCGAAATCAACTTGGACGGCACCGGGCAGGTTGAGGTGGCGACAGGTGTCCCGTTCTTCGATCACATGCTGACAGCCCTCGGTGTCCACGGGAGTTTCGACCTGACGGTGCAGGCTCAGGGTGACATCGAGATCGAGGCACACCACACGGTTGAAGACACCGCGATCGTGCTGGGACAGGCATTCGGGCAGGCGCTTGGCGATAAGAAGGGCATTAGGCGATTCGCCGATGCGTGTATCCCGATGGATGAAACCTTGGCCCAGGCGATCGTTGATGTGTCGGGTCGGCCGTACTGCGTGCACACGGGTGAACCGGAACACATGCTCACCACGATCATCGGTGGCTATCCGGGCACGCCTTACGCGACCGTCATCAACCGGCACGTGTTCGAGTCGTTCGCACTCAACGCACGTATCGCACTCCATGTTCGCGTGCTCTACGGCCGCGATCCGCACCACATCACGGAAGCAGAGTTCAAGGCAGTTGCGCGGGCGCTACGGGCTGCCGTTGAGCCAGATCCACGCGTAGGCGGCATTCCTTCCACGAAAGGTGCGCTGTGAGCTCTGCGCTGATGTACCTGCTGTTTATGGCAGCAGGGTTCTTGATCGGCGGTGCGATCGCCCTGTGGAAGATCAACCGGTTTCTTTCCGGTGTGCTCGCGGCGCTCGCGGTGTTCTGTGGCGTGGGTGCTGTGCTGCGATTGATGGAGGTGGTCTGAAGTGAAGTCGCCCAAGGTAGCCATCTTGGATTACGGCTCGGGCAACCTCCGGTCGGCGCAGCGTGCCGTCGAACGCGTTGGCGCTGACACAACCGTCACCGCCGACCCACAGGCCGCTCTCGAGGCGGATGGCCTCGTGGTGCCGGGTGTGGGGGCTTTCGCAGCGTGCATGGAAGGTCTGCGCGCAGTGAAGGGCGACACGATCATTGGTCGGCGTCTGGCTGGGGGCCGACCAGTACTGGGCATCTGCGTTGGCATGCAGATCTTGTTCGAGCGGGGCGTTGAGTTCGGTGTCGAGGCGACCGGATGCGGCGAATGGCCCGGCACAGTTGAGCGGCTGAAAGCCGATGTGTTGCCGCACATGGGGTGGAATACCGTGCAAGCCCCAGAGGGCAGTTTGCTATTCCGTGGTATTGATCCCACTACGCGGTTCTACTTCGTGCACACCTACGCGGCGCAGAAGTGGGAGATGGAACCGTCCGACATTCTCGCTCCGCCCAAGCTGACGTGGGGCGACTACGGCGGGAGGTTTCTCGCCGCGGTAGAGAACGGCCCATTAGCCGCGACTCAGTTTCATCCCGAGAAATCGGGGGACGCCGGAGCGCATTTGCTGGAGAATTGGGTGAGGTCGGTGTGAATAAGCACAAAGGCTCACGGATTTCGTACGGGCGTCTGGCGCTTTTTTCGTTAGGTGCTGGTGCTGGCATGATTCTCGTCGCCACCCTCCTCATTCTTGCGTTACAGCCGCAACCCGTGCTCGGACTAGTCATCGCGCTTGCTGGGCTAGCTGCAGCTGTGGCAGCGATGGGTGTGGTATCGACCCGCATGACACGGCGTGCGGTGGAAGAAATGGACAACGACAGTTCGCGTGAACGCGAACTCAACGACTAGGGTTATCGCACGTGAGTCTGGTTCTATTGCCCGCTGTAGATGTCGCGGATGGTCAGGCTGTTCGCCTTGTACAAGGAGAAGCGGGCAGCGAAACAAGTTACGGTTCGCCACGCGAGGCCGCTTTGCAGTGGCAAAACGATGGTGCCGAATGGGTACACCTCGTTGATCTTGACGCGGCATTCGGTCGCGGGTCCAATCGCGAGCTTCTCGCAGGGGTCGTTGGTGAACTCGATGTCAAAGTCGAGCTATCTGGCGGCATCCGCGACGACGATTCGCTTGCCGCTGCGCTCGCGACCGGTTGCGCACGCGTCAACCTCGGGACCGCCGCTCTGGAAGACCCCGAATGGTGCCGGAAGGTTGTCTCCGAGCACGGCGAGAAGATTGCAGTCGGGCTGGACGTGCGGATCATCGACGGCGCGCATCGTCTGCGCGGGCGTGGCTGGGTGAGCGACGGGGGTGACCTCTGGGAGGTCCTTGAACGGCTTAACCGTGACGGCTGCACCCGATATGTAGTAACTGACGTCACCAAAGACGGCACTCTGACCGGGCCGAACATCGAACTGCTACGGCAGGTGTGCGAAGCGACGGACGCCCCGGTGATTGCTTCGGGAGGCGTTTCGACCATTGACGATCTCCGCGCGATCGCGACCCTCACGGGAGCTGGCGTGGAAGGGTCGATTGTCGGAAAAGCGCTTTACGCGGGCCGTTTCACATTGCCGGAAGCGCTCCGCGCGGTATCGAAGTAGGTACCGTGCCGCCCGTGGGATCACTGTCGCAATCGCAGCTAGAAGAGCTGGTACGGCTCGCCGGGGAGATTCTCGACGCAGCGTCAGTCCGGTTCCGCGAAGGAATTGGAGCACCAAGTGCGGTGAACAAGGGCGGCCGCGACTTCGCGACAGCCCTGGACCTCGAACTTGAAAAGCAGATCGGTGGCGAACTGCGGAAGCGCACCGGGATCCCAGTCCTGGGTGAGGAGTTCGGCCACGGAGAGAAGTCTGCGGGCGGGGTCCCTCCAGACCTCCTGTGGGTGCTCGATCCTATCGATGGCACGTTGAACTACTCCGCTGGCTTACCTATGGCCGGTATCTTGCTGGCCCTGCTGGACAACCGCGAACCGGTGGCAGGCCTCACCTGGCTGCCAATGCTCAACGAAAAGTTCGTCGCTCTGAGCGCTGGTTGTCTAATCCGCAACGGCAAGGACCAGCCGCGGCTGGAACGAGTTGATGTTCGCGAGTCGATCATCGCGCTCGGTTCTTTCAACCTCGACAGCGCCGGCGTATATCCCGGTGAGTATCGCCAGGAAGTGATCGGCGAGATCAGCCGTGTGTGCTCTAGGTTGCGCCTCCAGGGCTGCACAGGCGCTGACCTCGCCTATACCGCTGCGGGTTCACTCGGAGCGGCGATCAGCTTCGGGCATCACGTATGGGATCACGCTGCTGGGGCCGCGCTTGTCAGGGCAGCTGGCGGAATCGTGACCGACTTACACGGCAACCCGTGGGAAGCGGGATCACCATCACTGCTCGCAGCCTCGCCAGGGGTGCACGAGCAACTCATTGCGATCATCCGTGCGGTCAACGCGCGCACAGGATTCACGCAGGAGGCGCTTGATGCCGAGTGATGTTGCCAGTTTCGGCAATCGCCGGAAGTCGGAGAAAGGGACCAACCGATGACCCTTGCAGTGCGCGTCATTCCGTGTCTCGACGTGGATGCCGGACGAGTTGTCAAAGGCGTCAACTTCGAGAACCTGCGTGATGCGGGTGATCCCGTCGCACTGGCTGCCCTTTACGACGAGCAGGGCGCCGACGAACTCACTTTCCTTGACGTCACCGCCTCCACGGGCGATCGCGCCACGATGATCGATGTGGTTCGCCGAACAGCGGAGCAGGTCTTCATACCCCTCACCGTCGGTGGTGGTGTGCGATCTGTTGACGACGTGGACCGGCTGTTGCGTGCCGGTGCTGACAAAGTGAGCGTCAACACGGCCGCGATCGCACGGCCAGACCTTCTTCGGGAGCTCTCGACCCGGTTCGGTTCTCAGTGCATCGTCCTTTCCGTTGACGCGCGCACCGTGCCCGACGGGCAGCCTGACACGCCGTCCGGGTGGGAAGTGACCACTCATGGCGGGAAGCGGGGCACCGGAATCGACGCAGTCGAATGGGCAATCCGGGGTGCGGAACTTGGGGTCGGTGAGATTCTGCTCAATTCTATGGACGCGGATGGCACCAAGGCCGGGTTTGATCTTCCTATGATCCGGGCGGTCCGTGCCGCAGTTGGCATCCCGGTCATCGCGAGCGGTGGCGCCGGAAAAATTGATCACTTCGCGCCAGCAATCAAAGCGGGTGCGGACGCAGTTCTGGCCGCCAGCGTGTTCCACTTCAAGGACCTCACGATTCCGCAGGTCAAGGCCGCTATGGGGGCAGAGGGGATCGAAGTGCGATGATCGAAGCCGCATTGCCGGAGACTGTTTCGAACCGCCTGAAGCGCAATAGTGACGGGCTCTTCGCTGCGGTCGTCCAGGAGCGCGCGACCGGGAACGTCTTGATGGTGGCGTGGATGGATGACCGTGCACTAGCCCAGACTCTCGCGACGCGGAAAGCCACCTATTACTCCCGCAGCCGCCAGGAGTACTGGGTGAAGGGCGAGACGTCGGGCCACGCCCAGCATGTCCACGAGGTACGCATCGACTGTGACGGCGACACGGTCCTGCTACTGGTGGATCAGACGGGTGCCGCCTGCCACACGGGGACTCACACGTGCTTCGATACGGAAGAGCGCCTCCTGTTGAAGTCCGAACTTTAGCGGAGCCGGCATTGACGGAAAAGGCGATGAACCCGGTGCCGAAGTTCGCTGGCTTCCCAGTTTCCGCGCTGGACTTTTACGAGGATTTAGAGGACGACAACTCGAAAGCCTTCTGGGCGTCGCACAAAGCTATTTATGACGCTGACGTTCGTGCCCCGATGGTGTCGCTCCTCGCCGCGCTGGAACCAGAGTTCGGCGCGGGAAAAATTTTCCGCCCGTATCGCGACGTCCGGTTCTCGAAAAACAAGGCACCGTATAAGACGCATCAGGGAGCCTATGTGGCCGCAGCGCCAAGCGTCGGATGGTACGTGCAAATCGACGCCTCGGGGCTGTTCGTCGCCGGTGGCTTCTACGGAGGCACGTCCGAACAGGTTTCGGCGCTGCGCAAAACTCTGGACGACGACAAGCGCGGACGCGATCTGGAGAACGCGGTGACCGCGTTGGTGGGGCAAGGCTACGAAATCGGCGGGGACAAGCTGAAAACACGTCCGCGTGGCGTGCCGGAAGACCATCCTCGGCTGGGCCTCATGCGTCACAAATCGCTGACCGTAAGCCGCGCGTATGTCTCGCCTGATTGGCTGACAACCACGCGCACCCTCGACATGGTGCGACAAGACTGGCGCGCATTTCAGCCGCTGATTGGCAGGCTCGCCGCTTCCACCGTGACGTGATCCGATTCGCGCCGACCGGCGCTCGCGCGGCAGACTTACGCCATGCCTTTGATTCAGATATCGCAGACCCCCGGACTCACCGCGGAACAGAAACGCGACACAATCGCGGCCGTCACCAAGGCGTACTGCGAGGCCACAGGTAAGAGCGAGAAGGCCGTGTGGGTCGTCATCAACGAGGTACCCCGCGAGCAGTGGGGCGTGGGCGGCACCCCGCTTGGCTGACTTGCACGTGCCGAAGCGGCAATACCCACGGCGATCCTGAAATGGCCCGCTGTGCACAGCCGAAACGCGTAGGGTCAAATCCGGCGGAGACGTTATCGACCCATGTAGGAGGCTAGACGAATATGCCGAAATATCTATGGCAGGTTAGCTATTCGCCTGAAGGCGCGCAGGGTTTGCTCGAACAAGGCGGCAGTGCTCGTAGGGCCGCCATCACGGAGATGGTCGAAAGTGTCGGTGGCAGCGTAGAAGCGTTCTACTTTGCATTCGGCGCCGAAGACCTGTACGTCATCGGTGATGTACCAGACGAGGTCGCAGCCGCTGCATTGAGTCTGCGAACAGCGGCCTCAGGCGCGGCGAGTTCACTCACGGTGTCTCTGCTGACACCAGAACAGGTCGATGCTGCCGCGGCGAAGGAAGTGACCTACCAGCCGCCTGGATCCTGATCGTCGGGTCAGTCAGCGTCCCGGTGTCGCAGAGCGCGGCGTTGGGACCTGACTTTCACGAGCGTTGCGGTCATGATGGCAGTTCCGGTGAAAGCCATAAACACGGGAAGCGGGTACAGCACGATTCGTTCGCTGATCCCGATATGCACTGGCGTCGCGACGAGCAGGATGATGCCGGAGAGCCCGCTCAGCGCGCACAATGCTGCCAAGATCGCAACGAGTCGATGTTGTTGCCACATCCAAATCGCGACCAGAATCAGCAGTATGTGTCGCGCGATGAACCCTGGCAAAACTGCCAGCATATGCGGGACGATGCCGTAGTTCGACGGAACTAGCCCGGTTGCAGCGGTGCTGAGACCCGTGAGGACCGCTAGCGAGACGATCAACCGTCGGCGGTAGCCGTGAGGGATGGCGACGCTGAAGAGTACTGCGCCGAAGATCGTGAGCACTCCAAGTGTCACGAAGGTGGCGTTCATCAGCGGGTGCAGTGGTGAGCACAATTCCGGCGTGCAGTCGGTGACGCCAAGATCGCTGATCGTCCTGTGCTGAAAGCTGTATGTGGTCTTCCAGGCGTACGCGGTGACAATCTCTGCGGCGAGGTAAGCGAACGCGAGGCTCCACGCCGCCCCGGCAGCGATGTTTCGTGAATTTTGAGACGTCACGCGGGCTCCAGGAAATCGGTCGTGCGCGCACGCTCTGGATAACCCGAAACGATCAAATCGTGTGTTACGGACGATCCGCCGTACTCTCCTTGAGCCTACACCTCAGCCAGAGGCCGCTAGGCTGAGAAGGGCAATGAGTCAGCCTAAGCCGCATTCGTCTAGCCGCAGGAGCACCGTGAGGTCAGTGCTCTCAATCGTCGCGGTCGTGGGCGTCGTGGCAGGTCTGATTGTTGGCGCCGCATGGCTTTTTCAGCGGCAGTTGATCTACTTGCCCATGAGTGGGGACGTGCCGCCTGCAGCGGAGGCCGTCGACGGTGCCCGGGACGTCGCCTTGCGCACAGCTGATGGGCTTGAACTGTCTGCGTGGTACATCCCTGCCGCAGAACCTGGTGCACCCGTAGTGCTCGTGGCGCCAGGTAATGCGGGAAATCGCTCCCACCGCACACCGCTCGCCCGGGGCTTCGCAGAGGATGGGCTGGGTGTCCTCTTGCTCGAGTACCGGGGGTATGGGGGCAACCCAGGCTCACCCAGCGAGACAGGGTTAGCCGCGGACGCGGATGCCGCGTACGCGTTCCTGACGGAGGTCGAAAACCTACCGCCGGAGCAACTCATCTATTTCGGTGAGAGTCTCGGAGCGGGCGTCGTCACCGCTCTGGCGACCAGACATCAACCGGCCGCGATGGTGCTGCGGTCACCCTTCACAAGTCTTGCGGACGTTGGCGCGCGGCATTACCCATTTCTCCCCGTGCGCGCACTTCTGAAGGATCAGTACCCAGTACTCGAGAATGTCGCTGAACTGCGGGGAGTTCCTGTCACTGTGATTGCGGGATCCCGCGATTCCATAGTCCCTCTCGACCAAAGCCACACCGTCGCGGAGGCTGCCGGCACGACTGTTATCGAGATTCCGGACGCCGATCACAATGACGCGATCCTGAACTACGGTCCGGAGGTGGTTTCCGCTGTGAGTGATGCTGCCGCAAATGTCCGATGAAGCGGATGCCGGGGCAGTCGAGTGTGACGCGCGCCAACGGAGCTGCAAGGATGGTCGGCATGCTCGATTCGACTACGACCCGGGAACAATTCCACCACCTCGCGGAGCTGCATCGCGTGGTGCCTGTGACCCGGAAAGTGCTCGCTGACTCAGAGACGCCGCTGTCGGCCTACCGGAAACTGGCGGGAGACCGGCCCGGAACGTTTCTCCTAGAGTCGGCTGAGAATGGGCGGTCGTGGTCGCGCTGGTCGTTCATCGGCGCTGGCAGTCCCTGCGCGCTCACGGTTCGTGAGGGTGAAGCGGCGTGGCTGGGCTCAGCCCCTGTTGGTGCGCCAGCGGGTGGTGACCCCATCAAGGCGCTGCGCGACACGCTGGAGTTGCTGCAGAGCGAGCACATTGACGGGATGCCGCCGCTGACTGGCGGACTTGTCGGCTATATGGGCTACGACGTTGTCCGTCGGATCGAGCGACTGCCGGAAAATACGGTCGACGACTTGCGGATCCCTGAGATGGTGATGCTGCTGGCCACCGATTTCGCGGCCTTCGACCATCATGAAGGCAGCATCACGCTGATCGCGAATGCCGTGAACTGGGACGGCACCGCCGAGCGTGCAGATGAGGCATACGACGCGGCGGTGGCGCGCCTCGATGAAATGGCACAAGCGCTCGGTGCGCCCGCTACCTCCACGGTCTCAGTGTTCAGCCGTCCCGAGCCCGATTACCGGAGGCAGCGTACCAGCGACGATTTCGCCAGCGCGGTGACCCAGGTGGTGCACGAAATCGAGGCGGGTGAAGCCTTCCAGGTGGTGCTCTCGCAGCGTTTTGAGATGGAAACGAGCGCTGACGGGCTGGACGTGTACCGGATGCTCCGTGCCTCGAACCCAAGTCCCTACATGTATCACCTTCGCGTGCCGAACGAAGCGGGGGAGACGGCGTTCACCATCGTTGGTTCAAGCCCGGAAGCGCTCGTCACTGTGAAGGATGATGTGGCGATTACGCACCCCATCGCCGGGACGCGCTGGCGAGGGGAAACCGAAGAAGACGATCTTCTTCTCGAGAAGGGACTTCTCGAGGATGAGAAAGAAAACGCTGAACATCTGATGCTGGTCGATCTAGGCAGGAACGACCTGGGACGCGTCTGTCAGCCTGGCACGGTAAAGGTCACCGATTATCGCCATGTGGAGCGGTACAGCCATGTCATGCATCTGGTTTCCACGGTGTCGGGGCGTCTCCGCGACGGAAAGACTGCACTTGATGCGGTGACCGCCTGTTTTCCGGCAGGCACGCTTTCCGGCGCGCCCAAAGTCCGCGCCATGGAGATTATCGACGAACTCGAACTGACCCGGCGAGGGCTGTACGGGGGGATCGTGGGGTATCTCGACTTCACCGGAAATGCCGACACGGCGATCGCGATCAGGACGGCGTTGCTGAAGGATGGCGTCGCGTATGTCCAGGCTGGGGCCGGCGTCGTCGCTGACTCGTTGCCCGAGTACGAGGATGATGAGGCTCGCAACAAGGCGATGGCTGTACTCAAGGCCGTGGCCGCCGCAGGCACAATTGAGCCGTTGACGCCAGCCAGCCAGGCGGATTCGGGTGACGCATGACGGCGGCGGCCGTTGAACAGCAGGGACGAACTAAACGGCGCCGGGCATTGGCAATGGTGCTCGTGCTGGCAGGTGCCAGCCTGGTGTGGGCGTCCTCTAGGGCGGGCTGGATCGCGATGTCGGTGGCTGATGGGTTGCAGCCTGCCCGGCTGGAAGCGGTGATCGGTGCGACCTGGGCTGCGGAACTGGGCCCGATCGCGCTCGCCATGGGTGCCGCGGTGATCGCGATGCTCGTTGTACGCGGCCGCTTTCACCGTCTTGTGGGCATCGTCATTGCCGTTCTCGCTGGAGCGGCTGCCGTGTCACCGATACGCGTGCTGGTTGCGGGAGTCGACGAGGATCGTGTGCGTCAACTAGAGAGTTTGCCTGTTCGCGCCGAGATCGCGGACCTTTCCCTCACCATATGGGCGCCAAGCCTTGCGCTGCTAGGCGCTGCCGCGGGCCTCGCGGGAGCCGCGCTGGCGATAGTGGCACCAAGCCCTGAAGGCGCTGCTCGAAGCCGCTACCAGACACCGGCGGCCCGGCGTGACGACGCACGTGCTGTCATGCGGGATGAGGAGAGGGACGGGGCGATTTCGGGTGGGACGGCCGCGGGCATACCATTGAACGAACGTCTGCTGTGGGATGCGCTTGATGCGGGCGAAGATCCCACCGCGGGCGCGGATGAGGGGCCGGATAACTCAGGAAACCGGCCGGGTTTAGGCTAGTAGCTACCGCCGAGGGTGGCAGCAATTCTGGCGGGAAAGGACACGTGGGGGCAGCATGACGGTTCTCGACTCCATACTCGACGGTGTGCGGGCGGATGTCGCTGCCAGACAAGCGCGTCTTGACATCGGCGAAGTGAAAAAGCTCGCCCAGAAGGCGCCCAATCCGGTCGATGCGGCGGCAGCGCTGCGCGAACCCGGGATTGCGGTCATCGCTGAGGTAAAGCGAGCGAGCCCGTCACGCGGTGAATTGGCTGACATCCGCGATCCTGCTGAACTCGCGCGAGAATATGAACTCGGCGGCGCCCGAATTATCAGCGTGCTAACTGAGGAGCGTCGTTTCCACGGTTCGCTCGCGGATCTGGATGCAGTCCGCGCGACTGTGAAGATTCCCATTTTGCGCAAGGACTTTGTCGTGGGGCCGTATCAGATACATGAGGCGCGCGCCCACGGTGCGGACGTCATCCTGTTGATCGTGGCCGCCCTTGAGCAAGACGTTCTCGTCTCGCTGCTAGACCGGACGGAGTCACTCGGTATGACAGCGCTCGTGGAGGTCCATACTGAGCAGGAAGCGGATCGCGCACTCGAGGCGGGAGCCCGAGTGATCGGCGTGAACGCGCGGGACCTGAAAACCCTCGAGGTTGATCGCAACTGCTTCGCACGTATCGCCCCGGGGCTGCCCAGCGACGTCATCAAGGTCGCGGAGTCGGGCATTCGCGGACCGGCTGATCTGCTCGCGTACGCGGGTGCCGGTGCGGACGCCGTGCTTGTCGGCGAAGGCCTGGTGACTAGTGGTGATCCGCGCGCAGCGGTGTCGGATCTGGTCACTGCGGGGACCCATCCGTCGTGCCCGAAGCCAGCGCGGAACTCGTGATCGAATTGAGCGCGCCGGGGTGCAGGCAACACGCCCTCGCGATGTAGGGCAGACTGGCAGGGTGACATCGCTGGATTACAAGGCGGCAGCGCAGCCTGGCGGCAAGAATATGCCGCGCGCGAGTGCCGGACTGACCGAACGCAGTACGACCGACCCGGATACCCGCGGCCACTTTGGTGACTACGGAGGACGGTTCGTTCCGGAAGCACTGATGGCTGTGATCGAAGAGGTGACGGCCGAGTACGAGAAGGCTCGCGCGGACGATACGTTTCTCAACGAGCTCGACCGCCTCCATCGTGACTACTCCGGTCGCCCGTCACCGTTGTACGAGGCGACTCGGCTCAGTGAGCAAGCGGGCGGTGCGCGGGTTTTCCTCAAGCGCGAGGACCTGAACCACACTGGCTCGCACAAGATCAACAATGTTCTTGGCCAGGCGCTGCTCGCGAAGCGAATGGGCAAAACGAGAGTGATCGCGGAGACTGGGGCCGGCCAGCACGGCGTGGCCACCGCTACCGCCTGTGCACTGCTTGGACTGGACTGCGTGGTGTACATGGGCAAGGTCGATACTGACCGTCAGGCCCTGAATGTGGCGCGGATGCGCTTGCTGGGCGCCGAAGTGGTGGCGGTGGAGACTGGATCGAAGACGCTGAAAGACGCGATCAATGAGGCCCTGCGTGACTGGGTGACGAACGCCAGTGAGACCTACTACTGCTTTGGCACGGTTGCAGGCCCGCACCCTTTCCCGCTTATGGTGCGAGATTTTCAGCGCATCATTGGCCTGGAGGCCAAAACACAGATCAGCGCAATGACTGGGCGGCTTCCCGATGTCGTCGCCGCGTGCGTCGGTGGCGGCTCCAACGCGATCGGCATCTTCCACGCCTTCATCGGTGATACGAACGTCCGCCTCGTGGGCTTCGAAGCGGGCGGTGACGGTGTGGAAACTGGTCGGCATGCAGCGACTATCAGCGGCGGTGCACCCGGTGCGCTGCACGGCGCGTATTCCTACCTGCTCCAGGACGAGGATGGTCAAACCACCGAATCGCATTCGATCTCTGCCGGTCTGGACTACCCCGGTGTTGGGCCTGAGCATTCGTACCTGAGCGATATTGGCCGGGCCGAATACCAGTCCGTCACTGATTCGGAGGCAATGGACGCGTTTGCGCTGCTATGCCGCACAGAGGGAATCATCCCGGCGATTGAGTCCGCGCATGCCATCGCGGGTGCACTGCGACTCGGAAAAGAACTAGGCAAAGGCGCGATCATTCTCGTTAACCTCTCGGGGCGCGGCGACAAGGACGTGGAAACGGCTGCCAAGTGGTTCGGTATTACCGGCGAAGCGACTGGCCAGCATGAGTCAGGAGGAGACGGGACGTGACGGTGACTCCGCATCAGGAACAATCTCGCCTCGCACCGGTATTCGGGCGATGCCACGCAGAGTCGCGGTCCGCTCTGGTGGGATATCTCCCTTCCGGGTACCCGGACAAAGACGGCTCTCGCGCGCTCTTCGGAGCGATGGTCGAAGGCGGCTGCGACATCATTGAAGTAGGCATCCCGTATTCGGATCCGGTCATGGACGGCCCGACAATTCAGGCGGCGGCAAATACGGCCCTGAAATCTGGATTCCGCGTGCGCGATGTGTTCACAACGGTAGAGAACATCGCCAGCGCCG
This sequence comes from Hoyosella subflava DQS3-9A1, assembly GCF_000214175.1. NCBI lineage: Bacteria > Bacillati > Actinomycetota > Actinomycetes > Mycobacteriales > Hoyosellaceae > Hoyosella > Hoyosella subflava. The sequence goes on from NC_015564.1 coordinate 1,511,025, forward strand.
GTGGCAACGCTGTGGTGATGACCTACTGGAACCCTGTCCTTCGCTACGGTGTGGACGCGTTCGCACGTGATCTAGCTGCGGCCGGCGGCCTCGGCCTGATCACTCCGGATCTTATTCCGGAAGAAGCAGAGCGCTGGATCGCCGCTTCACGCGACCACGACCTCGACCGGATCTTCCTTGTCGCCCCGTCGTCGACCGAGGAACGAATCGCGTTGACCGCGGATGTGAGCCGAGGTTTCCTCTACGCAGCCTCAACGATGGGTGTCACGGGCGCGCGGGACGCAGTATCGACATCCGCTCCGGAGCTCGTGGCGCGTATCCGCGCACACAGCCAGATTCCAATCGGGATCGGCCTCGGCGTCAGAAGTGGTGCGCAGGCAGCAGAGATCGCTCGATACGCAGACGGAGTGATTGTCGGCTCCGCGCTGGTTTCGGCGGCTAAGGAAGGCCCAGACGCGGTTGCTGAGCTCACTCGGGAACTTGCAGCCGGGGTACGTGGCGCAGCCCAGTCAGCTACCGTGTGAACGCGTCTGTGGCAGGCGCGCGTGTGCACCAGAACCACGGTGAAAGATCAGGGGGAGTGTTGTGACCCAGAGCTATCTGGCCGCAGAGTCGGCTGATCTGCTCGCATATTTGCCTAGCCCGCCGCAAGGCGTGTGGCAGGTAGGACCGCTCGCGATACGCGCGTACGCGTTGTTCATTATCGTCGGCATCATCGTTGCGATCATCTGGGGTGATCGGCGCTGGCAGGCACGTGGTGGCGAGAAGGGAACCGTCCTGGACATCGCGATCTGGGCGATTCCCTTCGGTTTCATCGGTGGCCGGCTCTACCACGTAGCAACTGACTGGCAGAAGTACTTCGGTGAAGGTGCCAGCCCCATTGATGCGCTGAAAGTGTGGCAAGGCGGTCTCGGGATCTGGGGCGCGGTTGCGTTCGGTGCACTAGGTGCATGGATCGGGTGTCGTCTACGAGGGATTCCGCTTCCTGCGTTTGGTGACGCGGTTGCACCAGGTATCTTGCTCGCCCAGGGCATCGGTCGTCTCGGCAATTACTTCAACCAGGAGCTTTACGGCCGGACCACGGACCTTCCGTGGGGGTTGGAGATCTATACGCGGCTCGACGCGGATGGCCGCATAGACAACCTGAACGGTGTGTCTACGGGGCAGCTCGTCGACGTGGTTCATCCGACATTCCTGTACGAGCTGTTGTGGAATGTCTTCTTCGTTGTGATTCTTGTTCTGATCGACCGGCGGACCCGTATTGGGCACGGACGATTGTTCGCGCTCTATGTCGCCGGGTACTGTTTCGGCCGGTTCTGGATCGAATTGCTGAGGGCAGACCCCGCGAATGAGTTCTTTGGGGTTCGTATCAACTCGTTCACCTCTGCGCTCGTCTTCCTCGGCGCTGTTGTATACATCGTCCTCGCGCGAAAGGGCCGCGAAGCCCCCGAAGCCCTCAAGTCCAAGGAAGCCCGCGCGGCAGAGGCCGAGACCGCCCCGGAACCAGCAGATGCGACAGCTACAGCTGCGGGGTCGGCATCCTCGTCGGCCGCAGACGACAGCGAATCGGTGAACGGTGGTACCGGAAAGAGCTGAAGCGGCCCGAAAGCCAGCCCCGGGTCACAGGCGCGCGATCGCCGGGCTGGCCCTAGCTGGTGGGCTGGGAGCCGGGTGCGTCTACCTGTGGGCGTTCAGCCCGCATGAATCCGGCTCCCTCTATCCGCCATGCCCTACCAAACTGGTCACTGGCTTCGATTGCCCAGGCTGCGGTGCTCTGCGCATGGGGCACGACCTGCTTCGCGGAGACTTGGCGGCCGCAGCCCACGACAACCTGTTCTTGCTTGTCCTTCTGCCCATTGCCGCGGCGTGGGGTGCCTGGTTCTGGTTGCAGCGCAGGAGGGGGCGGCGTCCGTCACTGCCGGTCCGGTCGCTGATCACCGTTGTGGTGATTGCGGTTGTCTGGGGCGTCGTGCGGAATCTTCCTGGATTCCCGTTGATTCCTGGTGGATGAGGAATTCTTCGGATTGTCTCAGTTGCACCAAGTGGGGGTATTCGAGTCGCCTTGTTAGAATTGACCGATCCGGACAAAAATCTGGAGGAGCCGCATCGCGCTCACGACCGTCGCGATGGGCTGGTACGGCGTTCACGGGCCAGCGAAGTCCGCGTGGAAAGACTGAAAGACTGGCTGGCCTGCGAGCCCGCCGGAGAATGTGCCCGCCGCGGCGACATCTCAGCGCCACCCTGCACGCTCACCTAGTGTTGCCGGACGGACACACCCCGCAGACAACTGTGGAGGTGATGCGTTGCTTTTCTCGCTCACACCGGCGCGACACCGGCTCTATGACCCTGCGAATGAGTCGGATTCGTGTGGCGTCGGTCTGATTGCCGATATATCGGGTCGACGGTCGTACGCGGTGATCGAGGACGCGTTGCACGTACTTGCCAATCTAGATCACCGCGGTGCGCGCGGAGCTGAACCCAACACCGGTGATGGTGCCGGGATCTTGCTGCAGATTCCCGACGAACTGTTCCGGCACAAATTCGGCGACATCGTGTTTCCCCGCGGGAAGGCCGGGGGGGATTATGCCGCAGGCATCTGTTTCCTTCCGCTGCGCGTAGATGACCGAACGGAAGCGCAGAGGGTCGTCGAACAGGTTGCTGCGGAAGAAGGCTTGCATATTCTGGGCTGGCGGGATGTTGACGTCGATACCGAGGCGGCGGACATTGGCAGCGCCGCACGGGAATGCATGCCGCACATGTCGTACCTTTTCATCACAGACGGAACCACCGGGGAGACGAATGGTCGGCGCCGTCGCGGTGCCGCACTCGACCGAGCCGCATACTGCCTTCGCAAGCGCGCCGAACGAGATGCTAAGGTCTACTTCGCGTCTCTCTCCTCGCGCACGATCGTCTACAAAGGGATGCTGCTGACTGATCAGCTTCCGGTGTTCTTCCCTGATCTGCGCGACAAACGCTGCCGCAGCGCCATCGCCGTAGTGCACAGCAGGTTTTCGACGAACACTTTCCCGAGTTGGCCGCTTGCGCAGCCCTTCCGATTCCTCGCGCACAACGGTGAAATCAATACCATACGCGGGAACCGGAATCGCATGCGTGCGCGGGAATCCATGCTGGCGAGTGACCTCTTTCTGGGAGACTTATCGCGCACGTACCCGGTCTGCACGCCGGATGCGTCGGACTCTGCGACATTCGACGAGGTGCTCGAACTCCTGCACCTTGGCGGCCGGTCTGTCCCCCACGCGATGCTGATGATGATCCCCCAGGCGTGGGAAAACGACGCGTCGATCCCCTCGGATATCCGGGCGTTCTACCGCTTCCACGCCTCCCTGATCGAGCCCTGGGACGGTCCCGCATGTGTTGTTGCCACGGACGGTTCGGTGGTTGCGGCGACCCTGGACCGCAACGGCCTTCGCCCGGGACGGTGGTGCCGCACGCACAGCGGACGTTTCGTCCTCGCGAGTGAGTCCGGTGTGCTTTCCATCGACGAGGCCGACGTCGCAGAAAAGGGCAGGTTAGAACCTGGCGTAATGCTCGTCATCGATACCGCCGAGGGCCGTATCGTGCCCGACGCTGATCTGAAGCGGGAACTCGCAGCACAGCACCCCTACCAGAAATGGCTTGACAGGGGACTCGTCGAACTCGATTCACTCCCCAAACGTCGCCGTCAGCTCGATGACCATCCAGCGGTCGTTGGGCGACAGGTAGCGTTCGGGTACACCGAAGAAGAACTCCGGGTCATCCTCACACCGATGGCTTGCACTGGCGCTGAACCCCTCGGATCAATGGGGACCGACGCGCCCATCGCCGTGCTGTCCCGGCGTCCCCGGATGCTCTATGACTACTTCGCGCAACTTTTCGCGCAAGTGACGAACCCGCCGCTCGATGCGATACGCGAGGAGATCGTCACCTCCCTGAGCCGCGTCATGGGGCCGGAGCAGAACCTTCTGGAACCAGGGCCGGAGTCGTGCGAACAGATCTGTCTAAGCGCTCCGGTTCTCGGCAATGATGACTTCGACACCTTGGTCAGGATCGACGACCATCGGCCAGACTTCCAGACAAGGGTGCTTAAGGCGCTCTTCGACGTGGAGAGCGGCGGCGAGGGTCTGGCCGATGCGCTGGCTGAACTACGTGCCCGAGCCAGCCGCGCGGTCGCAAAGGGGGCGAAGATCCTGGTTATTTCTGATCGGGACTCAGATCATCAGCGAGCGCCCATACCGTCACTGCTCGCGGTGTCAGCGGTGCACCACCACCTGATCAGGGAGAAGGAGCGCACGCGCGTCGCCCTCGTCGTGGAGTCAGGGGACGCTCGCGAAGTCCATCACGTCGCGTTACTGATTGGCTTCGGGGCGGCAGCGGTGAATCCCTACATCGCGATGGAGACGGTGGCTGACCTCGTTCGTGAAGGCGAGATAACGGACGTGGACAGGCCCACTGCTGTTCGAAATTACCTGCAAGCGCTTAGCAAAGGTGTGCTGAAGGTGATGTCGAAGATGGGAATTTCGACCGTCGGCTCGTATACCGCGGCGCAGGTGTTTGAGGCGGTGGGCCTTGATCGCGCCCTTGTCGACGAATACTTCACGGGTACGTCGTCGACGATCAGCGGGGTGGGGCTTGACGTTCTGGCGCACGATGTGCGGCTACGGCACCGGCGCGCGTATCCGGACAACCCGACTGACCGGGTGCATCGCAGGCTCGACGTGGGTGGAGAGTACCTGTACCGCCGTGAAGGTGAATTGCACTTGTTCACCCCGGAATCGGTGTTCTTACTGCAGCATTCAACGCGAACCGGCCAGTTCGAGTACTTCCGTAAGTACACGGATGAAGTGAATCGCCTTGCGCGAGAAGGCGGAACATTGCGCGGTCTGTTCCGGCTGCGCACCGGCTTGCGTGCGCCGGTTCCGATCGATGAGGTGGAGTCTGCGGAGAGTATCGTGACCCGCTTCAACACCGGTGCCATGAGCTATGGCTCCATCTCCGCGGAGGCGCACGAAACCCTCGCGGTCGCGATGAACCGGCTCGGGGGCCGGTCGAACTCAGGGGAAGGCGGTGAAGATGCGGATCGGCTGTATGACCCGGAGCGGCGCAGCGCGGTCAAACAGGTAGCGTCTGGGCGATTCGGTGTGACAAGTGAGTACCTGGTCAACGCCACGGACATTCAGATCAAGATTGCGCAGGGGGCCAAGCCAGGCGAAGGTGGGCAGCTCCCGGGCTTCAAGGTGTACCCCACGATCGCGCGCACACGGCATTCAACTCCCGGCGTCGCACTGATCTCGCCGCCGCCGCACCACGACATCTACTCGATCGAAGACCTTGCCCAGCTGATTCATGACCTGAAGAATGCGAACCCAGAGGCCCGTATCAACGTCAAGCTGGTGAGTTCGGTGGGCGTCGGTACCGTCGCGGCGGGGGTGTCGAAGGCACACGCCGACGTTGTGCTGATATCAGGACACGATGGCGGAACTGGCGCGGCGCCGCTGACGTCGCTGAAACACGCGGGCACACCGTGGGAAATTGGGCTGGCGGAGACGCAGCAAACGTTGGTGCTCAATGGCCTCAGAGACCGGATAACTGTCCAGACTGATGGCGGCATGCGCACGGGCCGTGACGTGATGGTCGCAGCCCTGCTCGGGGCAGAAGAATTCGGTTTCTCCACCGCCCCGCTTATCGTTGCGGGCTGCATCATGATGCGGGTATGTCATCTTGACACGTGTCCAGTCGGGATTGCCACACAGAATCCCGAGCTGCGCAAGCGTTACACCGGTAAGGCAGAGTTCATCGAGAACTTTTTCCTCTTCGTGGCCGAGGAGGTCCGCGAGTTCCTCGCGGAAATGGGGATGCGCAGCGTCGACGAAGCCATCGGCCACACTGAGATGCTTGATGTCGACGAGGGTGTCGAGCACTGGAAAACCGCGGGACTCGATCTCACCTCGATATTGCGGACGGGCGTAGACGACCGCACCGCGCCCCAACAGCGCCGACGTACGCGCGGGCAAGACCACGGGCTCGACAAGGCGCTCGACCACACCCTCATTCAGCTAGCCGAAGGGGCTCTCGAGGATGCGCACCCAGTCCACCTAGACGTGCCGATCCGCAACGTGAACCGCACCGTGGGAACACTGCTCTCCTCAGAGGTGACACGGCGCTACGGAGCGGCAGGGCTCCCAGACGACACCATCCACATCACACTGACGGGAACAGCGGGCCAGTCAGTCGGCGCTTTCCTTGTTCCCGGTGTGACCCTCGACCTCGTAGGAGACGTGAACGACTATGCGGGAAAGGGGCTGAGCGGAGGGCGGCTGATCGTGCGGCCTTCCCCACGCGCACGATTCATCGCGGAGCAGCAGGTCATCGCCGGGAACACGCTCCTATACGGGGCAACTTCTGGTGAAGCGTACTTCCGGGGCCGCGTCGGTGAGCGCTTCGCGGTCCGGAACTCCGGCGCATGCGCTGTTGTGGATTCTGTCGGTGACCACGGTTGTGAATATATGACTGGGGGACGGGTGATCGTCCTCGGCGCTACCGGCCGCAACTTCGCCGCAGGGATGTCCGGCGGGATCGCTTTCGTGCTCGACCTGAATGAATCCAATGTAAACCTCGGCATGGTGACGCTGCAGGAACCAGACAGTTCGGACCTCGAGGAACTCCATGATGCGCTGCGTGACCATCAGCGGTGGACTGCTTCTCCAGTGGCGGCGGCGCTACTGCGTGAATGGCCCCATTCTGCCTACCGCTTCACCAAAGTCATGCCGCGTGATTACGAGCGCGTGCTCGAAGCTACTCGGCGTGCTCAGGCTGAGGGCCGTGACATTGACGAGGCCGTGATGGAGGCAGCAGGTGGCTGACCCGAAAGGTTTCCTGAACGTGGCGCGATCCGAGGCGCCTCGGCGCGCGATTCCGGACCGCCTAGACGACTGGCGCGACGTTTACGAGGAAGAAGAGTGGAAAGCGCGCAGCCGGGACGTGTCAGAGCAGGCGCGCAGATGCATGGATTGCGGCATTCCCTTCTGCCACTCCGGGTCCGCGGGGTGCCCGCTCGGCAACCTCATTCCTGAATGGAATGACCTGGTCCGGCGCGGACGCTGGGACGCCGCTGCAGAGCGGCTGCACGCCACGAACAACTTCCCTGAGTTCACTGGACACATCTGCCCGGCGCCGTGCGAACCTGCGTGCGTGTTGTCAATCTCGGAGAAAGACACGGGGGGTGCGGTCGCGATCAAACGGGTCGAGCTCGCGATCGCGGACGCAGCATGGGCGGCGGGCAGCGTTGTACCACAGCCGCCGACGGTGTCGAGCGGCCGTTCCGTCGCGGTGGTTGGTTCAGGTCCGGCTGGGCTTGCCGCCGCTCAGCAGCTCACCCGCGCGGGCCACGACGTCACCGTCTATGAACGGGACGACCGGGTTGGTGGGCTTCTGCGGTACGGGATACCGGAGTACAAACTTGAAAAGCGAGTTCTCGACCAGCGTCTGATGCAAATGCGCGCAGAAGGAACGCGGTTTATCACCGAATGTGACGTCGGCGTGCAGTTGCCGGTACGGAAGTTGCAGGACCAATATGACGCGATCATCCTCGCGGTTGGTGCACTTCAGGGTCGTGATAATGAGGTGCCTGGACGCGAACTCACCGGCGTCCACCTAGCAATGGAGCACCTGGTACCAGCGAACCGGGAATGCGAAGGGGACGGGCCCACAACGTTGTCGGCGGCGGACAAACACGTCGTCATTATCGGAGGCGGTGACACAGCCGCCGACTGTTACGGCACTGCGCTGCGGCAGGGCGCAAAATCGGTTACTCAGCTCGACGTGTACCCAGAACCGCCGCGCCAGCGCGACCCAGCGAAGACGCCATGGCCGATGTGGCCGCTGATCCTGCGGAACTACCCAGTTCACGAGGAAGGCGGCACCAGGACATTCGCGGTAGCTGTGGAGCGCTTCGTCGGTGACGACAACGGTCACGTGTCCGAGGTTGAACTCGTCAACGTGCGGGCACGGAAGAACAAGGACGGCAGGCGCATCGTCACGCCGATCTCAGATCCTTTCACTATCCCGTGCGGCTTGGCTCTGCTCGCGATCGGGTTTGCCGGGGTCGGCGATCTGCCGGTCGTGTCTGGGCTGGGGCTCAGCCTGAACAAACGCGGCACTATTTCGTGCGGGCCAGACTGGAAGACCACGGCTCCGGGTGTGTTTGTCTGTGGTGACGCGCATCGCGGCGCGTCGCTGGTGGTGTGGGCCATCGCGGAGGGGCGCTCGGTCGCGCACGCGGTCGACGCATACCTCACCGGGCATTCTGACTTGCCGGCGCCGGTACATCCGACTGCGCTGCCTCTGGCACTGTGACGGAATTTGAGGCGAATTTGCGGGGAAATCACCGTCCATAGTGTGGGTTCCCGTGGAACAGGGAAGGCTCCGAGGCTAAGGTTTGTGGGGTGAAACGTCGCGCTAAGATCGTATGCACCCTTGGGCCCGCAACTGGGTCGGAAGATAAAATTCGTCAGCTAGTTGAAAGCGGAATGAACGTCGCCCGGCTGAACATGAGCCATGGTGACCACGACACTCACGAAGCCAACTACCGTCTGGTTCGTGATGCGGCCGAAAAAACCGGCCACAACATTGGAATACTCGCGGACCTGCAGGGTCCGAAAATTCGTCTCGGCCGCTTCACTGAAGGCGGCACCACCTGGGCAAGTGGGGAAGAGGTGCGGATCAGTACAGATGACTGTGAAGGCACTCATTCCCGCGTCTCCACGACATACAAGGGCCTCAGCACGGATGCGCGGGCGGGTGATCGGCTGCTCGTGGACGACGGCAAAGTCGGTCTCGTCGTTACTGCCGTCGAAGGCCCCGATGTGGTGTGCCGGGTTGTGGAGGGAGGCCCGGTCAGCAACAACAAGGGTCTCTCCCTGCCTGGCATGAACGTATCCGTGCCTGCTATGTCCGACAAAGACATCGCTGATCTCGAGTTCGCTCTGAAACTGGGTGTCGACATGATCGCGCTGTCTTTTGTGCGGTCACCCTCAGATATCGAACTGGTCCACGACGTGATGGACAGAGTGGGCCGCCGTGTTCCGGTAATTGCGAAGCTCGAAAAGCCCGAGGCGATCGACAATCTTGAAGCGATTGTCCTCGCATTCGATGCCATCATGGTCGCCCGTGGCGATCTTGGTGTTGAAATGCCTCTCGAACAGGTTCCACTCGTCCAGAAACGCGCGATCCAGGTCGCGCGCGAAAACGCGAAACCAGTGATCGTGGCGACGCAAATGCTGGACTCGATGATCACGAATCCACGACCGACGCGCGCCGAAGCCTCGGATGTGGCTAACGCAATCCTGGATGGTGCAGATGCGGTAATGCTCTCGGGTGAAACCTCCGTCGGTCAGTACGTCATGGAGGCAGTGCGAACGATGTCACGCATCGTGTCCGCTGTTGAGGCAGAGTCGACCGTCGTGCCGCCGCTGACGCACGTGCCGCGGACAAAGCGCGGCGTGATTTCGTACGCGGCGCGGGATATCGGTGAGCGGCTCGAAGCGAAGGCCCTCGTCGCATTCACACAATCCGGTGACACGGTGCGCAGACTTGCTCGCCTGCACACCCACCTGCCACTTGTCGCGCTGACGCCAGTGTCCGACGTACGGCACCAACTTTCTCTGACGTGGGGAACTGAAACGTTCACTGTCGACTACGTGGAAAGTACCGACGCGATGATCAGGCAGGTGGATGAGGCACTGCTGGAGATTGGCGGGTATGAGCGCGGTGACCGAGTGGTGATCGTGGCCGGCGCCCCGCCCGGAACAGTGGGTTCGACCAACTTGATCCAGGTCCACCGCATCGGTGAGGACGACCACTAGAGTTGCGCGTTCGCTGGTGGCGCGGCGGCCAGGCGGTGACATTCCTCCTGGCTGCCGTCGTCGTAGCGTCGTGTTCAGTGGGAGCGCCTGATGGGCAGGGTGTCGGCGCAGGGTCCGTTCGGTCTCATGAAGCCAGCCGGAACGAGGCAAGCCTGGTCATGCCAGCCTCCGTCGAAGGCCCATTCCTTGTAGACCGGGTCGTCGACGGTGACACCGTCCGGGTTCTGGTCGAAGACAATTCGGTTCGTGTTCGTCTGATCGGCGTAGATGCGCCAGAGACGAACCACCCGCAACTGCCGGTCCAATGTTTCGGGTACGAAGCTACTGAACATGCCCGTAGGTTGGTCGAAGGCGCACGGGTGTATCTGGAGTACGACCCGAGCCAAGGACGACAGGATCGCTTCGGGCGTGAACTTGCATTCTTGTGGTTTGGCAGTAATCGTCTGCTGAATTACGAGATGATTCGCGACGGATTTGCGTATGAATACACATATAGTGACTCTTATCATTACCAAACGCTCTTTAAGCAGGCACAGCGTGCTGCTGATTCAGGGGATCGCGGACTGTGGCACGCCAGCACTTGTGGTGGCGTGGCCGAGTAGAGCCGCGTGGCCAGTGAGCGTTAACTAAGGTAAGCATCAAGCAAGCATCGCCATTTGGGCCCGCTACTCCTGACTTTCCGCGAAACTATGGTCAGGAGGTATAGCGGGCTTCGCTGGCGTGGCAACAACCCTGGTCCGCTCACGGCGATGGATTCGTGGGAAACGTGGAATACATTCGATGAGCGATGGAGCGCTGCGTTCGCAGCGGAATACATCGATGGAATGCACTTCACGGACTACATCTGTGAAGTGGATGCGCTGATTCGCGGCGCAAACTTTCGGGGTGCACTTGAAATTATCCGCTCAGTTGTGGAACGGCTCGCGGTGCGCTCTGACTTGATTGGACAGGAAATACCGCTGTGGTGGGTGACAACCGGTGCGTGCATCGCGAGAAAGGTTGATGACTACCAATCAGAGCTGTGGTTCTACGACACATGGATCAGGCATCAGGCCGTGGGTACCCGTAGGCGGAGGGTCGCGGAAGCGCGCCGCCGTTGCCAGCTGCGCCTAGCGACGAATTAGCATTTCCGATGTGAGCCCGCGTCCAGCTGAAGCCGAAAAGCGTATCCGAACATCCGAATGGCCCCTTATCGCTGCCGCATTCCTCTATATCGCGGCCTACTCGGTCTTCGTCCTCATGCCGGACAGCACGCTCCGTGGTGCAGCGGAAGTGGCGATGATCGCGATATGGGTGCTCTTCGCGGCGGACTATCTCATTCGGCTCTCCGCCGCGAAACAACGTAGACGCTGGTTCGCCCGGCATCTGCCTGATCTGGCGATCGTTGCGTTGCCGATGCTGCGGCCCCTGCGGCTGCTGCGCCTCATCGTCATCTTCCACCGTTTGCAGATCTCGGTGGGTAAGACGCTCCACGGTCGGCTGGCGGCCTACGCCGCCGCGTCTGCGGCACTGCTGATCTATATCGCGTCGCTCGCCGTCCTAGACGCGGAGCGTGGGGCAGAGGGAGCGGAAATCACCACCTACGGTGACGCCATCTGGTGGTCTATCGTCACGGTCACGACGGTCGGTTACGGGGACACGGTTCCGGTGACTGGTCCAGGCCGAGTCATCGCGGTACTTCTGATGCTTGGTGGAATCGGATTGATCGGAGTCATCACCGGCCTGCTTGCCTCGGCCATCGTGAAGCGTGTGAGCGAGGGGGACGGGACCGACGAAAACGCATCGCGAGCGCAAGTAGAGCATGTCGATCAGCGGATCGGAGCGCTTGAGCAACGGATTTCTGAACTTACAGGACTCCTCGCAGCTCGCCCCGCCTCGCCTGGCGGCGCAGGGAACACCGAGCCGTGATCAGCGGCGACCGAAGAGCTTCCACCTTCGGCGCGGGCGCCGGATGACCACGTCCCCCATCCCCGAGTGTCCAATCACGCGAATCCGGGAAAGCCCCAGTGTTTCGTCCGTGACCGCGTTACTCACAGACCCGGAGTCCACGCCGATTCCTTCTGCGTTCACGGGCACGCCATCGGGGACGACCACAACGACACCCCCGGATTTCGATTCCACCTCGACGAGCACCTCGCCCACGGGAAGAACGGCTTCCGTGAAGTCGAGGTGAATGTTGCCCATTTCCGTCTTGGCGATGATGTGGCGTGGGACTTTCCAGCGTCCTTCTCGCCGCACATCGTTCACGGTTGCGGTCAGGCGGATGGTGTCGGGCTCCTTGCGGCCCAGTGAAGGCAGCCCCATAGGCAGGTCCGCGATGAGCGGCTCCAGTTCGCCGTAAGTCTGCGCGGCATACACCTTGGTAAGGCGATCCTCAAGTTCGCCGAAGCTGATTCGGCCCTCGCCGGAAGCTTGGTGCAGCAGCCCGGCAACAGATTCCCGATCAGCGTCCGAGGCTCTGAGGTTCTTTCGTTCGGGATCGGTACTCATGTCACCACGATATCCGCACGCGACTCATGTGATTGCCGCCGTCAGCTGCCGAGGCTGCTTGTGTCGGGCCCTCGCAGCATGAGCAGTCTCAGCTGTCCAGAACTTGGAGCGTTACCGGAAGCCGCATCACCGGAATAGGTTGCGGTGATGGTGTTGTAACCGAAGTTCAGCGCTGAGATGTCGGCGTTGTTGAGCACCGCGGTGCCGTCGACAACGGGGACTGCGCTGCCGAGCGCAGTGTCACCAAGAGTGAACGTCACGGTGCCCGCCGACACCACCGCCGACGAGCTGACAGTCGCCGTCAAGTCGAGAGTCTGCAAGTAGGTCAGCGGGTTGTTATTCGCGCTCACCGTGGTCTGCGTGGTGCTCGAGTACACCTGGGCGGTCGCTTGACCTTCGGACGGTGCATGGATGGTGTCGCCGAGGTACCGAGCCTCCACCAGTCCCGATCCGGCCTGCAGTGGCGGCGAGGTGGCTGTGGTGGCAGAGTCGAGCGGCACGGGTGCGCCAAGTTCCGCTCCGCCTTGCAGGAACTGCACCGATCCGGTGGGCGCGGGCGCGATGGTGCTGCTGACGCTTGCCACGGAGGCGGCGACAGTAGCGCCAGCGATAATCGGCTCGGCAGGCAAGATCAGCGTCGTCGCTGTTTCGATCTGGGCCACCGTTTGCTGCAGGGTCTGGGTGCTCGAACCGAACCTGCTGTCGCCCGAGTACTCAGCGGTGATTGTGCGCTGGCCCGTTGTCAGGTCCGAGACCGGGGCGCTGGTGGCAGTCGCCGGGCCTGCGGCCGCCAGAGGGACCGGGTCACCTAGGTTTGTTCCATCTACCTTGAACTGAACCGTTCCCGTCGGGCGTTCGGCCACTTCGTCGCCCGGGGTGACGGTCAGTGTGAAGGTCACCGGTTGCCCAGGATATGAAGGATTGTGCTCAGATGTCAGGGTCACCGTGTCAGCCTCTGAAGCAACGTATTGGGTGACGGCTCCGGATACTTCGGCGAATATCTTGTCCTGCCCGGGCAAATAAGTGGCGATCACGTGGTGCTCGCCAGGATCGAGAGTGTCGATTGGTGGCAGGGCAGCGATTCCGCCGACCAGCGCAACCGGGCTGCCGACGTTGGCGCCATCGATCTGGAACTGCACGTGACCGGTGGGTGTGCCGAAGGACGGGGTGGTTTCCGGCCGCTGGGCCACCGTCGCGGTGAATGTCACTGGCTCACCCGGCTGTATCGCGCTGCCATCGGCGCTGGTGACCAACTCCATCGTGGTGGGTACGTGCACCGCATGTAGCCGGAATGTAGCGTGCCCAACGAGGCGAGCAGGGTCGTCGGCGAGGGAAGCATCGACGAAGAAACCCCCTTGGGGGTCACTGACTGTCCATTGCTCCGCCGGCAGCAACTCCACTTCCACCGTCGCGTGGCCGGACGCGTCGGTCATCGTGGTTCGCGTGGTCGACCCAGTGCCGCCGAAGCGGGCTACGGCGCCCTGCTCCGTAGGGATCGACCAGATGATCTGCTGGTTGGCGACTGGGCCGCCTCCAGCGTCGGTGAACTTGATCTGCAACTCGTGGGGGAAAGATTGTCCGGAATACGCACTCTGACCGTTTCCAGCGGTAATCGAGACGCGACTGCGGGTGGCGGGGATGGGTTCGATCAGTTGGATTTGACCGTTGACCAGTTCCGCGTTGCTCCCGTTGTACTGATCCCCTGGGGCGCCGTGGTACTCGTGCACCGGCTGGTGGGGGACGCTGGTGACGGTGGAGCTACCGCCGCCACCACCGCCACCGCCGCCATCGTTGGCGCCCGAGGCGCCGTGGCCGAGACCGCCGCCGCGGTGACCGCCGCCGCCGCCACCGCCTCCGCCGCCCGTAGCAGCCCCTGTGCCGTGACCACCGTTATGCCCGCTTTCGCTTCCGCCCTCTCCGCCGAAGCCGCCGCCGAAGCCGCCACTGGTGCCGTCCCCAGGGTCGAATCCGCCAGGCCCACCGTCACCTCCGTCCCCGGAGAAGCCGTTGCCGCCCCCACCGCCGCCACCCCCTGCGACCGCGAGGGGGGTCACTGTGGCGCCGCTGGGCGAGGTGCCGCACTCCGCGCTGGTCTGGCTCACCGCTGAAGACCCGCCTCCGCCTGCGCCGTCGTAGGAAGCGTCCGAGTCCGCTTCACCGCGTGAGCCGCCATGACCGTGGCCCCATCCGCCGTGGGCATATCCGAACTGGGCTACGTGGAGTTCCAGCTGCTTGCGTTCGTCGACCGCAATGACCGCTTGAAGCCCGCTTCCGCTGCCGCCGTTGCCGACATCGCCGAACTCGTGGCCACCACCACCGCCAGCCGCGCCACGGACGTCAGCGAACAGTTCGGTGACCCCGTCACCGACGCAATGGTAGATGGCGTGGCTGCCGCTGTGACCGTAGGTGGTGGTGCGCACACCCTGCGCTCCGGTAATGAACAGCACATAGCCGTCACCGGAGACAGACGCCACGTCGATCGTCGGCTGCAGCACGGCTGCAGATGCGAAAGACGTTCCGCCGCCACCTCCGTTGCCGCCAGCGCCGTGTGCGATGACGTGCCCGGGGTGGATTTCGGTCGCCTGGGCCGCGGCCCCGCCACAGCCGCCTCCTCCGTTGCCCGGCACTCCCGCGTAGCCGCCACCGCCACCGCCGCCGCCACCACCGCCGCCGGTGGTGTCGAAGGTGCCGCCAGGCTGACCGGCGCGCCCGTGGCCGCACGACAGGCCGCTGGCAGTCGCGGAGGCCTGCGTGTTGTTCTCTCCAGCACTGCCTTCATAGGGGTCGCCTTCCTCGTCGTCGACGCCGGCGCTGCCCTGACCTCCGTCGCCTCCCGCGCGTGCCTCGTCGCCGCCGCAGAAGGCGAAGAACGCATCGGCTTCACCGATGACGTGGCAGTCAGGTCCGTTGCCGCCGGCCCCTCCGCCGCCGGCGGCCACCATCACTTCCGTGCCGTCGATCAGCACTGCAGACGCGCCACCGCCGCCGCCGCCATCCCAGCCACTGGACCACACTGTGCCGAAGTTGGTGAGGTGGTCGACCGCCTCGCCCCGTGCGCCGCCGGAAGCGTATGGCGAGTAGCCCCCGCCCGCGTCGCCTGCACACCCGACTTGGACGTCGAAGATCTGCCCTGGCTGAACGTGTACGGCGCCGCTGACCAGCCCCCCGAGGCCGCCCTCCCCAGTGTGATTGGGGTTAGGTGTCTGCCCCTGCCCGCCGACCGCCTCGATATACACGCTGCGCTGCCCCTCCGGCACGGTATATGGCTGGGGACCCGAATTGCAGTAGAAGACAGCGATTTCCAGTCCTGTTTCCTCGTCGGTGAGGAAAACGGGCGCACGCTCGGTGGTCTCGGCGATCGGTAGTGGGCTGGGCAATCCGGATTGCGCCGACGCGACCGCGGGGCCGGCGCTCAGCGTCATTGCGCATGCCAACACGGTCGGTAGCGCGATGGCGACTGGCAAGCGGAGGCGAAACACACTGCTGGTCATGGTGACTCCGCTCGCTCAGGATGCTGAATTGAGCAGAATCTAGCCGCCGCTCCGGTGGTACGGCGCGGTCTTGAGGCTCAGTCCGATAACAGTCAGGTGTCTGTTGGCGCGAGCTGTCACATCGCTCCGGCGCGGATCGCGCCACGAGCAGCAATGTGAGAAGAATCACAGAAGTTCACGTGGGGTAAGGCTGTGAGCCCTGGTCAAAGCAAGATCAACTTGTGAAATGGCCCGGCGGAACTGTACGGCAGCGTTGGTGCCCTCGGTGGGACTCGAACCCACACTGGACGGGTTTTGAATCCGTTGCCTCTGCCAATTGGGCTACGAGGGCGCAGTGCTGCGACGGTGCCGGAGCTAGCCGTTTCCGGTTCTGCTCCTCACGCGGAGACACAGGTTACCGGACGTGGTGCCCCTGTGGCACATCACTGTAGATCATTGGAGGATCGCGTTCACCCCCGGTCCACCGGTACTCTTCAGTTGCGGTACCAAACGAAGAAGTTTTTCCGCTGTAATTGCTTAAAGAATGTTCGTAAAGGGGACAGTGTCGATGAAGGGCTCCGAGGCTTCGAACGCAGAGGCCGACGTGAAGGGTGCCATCGCTTCGGAAGTAACTGAAGCGGCGGAATCCACAGCAACGGCCAACAGCTCGGCATGGCCGGTGCGCCGCGTTCTTGTCGCCGAGGACGAGACCCTTATCCGTCTCGATCTCACTGAGATGCTGCGCGACGAAGGCTACGACGTCGTTGGGGAGGCGGGAGATGGTCAGCGTGCAGTCGAACTCGCAGAAGACCTGATTCCTGATTTGGTGATCATGGACGTGAAAATGCCGATCCGCGACGGTATCGACGCAGCATCTGAGATCGCGGCGAAGCGTATCGCCCCGGTCGTCATTCTCACCGCCTTCAGCCAGCGTGAACTGGTGGAACGAGCGCGCGACGCGGGTGCCATGGCCTATCTCGTCAAGCCATTTACTCAGGGTGACCTGGTCCCCGCGATCGAACTCGCGACAAGCCGGTTTGCTGAACTGAAGGCCCTCGAGAAGGAGGTCGGGGAGCTTACCGATCGCCTTGAGACGCGCAAACTTATCGATCGGGCCAAGGGCGCGTTGATGAACGCGCACAGCATGACGGAACCTGAGGCATTTCGCTGGATTCAGCGCGCGGCGATGGACCGCCGGACGACGATGAAAGTTGTGGCGCAGGTTGTGATCGATACGCTCGCGATGAAGCCGAAGCCCGGCAAATAGGCCACCTGAAAGTAAAAAAGACAGTATGACCGGAATTAAGGTCGTGTGACGGTCGGTGTGTCTGTCTTGTCCGGTAACTAATCGGCGCTAATCTCCCGAATTAGACCTTCGCGCGTCACTTCGGCATTTCGAGAAGTGATCGCGGCGGCCCTACTGTATTTCGAGGAGACTTCGGATGGCACAACGCACATTGTTCCGGCTCATCGCGGTAGCAGGCGCAGCTTCGCTGGTCCTCGCCGGCTGCGGTACTGACAGCGACGATACGGCGGCAGAGAACGGCGACCTGGCTGAGGTCGAACTCGCGGAAACTGATTGCGATCCTCCGCAGGCGGAGCCGAGCGGCAATCCTTCTACAGACCCCCTGCGGTTCGGCGGACTCTTGCCGCAAACTGGAGACCTGGCGTTTCTCGGACCCCCCGAGATCGCGGCTACCGAACTTGCGGTGACCGAAATCAACGAGGCTGGCGGTGTGCTGGGCAACCCCGTCAGCATCAATCAGGGCGACTCGGGTGACACGACAACCAACATTGCGAACCAGACGGTGGACCGACTGCTCGCCGATGGCGCGCAAGTCATCGTCGGTGCCGCCTCCTCAGGCGTCTCGCTGAACGTGATCGACAAAATTGTCGACGCGGGTGTGGTCATGTTCTCGCCAGCGAACACATCGGACCAGTTCGTGTGCTACCCGGACCGAGGCATGTACTTCCGCACTGCTCCGACGGACGTACTTCAGTCCCAGGCGCTGGTGCAGATGATGGCGGGTGACGGATTGCAGCGCGTCTCCATCCTCGCTCGCAACGATCCCTACGGTGCCGGTCTGGCGCGCAACACCGAGAACTTCCTTCAAGAAGCAGGTATCGCTGCGGATCAGATCCAGCTGATCATTTATGACCCCAACGCGCAGTCCTTCAATGCGGAGATCGACAGCATCGCTCAGTTCGACCCAGACGGTATCGCTGTCATCGGTTTCGACGAGAGCAAGCGGATCATCACCCGGATGGCCGAAGTTGGTGTTGGCCCCCAGGACAAGCTCGTTTACGGAACCGACGGGAACATGGGCAACGCACTCGGGGAGGGGCTCGCTGCCGGTTTGCTCGAGGGAATGAAGGGCACCGCTCCGCAAACCTCGCTCAGCTCCGATTTCGAGGAGCGCGTCCGCGAAGCTGGTCAAGCGGCGGGTTACAACCTCGCTGATCTGCAGTACTCCGCTGAAGCCTACGACGCTGTCGTGATCTCGGCACTTGCTGCTGAAGCGGCAGGTTCAACGAACGGTGTGGATATCGCAGCGGCGATCAATGACGTCACACGCGATGGTGACGAGTGCACCTCGTTCGCGGAGTGCCGCGACATTCTCGCTGAAGGCGGCGAGATCAACTACAACGGTGTCACGGGTGATCTGGAATTCCGCCCAGCCGGTGAGCCAGGTATTGGCTCGTACGGTGTGCTGGAATTTGGTCCCGATAACCAACTCCTCGAGGTAGAGGATTACATCGTCGTAAGCGTCGACTGACACTTGCTGCGAAACAAATCTGGGGAGGGCGAATGACGCCCTCCCCAGATTTGTTGTATGGGCCTCCTCAGCGAGTCTCGTGACTACCGGCGAGGGTGCCAAGGTATAACTCGATGACCTTCGGATCGTGTAATAGATTCGCGCCAGTGTCCGTATAGGCGTTGCGTCCCTGGTCGAGGACGTAGCCGCGGTCGCACACCTGCAGGCAGCGGCGAGCGTTCTGCTCCACCATGATGATCGAGACGCCTGTGGCGTTGATCTTCTTGCAGCGAACGAAGACTTCGTCCTGAAACATCGGGGACAGACCGGCGGACGGCTCGTCAAGCAGAAGGACAGAAGGATCCATCATCAGCGCCCGACCCATCGCGACCATTTGGCGCTCGCCGCCGGAGAGGGCTCCGGCCTTTACCCGGCGCCGTTCGCTCAACAGGGGGAAGAGACCGGACACGAATTCGAATCGCTTGCCGAACTGTCGCGATCGAAGGTAGATGCCCATCTGAAGGTTTTCTTCGATCGTGAGTGAAGGAAAGACGTTCTGGGTTTGCGGCACATAACCCACGCCTTTCGTCACCAGCGTGTGCGCGCGAGCAGAAGTGATGTCCTCACCCCGAAGAGTTACCTGGCCCTCTCGTACGGGAATGAGGCCGAACAGGGTTTTCAGAAGCGTGGATTTCCCGGCACCGTTCGGTCCGATGATGCCGACGATTTCCCCGTCTCGAAGGTAGAAGTTGCAGTCCTCGAGGATGTTGACCCCGGGGATGTATCCCGCCGTGAGGTTGTCGCCCCGCATGAGAGCGCCCTCGGCCAGCCGATTGTGCGCTTCTGCGGTAGCTGCAAGTTCGGCGGGGGAGCGGTGTTCGGTCACTGTGGCTCCTGTCGGTCGTGCGAGGAAACAGCTGCAGGATCAGACAGGTCACCTCCGCTTTCGAGGACCTCGCTGATCTCGTTTTCCATTTCCGCGACCATCTCGGCAGTCTCCCCAACGGGATTGCCGTGCTCGTCGAACTCGAGCGCTTTGTCGTGGTGGCTGCCCAGATAGGCGTCGACCACGGCCGAATTGCTTGAAAGTTCCGACGCTGGCCCTTCCGCGATGACAGCGCCTTGCGCCATCACGACAACCCAGTCGCTGACATCCCGGATTACGTCCATATCGTGTTCGACGAACACCACTGTCATCCCTTCGTCACCGAGGGACTTGATGTGACCGAGCAGGCTTTGGGTCAGCGCTGGGTTGACGCCCGCCATGGGCTCATCGAGCATGATGACTTTAGGATCCACCATCAGTGCGCGCGCCATTTCGAGGAGTTTGCGCTGCCCACCAGACAGAGAACCCGCGAAGTCATTGGCTTTCGTCTCGAGTTTGAAACGCTCCAGCATCGCATGGGCGCGCTCCGTGATTTCCGCTTCCTGCTTCCGCCACATCCACGGCATCAGCGCACCCAGCATCCGCTCACCGCTTTGACCGGTCGCTCCGAGCCGGACATTGTCCAGCACCGTGAGTTTCGAAAGCGCCTTGGTCAACTGGAAGGTCCGCACCACTCCGCTGCGCGCCATGCGGTATGCGGGCATGCGTGACACCGTGACGCCGTCAACGCTCCACGACCCGCTGTCCGCGCGGTCGAATCCCGTCAGGAGATTGAACAGGGTTGTCTTGCCCGCGCCGTTCGGGCCGATCAGTCCGGTGATACATCCCCGCTGGAACTCGATGTGACTCACATCCACTGCCCGGATGCCGCCAAAGCTGCGGGTCACGTGGTCAGCCACGATGATGGGGTCGGGCTTCGCGCTACCGGGTGCACGGTCTACTACGGCGAACGGATCGGCAGCACCCGCGCGTGAGGTCTCAGACATTGAGTTGTACCTCCCGTTTCCGTCCCATTATCCCCTGTGGACGGTAGACGATCAGGACCGCAAGCAGAATGCCGACCAGCATGATCTGAACTGCACCAACCTGCTGGGCAGAGATAGGAATGACCGCGTCGGGCCCCGAGGAAAGTTGCCGCAGTACGTTGTCGGTGAAGGAGAACAGGAACCAGAACACCATCGCGCCGACAACCGGTCCGAATACGGTGGCGGCACCACCGAGGATCATGGCTGTCCATGCAAAGAACGTCTGCTGGGTAGAGAAGAAATCGGGATTCAGCGCTTGGGTGAGCGCGATGAAGATGCCCGCGAGACCGCCAATGAAACCGCCCAGAACGAGGGCTTGCATTCGGTAGAAGAAAACGTTCTTCCCAAGTGCCCGAGCAGCATCTTCATCCTCACGCACCGCTTTCAGGGCGCGGCCCCACGGGCTATTCACCAGCATCCAGATCAACACGAGCAGGATTGCGATCAGCGCCCAGCCAACCACCATCGCCCAGAGCGTTGAGCCCAGGAACTTGACACCCAAAATGGTGTACTCCCGTCCAGGGGAGAAGGGGTTCATCGCCTGGAACGCAAAGTTCTGGCCCTGAATGCCGCGAGTACCGCGGGTATAGTCATCCGACGCTGTAGAGCGCGTTGCTAGACGCAGAATCTCCGACGCTGCGATGGTGACGATGGCGAGATAGTCAGCGCGCAGTCGCAGCGTGGGTATCCCGAGGAGCAGCGCAAGAACGACGGATGCCGCCATACCGACGATCAATCCCAGCCACAGCGGCTGGTTGTAGATCACTACGGTGATGCCGACCCCATAGGCGCTGACGAGTGCGAAACCGATCTGACCGAAGTTGAGTAGCCCGGTGTAACCGAAATGCACATTCAGTCCGATGGCGAGCAGGGCGAAGAATATCGCTTGCGGGCCTACGAACTGTGCGAACGCGTTGCTAAAGACTATTCCGAAGTCGATTCCGAGAAAGTTCATCGCGTCACCCGATCCGTGCGCGGGAACCGAGGATTCCCTGAGGCCGAAGAACCAGGACGAGGATGAGCACGAGCAAACCTCCCGTGTATTTCAGATCCGGGTTGATGACGAGCGTCGACCATTGGACGAGGAGTCCGATGATGACGCACCCCAGCAGCGCTCCGTACGCGGTCCCCAGGCCGCCGAGGATGATCCCAGCGAACATCAGGAGAAGCAGCTTGAAACCCATTTCGAACTGCACGGTGCCGTTCAGTTCGGAAAGTCCAAACAGAACACCGCCGAGGGCAGCCAAGCCGCCGCCAAGTGCCCACACGAACATGACTACACGTTCGACATTGATGCCCGATGCGGCGGCAAGGTCCCGATTGTCGGAGACGGCGCGCATCGCCTTACCGATCCGCGTGAACTTGAACATCAGTGCTACCGCGACGAGGACAGCGAGGCTGATCAGCATCGTTGCAAGGTTCACCGGTGTGGTCGAGATCGGGCCAAAGTCCTGCTGCCGCTGGCTCTGATACGTCGTAAATGCTTGGGACCGGTCGCTGAAGAACAACAGGAGCGCGGCACGAAGCGCGAGCGCGAGGCCGATCGACACGACTAGCTGTGCGACCAGACTCGCGCCCCGGTTTCGCAATGGCCGCCACACTATGGCGTTGTTGAGAACCCCGACGATGATGCCGACGATGATGGCGATGACCGTCGCTGGTATCAGATGCATGCCGAGCTTGACGTTCACCACCCACGCTGCGACAGCGCCGATCGTGACCAGCTCGCCGTGGGCAAAGTTGGTGAGCCCAGTGGTGCCGAAAATGAGACTCAGACCGACCGCGGTGATCGCGATGACCAGTCCGAAGCGGAGGCCTTCGACGGTCAGGCGGAGGAACCGCTCAGTAAATGTGGTCTCGAGCCCGGTCCGTGGATCACCAAACGAGTAGATCACCGAGGCAACCCGGTCAGCTCGTACCGTCGCGCTGCGTTCCGCTTGCTGCACAATGACGTCAACCGGGAGTGTCGCCTCATCCAGCCGCACGGTGTACGTGCCTGGTGGGACTCGCATCGACCACTGGCCGCGCTCGCCCGAGGTCGCTTCCCCGGCTACGTCGCCGTCCTCGTCGGTAGCCTCAAGGGTGACCCCGTTGAGCGGCTCACCCGCGTTGATCAGCGTGCCCTGGATGGTGCCGAGCGGCCCGTCTTCATCAGTGTCCTGCGCCAGCGCAGATCCAGCTGCGAGGAGCGGGACCAGGAGACTGAACATCAGCGCCAGCAGAACGGCAGCCCCACGGCGATTCAGCGGGGTCACGGAGTGTGTCACATGTTCCTCCTCCCGGCTGTGCTCGTGAGCACGGGGCCGGGTTGTCCGTATTAGGCCTGTCCTCACCAAGTTTCGCGACCCGCGTGGTCGCTGACGCGAATTGTCCGAATCATAGTGTCAGTCCCGAGACAGTATCGGCGGATAGTTTCGATAAGACACTCCGATGTGTTGCCGGGGCGTTACGCGTGGCTTGTTGTCGGGGTCACTCCTTACACTGGCCTGTTGTGAGCCCTTCCTCTGTGACCCGTCCTCCCGGAACCCCGTCCCCGACGTCCGCAAGCCCAGCCGCGATGGGAGCCGTGCAGTCAGAAATGCCACGGCTTCTGCTCCTCGACGGGCACTCTCTGGCGTACCGCGCGTTCTTCGCGCTGCCCGCGGAGAACTTCCGTACGTCAAGCGGGCAGACCACCAACGCGGTCTATGGATTCACATCAATGCTGATCAACTTGCTGCGCGATGAACAGCCAACACACATTGCGGTGGCGTTCGACGTGTCACGGCAGACTTTCCGTGCTGAGACTTTCCCCGAGTACAAGGCGAACCGAAGTAAGACGCCGGATGAGTTCCGCGGCCAAGTTGACCTCACCAAAGACGTGCTGGCCGCGATGGGGATCCCGGTGATGGCTGAGCCGGGCTTCGAGGCCGACGACATAATCGCCACGCTGACGACTCAGGCGACCGGTCTTGGCTATCAAGTTCTCATCTGCACCGGTGATCGCGACGCTTTGCAGCTGGTATCTGACGCTGTGACGGTGCTTTACCCGAAACGTGGTGTTTCGGATCTGACTCGATTTACGCCCGAAGCGGTGGAGGCGAAGTATGGACTCTCACCGCAGCAGTACCCCGACTATGCGGCGCTGCGCGGTGACCCGAGCGACAACCTTCCCGGAATCCCAGGTGTGGGGGAGAAGACTGCCGCGAAGTGGATTCGTGAGTACGGGTCGCTGGAGACCCTGGTGGAGAAAGTCGACGCTGTACGCGGCAAGGTGGGCGACGCGCTGCGGCAGAATCTCTCGTCCGTGTTGATGAACCGCCAGCTGACGGAGATGGTTCGCGACGTTCCACTACCGTTTTCACCCGATCAGCTCGAAGTGAGTGTGTGGGATCGCGAACGGATCCACCAGTTGTTCGACGACCTCGAATTCCGGGTGCTCCGCGACCGGCTTTTCGAAACGCTGGCCTCGCCTGAGCCGGAAGCGGAATCTGGATTTGAGGTGCGTGGCCGGATTCTGGAACCGGGCGAGGTAGCGAAGTGGCTGAATGTCCACGCGGTGTCAGGAGCGCGGCACGGGCTGTCCGTCGTCGGCACAAGGCAGGTCTTTGCGTCGGATGCAACCGGGGTCGCCATCGCTGCGGCTGACGGCGAAGGCGCCTTTATCGCTGTTGAGACTGTGACCGAAGCCGACGATGCCGCAATCGCAGCCTGGCTGGGCAACCCCGAACAGCGGAAAGCCGTACATGACGTCAAATGGGCGATCCACGCGCTGCGCGGACGTGGCTGGGCGCTCCGGGGTGTCACGAGCGACACTGCGCTAGCTGCCTACCTGGTCCGTCCGGGGCAGCGCAGCTTTAACCTCGATGACCTTTCTTTGCGCTACTTGAAACGTGAACTTCGCGCCGAAGACACCGGTCAGGGACAGCTGTCGCTGCTCGACGACGAGAACGACTCGCAGCGCCAGCACGCCGAAACTGAGATTCTGCGTGCACGTGCCGTGGTCGACCTCGCGGAAGCGCTAGACAGTGAACTCGACACGATCGAGTCGCGCACCTTGCTGTCTGAAATGGAGCTCCCGCTGGCGTCCGTACTCGCAGATCTCGAGGCCGCCGGCATTGCCGTGGACCTTGACATGCTCGGGAATCTGCAGCGGCAATTCGCGAGCCAGGTCAATGACGCCGCTGAGGCTGCGTACGGGGTGATCGGGAAGCAGATCAATCTGGGTTCACCCAAACAGCTCCAGGTGGTGCTGTTCGATGAGCTCGACATGCCGAAGACAAAGCGCACAAAAACTGGTTACACCACGGACGCCGAGGCGCTCGCCGCGCTGTTCGAAAAGACTCAGCACCCCTTCCTCGAGCATTTGCTGACCCACCGCGATTCGATGAAGCTCAAAACGACCGTTGAGGGGTTGCTGAAGACGGTTGCTGACGACAGTCGCATCCACACGACGTTCAATCAGACGATCGCCGCCACGGGCCGACTGTCGTCGACTGAACCGAACCTGCAGAACATACCGATCCGGACTGAAGCTGGACGGCAGATCCGACAGGCGTTCGTGGTAGGCAAGGCAGCTGACGGCACGCCTTACGACGTGCTCCTCACCGCCGACTACAGCCAGATCGAGATGCGCATCATGGCGCATTTGTCCGGGGACGCCGGGCTGATCGAGGCATTCAGAACGGGCGAGGACCTTCACAGTTTTGTCGGTGCACGGGCATTCGGTGTGCCGATCGATGAAGTTACTCCTGACATGCGCCGTCGCGTCAAAGCGATGTCGTACGGGCTCGCCTACGGGTTGTCGACGTATGGGCTCGCACAGCAACTGAAGATCTCGAACGATGAGGCAAAATCACAGATGGAAGCGTATTTTTCGCGTTTCGGTGCGGTGCGCGACTATCTGCATGAGGTTGTCGAACAGGCGCGCAAAGACGGTTATACCTCCACCATCTTCGGTCGGCGCCGATACCTTCCAGACCTGACCAGTGACAATCGCCAGCGGCGCGAGGTCGCCGAACGCGCTGCGCTGAATGCGCCCATTCAAGGGTCCGCTGCTGACATCATCAAGGTGGCAATGCTGCGGGTATATGAGGCGCTTCAGCGGGAGAACCTGCGTTCTCGCATGCTGCTGCAAGTTCATGATGAACTTGTGCTCGAAGTCGTCAACGCCGAACGAGAGCAGGTCGAGGACCTGGTCCGCCGTGAAATGGCAGGTGCGTACGAACTTTCCGTACCACTCGATGTTTCCGTCGGACAAGGTCAATCCTGGGAAAGCGCGGGGCACTAAAATGACTACGACTTACGATGTAGCAGTCATCGGCGGCGGCATGGCGGGAGCGTCCGTCGCGTATGAGCTGGCGAGCGACAATTCCGTCGTGCTGATCGAAACTGAATCTATGCTCGCGACGCACTCGACGGGCCGCTCTGCCGCCACGTACCTCCCCAGCTATGGCGGTCCGGTGGTACGCGCGCTGACGGTCGCTAGCAGGAAGCTCTTCGATTCGATTTCAGCGGAGTGGGGCGACGTCCACCCGCTCGATGCTCGGCCGGTGTTGTGGGCAGCGACAGACGAGACCAGTGATACTGCACTCACGGGGATGATCGAGTCTCGCAGCGGGGGGCCTGGGGAACTTGGCACGCTCTCCGCGGCGGAAACCTTGCGCTGGTGTCCGGCGATGAACCCGGAGGTGACGCGCCGGGCAGCGCTGGACAACGAAGCGCACGACATCGATGTTCTCGGCGTGCACCAGGCCTATATCCGGGGATTTAAGGCGCGCGGTGGAACGATTGTCACTGGTTCCGGTGTGCGATCTCTCAGCCCGAACGGGAGCGGCTGGAGTGTCGGGCTGGTCAAGGAAACCCTGGCCGCAGGTCTTGTTGTCAACGCTGCGGGAGCGTGGGCTGATCCGGTGGCATCGCTGGCCGGTGTGCCGCAGTTAGGTTTCGTGCCGAAACGCAGGACGCTGTTCATGTCGCCTGCACCGGGCAAGCTTGCAGGTGACGGGCCTACAGTGGGTGATCCCGCTGAACGCTGGTACTTCAAGCCCGAGGGTGACGGCGTGCTCGCGTCCCCCGCCGATGCCGATCCCGTTGAGCCCGGTGATGCGAAGCCGTCCGAACTCGGTATCGCGCGTGCGATGGAGGAAATCAACGAGGCGACAACGCTCGGCCTGCGAACAGTGCGACGGTCATGGGGCGGTTTGCGGACATTTGCTCCTGACGGCGAGCCGGTCGCTGGATTGGTCCCAGGGGTCGCAGGGTTCGGCTTTCTTGCGGGACAAGGCGGGTACGGGATCCAGATGGCTCCCGCGCTCGCGGTCGTCGCAGCCGCGCTGCTTACCGGATCGAGTGTGCCAGAAGACATCCCCGTGCGAGCCGAAGCGCTGTCACCAGCTCGCTTCCTGTGAGCGTTTAGGTACGTGCGAACACACGGCGGTACTCGTTGGGTGACGTGAGCCGAACGCGCTGAAAATGGATCCGCAGCGCAGCGGCGTTGCGAAAGCCGACACGGTCAGCGATCGATTCGACGGTCAGGTCGGTTGTTTCGAGCAACCGCTGAGCTTCCAGAACCCGTTGATCATTCAGCCACCGCGCTGGGGTAGAGCCTGTTTCCGCCTGGAATCGGCGAGCGAAGGTGCGCGATGACATTCCTGCGCGGGCGGCAAGATCGGACACAGAATGATCATCGCGCAGGTTCACCGTCATCCAGTCGAGTAGCGGTGCCATCGAGGAACCGTTATGGCGCGGAAGAGGCCGATTCACGAACTGCGCCTGACCACCCTCCCTGTGTGGCGGCACAACCATCCGGCGTGCGATCCCGTTCGCGACATCGGAGCCCTGGAACTTGCGAACAATATGCAGACACAGGTCGATACTGGCGGCGGTTCCGGCGCTGGTGTAAATGGGATGATCGTCGACGTATAGAACGCTGGGGTCCACGAGCGCATCGGGGAATCGAGCCGCGAGGGCGGCGGAGTGGCGCCAATGCGTTGTGCATCTGCGGCCATCGAGTAAGCCCGCTGCGCCTAGGAGAAACGCTCCCGTGCATAGGGAAGCAACGGCAGTTCCGCGCTGTGCTGCTCTACAAAGAGCGTCGAGAGCGGGATCCAGCGCACCCCGAGTTTTGGTGACGGCAACCGCACCATCAGACTCGTCAACGGCATCGCCGCCAGCGCCCACAATGATGAGATCGGCGGACGCGAGACAGCCGAGATCATGAGGAATGTCTAGGTCGTAGTAGCGCGTGTGAACGGCGCCTGGGCAGGCGGCGACGATCGACAGTTCGTAGGCCGGGAGTCCGTCATCGCTACGGTCGACGCCGAAAACCTCGCAGGCGACGCCGAGTTCAAAGGTTTCAGCCCGCGGCGGGAGAAGAACGACCACCTTCTGCAGCATGTCATCAAGTGTGCCGCGCGGATGGCAGAAAATCGAGCCTAATTGGCATTCCTGCCACTGTTGACGCGCCCAAAACTGGGCCACAGTGGAGTACATGATCAGCCTGATCGTGTTTCTCTTGCTGCTCGTCGTGCTTGACGTACTGGCGCTGCTCGGTCGCACGCGGGACAGTCATCTTGAGACCTCACCGCACGGCAGCCTCCAGTATTGGAGTGAAAGCACTGCGGGCACACGTGCCGTGTCTTAGCGGTCTCCGGGCACGATGATCGTCTCGCGGCGAGCTGTGCCGTCCCAGCGCCGCGCGCCAATGAACTGTCCGGCCAGGTCTTTCCTGGTGGCTACGAGTGCTAGCGCTGAACCGGCCTGTTCTGGTGTCATTTTGCGAGCGAGGGTGATGTGCGGCGTCCACTGGCCAGGTTCCATATGTCCTGGCTTGCCTGGGCACTCCCGCAACAGTCCGGCGACGCGCTCGTGCTTGGCTAGCAGCACCGCTGAGGTCGTCACGGCGCGGGCGAGGACCATTCGGCGGTCGCCGAAGACAAGGAGTCCGCCGACGCGTACGCTCAGCGGAAAATCGCCGAGGGCGTCGGGAATCCTTTTCTCGATCCGCGGGTAGATTTCGTGCGCAACCCCGATCGTGACGTGCGGCCGGGCTCTCAGCGGCTGGCAGGGGAGTCCGGCCTCGTTGAGAGTGCGCCATTGTTCCCGGATCGCCTCTTCAAGCTCCTCGTTGAGAAGCAATTCAACGGACTGCACCATCATCACATTGTGCTGTCATGGCGCTGAAAGTGGGCGATGATGAGGGAATGGTGGACCTTTCCCTTGGAGTGCTGGAGGGCGACGGAATTGGGGGCGAAATAGTCCCGGCGACAGTCCGCGTCGTGGACGCCGCGATGCGGGCAACGTCCGCGGGTGCGATCACGTGGCAGAACTTGCCATTCGGGGCGTCCGCAATCCAGACACACGGCAGCCCGTTACCCCCTGAAACGCAAGACGCGTTGTCAGATCTCCCGGGCTGGCTTCTCGGTCCACACGACAATGCTTCGTATCCAGATGAATTCCGTACCATGACAGCTCCCGGCGGGACGATCAGGAAACGTTACGGCCTGTACGCGAATATCCGGCCCGCCGTTGCGCTTCCGGGCGTGCGATCCGTGCGGCCCGATATCGACGTCGTGATTGTTCGCGAGAACACTGAAGGTTTCTACGCTGATCGGAACATGTTCACCGGCTCCGGCGAGTTCATGCCGACGAAGGACGTCGCGATGGCCGTTGCGGTGGTGACGCGTGAAGCGTGCACGCGCATCGCCCGTACTGCGTTCACGCTGGCCCAGCAGCGCCGCAACCGGGTAACGGTCGTCCACAAGGCGAACGTACTGCCTCTGACAACCGGCTTGTTCCTGGAGACATGCCGGGAGGTCGGCCACGAGTTTCCCGGCGTCAGAATCGACGACGTGCATGTCGATGCGATGGCCGCGCACCTGGTGCGTGGAGGCGACTACGACGTGATCGTGACGGAGAATATGTTCGGCGACATATTGTCGGATCTCGCTGGCGAGCTATCCGGCTCGCTGGGAATCGCGGCGTCGCTGAACACGTCCGACACGCAAGCGATGGCCCAGGCTGCCCATGGTGCGGCACCGGATATCGCCGGGAGAAACCGCGCGAATCCCATAGCGATGTTCATGTCGGCCGCGATGCTGCTCGACTGGTTCGCCCAACGAGAAGGGGCCGCACAGGTGAGGCGGGCCGCCCAGCGCATTCGCCGGGCGGTGACCGCCACAACCACTGCGGGGGTAGCGACCGCTGATTTGGGGGGCCTCGCGTCAACCAGCGAATTCACCGAGAACGTACTGGCACGCGTCGCCCGTTGGAGCTGATCACTCCACTAGGCGGTGGGGTCAGGCTTGCTGTGCGCCGTTCTCCTGCTGCTCAGTGATCTGCGCGCGAACATCTTCCATGTCAAGATCCTTGACCTGGGTGATCAGGCTTTCAAGGGCATCCGGCGGCAGCGCACCAGGCTGCGCGAATACGAGAATGCCCTCACGGAAAGCCATCACTGTGGGAATTGACTGAATACCTGCGGCAGCCGCGAGAGACTGCTCCGCCTCGGTATCTACCTTTGCGTGAACAACGTCCGGGTGCTTCGACGACGATGCTTCAAATGTGGGTGCGAACTGCTTGCACGGACCGCACCACTCTGCCCAGAAGTCCACCAGGACGACATCGTTGCTGGTGATCGTAGATTCGAAGTCGGCGTGGGTGAGGTTCTGAGTTGCCACACTAATTCCTAACGTTGTGGTGTTCCCTTAAGGGCTCCCTCTACGTAACCAGAGACTGGGGCGGAAATGTTCCCGCATACCCCCGCGAGTCCCCGTGGGCTACCGTGTCCGGCATGGATCGCGACCGGAAATCCGACGGTGACCGAACCCGCCTTGTGGTTATCGATGTGCCTTTCGATGATGCTGCGATCCAGGGCGTGCTTCACCTTCCTGACCAGCCTAAAGCGGGACTAGCGCTCACGCATGGGGCGGGCGGGAATGCCAACTCGCCTATGCTCCGGCTGGTCGCCGAGCGACTCGGCATGCGCGGTGTTGCTGTGCTTCGTTACAACCTGCCGTTTCGCGTGAAGCGGGCTTCGGGCCCTCCCAGCCGATCTGCTGCCGGCGTCGATAGAGCCGGTATCGCCACCGCAGTGGAGCTAGTCCGCAGTTACGTGACAGGCCCCGTTTTGGTGGGCGGCCATTCGTATGGTGGCAGGCAGGCGTCGATGCTGGCTGCAGATCAGTCGACTGTGGCAGACGGGCTCGTTTTGTTCAGCTATCCGTTGCATCCGCCGGGAAAACCGGAGCGTGCCCGTACAGAACATCTCCCTGCCATCGCGATTCCGTCGCTCTTTGTCCACGGCGACCGTGACCCGTTCGGGTCGCTGGCGGAACTGCATGCGGCCACTGAGCTCATCCCAGCGCGTGTGCGACTGCTCGAGGTAGCGCAGGCCGGCCACGATCTCGGGGGCGGCAAGAAGCCGCACATCGCCGACGATGCGGTGGACGCCATTGTCGACATGTTCGGGATCGGATGACCGCCGCTCCCGGAGGCCCCCAGCGCAAGGTTGAGTACTCGCGCGCGGTCGTCGCCGGAGCCCTGGCCCTTATTGTTGCCGGACTCGTGTTGCGCGGATGGGTGCTATCCCGCGGCTCGTTCTATTGGGACGATTTCATCCTGATCGGAAGGGCCGCAGAGTTCCCTCTGTTTTCGGCGGATCTGCTCTTCCATGACCATGACGGCCACTTCATGCCGTTGACGTTTGCGGCTGCATGGCTGCTCACGGCAGTCGCTCCTCTTGAATGGTGGGCAGCTGCAGCATCGCTCCTCATTCTTCAGCTGCTGGCTTCCCTCGCTGTCCTTCGGCTGCTGGTTGTACTGCTCGGCTGGCGGCCCGTGCTCTTTGTCCCGCTCACGTTCTATTTATTGTCGCCGCTTACCCTGCCAGCATTCGCCTGGTGGGCCGCGGGACTCAACGCGTTGCCGTTGCAGGCAGCACTGGCGTGGGTGACAGCCGACACGGTGCGGCTGATTGAAACGCGCCGCCGTCGATACGCGGTGTCGGCGCTAGTTGCCTTTCTCATCGCTTTGCTGTTCTTCGAGAAGGCGGCTGTTGTGCCATTTGCTGCTTTTGCGGTGGCATTGCTGTGGGTGTGGGTAACGCAGAAGCCGCGGGACGCGGGGGCAAGCCGTGCGAACCCGTTCGCGTTTGTCGCTCGGGGTGGCCGCGAGCTGTGGATCGGTTCTGCCGTCATTCTGCTGTGGTGGATCCCGGTCTACTCGATGGCGGTAAGCCGGGACGTCGGCTTCGATGGGCTGAAATCCGCAGGCACGATCTTGAATCGGACATTTACCGACAGTTTTGTCCCGGTCCTGTTCGGCGGTCCGTGGACGTGGGAGAGGTGGCTACCGTCAACCCCATGGGCTGCTGCGCCACAGTGGGCAACCGTGGCCTGCTGGGCCGCACTCGCAGCGATCGTGGGTGGATCGATTGTTCTCAAACGACGCGTCATCCCGGTTTTCGCTTTCGTTGCCGCCTATATTATTGTGGCAACAATCCCGGTGCTGGTCCTCCGCGCAGGCCCGGACACCGCCCCAGAACTCGTCCAGTCCCTTCGGTATCTCGCCGAGACGAGCGTCATTGTTGTCGCCGCGATCGCGCTCGTGTTCGTTGCGCCGGGGCGCGAGGGCCTGAACGCCCGGTGGCATCCCGGCCGCAAAGCTGCTGCCGTCGCGGTGGCGGCGTTCATCCTCAGCAGTGTGTGGTCCACGGTGACGTTCTCGCAGGTGTGGTCAGAAAACCCGAGCCGGGAATACTTGACCAATCTGCGCGGCGCTACTGACACTGACGCGCCGGTCCAGCTTCTCGACCAAGAGGTCCCATGGAACCTTCTGAGTCCGCTGACGTTCCCGCAAAACATGGCGAGCCGCGTGCTGGCGCCACTCGATGATCGGGTGCGATTCGGGCCGGTCGTGTCCGAATTACGGATGGTGGATGACCGTGGGCGGCTGGTGGCGGCCGAAGTGTGGTGGAACCGCGCCATACCGCAGGGCCCTGATCCCGAATGTGGCTACCGCATTACGCCCGGGGCACCTGTCGCGGTGCCGCTCGGCGGAGGAATGTTCGAGCATGGCTGGACAGCTCAACTGAACTACTTTTCGAACGGGCCTGGCGAGCTCGTGGTCGCATTCGACTCGATTGCCGGTGAGCGCTCCGCAGTCAGCGTGCCCATCGAAGAGGGACTCAACACCGCCTACGTGCGTCTCGTGGGCGGCGCCGAGTCGCTCCTATTCACGACACCGACGCCCGGTGTCGAGATTTGTCTGGGCTCCGGTCCGGTTGGTGTCGCCGCGCACGCGGGAAACTAGTCCCAATTACGCTTTTCGGCAGCAAAAGATAGCGGTGCCCGGGAAGTACTGGCCGCGCAGCGGACTCCACTGACCCCACTCCTGGTC
The DNA here is from genome assembly GCF_000214175.1 of Hoyosella subflava DQS3-9A1. Taxonomy (NCBI): domain Bacteria; kingdom Bacillati; phylum Actinomycetota; class Actinomycetes; order Mycobacteriales; family Hoyosellaceae; genus Hoyosella; species Hoyosella subflava. The sequence continues at coordinate 1,543,890 of NC_015564.1, forward strand.
CAGCCACTCTGGCCACTCCGGTTCGATGACATCCTCGAGTGCGAATCCAGCGGCGACGATTTCGCGGACGCGGTCTCCCATTGTTCGATGGTGCTCTACATAGCTAGGAACGCCCGCGTCATCGACCTCGACGTACGGCGACCGGTCGAAGTACGGGAGCGTGACGGTAAGGCCCCGGGGGCCGGGGTCATCGGGAAACATCCACCGCATGGGATGGTTCACGGAGAACACCCACACGCCGCCCGGTCTGAGGACGCGCGCCACCTCGCGCATTACCCCTGCAGAGTCTGCGACAAAGGGGACAGCGCCGAAACTCGAGCAGACTTTGTCGAAGCTGTCAGCGGCGAACGGGAGGCACTCTGCACTCGCCTGTACAAGCGGCACCTGCGGGCCGCCTCGTGACATCGCTGCGCGTGCATGACCGAGCATTCCGGCCGAGATATCGAGCCCGATCACATCTGCGCCCTGGTGGCGTAGCCAGCGTGCACAGGGGGCTGATCCGCACCCGAGTTCGAGAATCCGGGAGCCGGCGACCTCGCCCAGCAAATGCGCATCGCCTTCGTGCAGCCCTTCCGGGCACCACAGGAACTCACCGCTGGGGGAGTCGGCTCCCAGAAAGTCGCCGTGTTCGTCGTGGTAGTTGTCAGCGTCAGAGTCCCACCACATTCTGCTGGCAGCGTCGCTTTCCCGCGAGTCGGCCTTGCGGTGCCGAACCCAAGTGCTGGGCGTTTCTGCGGCGGCGGAATCATTTGTGATCATGTGGTGTGCACCGGTGGTAGAGGGCCAATGATCAGGCTAGTGTAGGTAACCGGGCAGGTTTGCTGTGCTCGATCGTGATCGCGTAGGCTAGCCGTGCTGTGTCATGTACACAGCACGGATGCGCATGCGTTCACTCTGTTCTGCTGGGTCGCGGTTTGCTGTGGTGCTAGTGGGGGCGGGTCGGCGCGTGGCATTCATGCCCTGTCCACGCACAACCGAGTCAAACTGTCCGGAGCAGCTCACCTAATGCCCACCACAACCACGACCTCGCCGCAGGTAGCCATCAACGATATTGGCTCCGCCGAGGAATTTCTCGCCGCTGTCGACGCCACCATCAAATACTTCAACGATGGGGACATCGTTGAAGGAACCATCGTCAAAGTCGACCGTGACGAGGTCCTTCTCGACATCGGATACAAGACTGAGGGTGTCATTCCCTCGCGCGAACTGTCGATCAAGCACGATGTCGACCCCAGCGAGGTCGTGAACGTCGGCGATGAGGTCGAAGCGCTCGTCCTCACTAAGGAAGACAAAGACGGTCGTCTGATTCTCTCCAAGAAGCGTGCACAGTACGAGCGCGCCTGGGGCACCATCGAGGAGCTCAAGGAGAAGGACGAAGCAGTCAAGGGAACTGTTATTGAGGTCGTCAAGGGTGGTCTTATCCTCGACATCGGCCTTCGTGGCTTCCTTCCTGCCTCGCTCGTCGAAATGCGCCGTGTTCGCGATCTGCAGCCGTACGTCGGCAAAGAGATCGAAGCGAAGATCATTGAACTCGACAAGAACCGCAACAACGTGGTCCTGTCTCGCCGTGCATGGCTTGAGCAGACCCAGTCTGAGGTTCGCAGCGAGTTCCTGCACCAGCTGCAGAAGAGCCAGGTCCGCAAGGGCGTCGTGTCCTCCATCGTCAACTTCGGCGCGTTCGTCGATCTCGGCGGTGTCGACGGTTTGGTCCACGTTTCCGAGCTCTCTTGGAAGCACATCGATCACCCGTCCGAGGTTGTGCAGGTCGGCGACGAGGTCACCGTCGAGGTCCTCGATGTCGATATGGACCGCGAGCGCGTCTCGCTGTCGCTGAAGGCCACGCAGGAAGATCCTTGGCGCCAGTTTGCGCGTACCCACGCCATCGGCCAGATCGTCCCGGGCAAGGTCACGAAGCTGGTTCCGTTCGGTGCGTTCGTGCGCGTCGAAGAGGGCATCGAGGGTCTTGTCCACATCTCCGAACTGGCTGAGCGCCACGTCGAGGTTCCGGACCAGGTTGTCGCCGTGAATGACGACGCCATGGTCAAGGTCATCGACATCGACCTCGAGCGTCGCCGGATCTCCCTGAGCCTCAAGCAGGCGAATGAGGAGTACACCGAAGAGTTCGACCCCGCCAAGTACGGCATGGCCGACTCCTACGATGAAGCCGGCAACTACATCTTCCCCGAGGGCTTCGATCCCGAGACCAACGAATGGCTCGAGGGCTTCGAGAAGCAGCGCGAAGAGTGGGAAGCGCGTTACGCCGAGGCTGAGCGTCGTCACAAGATGCACACCACTCAGATGGAGAAGTTCGCGAAGGTCGAAGCTGAAGCAGCGGAAGCCGCGCCGAGCAACTACTCCAGCGACGGTGCCGCCCAGGCACCCGCCGCGTCTGCCGCCCCGGCACAGTCGGGTGGCACCCTTGCCAGCGACGAGCAGCTTGCAGCGCTGCGCGAGAAGCTGTCAGGCGGAGCCTGATCTGCTGATTAGCTCGTGATGAGAAGCCCCGGACTCGTGAGGTCCGGGGCTTCTCTCGTTGCGGTTCTGGACCCGCCGATAGGTCCGAACCATCAGGAATGACAAACTCATTGAGTGCTACGTGTTGGATTAACAGGCGGGATCGGTGCGGGAAAGTCCACTGCCTCGGCAGTGCTCGACGAACTCGGCGCGATCATCATCGACGCGGACCAGATCGCTCGTGAGGTTGTGGCGCCAGGAACGCCGGGTCTGGAACGCCTTGTCGAGGCATTTGGGCGGGACATCCTTCTTGACGATGGGAGCCTCAACCGTCCCGCGCTGGCTGCGAAGGCCTTCAAAGATGACGAATCGCGACTAAGGCTGAACTCCATTGTTCATCCGCTGGTCGGACAGCGGACAGCGGAATTGACGGAGTCGGCGGCGGACGACGCGATCCTCGTCCATGACATTCCGCTGTTGATCGAAAATGCGATTGGGCCGACGTGCAACCTTGTCCTCGTCGTGCACGCTGAAGTCGAGCAACGCATCGAACGACTTACCGGGATGCGCGGCATGCCGGAGGAAGACGCACGCGCACGTATCGCCGCCCAAGCGACGGACGAGCAGCGGCGCGCGGCCGCCGATGTCTGGCTGGACAATACGGGAGAACCACACGAACTCGAAGAGCAGGTCCGGAAGGTGTGGGAGGCGCGGCTCGTGCCTTTCGAACGGAACTTGCGTGAACGTCGTCCTGCAAGCGCATCGCTGGAACTCCACCAGCCTGATAGTGACTCGGAAGCGGCAGGCGCGAGGGTAGTTGCCCGCCTACGATTCCTGGCTGGGGAATTGGCGCAGCGCGTCGACTACATCGGTCCGTCGTCGGGTCCTGGACCGCTCGCGACGGATGTACTCGACATTCAGATCACAGTGGCGTCGATGGAGGTGGCCGACGAGTTAGCTCCGAAGCTGGAAAACGGTGGATTTCCGCGCGTCCCGAACCTTACTTCGGACAGTTCCCTCGCCGGAACTGATGCCAGCGAACGGCCGAAGCGGTTACACGCGAGCGCGGACCCAGGGCGGCCCGCGAATGTGTATGTGCTCAGAGAAGGGGGATAGGTGGCTAACGCCACCAGATATGCATCCCTTCCGACGCGAGCCAGCCTTCTAGGGAATGGCCGTGAGCGGCGATTCCGTCAACTACGCGAATTGCCCGCTGGAATGCGTGCTGCGCTGTGTCCGCGCTGATATGCCCCGCACAATGCGCCGCGAGCAGTTCGTCAACGTCTTCTACCTCCGTTTCACGGCCGGTACGGACGATGATGTCGATGTAGTGATCCACCGATCTCCACACGGACGGGGAAGGCGTGAAGTCGCCGATATCGACATAGAAGTTCTGGTCGCGTTCGTGTGCCGGATTGAAGTGGAAAATCGACGCGCGTATACCGAACCGGGGAATAAGCCACGATTCGAGGTAGTGGAACTGCTCGTGATCTGCGGGCCGCCCCATGTACAGTCCCCATGGTTCCACGTGGTAGTGGTCCACCGGCCGGACGAATCCCTTGGGGTCCGTGTTGGTCCGGTCCGACAGATCGAAACGCTCGACCTTCGGTGCGTGGGCATGAACAGTTGGCGCCGGGAGACGCGCCCCGCTGTGACGTGTGTCATAGAGGCTCATCGCTCTACCGTACCTTTCACGTAGTTTGCCGGCTGAGGGCTTGTCAGTGCTTGGCGGTGCTTGTCAGTGCCCCGCATTACTCTGAGATGTATGGCATTTGCGACCGAACGTCCCGACGCCGTGCTCGCCCACTCGGAATACCGGCCGATCGGGGAAATTGAACGCACGCCGGGGCGCTTCACGGTGGTCAGTGACTACACTCCTGCCGGCGACCAGCCCGCCGCAATCGAGGATCTCGAGCGGCGCCTCAACAAGGGTGAGAAAGACGTCGTTCTTCTCGGTGCGACTGGGACCGGCAAGTCCGCGACAACGGCATGGCTGATCGAGCGGGTGCAGCGGCCGACGCTTCTCATGGCGCCGAACAAGACGCTTGCGGCCCAGCTAGCGAACGAGCTACGGGAGATGCTGCCACACAACGCTGTTGAGTATTTCGTTTCGTACTACGACTATTACCAGCCCGAGGCATATATCGCGCAGACAGATACGTACATCGAGAAGGACAGCTCGATCAATGACGATGTCGAGCGTCTGCGCCATCGGGCCACGTCGAGTCTCTTGTCACGGCGTGACGTCGTGGTGGTGTCGTCAGTCTCGTGCATCTATGGGCTAGGGACCCCGCAGTCGTATCTCGACCGTTCGATTGAGATCGAAGTGGGTCAGGAAGTGCCGCGTGACCGGCTGCTCAGGCTCCTGGTGGACATCCAGTACACGCGCAACGACATGGCCTTCGTCCGTGGAGCTTTCCGAGTCAGGGGTGACACTCTCGACATCATTCCGGCGTACGAAGAACTTGCTGTTCGGGTCGAGTTCTTCGGCGACGAGGTTGATTCGCTCTATTACATCCACCCGTTGACGGGTGACGTCGTCGAGCAGGTCCAGTCACTGCGGATCTTTCCCGCCACCCACTATGTGGCTGGTCCGGACCGCATGGAGAAGGCGATCGAGGGGATTGAGAGAGAACTCGAACAGCGGCTCGCTGACCTGGAAAATCGGGGGAAGCTCCTCGAAGCGCAGCGGCTGCGTATGCGGACTTCCTATGACATCGAGATGATGCGCCAGGTCGGCTTCTGCTCGGGCATCGAGAACTATTCACGCCACATCGATGCTCGTGGTTCGGGAACACCGCCAGCTACCCTGCTGGACTACTTTCCGGATGACTTCCTACTTGTCATTGACGAGTCACACGTCACGGTGCCGCAAATCGGGGGCATGTACGAGGGCGATATGTCGCGTAAACGCAACCTTGTTGACTACGGCTTCCGACTACCCTCTGCTCTCGATAACAGGCCCCTCACATGGGAAGAGTTCTCGTCCCGGATTGGGCAGACGGTGTATCTGTCAGCTACGCCCGGTCCGTACGAGCTAGGCAGGACGGGAGGCGAGTTCGTCGAGCAGGTCATCCGCCCCACGGGTCTCGTTGATCCACACGTCATTGTGAAGCCTACGAAAGGGCAGATTGATGACCTTGTACATGAAGTTCGGAGCCGGACTGAGCGTGATGAACGAATCCTCGTTACCACGTTGACGAAAAAGATGGCGGAGGACCTCACGGATTACCTCCTAGAACTGGGAATTAAGGTGCGGTACCTGCATTCTGATATCGACACCTTGCGGAGAGTCGAGTTGCTTCGGCAATTGCGCCTTGGTGAATTCGATGTGCTTGTTGGCATCAATCTGTTGCGCGAGGGCCTTGATCTTCCTGAGGTATCTCTGGTTGCAATTCTCGACGCCGATAAAGAAGGGTTTCTGCGGAGCTCAACGAGCCTCATCCAGACGATCGGTCGCGCGGCGCGCAACGTGTCGGGCGAGGTTCACATGTACGCCGACAGGATGACTGACTCGATGCAGCGGGCAATAGAGGAGACGGAGCGGCGCCGCGAGAAGCAAATCGCTTACAACACCGAGATGGGTATTGAGCCAGCGCCATTACGCAAGAAGATTGCCGATATTCTCGACCAGGTTTACCAGGAAGCAGACGATACTGATGAGTCTGTGTCTGTCGGTGGATCGGGCCGGAATGCGTCGCGCGGCCGCCGTGCTCAGGGCGAAGCGGGCCGTGCTGTCAGCCCGGGTGTGTACGACGGGCAAGACGTCAAGGCTATGCCGCGCGCCGAACTCGCCGACCTTATCGCGCAACTCACTGACCAGATGATGGCTGCTGCGCGGGACTTGCAATTCGAACTCGCTGCACGATTGCGTGATGAGATTGCTGACCTAAAGAAAGAACTCCGCGGAATGGATGCTGCCGGGATGTCCTGAGCACATAGCAGCGGTGGTTGTGACAGACATCGCGGAAATACTCAAGAAGATCAGTGGAATCAGAGCCGAAATCAACGTGAAGATGGGTGTGTACAGACTAGTGTCAGCGCTAGAAGTACTTACCGCGCTCTAAGCGGGGCAATATGCTCCGAGCACTGGCAAGATCAATGGAGGAACGAATGACCGCCTACCGCACGATCGTTGTGGGTTCCGATGGTTCAGAGTCGTCGCTCAAGGCTGTCGAGAAGGCAGGAGCGCTCGCGGGCGATGGAGACGCCAAGCTCGTGGTCGCCTGTGCTTACTACCCGTCCGATCCGAAGGAACTTGGGGATGCGGTTGATCAGCTGAAGGACGACGCCTATCAGATCACTGGCGCCGCACCGACCTATGAGATTCTCCGGAAGGCGCGCGAGCGCGCTGTGGATGCGGGCGCAAAGAATGTGGTGGAGCGTGCTGTCGTCGGCGCCCCTGTTGACTCGTTGCTCGCCCTCGTCGAAGAGGTAAGTGCGGACCTCCTGGTCGTCGGAAACCGCGGACTCAACACGCTGACTGGCCGGTTGCTTGGCTCGGTGCCCTCGGACGTCGCGCGGAAATCCGCAAGCGACGTTCTGATCGTTCATACCGTTCGCTGACGACTCGAACACGCCGGGGGCGGGCGACGTCGGCCCCCGGCGTCTTCCATTACGCGCAGTAGTACGTTTTCGCCGCTTCCACGTAGATTTCTGCGATTTCCGTGCCGGTCAGTCCGGCTCCAGTTTCTCGTGCCATAACGCTGGTGACGGATTGCAGGTTGTCGAGTATCTGCTGGCCCGAAGACCCCGCCTCAATCTGAACACAGATGCCGCGCACTAGCTGAAGTGTCGTCGCCCGAGATTGCCCTTTCACGCCCGCACCGTCAAGCGCGGCGAAGATGTCTTGCGCGCGGTCCTCGTCCATCGGACTCGCAGCTTCAGGTTCGACCGTCTCAATGAGACTATCGCTGGCTGTCTGCTCCTGAGCATGCTCATCATTACCACCACCGCATGCCGAAGTTGCGATCGCCGCCGCGACCAATACAAGCGCACCACACAGTGTGCGTCTCGATGAAGCGACATAGCGGCGTGGCATGTGGTTTGTGATCCTTTCTGGGCAGTCGTCCGGGCTTGCAACAGAGTGTGCAGGTTCGCAGCCCGCAAATCAGTGATTCTCCGCAGAAATAGCTGAGTAGCGCACTAATCCGTTATCAAACTCAGACACTCTGGTAGATCCCCAGCGTAGAAGACCCCAATCCGCTGGGTCGCGCGGGTAAGAGCAACGTAGATATCGTTCAGGCCCCGCGGGGATTCCGAAAGAATGCCGTCAGGATCGACGACGAGTACAGAGTCGAATTCCAGACCCTTCGCGTCCCGCACGACGAGGACGCTGACGTCCTCGGACTGGAGCGGTGAAAGCGATGCAGCGAGGGATTCCGGTGCGATGACTGCGATCGTCCCCTCCCGTTGTTCGTCCTGCCACTTGGTGACTTGAGCGGCGACCTCGGTGCTGAGATCAGGAATCGTCACCTTGCGCGCCCAGGGCAGATGGCCAGAATCGCGGATTGACTTCGGCGCCACGGCACCTTCCGAGATACGTGCGAGTACGTCCCCAGCAACAGCCATGATTTCGGAGGGTGTGCGGTAATTGATGGAGAGCTCGGCGAGCTTCCATCTACGCGCTACGTAGGGTTCGAGGGCCCCCTGCCATGATGACGTGCCGGCTGGGTTGCCAGTCTGTGCGGGGTCGCCCACCACTGTCATCCAGCGGTTGGGCACCCTGCGCATCACCATGCGCCACGCCATCGCAGACAATTCCTGTGCCTCGTCGATGATTGCGTGACCGTAGGTCCACTGCCTGTCGGCAGCCGCGCGCTCGGCGGTCGTCTTCGAATTTCGGTACTCCTGACGCTCCGCAAGCTGTTCAGCGTCGATCAGGTCGTACGCCATCAGGATTTCGGGATCGAGGTCGTCCTCGAGGTCTTGCGGAGCCGAGCCAGTGAGGATGTCGAGAGCCTCCTGCGCCTCGGCGATCTTCGCGCGCCAGCGTTCCTGGGCTAAACGGTCGTCATCGTCATCATCAATACCGAGCAGTTCTGCAAGCTCGTCCAGAAGAGGGGCATCACCGGGGGAGAAGGGCTCGGACTTAGGGCGAAGAAGTTCGGTCCGTTCAGCTTCCGAAAGGTGAGGCGAAGCGCGCCGAAGACGCTCTTCGGACGCGAACAGGTCGCGCAACACGACCTGCGGTGTGAGGTGGGGCCAGAAGGAACCGACGATAGTGCGGATTGTCGAATCTTGGCGCATTTCGTCGCGAACGTCGGCGATATCCTCCCGGCTGAGCAACGAATCCTTGCCGGCCAAATTGGCCCCCACAATCGCGGCGTACTGTTCCGCCAGACCCTCGATCGCTGCGGCGAAGTACAGATCGCGCGCCCGGTTATGTGGCTTTCTAGACGAACGGGCACGTCCCCGCGCGCGGGTGATCAGCTTCTTATCGATTGTGAGTCGATATGTATCGAATTCGAACTCGACCGGTCGCGATGGAACTTCCTGGCGATCCCGGACGGCTTCCTTCAGTACATCAACCATCGCGAGGGACCCCTTGACCACTGCTGCACCCAGCGAATCCTGTCCGATTGCTGCCACACCTGGGTAGAGATCACCGATCGTGGAGAGCACCACGCCAGTTTCTCCGAGCGACGGGAGCACCTGACTGATGTACTTGAGGAACGTGTCATTCGGCCCAATTATGAGCACCCCGCTCTTCTCAAGTAGATCGCGGAAGGTGTAGAGGAGGAATGCGGCACGGTGTAACGCCACCGCCGTCTTGCCGGTCCCCGGGCCTCCCTGCACAACCAGGACGCTTCGATGCTCCGATCGAATAATCTCGTCTTGTTCGCGCTGGATTGTCGCAACGATGTCGACCATATGGCCGGTGCGCGCCGCGCTTATTGCCGCGAGGAGGGCGTTTTCGCTGGCGACGCCGGTTTCACCCTCGGCATAAGCCGCGGACTCATTGAACTCGTCGCCATTGTTCGCGGCGAGCGCGTCGGGGTCGAGGTACTCATCGTTGAGGGCCGTGACGGTGCGCCCTCGTGTTCGAATATGACGCCGCCTCGCTACCCCCTCGGGCGACGCAGGGGTTGCGAGGTAGAACGGTCGCGCCATCGGTGCACGCCAGTCGAGGAGCAACGGGTCGAAGTCGCTGTCCTCATCCCAAATGCCTAGCCGTCCGACGTAGCGGGCTTCGCCGTCACTGAGATCGATACGGCCGAAACATAGCCCATTCTCCGCCGCGAGGTATTTGGACAACTTCGCGGTGTACATCGCGTTGTATGACTCGCGCTCAGATTGCGCCTGCGGCGTACCGCCACGTTCACGCATTACCGAGGCCAGGTTCTGGCGCGCATGATCACGCAGACCATCCAATCGCCCGTAGAGCATTGCGACATACTCCTGCTCACGGTCGATTTCTCGCTCCTGCACCTCAAGCTCCTTCGCCTGCGCGACAGCCACGTCGCAATACTGAGCCAACCACTCTAGCTCAGAAGTATCGCCGTGCGCGCAGGCGAAGTGCGCCGCATCTAGGCGTTAGCGATGCTTTATGTGAGCACGGACTTCCGCTGAGCCGTCCTTGGCCAGTTCTGCCGTGCGGTGCGCGAGATCTGAGCTGCGATCCGCCGCTTTCGCTGCAAGTTCAGCGCTTCGGTCCGACGCCGTGCTGTACCACTTACTTGCCTGTTCAGCTGCGGTCTCGTACAAATCCGGAGCCTTGTCTGCCGCCACTTCGTACCACTCAGAACCACGCTTGGACGCAGCCTCCATCAGTTCAGAGCCTCGATCAGCGGCAACCTCGAACAGCTCAGAGCCACGCTCACCTGCTTCTGCGGCGACCTCACGTGCCCGTTCCGCGACGGTGTGCCACCCCTCCGCAAGTTTCGCGCGTGTCTCGGCCGAAGTGCCTGCGCTCGAGGCGGCTGGCGCTGCGGTGGAGATCGCCGTAGTAGCCCGCCCAGCGAGACGACGCGCACGCCACCCCACTGAAGGCTTGCCTTCGGTGTCACTGGCTGTGATCAGCAGGCCTCCGAGCAACGCCACGTTCTTCAGGAAATGCGAGCGCTGCTCAGCACGCAGCCGGCTGTCGGTCTCTGCCCAGAAAGGATGCTGCACCACCGTTGTAGGCACGAGGGTTACCGCGAGCAGCCCCGATGCAATCCGTGGCGTTCGCCCGAGCGCCAGTAAGGCGCCCGCTCCAACCTGGACAGCCGCGTTGATGCGCGCGACTGTTGCAGGGTCTGCGGGAAGCTTGCGCGAGGTGTCCGCCGGAAGTGAGGCATGGGCATACTCGACGAGCGGGGCTGCTTTGTCGGCGATTTCTTCAGGATTTCGAAGCGTGTTAACCCCATTCGCAACGAAAACTCCGGCAAGCATTGGGCGTGCGATCCTGCGAAGCAGCATGATTCAGCCTTTCCACGGTACGAGTCCGGTTACCACCCTAGTAAGTACATACCCAGGACGGGGCTCGTTATCCGTCACGTTGCATGTGAGTTGGAGAATTTGCTCCCAGGAAAGGGGCATATCGGGTTCTGGGACACGCGTTTACCATCCGCGGTCGCGCCATTGAGGAAGCTGGGCCCGTTCCGCGCCGAGTGTGGTGTCAGCACCGTGACCTGGATAGACGGTGGCCGAGTCGTCGAACCGATCGAAGAGCCGCTCCGAGACGTCATGGAACAGTCGGCGGAACGCTTCCGGCGACGAAGTCTTTCCGACGCCACCGGGGAATAGGCTGTCGCCCGTGAAAAGGTGCGTGACACCGCCGAGCGAGGTGGCGAGTGCCACGGAGCCCGGGGTGTGGCCGCGAAGGTGAATGACCTCAAACGCGAGATCGCCGACTTGGATCACGTCACCGTGGTCGACAAGCCTGTCCGGCGCAACCGGCAGCGGTTCGGCATCGAGCGGGTGGGCAACGGTTGGTGCTTGCGTCTCCGCCGCCACCGCTTCCAGCGCCTGCCAGTGGTCCGCATGCTGATGTGTCGTCAAGATGAGTTCGAGCTGCGGCGCCTGCGATGAGAGCAGTTCGAGAATGCGCGGAGCCTCGTTCGCCGCGTCAATCAGAAGGGACTTTCCGGTACGTTCGCAGGTAACGACATACACGTTGTTATCCATCGGACCGACCGACATTTTCAGGATCCGCGCCTCGGGCAGCAGTCGACGGTGGACTGGACCTCCGCCTTCGACAGTTCCGGTGTACTCGTCAACAATCGTAATTGGGTGCGCCATGCACATCGAGGTTACCGGGGGACTTTGGTTAGCTGAAGGCGGCCACCTGAAGATTGATCGCCGCTTGACGACGGCTTCCTGAAATTGTCAGGGGCACGGCGTAGCATGTCGGCGCTGGCTAAGAAGCGTGGTTTTCGGGGCGCGTACGCGCCGGACAAAAGGGGTTGCAGTGGCGGATCGGCTAGTCGTGCGTGGTGCGCGCGAGCACAATCTGCGGGGGATTGACCTCGATTTGCCGCGGGATAGCCTGATTGTCTTCACCGGCCTGTCAGGTTCAGGGAAGTCGAGTCTGGCCTTCGACACGATCTTCGCCGAGGGGCAGCGTCGCTACGTTGAGTCCCTCTCGGCGTACGCCCGCCAGTTTCTCGGCCAGATGGACAAACCGGACGTCGATTTCATTGAAGGTCTTTCTCCAGCTGTCTCCATCGACCAGAAGTCGACGAACCGTAATCCGCGGTCCACGGTGGGAACGATCACGGAAGTGTACGACTACCTGCGGCTTCTTTTCGCTCGTGCCGGTACACCGTACTGCCCTGCATGTGGAGAGAAGATCGCCCGGCAGACTCCGCAACAGATCGTTGACCAGGTGCTGGAGATGGAGTCGGGCACACGATTCCAGGTGCTCGCACCAGTGGTACGAACGCGTAAAGGCGAATTTGTCGAGCTGTTTTCGCAACTCAGCTCCGAAGGCTTCGCACGCGTTCGAGTCGATGGCACGGTGTACCCGCTTACTGATCCGCCGACACTCAAGAAGCAAGAAAAGCATGACATCGAAGTTGTTGTTGACCGCCTTGTCGTCAAAGACAGCGCGAAGCAGCGTTTGACCGATTCCGTGGAGACGGCCCTGCGTCTCGCGGATGGCATAGTGGTCCTCGATTTTGTCGATCGCGATGAATCTGCTTCCGATCGTCAGCGCCGATTCTCCGAGCGCCTCGCCTGCCCGAACGGCCACGCCCTCGCCATAGATGATCTCGAGCCCCGGTCCTTCTCTTTCAACTCGCCCTATGGCGCCTGTCCTGAGTGTCACGGTCTCGGGATCCGCAAAGAAGTGGATCCCGACCTGGTGGTGCCCGATCCCGAGCTTTCCCTGGCCGATGGCGCCATTGCACCCTGGTCGTCGGGGCAGTCTGCGGAGTACTTCACACGACTGCTCAAGGGGTTGGGTGACGCCATGGGATTCACCCTTGAAACCCCGTGGCGGCGGCTGCCCGCAAAGGCGAAAAAAGCGGTTCTCGAAGGTTCGGAACATCAAGTCCATGTGCGCTATACGAACCGTTATGGCCGGACACGTTCCTACTATGCCGAATTCGAGGGTGTAATGCCGTTTCTCCAGCGGCGCCTCGATCAGACCGAGTCCGACCAGATGAAAGATCGCTACGAGGGTTTCATGCGGGATACCCCGTGCCCGGCATGCAATGGCGCTCGGCTGCGTCCCGAGATCCTGTCGGTCCGCATCCCAGGCGGTGATGGACAAGCCAGGTCTATCGCGGAAGTGTGCGAGCTGTCGATCTCGGAATGCGCGCAGTACTTGAACAGCCTTGAGCTTGGAGCGCGTGAAGCTGCCATCGCGGGCCGAGTGCTGCGGGAAGTACAGGCACGGCTCGGCTTCCTTCTTGACGTCGGCCTTGACTACTTGTCGCTAGACCGTGCCGCGGGAACGTTGTCCGGCGGCGAAGCACAGCGAATCCGGCTCGCTACTCAGATCGGCTCAGGTCTCGTAGGAGTGCTTTATGTACTAGACGAGCCGTCCATCGGTCTGCACCAGCGGGACAATCGGAGGCTGATCGATACCCTGACACGTCTCCGCGATCTTGGTAACACCCTCATAGTCGTGGAACACGACGAGGACACGATCCGAACATCGGACTGGATTGTCGACATCGGGCCGCGGGCGGGAGAACACGGTGGCGAAGTGGTCCACAGCGGCACCTTCGCCGAGTTGCTTGAGAATTCCAACTCGCTGACTGGGGCATACCTCGCTGGCCGCCTGCAGATAGAGACGCCGATGGTGCGCCGGCCGATCGACCGTAAACGCAAGCTCACAGTCGTGGGGGCACGGGAACATAATTTGCGCGACATCGAGGTGGACTTCCCGCTCGGCGCTCTCCTCGCAATCACAGGGGTCTCTGGTTCAGGAAAGTCGACTCTGGTCAATGAGATTCTTGCGAAAACGCTGGCGAACAAGCTCAACGGCGCACGTCATGTGCCGGGCCGTCATACCCGTATCAAGGGCGTCGACAATCTGGACAAATTGGTCCAGGTAGACCAGTCTCCGATCGGTCGCACTCCGCGATCCAACCCGGCCACATATACCGGTGTATTCGACAAGATTCGTACGCTATTCGCCGCGACCACGGAGGCGAAAGTACGTGGTTACCAGCCCGGCAGGTTCAGCTTCAACGTCAAGGGCGGACGCTGCGAGGCGTGCACAGGCGACGGCACAATCAAGATCGAGATGAACTTCTTGCCGGATGTGTACGTCCCCTGCGAGGTGTGCCACGGTGCGCGCTATAACCGTGAGACTCTCGAGGTGCATTACAAGGGGAGAAACATCGCTGAAGTACTTGACATGTCTATCGAGGAAGCTGCGGACTTCTTCGAACCGGTAACGTCGATCCACCGGTACCTGAAAACGCTCGTCGAAGTCGGACTGGGCTACGTACGGCTGGGACAGTCGGCGCCCACCCTTTCGGGTGGTGAGGCGCAGCGTGTCAAGTTAGCTGCTGAACTTCAGAAGCGTTCGACTGGCCGCACGATCTACATCCTCGATGAGCCGACCACTGGCCTGCACTTCGAGGATATCCGGAAGCTCCTCAAGGTAATCAATGGCCTTGTCGACAAGGGCAACACGGTTATCGTCATCGAGCACAACCTCGACGTGATCAAAACCGCTGACTGGATCATCGATATGGGTCCCGAGGGTGGCTCTGGCGGCGGCATCGTTGTCGCGCAAGGGACACCCGAAGATGTCGCGGCGATGGAGGAAAGCTATACAGGTGGGTTCCTCGCCGAACTGCTCGGGGGCCAGCGGCATGACGTAAACGGACATGAGGGGGCACCTTCCGCAACTCAGTCCGTACCAGCCGCGGGCCGCACTAGCGGAACTGGGCCCGAAGGCGGCGGCAGTGGCAATGGAGCCCGGGGCGGTAAGCGCCGGGGACGGGTCACCGCGCCCGTTGCCTAGCGGGAAGAGCCCCTCGACGCCGGTTAATGCACGGGGCCGGTGTATTTTTCGCCCGGGCCGTGTCCAGGCTCGTCCGGATAAGCGGAGCTTTCCCTGAAGGCGCGCTGCAGGGCCTGCAGTCCGTCGCGGAGCGGTCCCGCATGCGGCCCCAGATACTCCGCTGAAGCGGTGATGAGGCCTGCGAGCGCGGTGATAATGCGGCGGGCCTCGTCGAGATCGAAATGCGGGCTGTTCTGAGGCTCAGATGAGGACAGCCCAAGTTTCTCCGCACCCGAACTCAGCAGCATGACAGCTGCCCGGGAGATCACCTCTATCGCCGGGATTTCCGCGAGCTCACGGACGGGAAGTTCACCCTCGATTTCTCCTTGCACCATCTGCGGGTCGTGGGCACTGCGGGGCACGTCGTTCGTCGCGTAGGTTTCGTCCGCCATAGGTGGTACCCTGTCATACGCGACCGCCTCCGTTGACTTCGGGGGCATCAAGTGGAGCCCAGCTCCCACCGTTGCACGCACAGTGTCAACGGTCCGGTCCGCCCGGTTTTCCGGGTCCCCTGTAGGTGTGGGGTTTCAGGGTGCTGTGAGGTGCCCTGGCAGCGACCGGTCGGCAATGGGCCCCTGTCGGTACTCGAGTACCGGCGCAGGGGCTTTCTTTGTTGGGGCAGGGGTTCGCTGACTACAGACGCACCGCTAACTGAGGAGGCCCCATCAGCACTGAGACCCGCATCAATGACCGCATCCGAGTTCCCGAAGTCCGACTGGTCGGCCCGAACGGCGAGCAGGTGGGAATCGTGCGGATTGAAGATGCACTGCGCCTTGCTCTCGATGCAGACATGGATCTCGTCGAGGTTGCCCCTGATGCTCGTCCGCCGGTCTGCAAGATCATGGACTACGGCAAGTTCAAGTATGAGGCGGCGCAGAAAGCTCGTGAATCTCGCCGGAACCAGCAGCAGACGGTCATCAAGGAACAGAAGCTGCGCCCGAAGATCGACGACCACGATTACGAGACGAAGAAGCGAAATGTCGTGCGCTTCCTCGATGCGGGCAACAAGGTGAAGGTCACTATCATGTTCCGCGGCCGCGAGCAGTCGCGGCCGGAGCTTGGCTTCAGGTTGCTTCAGCGCCTCGCTGCAGATGTCGCCGACCTGGGATTTGTCGAGACATCTGCGCGTCAGGACGGCCGGAACATGACTATGGTCCTAGCCCCCCACCGCGGACAAAAGACACGTACAAAAGCGCAGCAAGGAGCCGGGCGTGCCGCCCGTCCAGAGCAGCAGGAGGAGCAGGCGGAAGGCTCGGCCCAAGCCGGCTGATCCTCTCAATGCCTGCCCCCGTGCGGGGCGTTAGCGCAGGTCAGCATAGAACTGCGCTGACCGCTTCTGCGCAACAACCACAACGAACCGAGGACACTGAATCTCATGCCGAAGAACAAGACCCATAGCGGCGCTTCGAAGCGCTTCAAGGTTTCTGGTGGCGGCAAACTGCTGCGCCAGCGCGCCAACCGTCGCCACCTTTTGGAGCACAAGTCGAGCCACCGGACTCGCCGCCTCGAGGGCACGGTCACAGTCAGCGATAACGATGCACCGCGCGTCAAGCGCATGCTCGGACTCTGAGACAAGCACTCCCGACCATACGGGTCGAAGTAGACCCCCGAGAACTGACAGGACAAGCTAGTGGCACGCGTCAAAAGAGCGGTGAACGCTCAGAAGAAGCGCCGGACAATACTTGAGGGTGCGAAGGGCTACCGTGGGCAGCGGTCGCGCCTCTACCGCAAGGCCAAGGAGCAGATGCTCCATTCAATGACGTATTCCTACCGGGATCGTCGTGCTCGCAAGGGTGACTTCCGCAAGCTGTGGATCACCCGCATCAATGCGGCAGCTCGTGCTAACGACATCACCTACAACCGCCTGATTCAGGGTCTGAAGGCAGCCGGTGTGGAGGTCGACCGCAAGAACCTCGCCGAGATCGCGGTTTCGGACCCAGACGCCTTCGCAGCTCTCGTCAGTGTTGCGAAAGATGCGCTTCCGGCAGATGTGAACGCACCTGCTGAGGACGCGGCCTGACCGTCCGCGACAGCGAAACTGCAGAGACACGACCCGTGGATACGATTTCTGACCGGAATCCACGGGTCGTGTCGGCGTTGAAGCTGGTGAAAGCCGGCGAGCGCCGAAAGACCGCAAAGTTCCTCGCTGAAGGTTCGAACGCCGTCGGCGGCGCTCTGGAGAACGGCCTCGCCATCGAACTGTTCAGCAGTGCGGAAGGCCTGGTCAAGCACGCGAAAGTCATCTCGGATGCGCGACGGGCCGCAGTGCCGGTGTGGCAGGTTTCTGATCGCGTGGCGCAAGCGCTTTCGGAGACTGTGACGCCGCAGGGAATTGTTGCCGTCTGTCATCAGCCTGTGCACTCGCTGGCCTCCCTCCTCGACGCACTGCCCGCTGAAGCGTTCGTCGCAGTCCTGATTGATGTCAACGACCCGGGCAACGCTGGGGCTATCATTCGCGTGGCAGACGCGGCCGGGGCGCATGGGGTGATTCTTGTGGGCGATGCGGTCGATCCGTGTAATGGCAAGGCAATCCGGGCGTCGGCGGGAAGCTTCTTTCACCTCCCGGTGGTCCGCGAGCGCGACACGAGCGCTGTGCTTCGGCAACTACGGGACCACGGCTGCATGCTGCTCGCGACGACCGCCGAAGGAGAGGAATCCCTGACACGGCTCGCGCAGCGAGAAACCTCCCCAGTGCAGGCAGGACGTGTTGCGTGGATCTTTGGGAACGAGGCGCACGGGCTGAGTGCCACGGCACTTGCCCAGGCCGACGTTAAAGTGCGCATTCCCATCTTCGGTCAAGCGGAAAGTCTGAATCTCGCAACGGCTGCAGCGCTGTGTCTCTACGAGAGCGCAAGGATGTTCGAGCTTCGCGCCAATGGACAACCTGGACACCGATTGCCGTGAACCGCGGTGTCTCGCATAACATCGGCACAGCACACAAGTGAGGAGTGAAGCGGATCGTGTCAGAGAACGCAGCTCAGCAGGCCCCAGAATCGGGTACGTCTGCCGGCGACGCGCAGATGCTCAGCGAGGAAGCGCTCGAAGCTGCCGCGACGGCTGCGGAGGAGGCGTTCGCCGCGACGGGATCGCTGGATGACCTCGCCCACGCGAAGACGCAGCACCTTGGTGACCGTTCTCCTATTGCACTGGCGCGGCGCGCACTGGGGACACTGCCCAAGGCGGAGCGTGCGGACGCGGGCAAGCGAGTCAATGTGTACAGGGCTCGTGTCCAGCGGGCTTTCGATGCGCGTTCCGAGATTCTTCACGCTGAGCGTGACGCTGCAGTACTTGTCGCGGAGACTATTGATGTCACGCTGCCAGCGGATCGGACTCCGCGGGGCGCACGCCACCCAATCACAATAATCTCTGAGCAGATCTGCGACGTATTCATCGCAATGGGGTGGGAGGTGGCGGAAGGCCCCGAGGTCGAGACTGAACATGCGAACTTCGATGCGCTGAACTTCCTGCCCGATCATCCCGCGCGAACGATGCAGGACACTTTTCACATCGCACCTGAGGGGTCCCGGCAGGTGTTGCGCACTCACACGTCGCCGGTCCAGGTTCGGAGCATGCTCACCCGCGAGGTGCCGATCTACGTCGTCTGCCCTGGCCGTACTTTCCGCACTGACGAACTCGACGCTACCCACACACCGGTCTTCTCGCAGGTGGAAGGCCTCGCGGTGGACAAGGGTCTGACGATGGCAAACCTGAAGGGCACGCTGGACGCATTTGCGCGTGCTTTGTTCGGGCCGGCCGCGATCACGCGCATGCGCGCGAACTACTTCCCGTTCACGGAACCCTCGGCGGAAGTTGATGTCTGGTTCGAGGGAAAGAAGGGCGGCCCGGGCTGGGTCGAATGGGGTGGCTGCGGAATGGTGCACCCGAACGTGTTGCGCGCCAACGGCATTGATCCCGACGTGTACTCCGGGTTCGCGTTCGGTATGGGGCTCGAGCGGACACTGCAGTTCCGCAATGGCATCCCAGATATGCGAGACATCGTTGAAGGTGACATCCGGTTCACGTTGCCGTTCGGTGTGCAGGGTTAAAGAGTTGTCTTCGGACAGGGGAAGCGAGTTCACGTGCGAGTAGCGCAGTCCTGGCTGACTGAGGTCGTCCAGCGTGCGAACCCGGGATGGCAGATCACGACCGAGGAGTTCGATGCCGGCTTCGTCGGTGTGGGACTCGAGGTTGAAGAGGTCACGGCGCTTGGTCCAGTTTCGGGTCCCGTGGTTGTCGGCCGCGTTGTCACCATCGAGCAGCTCGACGGGTTCAAGAAGTCCATTCGGTTCTGCACCGTAGACGTGGGCGAAGCAGAGCCGCGCGGGATCGTGTGCGGCGCGCAGAACTTCGTACCAGAAGACCTGGTCGTGGTAGCGCTCCCGGGGGCAGTGCTTCCAGGCGACTTCCGGATCGCATCCCGGGAGACCTATGGTCGCGTTTCTGACGGCATGATCTGTTCTGCGCGTGAACTTGGCATTGGCCGGGACCACGCGGGCATCCTGGTTCTCTCACCAGGAACCGCGATCCCGGGTGCGGACGCGCACGCGGTGGTGGGCCTTGACGATCATGTCATCGAGCTGGCCGTGACACCCGACCGTGGATACTGCCTATCCGTACGCGGTCTTACCCGTGAGCTGTGCTGCGGCTTCGGACTTTCATTCGCTGATCCCGCACAAGTGCCAGTACACGGCACAGAGGAAGAAGCGTGGGGGGTTACCGTCGATCCAGAGTCGGGCGCCACCCGCTTCGCGCTGCGCCGCGTTACCGGTATCGACACCCAGGCTGTAACTCCGTGGTGGCTGCAACGGAGACTCATGCTGTCGGGAGTGCGCCCGATTTCACCGGCGGTTGATGTCACCAACTATGTACTGCTCGAACTCGGGCAGCCGATGCACGCATTCGACGTGGCGAGGTTACGGGGCGACCTCGTCGTGCGGCGTGCGCAAGCGGGGGAGAAGCTCCTCACGCTCGACGATGTGGTGCGGGAGCTCGACGGTGAAGACGTGGTAATCGCTGATGACAGCGGGCCAGTCTCACTCGCGGGTGTGATGGGCGGCGCAAGTACTGAGGTATCCGCGGAGACCACGGAGGTACTCCTCGAGGCCGCTTGCTGGGACCCGCTTGCTGTGTTCCGTACGTCACGGCGGCACAAACTCTCCAGCGAGGCGAGCCGACGCTTTGAGCGTTCGGTCGATCCGGCACTCGCTGTTGCCGCGCTCGACCGTGCCGCGTCGCTGCTCGCTGAGATTACTGGGGGAACAGTTGAACCGGTGCTGACCGACATCGGCTTTGTCCCGGAACGACCCACGATCCGTATGAAGCCTGATCTCCCCGATCGAGTCGCGGGAGTGGGATACCGTGCGGGCACCACGCAGTTCCGTCTCGAGCAGATTGGTGCCACGGTCCTCGAGGACACTGGTGCTGGCGGAGCACATGAGCTGCTCGTCACGCCGCCGACCTGGCGTCCAGATCTGAATCAGCCGGCAGATCTCGTCGAGGAAGTGCTGCGACTCGAGGGGCTCGATGTCATTCCTTCCGTGCTGCCCGCAGCACCTGCCGGCCGTGGGCTGACCCCGTTGCAGCGCCGTCGGCGCGCGGTGAGCCGCGCGCTTGCCTACACCGGTTATGTCGAGGTGCAGCCTCCGCCGTTCATGTCCGATACGGTGTTCGACCAGTGGTCCCTCGACGCGGACGATCCGCGCCGGGTGACGCTGAAGGTACTCAACCCGCTCGATAGCGAGCGGGCCGCGCTCGCCACGACACTACTGCCTGGTCTCTGTGATGTTGCGGCACGGAATGTGTCGAGGGGCCAGCGTGATCTTTCGATCTTCGCGATCGGTCAGGTGTCACTGCCTGGAACCGACACCGTGCCGGTGGAGATGCTTGCGGTGGACCGGCGGCCTTCCGGCCAGGAGATCGCACGGCTTTTCGCGTCGCTGCCCGACCAGCCAGTCCGGGTGGGCGTCGTGCTGACGGGTCTGCGTGAACCTGCGGGCCCCTGGGGCAAGGGACGTCCGGTGGCCGCAGCTGACGCGTTCGCCGTTGCGGAGCTGATCGCTGACGCTGCAGGGGTTCCGCTTGAGCGCGGGGCAGCCCAGTATTTGCCGTGGCACCCGGGCCGTTGCGCTGAGCTCATCGTCGACGGGACCGTGGTCGGCCATGCCGGTGAGTTGCATCCCGCAGTGCTCGAAGCGGTGGGACTGCCTCCGCGTACGTGTGCTGTCGAGATGGAACTTGACAGTCTTCCCGTGCGGGAGAACTTGCCCGCCCCACAGCCGTCCGTATTTCCTGCCGTGCACCAGGATGTGGCCGTCGTGGTCGACGAAACTGTTCCTGCAGCGGCTGTCGAATCGGCGCTCGCGGATGGCGCGGGGGAGCTGCTTGACGAGATCAGGCTCTTTGATGTGTTCGCGGGCGCGCAGATCGGAGAGGGACGTAAATCGCTCGCCTTTTCCCTGCGTTTCCGGGCGCCCGACCGGACGCTGACTGAAGATGAGGCAACGGCGGCGCGTGACTCCGCCGTTGCGGTGGCACACGAGCGGTTCCAGGCAGAACTCCGGCACTGATCTCGCAGGCGCGGGTGTGCGCGGCGCCGAATTCCTTCGGACGTATCCTTGAACCACACTTCCGAAGGAGGGCTGAGGATATGGCGACTACCGATCCTGCCGTACGTCCCGGGGCTGGGGAAGAAGACGATGCCCGTTCAGCCGCAACGTTTGGCGAACTGCTTGCAGCGCTCGAGAAATTGCCGGACCACGAGCTGTGTGAGCTCGTCTCTGAGGTAACCGTTGACCGGTCCCATTTGAGAGCTCTGCATCAGGTCGCGCAGTTGTCTGCCATGGCGGCGCCGGTGCCGCAAGATTCGGGAGAGCTCGGCAGTGCGAGCATTTCAGTGGCTGGGGGTGTGGTGTCGCCCCGTGACGTCACCGATGGCCCGGTAGGTGAGGTGCCGCCGCTAGAGGATCCGGCAGCCCGCGGCGAGCCGGGGCTTGAACCCGGATGGACGAAGGAAGGCGTCCCCACATTCAGCAGTGTGCGGGACAAGATCGCTGCTCGATTCGCGGTGGCAATAGGCGCGTCTGAGACGACCGTTTCCGAAGCCGAGGAGCGGTCGCTGGAACAGCAGTGGGAAGCGCGGGCGAGGATGGCTCGTGAGCGGCTCAATCAGATTCGTGGGCTCATGCAGAAGTAGCCGGTCAGGTTGAATAAACTTTCACAGGAGTGCATAATCATCACATGGGTACGAGGATTGCTGTCGCAGGCGCGAGTGGATACGCGGGTGGAGAGGTCCTCCGGTTGCTTCTCGGGCATCCGGCATATGCCGACGGCAGGCTAGAGATCGGCGCGCTGACTGCCGGCGGGAATGCCGGATCAACACTCGGGGAGCACCATCCGCACCTGCTGCCACTCGCTGAGAGGGTCCTCGAAGACACCTCGGCCGCAACTCTTGCCGACCATGATGTGATTTTTCTCGGTCTGCCCCACGGTCATTCGGCGGCGCTCGCTGCGGAGCTTCCGGAGTCGATCGTCATCATCGACTGTGGTGCGGATTTTCGCCTGCGAAATGCCCAGGACTGGGAGAGTTTTTACGGTTCGCCCCATGCTGGCGCGTGGCCGTATGGACTGCCCGAACTTCCGGGCGCGCGGGAATCGCTGCAAGGTGCGACGCGCATCGCGGTGCCCGGTTGCTATCCAACCGCAACGTCGCTTGCGTTGGCGCCCGCTATTGCTTCGGGCATCGTGACGCCCGCGGTGACTATCGTGGCTGTGACTGGCGCATCTGGAGCCGGACGATCCCTGCGTACGGATCTGCTTGGCTCCGAGGTGATGGGGTCCGTGCGCGCCTACGGCGTGGGTGGTGTCCACCGGCACACGCCGGAGATCAGACAAAACCTGCAGTCACTCACCGTGGAGGACGTCAGTGTGTCGTTCACTCCGGTGCTCGCTCCGATGGCTCGCGGAATCCTTGCTACGTGCGTTGCGCCCACGACCGTTGACGACACTGAGGCACGCGCGGTATACGAAAAGGCCTATGCGGACGAGCCGTTCGTGCACCTCCTCCCGCCGGGGCGGTTACCGCAGACTAGTGCGGTGCTCGGCTCCAACGCGGTACACCTCAGTGTTCACGTGGACCGTGCTGCTGGGACTCTCGTTGTCGTATCCGCGATTGACAACCTCACTAAAGGCACCGCAGGCGGGGCCGTACAGTCGATGAACATCGCGCTCGGCTTGCCGGAAACAGCCGGGCTGTCAACGGTGGGAGTAGCTCCATGACGGGACCCGAGGGGCTCAAGCCCCCGCACATTTCCTCCCTTACAGCGCTCGCGGCCGCGGTGCGGCGTGACGAAGGTGTTACGGGCCCAAAGGGTTTCGTCGCGGCAGGCGTCGCGGCGGGAATCAAGAAGTCCGGTGCCCGCGACCTCGCGGTAATCGTCAACACGGGCCCCGGGCGTGAGGCTGCTGGTGTGTTCACCACCAACAAGGTCAAAGCTGCTCCAGTCTTGTGGTCGCAGCAGGTACTGACCACCGGAAAGCTCCGTGCGGTAGTGCTCAACTCGGGCGGCGCAAATGCGTGCACGGGACCGCAGGGATTTGCTGACACACATCACACCGCCGAGGAAGTGGCAGCGGCGCTTACGGAGTCGGGAACGGAAACTGGTGCGGTCGACGTTGCGGTGTGCTCGACGGGACTTATCGGTGACCTGTTGCCGATGCCCGCAGTGCTCGCCGGTGTCCGGACGGCGGTCCAGCAGCTGAGTTCCTCTACCGAAGCGGGAACCGACGCCGCCAGCGCCATCATGACCACGGACACCGTGTCAAAGGAAGCGGTGGTGCACCATCAGGGTGGCTGGGCCGTCGGCGGAACGGCCAAAGGCGCTGGAATGCTCGCGCCTGCCCTGGCCACGATGCTATGCGTCGTGACCACTGATGCCGTAGCTACAAGCGAGCAACTTGACACGGCCCTCCGCCACGCGGCCAAGTACAGCTTTGAGCGGCTCGACGTGGACGGAGCTACCTCAACAAACGACACGGTACTTCTCCTCGCCTCAGGGGCCAGCGGAGTAGCCCCAAGTCAGGCTGAACTCACCGAAGCCGTCTCTGCTGTGTGTGACGATCTCGCTGACCAGCTCATGGCCGACGCTGAAGGCGTCACGAAACGCGTGCATATCACCGTCGCCGGTGCCTCGAGCGAAAGTGAGGCGCTGACCGGAGCGCGAGCCGTAGCGCGGGACAGCCTCGTCAAGACAGCTCTTTTCGGTTCGGACCCGAACTGGGGACGCGTACTCGCCGCGATTGGGATCGCACCGATAGCCCTCGATCCCGATCGAATAAGTGTGTTCTTCAACGGAGAACCCGTGTGCAAGAACGGTGTCGGGGTGCCCGGAGCCCGGGACGTCGATCTCAGCGGAATGGACATCACAGTGCGCGTGGAACTCGGCATCGGTGCCGCTGAGGCGACCATCCGGACGACGGACTTGTCCCACGCGTACGTAGAAGAGAACTCGGCGTATTCGTCGTGATCGGCGTGACGGACCTGAGGCGGTGACCTGAACGTGAATTACGAAGCAGACCAATCAGCCGACACCCAGACCGCGCACGGTGGCGTCCGTGATGACCTCACAGCACTGGACAAAGCACATGTGCTCGCCGAGGCGTTGCCGTGGCTGCAGAAATTTCACGGTAAAACAATCGTCGTGAAGTACGGCGGCAACGCCATGGTTGATGACACCCTCAAGCGTGCGTTCGCAGCGGACATGGTGTTCTTGCGCACCTGCGGGATTCACCCCATCGTGGTGCATGGGGGTGGACCACAAATCACTGCGATGCTGGAGCGGCTCGGCATGGAGGGCCAGTTCCGTGGGGGTTTCCGCGTCACCACCCCAGACGTCATGGAGATCGTCCGGATGGTGCTTTTCGGTCAGGTTGGACGCGAACTTGTCGGTTTGATCAACAGCTACGGGCCTTACGCGGTGGGTATTTCCGGGGAAGATGCGCACCTCTTCACCGCTCAGAAGCGATCGGCAATGATCGATGGAAAACCCGTCGACATCGGCCTCGTCGGCGACGTGTCGTCCGTCAGTCCGGAGGCAGTGCTCGATCTGGTGTCGACAGGCCGGATCCCGGTCGTATCAACGATTGCCCCGGACCGTAATGGTGTCGTGCACAACATCAACGCCGACACCGCTGCTGCCGCCCTCGCAGAGGAGATTGGCGCTGAGAAGCTCATCGTCCTCACCGACGTCGAGGGCCTCTACACCAACTGGCCTGATGAAGACTCACTGGTCAGCGAGATCGACAGCGGCGCGCTAACCCAACTGCTCCCGAACCTTGCCAGCGGAATGATCCCCAAAATGGAAGCGTGTCTGCGTGCCGTCCGTGGGGGCGTTCCGTCCGCACACGTCATCGATGGCCGTGTACCGCATTCGGTCCTTCTCGAAATCTTCACTGAAAAGGGAATTGGCACGATGGTGACTCTCGGTGACGGGATACGGGCGTCTGAGGATCTGGTGGGAGCATGACGCAATCGAACACCGGCGCGCTGCAGCGGCGCTGGTCCGAGTCGATCATGGATACCTACGGCGTGCCTCGAGTCGCGCTGGTACGGGGTAACGGCGCGGTAGTGACCGACGCAGAGGGCAAGAATTACCTCGACTTGCTCGGCGGTATCGCGGTCAACATCCTCGGCCACGCACACCAGGGAGTGCACGCCGCCGTCACAGCTCAGCTGGCAACACTAGGGCACGTATCGAACCTGTATGTCAGCACTCCCGTCGTCGAACTGGCAGAGCAACTCGTCGCCCGGCTCGGTTGTGATGGCCGCGTCTTCTTCGGGAACTCCGGAGCCGAAGCCAACGAGGCGGCCTTCAAAATCGCGCGACGCACGGGCCGGACAAAGATCGTCGCCGCGGAGAACGCGTTCCACGGCCGGACCATGGGCGCGCTTTCACTGACCGGGCAGCCGTCGAAGCGGACGCCATTCGAACCGCTTGTTCCGGGGGTGGTCCACGTCCCCTACGGTGATGAGACAGCGCTCATAACGGCGGTCGATGATGAGACCGCAGCAGTCTTCCTCGAACCAATGATGGGTGAAGCTGGCGTCGTCGTTCCCCCGGAGGGCTACCTCGCGGCAGCCAGAAGAGTTACCGAGGAGCATGGGGCGCTTCTCATTCTGGATGAGGTACAAACCGGTATCGGGCGCACCGGCTGGTTCTACGCACACCAGGCCAGCGGAATAGTCCCAGACGTCATCACCCTCGCGAAGGGACTTGGCGGCGGCCTACCCATCGGAGCGTGCATCGCGACAGGCGCGGCGGCCAGCCTCATGAGCCCAGGTTCGCACGGGTCCACGTTCGGCGGGAATCCGGTCTGCGCAGCAGCTGCGCTAGCCGTGCTGCGCGCTATCGAGGAAGAGGACCTGCTAAGCCATGCGGATAGGCTCGGTAAACTGCTCTGCGCTGAGATCGAAGGCTTGGGCGACCCCCTGATCGATCATGTGCGGGGCGCGGGTCTGCTGCTCGGCGTGGTACTGACCGAACCAGTGGCGCACGCAGCAGAAACCGCAGCGCGCAACGCGGGGTTCCTGCTCAACGCTGCCCAGCCGACCGTGTTGCGTCTTGCCCCGCCGCTCGTCATCACCGAAGAGCAGGTGCGCACGTTCATCAGTGCTATGCCCGCCATTCTTGACGCAGCTCGCGAGGAAGGACAGCAATGACCCGCCACTTTCTGCGGGATGACGACCTGACACCTGCCGAACAGGCCGAGGTGCTTGCCCTCGCCGCTGACATGAAGAAGGCCCCGTTCGCACACCGGCCGCTCGAGGGGCCGCGGGGTGTGGCGGTGATTTTCGACAAAAACTCGACGCGGACACGTTTTTCCTTTGAACTGGGTGTCGCACAGCTCGGCGGCCACGCAGTGGTTGTCGAATCCCGTTCCACTCAACTGGGGCGCGACGAGACCCTCCAGGACACCGGTCGTGTGCTTTCTCGCTATGTCGACGCGATTGTCTGGCGGACGTTTGGCCAGGAACGGCTAGAAGCCATGGCGGAGACCTCAACGGCGGTCATCGTGAATGCGCTCTCTGATGAGTTTCACCCCTGCCAAGTCCTTGCGGATCTGCAGACCATCGCTGAGCACAAGGGGGAGCTGGCGGGTCTGAAGCTGGCTTACCTCGGTGACGGCGCGAACAATATGGCGCATTCGCTGATGCTCGGGGGAGTCACGGCCGGAATCCACGTGACTGTCGCTGCACCGGATGGCTTCACACCCGACCCCGAAATCGTATCGGCGGCACGTGAGCGCGCCACCGAAACTGATGCGTCCGTCCGCGTCGTGACCGACCCGGTGGATGCGGTTCGTGGTGCGGATGTTGTCGTCACCGATACCTGGACATCAATGGGGCAAGAAGCTGATGGCCTCGACCGTATCGCGCCGTTTCTGCCGTACCAGGTGAATTCTGACCTGCTGGCGAATGCCAGCCCAACAGTGATTGTGCTGCATTGCCTGCCCGCACATCGAGGTGAGGAGATCACCGACGACGTCATGGATGGCAAGCACAGCGTGGTCTGGGACGAGGCCGAGAATCGGCTGCATGCACAAAAAGCGCTGCTGACCTGGCTGCTGGAGCACCAGTGACGGAGCCGGGCAGGTCACTAGCCACGAGTCGTGCTGGACGGCAGGCGCGGATCGTTGAGCTACTGGCGCAGCGGCAGGTGCGCAGTCAGACCGAACTTGCCCGGCTGCTCGCAGACGAGGGCATTGACGTCAAACAAGCGACACTGTCCCGGGACCTCGAGGAACTGGGCGCAGTGAAGCTACGTGCCGCAGATGGCGGAACCGGCGTTTACGTCGTGCCAGAAGATGGCAGTCCGGTGCGTGGAATCACTGGGGGAACCGATCGACTGTCGCGCGTCCTGAGTGATCTTCTGGTGTCGGCGGAGCCCAGCGCCAACTTGGCAGTATTGAGAACTCCGCCAGGTGCGGCACAATTTGTCGCTAGCGCGATAGACAAGGCGGCGTTGCCGGAAATCGCGGGCACGATAGCCGGGGATGACACGATTGTCGTCATTGCACGCGAACCCAACATGGGAGCTGACGTCGCTGCCATGCTCGAAGATCTGGCGTAAAGACAAGTAATAACGAGCAATAACAAGCCACGACTAAAGGAGTTGGAACACCATGGCAGAACGCGTGATCCTCGCCTATTCAGGCGGTCTGGACACCTCCGTCGCCATCAGCTGGATCGCTAAGGAGACCGGCGCCGAAGTCGTCGCGCTCGCCATCGATCTTGGGCAGGGTGGTGAGGATATGGAGGTCGTGCGACAGCGCGCGCTCGACTGCGGTGCCGTCGAATCGATTTGTGTTGACGCGCGTGACGAGTTCGCCAACGAGTACTGCCTGCCGACCATCCAGGCGAATGCTCTGTACATGGACCGGTACCCGCTGGTGTCCGCGATTTCACGCCCGCTCATCGTCAAGCACCTCGTGCAGGCTGCACGGGACCACAATGGCACAACGGTGGCGCACGGCTGCACCGGCAAGGGAAACGACCAGGTTCGTTTCGAGGTGGGCATCGGTGCGCTGGCTCCCGACCTGAACGTTATTGCTCCCGTGCGCGACTACGCGTGGACTCGTGAGAAGGCGATCGCTTTCGCTGAGGAGAACAAAATCCCGATCACGGTGTCCAAGAAGTCACCGTTCTCCATCGACCAGAACGTGTGGGGACGCGCGGTGGAGACAGGCTTCCTCGAGGATCTGTGGAACGCTCCCACCAAAGACGTCTACGACTACACGGAAGACCCTACGGCGCATTGGCAAGCGCCCGATGAGCTCGTCATCACCTTTGACAAAGGCGTGCCAGTAGCAATCGACGGCCGGGCCGTAACGGTGCTCGAGGCGATCACCGAGCTGAATCAGCGTGCCGGACGCCACGGAGTGGGCCGCCTCGACATGGTTGAGGATCGTTTGGTGGGGATCAAGAGCCGTGAAGTGTACGAAGCACCAGGTGCCATGGTGCTCATCACCGCACACCAGGAACTCGAAGCCGTGACTACTGAGCGCGAGCTCGCCCGCTTCAAACGTCAGGTTGAGCAGCGCTGGGGCGAGCTCGTATATGACGGCCTGTGGTTCTCTCCACTGAAGTATGCGCTGGACGCCTTCCTGCAGAACACGCAGGAGCGTGTCAGCGGTGATATCCGCATCGTCCTGCACGCGGGAAGCGCGGTCGTCAACGGCCGCCGGAGCAACCAGTCGCTGTACGACTTCAACCTCGCGACCTACGACGAGGGCGACACTTTCGACCAGTCCCTGGCAAAGGGATTTGTGCAGATTCATGGGCTCTCCTCCAAGGTTGCCGCTAAGCGCGATCTGGGCCTGTGAGGGTCGCACGTGACTGATCAACACGGCACGAATGAAGGCGCATTGTGGGGCGGCCGGTTCGCATCGGGACCAGCCGCCGCCATGGCCGCGCTGAGCAAGTCGACGCATTTTGACTGGGCACTTGCTCCTTACGACGTGCGGGCGTCCAAGGCGCATGCGAAGGTACTGCACAGGGCAGGACTGCTCAGTGATGCCGACTTCCAGGCGATGACTGCCGGGCTCCAACGCCTCGCCGCGGATGTTGCTAGCGGCGCCTTCGGTCCGGCGAAATCGGACGAAGACGTCCACGGCGCTCTGGAGCGCGGTCTGATCGAGCGCGCGGGTCCCGAGGTAGGCGGTCGACTACGCGCAGGCCGGTCCCGGAACGACCAGGTAGCGACGCTCTTCCGAATGTGGCTGCGGGACGCGGCCCGGCGGATCGCGGCGGGCCTGCTGGACGTGGTCGACGCGCTCGCCGGTCAGGCGGCGGCGCATCCGGCAGCGGTGATGCCTGGCAAGACTCACTTACAGGCCGCGCAACCAGTGCTCCTCGCTCACCATCTGCTTGCGCACGCGCACCCGCTGTTACGTGATGTTCAGCGTCTGCAGGATTTCGACAAGCGAGCAGCAGTATCTCCTTATGGGTCGGGCGCGCTTGCCGGTTCGTCCCTGGGGCTTGACCCCGACGCCATTGCTGCAGACCTGGGGTTCGATTCCGCGGCGGAGAACTCTATAGATGCCACATCGTCGCGAGACTTCGCGGCTGAGGCAGCGTTCGTGCTCGCTATGATCGGCGTCGACTTATCACGGATGGCTGAAGAGATCATCATTTGGACCACGCCCGAGTTCAGTTACGCGACCCTCGCGGATGAATGGTCCACGGGCAGCTCGATCATGCCTCAGAAAAAGAACCCCGACGTGTCCGAACTCACGCGTGGCAAGTCAGGCCGACTCATCGGAAACCTCACCGGCCTGCTGGCAACACTCAAAGCGCAGCCACTCGCGTACAACCGGGACCTGCAGGAAGACAAGGAACCGGTGTTCGACTCTGTCGCGCAACTGGAGATGCTTCTTCCCGCAATCATCGGTCTGATTTCGACGCTGAGATTCCATGAGGAGCGAATGGCCGAACTGGCACCTGCCGGATACACGCTGGCCACGGACATCGCTGAATGGCTGGTTCGTCAGGGCGTGGCATTCCGCATCGCCCATGAGGCCGCAGGTGCATGCGTTCGTGCTGCAGAGTCACGAGGTGCCGCGCTCGAAGAGCTGACGGATGAGGAATTCGCGGCCATCGACCCCAATCTGACTCCGCAGGTGCGTGAGGTTCTTACTGTCCAGGGATCCATCGCATCGCGCAGCGCGCGCGGCGGAACAGCTGGCGATCGTGTGTCCGAGCAGCTCACAGGTGTGCGCGCGGAGGTAGAGGCGCTGCGCGAATGGGCGAAGCCGGTATTTCCCTGAG
Source organism: Hoyosella subflava DQS3-9A1 (assembly GCF_000214175.1). NCBI lineage: Bacteria > Bacillati > Actinomycetota > Actinomycetes > Mycobacteriales > Hoyosellaceae > Hoyosella > Hoyosella subflava. The sequence continues at coordinate 1,574,612 of NC_015564.1, forward strand.
CACCTGCTGTCAGTAATGTCTCACGCACCTGGCTGCGTTCGCGCTGGGTGATGTGCGAAGATTCGGGTTAGTTGGCTACCCGGTGTTGAAGTATGCCGGCGAACATGACGGAGGTCCCGAGTGCAGTTCACAGTGCGCACAATGACGTCACCGCTGCACCGGGTACTTGCTACCGCACAGAACGGACTGGAAGTAATCCGGTTCGGCGGTCTTGACACCGGTGAAGAAGCGTCGCCGTATGTTGTCGTGGAACGTCGCCCGATGTTCCGGCTTCGGCGGTACTTTCCGCAAACAAAAGACATCAAGGACCGCCCGCCGATTGTGCTGGTACCCCCAATGATGGTCGCGGCGGACGTCTACGACGTGACCCAGGACAAGGGCGCGGTAGGTATTTTGCATGCGCAGGGACTCGACCCCTGGGTTGTCGACTTCGGCTCGCCGGATCGGGAAATCGGGGGGATGGCCCGCAATCTCGCTGACCATGTCGTTGGTGTCAGCGACGTGGTGAGCCTGGTCCGTAAGCACACGGGGCGGGACGTTCACCTCGGTGGGTATTCGCAAGGCGGCATGTTCTGCTATCAGGTTGCGGCCTATCGCCGTTCGGTAGGCCTCAAAAGCGTCATCACCTTCGGAGCGCCGGCTGATTCAGTTGCGCTGCCTCTCGGAATACCGGTAGGGCTTGCGTCCAAAGGTGCGGACCTTCTGGCTGACCACGTGTTTAATCGTCTCGCCGTCCCGAGCTGGATGGCGCGAACCGGGTTCCAGATGCTCGATCCGGTCAAGACGCTGAAATCGCGTCTGGACTTCCTGATGCAGTTGCATGATCGGGAAGCGCTGCTGCCGCGTGAAAAACAACGCAGATTCCTTGAAGCGGAGGGCTGGGTCGCGTGGTCCGGCCCCGCGATCGCTGAACTCCTCAAGCAGTTCGTGGTGCATAACAGGATGATGACCGGCGGATTCGTCGTCGATGACCGCTTGATCAGCTTGGCGGAGATCACCTGCCCCGTGCTCGCGTTCCTCGGCACCACCGACGATATTGGGCTGCCCCGAGCCGTCCGCGGGATCCGCCGCGCGGCACCGCGAGCGGATGTGTACGAAGCGACGCTGCGCGCAGGCCATTTCGGACTGGTTGTCGGATCGAGTGCTGCCATTCACACCTGGCCAACGGTGGCGGAATGGGTCAAATGGCATGAAGGCGCGGGGGATGAGCCCGTCATCATCAATCCGATGACCGATGAGCCTCAAGAACCAGTCGATGGTGAATACACGGTGGCTCAGCGGCTGGTGAACAGCGCGAGCCAAGCTGCTGAGATTGGGTTTGGGGTTGCCCAGGATCTTGTTGACGCAACGAGGGGTGCTGCGCGAACAACCAAGGAAATCACCGGTGAGGCGATGCGGACGTTGCCGCGGCTCGCGCGTCTTGGCGTGATGCAGGCTCACACACGTATGTCGCTCGGACTGTTGCTCAATGAACAAGGACGACGTAATCCGTTAGGTGAATTGTTCCTGTTCGATGACAGAGTTCATACGCACGCCGCGGTGAACGAGCGGATTGACAACGTGGTTCGCGGGTTCATCTCCGTCGGTGTCCGACAGGGCAGCCATGTCGGTGTCCTCATGCAGACGCGTCCCAGCGCGCTCGCCGCTATTGCCGCGTTGTCTCGACTGGGTGCGGTGAGCGTGCTATTGCAGCCTGGAACTGATTTGGCTGAAGCCATCCGGATTGGTGAGGTATCCGCAATTGTCGCGGACCCCCCGAACCTCGCCGACGCTATGACGGCAGGTGTTCGGGTGTTCGTCCTTGGCGGCGGCGACGAACGTGACCTGGAATTGGCGAACGAAACCGATGTCATTGACATGGAGAAAATCGACCCTGCGGCCGTCAGCTTGCCGGCCTGGTATCGGCCCGACCCTGGGCTCGCGAGTGACCTTGCATTCATCGTTTTCACCCGCTCACGAGGCCACACCGAGCCGCAGTTCATCACGAACCACAGGTGGGCACTCTCGGCGTTCGGCACGGCCTCCGCTGCATCGCTGACAATGAGTGACACGGTTTACTGCCTAACCCCGCTGCACCACCCGTCGGGTTTGCTGATGACACTCGGTGGGGCGGTCGCGGGCGGTGCACGCATCGCGCTTACCCGGACTTTCGATCCGAGCCAGTTCGCCGAGGAGATTCACCGCTACGGAGTGACGGTCGTTTCGTATACGTGGACCCTCCTTCGGGAATTGGTGAACGCTGAAGATCTGCAAGTGCAGAGGCATCATCCGATCCGGCTCTTCATGGGATCCGGCATGCCAGCGGCTCTGTGGCGCAGAGTGACGGAACGATTCGCGCCCGCAAACGTCGTCGAGTTTTACGCCTCCACCGAGGGGGAGGCCGTGCTTGCCAACATTTCGGGCGCGAAGCCTGGGTCGAAAGGTCGGCCCATTCCGGGTTCCGCCACCATCAGGCTTGCCGCCTACGACGTTGAGCAGGATCGCTTTATCGAGGACGACCGTGGTTTCGTCCGTGAGGCCGCAGACGGCGACGTGGGACGCCTTCTGGCACATCCCCGAACAGGTATGGAACTCAGCTCAAATGAGATGCGCGGCGTATTCCGGGCCGGGGACGCATGGATCGCCACTGATCATCTATTCCGCCGGGACGATTCCGGTGACTACTGGATGGTCGACAATCGGAACTCAGTGATCCGTACTGAGCGGGGGGTCGTGTTCGCGCTGCCAATTGAGGACGCTCTGGCAGAGATCGATGCCCTCGACCTGGCAGTGGTCTATGGCGTACCTGCAGGAAAGCGAACGCTGGTGATCGCGGCGCTTTCGCTGCGATTATGGATGCCGGAAGGCGCCTCGCAGAAGGCGGAGGTCAAACCGGGCCACCTGAACAATGCCTTGTCGATCCTCCCGGAAGGTCAGCGACCCGACATCGTTCATGTCGTCGACGAGATTCCGCTGACGACGTGGTACCGACCCAAAACCCGGGCGCTCGCCGCCGACGGTGTACCAGCAGCTGGCGTGAACTGCTGGTACTACGACCCGGATAATCACCAGTACCGTCGGCTGACCGAAGCGGCCCGTAAGCGTGTCATGGCGGACGCGTAGCTCACCGGTGCGCGAAGGTAGGGTAGGTGTCGTGACTTTGGATCCGATCCTTTTGAGTGTTCTTGCATGTCCACAAGACCACGGGCCGCTACTGCTCATCGATGATGAGGTGCTTTACAACCCGCGTCTGCGGAGGGCTTATCCGATTGAGAACGGCATTCCGGTTCTGCTGATCGATGAAGCGCGCGAGGTGTCGGACAGTGAGCACCAAGCCTTCACCGAACGTGCACAGGCTGAAACCGGCCGCTGACAACTTAGCCGGGAGTCAAGGGCAGAGGGCGAACCCCGGTGCTCAGGCTGATAAACACTCCGCGCACCGGCAAGTCAGCCGCAGCCGCCGCTGCGAGCAGGCGGCGTGCCCAGATTTGATCCAGATCCGTGATGACCGTCTGATCTGGGCGTTCAATCACGAAGACCGCAGCCGCGTCCTCGCCGGTCTCCCAGATAGCCCCTTTCATTGCGGTGACCATCGCGGTGCACTGTTCCGCGCGGGGAAGGCCAGTAGGCGGATCTTGGACAGGAATCACTACCGGTAGCTGGTACCCAAGTGGCGTGAAGAACAGCAACCACAGTTGCGGTACGACAGCGGGGCCCACGATGGTGTCGACGCGTGAGTGCAGATCATCGTCCGTGAGTACGGGAATTTCGGTGAGGTCATTGGAAGAATGTCGCGGAGAACTGGTCATGGCGAGAGCATTACATTTCGGCGCAACCGTCCGGAGTTATCCCTGTGGATAACAATTGCCTGGAACGTAATCGCTTCGGGGTGCGTCAAAAAACAATGTGCCCGCATGTCCAGAACGGGCTGATAGCCGCGAGCGGAGGGTGACGACGTGCGTGATGTGCTGACCAGCACTACTCCTGAACGCGCGGCGCAGGAACTTCTCGGTCGCCGTCTTCGGGTTCGGGGATGCGAAGCAAAGATAGTTGAGGTCGAGGCATACGGCAGTGACGCTTCGGGACCATGGCCGGATCCAGCCTCGCACGCGTATCCGGGGCGAACAGCACGAAACTCCGTGATGTTTGGTGAAGCCGGTCGCCTCTACGTCTACCGGATTTACGGAATTCACTTGTGCGTCAACATCACCTTCGGGCCGGTGGGTTCCGCTGGCGCAGTGCTGCTGCGAGCCGGTGCGCTGACGCGCGGAACCGATGAGGCAGCCCTTCGCCGTGGCCGTACAGGAACGGCTGACACGCTTGCGTCCGGACCTGCAAACTTCGCACAAGCGCTAGGTATATCGCTCGGTGACCAGGGCGTAGATGTCCTTGACGACAATTTGGATGTGTCGCTATCCGATTATCGGGACCCAGGTGAATTTCTTGCCGGGCCGCGGGTCGGAATTCTCCGCGACGCGGACCGTCCATGGCGTTTCTGGATAAAGGGCCACCCTGCAGTTTCGCGTTACCGGAGACATTCGCGAGCTTGAGCATGGGGACGCGAGTGGCAACCCGGGTAGCGATTAGGGGATGATCTGACTCGTGACGCACGACATCCTGGACGAACTGACCTGGCGCGGCTTGATCGCACAATCCACCGACCTCGACGCGCTCCGCGCAAAGCTGAACTCTGGCATGGCGACGCTGTATGCGGGCTTCGATCCGACCGCTGCCAGCTTGCACGCCGGTCATCTAATTCCGCTGCTCGTGTTGCGCCGCTTCCAGGAAGCGGGCCACCGGCCAATCGTTCTCGCTGGTGGTGCGACGGGCCTCATCGGTGATCCGCGTGATGTCGGGGAGCGCTCGATGAACGACGAGTCCACCGTCGCCGAATGGTCGGAGCGGATCAAAGGACAGCTTGAACGTTTCGTGGACTTCGGTGCCTCATCGAACGCGGCCATCATCGAAAACAACATGAACTGGACTGGCAGCCTCTCGGCGATCGCGTTCTTGCGTGACATAGGAAAGCACTTCTCCGTGAACGTCATGCTTGCGCGCGAGACGGTGAAGCGCCGCCTTGAGTCCGACGGCATCTCCTACGCGGAGTTCTCGTACATGTTGCTGCAGGCGAACGACTATGTGCATCTGCGTCGCGAGCATGGCTGCGTTCTGCAAGTCGGTGGTTCTGATCAGTGGGGAAATATCGTGGCAGGCGTCGACCTGGTGCGGAAGCTCGACGGTGAACATGTCCACGGCTTCACCGTTCCGCTGGTAACCACGTCGGATGGAAAGAAGTTCGGCAAGTCCACCGGTGGCGGCAGCCTGTGGCTGGATCCCGAGATGACCAGCCCTTATGCCTGGTATCAGTACTTCGTCAACACGGCAGACGCGGACGTCGTCCGGTATCTGCGCTGGTTCACCTTCCTCGGCCAGGAAGAACTGGACGATCTGGAGAAACAGACGCTAGACAGTCCGCACTTGCGCGCGGGACAGAAACGACTCGCACGCGAGATGACGACCCTCGTGCACGGCGAAGCGAACACCCGTGCCGTCGAGCATGCGAGCCAGGCTCTGTTCGGGAGAGCCGAGTTGAAAGAACTCGACGAGCGGACACTTGCCGCGTCGCTTACAGAAGCGTCGGTCGCCGAATTGGTGCCAGGCGCACCACAGACTCTGGTCGATCTGCTCGTCTCGAGTGGACTTTGTGACTCCAAAGGTGCGGCACGGCGAACCATCCGGGAAGGTGGGGCCGCGATCAACAATCAGAAGATCAGCGATGAGGCGTGGGAGCCCGCGCCTGACGACTGGCTGCATGGACGCTGGCTAGTCGTCCGCAAGGGGAAGCGTCACTTTGCTGGGGTCCGGCGCGGCGAGTAGACCCGGAGTCCGTGAGCGCGTCTGAACTGCGGATTTGTTTTTCAGTCGCGCTCTGTGTAACTTTCTCTACGCCGCCGACGCCGGAAGGCCGGTTCCGAAAGGAGCCGGGCACCTGAGCGGGAAGGCAAACCCCCGAATCAACTCGAATCGATGGTTTGACTCCCTGGGCAGGATCTGGTTAAGATTGGTGGCTGTGCCCTGAGGGGGTCTGGACTGTTTTGGTTTGGGTCTTGGGGTGTGTTGTTTGAGAACTCAACAGTGTTTTGGTTTTTGTTTGATGGTGCCGGGATTGATGACAGTCCTTTGGTGCTGTTGTTTGGATGCCTGATTCAGATCCCTAGTCGGGGTTGGGTGTCTGTTTTTTGTTTTTTTTTGCCAGTTTTTGGCTCTGTTTTTCTGATCGTGCTCTGGTGCCTTTTGGGGTGTTGGGGTGTGTTTGGTTTTTAACGGAGAGTTTGATCCTGGCTCAGGACGAACGCTGGCGGCGTGCTTAACACATGCAAGTCGAACGGTAAGGCCTTTCGGGGTACACGAGTGGCGAACGGGTGAGTAACACGTGGGTGATCTGTCTTGCACTCTGGGATAAGCCCGGGAAACTGGGTCTAATACCGGATAGGACCTGCTCCTGCATGGGGGTGGGTGGAAAGCGCTATGTAGCGGTGTGAGGTGGGCCCGCGGCCTATCAGCTTGTTGGTGGGGTAATGGCCTACCAAGGCGGTGACGGGTAGCCGGCCTGAGAGGGCGACCGGCCACACTGGGACTGAGACACGGCCCAGACTCCTACGGGAGGCAGCAGTGGGGAATATTGCACAATGGGCGCAAGCCTGATGCAGCGACGCCGCGTGGGGGATGACGGCCTTCGGGTTGTAAACCTCTTTCAGCGCCGACGAAGCGAGAGTGACGGTAGGCGCAGAAGAAGCACCGGCCAACTACGTGCCAGCAGCCGCGGTAATACGTAGGGTGCGAGCGTTGTCCGGAATTACTGGGCGTAAAGAGCTCGTAGGTGGTTTGTCGCGTTGTCTGTGAAAACCTACTGCTTAACAGTGGGCGTGCAGGCGATACGGGCAGGCTGGAGTACTGCAGGGGAGACTGGAATTCCTGGTGTAGCGGTGAAATGCGCAGATATCAGGAGGAACACCGGTGGCGAAGGCGGGTCTCTGGGCAGTAACTGACGCTGAGGAGCGAAAGCGTGGGGAGCGAACAGGATTAGATACCCTGGTAGTCCACGCCGTAAACGGTGGGTACTAGGTGTGGGTTCCTTCCACGGGATCCGTGCCGTAGCTAACGCATTAAGTACCCCGCCTGGGGAGTACGGCCGCAAGGCTAAAACTCAAAGGAATTGACGGGGGCCCGCACAAGCGGCGGAGCATGTGGATTAATTCGATGCAACGCGAAGAACCTTACCTGGGTTTGACATGCACTAGACGCGTCCAGAGATGGGCGTTCCCTTGTGGCTGGTGTGCAGGTGGTGCATGGCTGTCGTCAGCTCGTGTCGTGAGATGTTGGGTTAAGTCCCGCAACGAGCGCAACCCTTGTCTCATGTTGCCAGCACGTAATGGTGGGGACTCGTGAGAGACTGCCGGGGTCAACTCGGAGGAAGGTGGGGATGACGTCAAGTCATCATGCCCCTTATGTCCAGGGCTTCACACATGCTACAATGGCTGGTACAGAGGGCTGCGATGCCGTGAGGTGGAGCGAATCCCTTAAAGCCGGTCTCAGTTCGGATCGGGGTCTGCAACTCGGCCCCGTGAAGTCGGAGTCGCTAGTAATCGCAGATCAGCAACGCTGCGGTGAATACGTTCCCGGGCCTTGTACACACCGCCCGTCACGTCATGAAAGTCGGTAACACCCGAAGCCCATGGCCCAACCCCCTTTGTGGGGAGGGAGTGGTCGAAGGTGGGATCGGCGATTGGGACGAAGTCGTAACAAGGTAGCCGTACCGGAAGGTGCGGCTGGATCACCTCCTTTCTAAGGAGCTTTGCTCTTAGAGATAATTATGGCGGCCTGGCTGGCGTGACCGTTCGTGTCACGGGCTGTGGGCCGTGCCGGGTGGACATCATCAAACAATTTCTCCGCTGTGTGCGGGGTGCTGGAACACTGTTGGGGTTCTGAGGCAGCATGCCTGGTCTCTCCTGTTGGGGGGATCGTGGGGTGTGGTGTTTTCAGGGGCATGGCTGATGTGTCCTGGCTGGGTGCTGGGGGTGTTGGTTGTGTGTGTTGTTTGAGAGCTGGATAGTGGTGTGACGAGTGTTTATTGCTTGTGATTGATTTTTTGTGTTGTAAGTGTTTAAGGGCGCATGGTGGATGCCTTGGCATCAGGAGCCGATGAAGGACGTGGGAGGCCGCGATAGGCCTCGGGGAGCTGTCAGCCGAGCTGTGATCCGAGGGTGTCCGAATGGGGAAACCCAGCACGAGTGATGTCGTGTTACCTGCCGTTGAATGTATAGACGGTGTGGAGGGAACGCGGGGAAGTGAAACATCTCAGTACCTGCAGGAAGAGAAAACAATTGAGTGATTCCGTGAGTAGTGGCGAGCGAAAGCGGATGGTGGCTAAACCTTGTGCGTGTGATACCCGGCGGGGGTTGCGTATGAGGGGTTGTGGGGCAGTGTTGTTCTGTTACCGCCGTGACAGTCAGATCCAGTGTGTGTGTTAGCGGAAGCCGCTTGGGATGGTGTGCCGGAGAGGGTGAGAGTCCCGTACGCGAAAATGTATGCCTGGTCTGTGACGTTGTACCCGAGTAGCAGCGGGCCCGTGAAATCTGCTGTGAATCTGCCGGGACCACCCGGTAAGCCTGAATACTCCCTGATGACCGATAGTGGATAAGTACCGTGAGGGAATGGTGAAAAGTACCCCGGGAGGGGAGTGAAATAGTACCTGAAACCATGCGCTTACAATCCGTCAGAGCCTTCCCTTTTGGGGTGGGGTGATGGCGTGCCTTTTGAAGAATGAGCCTGCGAGTTAGTGGCATGTCGCGAGGTTAACCCGTGAGGGGCAGCCGTAGCGAAAGCGAGTCTGAATAGGGCGTCGCAGTGGCATGTTCTAGGCCCGAAGCGGAGTGATCTACCCATGGCCAGGGTGAAGCGTCGGTAAGACGTCGTGGAGGCCCGAACCCACTTAGGTTGAAAACTGAGGGGATGAGTTGTGGGTAGGGGTGAAAGGCCAATCAAACTCCGTGATAGCTGGTTCTCCCCGAAATGCATTTAGGTGCAGCGTCACGTGTTTCTTGCCGGAGGTAGAGCTACTGGATGGCCGATGGGCCTCACCAGGTTACTGACGTCAGCCAAACTCCGAATGCCGGTAAGTGAGAGCGTGGCAGTGAGACTGCGGGCGATAAGGTTCGCTGGTCGAGAGGGAAACAGCCCAGATCGCCGGCTAAGGCCCCTAAGCGTGTGCTAAGTGGAAAAGGATGTGGGACCGCTCAGACAGCCAGGAGGTTGGCTTAGAAGCAGCCACCCTTGAAAGAGTGCGTAATAGCTCACTGGTCTAGTGGTCCTGCGCCGATAATGTAGCGGGGCTCAAGCACACCGCCGAAGCCGCGGCACTCCAGCATGTCATCCGCATACCCCTTTTTGGGGTGTGTGCAGTGGCTGGGGTGGGTAGGGGAGCGTCCTGCATCCAGGGAAGCAGCCGTGTGAACGAGTTGTGGAGGGTGTGGGAGTGAGAATGCAGGCATGAGTAGCGAAAGCAGAGTGAGAAACTCTGCCGCCGGATGACCAAGGGTTCCTGGGGCAGGTTAATCCGCCCAGGGTGAGTCGGGACCTAAGGCGAGGCCGACAGGCGTAGTCGATGGATAACGGGTTGATATTCCCGTACCCGTGTGGGCGCGTCCGTGGTGAATCGGTGATACTAACCACCCAGAAGCCCTCTGTCCCGCTTCGGCGGGTGTGAGGGTGGATGCGTGGGACCTGATCCGGTAGTAGCCAAGCGATGGGGTGACGCAGGAAGGTAGTGGGGCCAGTCAGTGGTAATACTGGTGTAAACCTGTAGCCCGGTGGATAGGTAAATCCGTCTGCCATTGAAGGGTGAGAGGTGATGCGACCCCGTTGAGGGGGATTCCATGATCCTATGCTGCCGAGAAAAGCCTCTAGCGAGTTCCCGCATGGCCCGTACCCCAAACCGACACAGGTGGTCAGGTAGAGAATACTAAGGCGCTCGAGTTAACTGTGGTTAAGGAACTCGGCAAAATGCCCCCGTAACTTCGGGAGAAGGGGGACCACGCCCGGTGAGCCACCATTGCGTGGGGAGCTGGGGGTGGTCGCAGAGACCAGAGAGAAGCGACTGTTTACTAAAAACACAGGTCCGTGCGAAGCCGCAAGGCGAGGTATACGGACTGACGCCTGCCCGGTGCTGGAAGGTTAAGAGGACCGGTTAGCCCGTAAGGGCGAAGCTGAGAATTTAAGCCCCAGTAAACGGCGGTGGTAACTATAACCATCCTAAGGTAGCGAAATTCCTTGTCGGGTAAGTTCCGACCTGCACGAATGGCGTAACGACTTCTCTGCTGTCTCAACCACAGGCTCGGTGAAATTGCATTACGAGTAAAGATGCTCGTTACGCGCGGCAGGACGAAAAGACCCCGGGACCTTTACTGCAGCTTGGTATTGGTGTCTGGTTCGGTTTGTGTAGGATAGGTGGGAGACTGTGAAACCCTCACGCCAGTGGGGGCGGAGTCGTTGTTGAAATACCACTCTGACCGGATTGGGCATCTAACCTCGGACCCTGAACGGGTTCAGGGACAGTGCCTGGTGGGTAGTTTAACTGGGGCGGTTGCCTCCTAAAAAGTAACGGAGGCGCCCAAAGGTTCCCTCAGCCTGGTTGGCAATCAGGTGTTGAGTGCAAGTGCACAAGGGAGCTTGACTGTGAGACGTACATGTCGAGCAGGGACGAAAGTCGGGACTAGTGATCCGGCACCCCCGAGTGGAAGGGGTGTCGCTCAACGGATAAAAGGTACCCCGGGGATAACAGGCTGATCTTCCCCAAGAGTCCATATCGACGGGATGGTTTGGCACCTCGATGTCGGCTCGTCGCATCCTGGGGCTGGAGTAGGTCCCAAGGGTTGGGCTGTTCGCCCATTAAAGCGGCACGCGAGCTGGGTTTAGAACGTCGTGAGACAGTTCGGTCTCTATCCGCCGCGCGCGTTAAGAAACTTGAGGAAACCTGTCCCTAGTACGAGAGGACCGGGACGGACGGACCTCTGGTATGCCAGTTGTCCCACCAGGGGCACGGCTGGTTAGCCACGTCCGGAAGGGATAACCGCTGAAAGCATCTAAGCGGGAAGCCCGTTCCAAGATGAGGTTTCTCACCAACACGATTGGGTAAGGCCCCCCACAGACCATGGGGTTGATAGGCCAGAACTGGAAGCACGGCAACGTGTGCAGGTGACTGGTACTAACCGGCCGAGGACTTACACACAAACCCAACACAACACAAACACGCGCACACCACTACCCAGCATCTGAAACAACACACCACCCCTACCACAACAACAACAAAAGACTTGTCACGGCGGCCATAGCGGAGCGGGAAACGCCCGGACCCATCCCGAACCCGGAAGCTAAGCCCTCCAGCGCCGATGGTACTGCACACGCGAGAGTGCGGGAGAGTAGGACACCGCCGGACATCAACAACCAGAGGGGGACCCACCAGGGTCCCCCTCTGACCCATTTCTATGGAAAGGTTGAACGCGTGTCAGATCGTGGCGATAGCAATTACCCATCGCGAGGCAACGCACGTGACAACCGCTCACCGGGCAGCCGAGACGGTGCGGGTTCAGGTGAGGGCAAACGCTTTTCCGGATCAGGACGCCCAAACCGTGAGGGAACGCCGGCGCGGAGAACCCGGGACGGCGCGGGCTTTACGGCGCGCAAACCGAATCCCCGGTCGCAGGACCGTCGCCCGTCTCGCGGCGACGACGGTCAGCAGCGGAACCAAGACCCTCGGCTGCCGGACAATGTTGAACCGACCGAGTTGCCAGACGAGGCCCGACGCGACTTGCTCGCCCTCGACAAGACGTCGGCTGACCTTGTTGCCCGGCACCTCGTTGTAGCAACCCAATTGCTCGAGGAAGACCCCGCACGCGCTCTCGAGCATGCCCGTGCTGCTCGGCGCAGGGCTTCCCGGATCGCGATGGTCCGTGAAACCGCTGGCATCGCCGCCTACTATGCAGGTGAATGGGCTGAAGCGCTCAACGAGCTCCGTACAGCACGGCGAATCGGCGGGGGTTCGGGACTGCTCGCAGTGATGGCAGACTGCGAACGAGGCCTCGGAAGGCCGGAACGGGCAATCGAAATTGCCCGCTCGCCAGAAGCGCGCTCGCTACCAACTGAGGCCGCCATCGAATTGCGAATCGTTGCCGCCGGCGCCCGGATGGACCTGGAACAATACGATGCTGCGGTCGTCACTTTGCAGGGATCCGACCTCGACAATGCTCGCGAAGGCGCTACGGCCGCGAGGTTGTGCTACGCCTATGCGGAGGCACTCCTAGCCGCTGGGCGCCGCGATGAAGCGCTGGCCTGGTTTTTCCGATCGTCGGAAGCAGACTCCGAAGCGACGGACGCGGAGGACCGTGCGGTCGAAATGTCCGAGGCCGATCCCGACACCGTGTGAGGCGGCCGCAGCCATGGCGAGACTCTTTGAGGAGTTCGACAGTTTACTGCTGGATCTAGACGGCACGCTGTACAGGGGTCCACAGGTCGTTCCGCACGCCGTGGATGTGCTTCACCATGTGGGCAGCACGCGCCTGCTGTACGTGACTAACAATGCCAGCCGCAGCGCTAGTGATGTGGCGACACATTTAGCGGAACTGGGGTTTGCAGCAACTTCCGAGGATGTGGTCACGAGCGCGCAAGCGGCGGCGAGACTGGTCTCGTCGCTCGTATCGCCGGGGTCGAAGGTACTGGTAGTCGGCACTGATGCATTTGCTGATGAGATTCGCAAAGCGAACTTGGTCCCAGTGACGCGTTTCGACGAAGGTCCTGACGCGGTTGTGCAGGGCCACTCACCGGATACTGGGTGGGCGCTGCTCGCAGAGGCGGCTTTGGCCATCCGGTCGGGAGCTGTCTGGGTCGCCGCTAATCTCGACGCTACGCTCCCTACTGAGCGTGGGCTTTTGCCCGGAAATGGGTCGATGGTCGCTGCCGTTCGGACAGCCACTGATGTAGAGCCTTACGTGGCGGGCAAGCCCGGTTCCCAGATTTTCAAGGACGCAATTGAGCGCGCATCGTTGTCGTCACCCCTTGTGGTCGGCGATCGCCTGGACACTGATATCGCCGGAGCGCGCGCTGCAGGGCTCCCGAGTCTATATGTAATGACGGGGGTCTCTCAGCCACTCGACGTACTGCGTGCTGGACCGGACATGCGTCCTGACTACATCGCGGCAGACCTCCGAAGCCTCGGAGAACTAGCTGAGCGGCTTCGGCCAGCGCCGCAAAGGGGCTGGGACGTGTTCTGGGATGGGCCGAATGTCGTCATTACGGCCACTGACAATGCGGACGTTGACAATGCGGACACTGACGGGGCAGCAGCATTGCGCGCCGCGGCTAGCACGTTATGGAGCGCGGCGGCCCCGGAAACTGTCACCCGGATTGTGGTGCGAGGTGCGCGTGCGGCACAACTCCTCAGGGCGTGGTCGGTAGATTCCGGTGTTTCGCGTGGTGGCGGGGGAGCACTGTCGGTTAGCGTTGAGGCCGATGACTAACGGAGCGCCACTGCCCGGGCCACGACCTGCAGCACCTCTTCAGCACGGACCTGACGAGGTGCGCACCGTCGTCTCAGGCATCGTCGCGCAACTCGACTCTTTGCCAGCAGAGCAATTAGCGACCCAGGAAGCGGTGCAATTGTTCGAAGACGCCCACAGCGTTCTCGTCAAGGCCCTTGCGTCGGTGGATACGGTGTGATGGCACGCAGGGCCCGCGTCGACGCGGAACTTGTTCGCCGCGGCATGGCTCGTTCGCGTGACCATGCGGTTGAACTGATCGCAGCGGGCCGGGTGCAGTCAGCCGGCAGCACAATCGTGAAACCGGCGACAGCTATCGACCGAGCCACCCCACTGCACGTGATCGAGAACCCGAGCGACGAAGAGTGGGCGTCCCGGGGTGCGCATAAGCTACTCGGCGCGCTGGAACGGTTCGGACCAGGTGGGCTCGAGGTCACGGGCCGGCGCTGCCTTGATGCGGGAGCCTCGACGGGCGGGTTCACTGACGTGCTTCTCAAACGAGGCGCCCGGGAGGTGGTCGCTGCGGACGTCGGATACGGTCAACTGATCTGGAGACTGCAGAATGACCCGCGAGTGGAGATTTTTGACCGCACCAACGTTCGCAGCCTGACGCCCGAACAGATCGGTGGTCCGGTCGACCTCGTTGTCGCGGACCTCTCGTTTATTTCGCTGCGGCTGGTTCTGCCTGCGCTGGCGAACTGCGTCACGCCCGGCGCTGATTTGATGCCAATGGTCAAGCCTCAGTTTGAGGTGGGCAAGGAACGTCTTGGCTCCGGCGGCGTTGTCCGCGACCCGGAACTGCGCGCGAGCGTGGTGCGGGAGGTGGCAGACTATGCGGATGGCTTGGGTCTTCGCGCGATCGATGCGGTAGCAAGCCCGTTGCCGGGGCCATCCGGCAACGTTGAGTACTTTCTGTGGCTGCGTTCCGGTGAAGCTGGCCCAGCGCCCACGGCCAGCCTCAGTGAAATGATCAGCCGCGCAGTGGAAGAGGGCCCGCAGTGACACACCAGGAAGGGTCAACGAGTCACCGCGAGATACTTCTCGTTGCCCATACGGGACGGCCAGAGGTCGCACGCACCGTGACTCAGGTGGCGCGCATCATGAAGCATCACAACATCGGGCTCCGCATACTGGCGCATGAGGCAGCGAGCACGCACGTCTCCGCTGGAGCTTTGTCCGGGTACGAAACAGTGATCGAAGCTGGCCCCGATGCTGCTGCCGGGTGCGAATTGGTTCTTGTTCTCGGTGGTGACGGCTCAATGTTGCGCGCGGCTGATCTCGCTCGCTCGGCGGGGATTCCCGTCCTTGGCATCAACCTCGGGCGGATAGGGTTCCTCGCTGAAACGGAGGCCGAACACCTCGAAGACGCACTGGGGCAGGTTGTGCGGCGCGAATACCGAATAGAGCACCGCATGACGCTTGACATGGAAGTGTGGTCGGCGGGCCAGTCACTCGCGCAGGGCTGGGCACTCAACGAAGCGAGCGTTGAGAAGGCACCCCGGCTCGGGGTGCTTGAAGTCGTGCTGGAAGTCGATGGCCGTCCTGTGTCGGCCTTCGGGTGTGATGGTGTGCTCGTCGCGACACCGACAGGGTCAACTGCCTATGCATTCTCGGCGGGCGGTCCTATCGTCTGGCCGGAACTGGAGGCGTTGCTCGTGGTTCCGAGTAACGCCCATGCCCTTTTTGCCCGGCCGATGGTGACCAGTCCTGCTGCTTTGGTGGCCATTGAGGTTGATCCCGCCGGACACGATGCGCTCGTCTTCTGTGACGGGCGGAGGATTGTGCAGGTTCCCTCGGGTGGGCGCATCGAATTCAGGCGAGGGACCACACCCGTGTTGTGGGCGAGACTGAACTCTGCACCGTTTGCGGACCGGCTTGTGCGGAAATTCGAGCTGCCGGTGCAAGGATGGCGTGGCAGACCTGTCACGGGTATCGGGGGGGAGTAGCGATGCTAGCCGAGTTACGTATCAACGGCCTTGGGGTCATAGACGCGGCGAGCGCAGAGCTCGACCCGGGTTTCACTGTGCTGACCGGCGAAACAGGCGCCGGCAAGACAATGGTTGTGACGAGTCTGCATCTGCTCAGCGGTGCCCGGGCTGACGCGAAAAGGGTCCGCGCGGGCGCGGAAAGAGCAACCGTAGAGGGCCGATTCACCATTGATGGTGTGGCGAAAACCGTCAGGGAGGAAATCGCCGAGATACTCGAGTCGAGCGGTGCTGAGGAGGACTCTGACGGGTCTGTGATCGCAGTCCGCACGGTCTCCCGCGACGGGCGCTCGCGCGCCCATCTCGGTGGGCGCAGCGTGCCAGCCGGAGTGCTAGGCCGCTTCACCGGCGCCTTGCTGACGGTGCACGGGCAGAACGACCAGCTGCGGTTGCTGAAAGCTGACCAGCAACGCGGTGCGCTCGACAGGTTCGCTGGTGAGGCGATCACACCACTCCTTGATCGCTATCGCAGCGCTCGCGCCGAGTGGAAGAGACTGACAAAGGAACTTCACGAACGTACGACGCGTTCGCGTGAACTCGCGCAAGAGGCAGACCGCTTGCAATTCGGGCTCAATGAAATCGATGCCGTTGACCCCCAGCCAGGAGAAGACGAGTCGATCGCGGCGGAGGTGCGGCGGCTCGGCGACCTTGATTCGTTGCGTGGCGCTGCGACCGAAGCCCTCGCCGCAATCGCCGGAGCCAGCGACATCGCCGACACCACGGACACGAGTGCGGAGAATGCACTAGAACTTCTGGGCAAAGCACGGCACAGCCTCGAAGGAGCTGACGACCCATCGCTGGGAGAGCTTGCTCCCCGATTTCGTGATGCGATTGCGCTGGTCGGTGACCTCGGCGCCGAACTGAGTTCATACCTGGAAGGGCTGCCATCGGACCCGGGTGCGCTCGATGGGCTGCTCAACCGCCAGTCGGACCTCAAGATGCTGACCCGCAAATATGCTGCGGACGTCGATGGTGTGCTCGAATGGGCGCGCAGCGCACGGGAACGACTGGCCAGCATTGATGTATCCGCTGAAGCACTCTCAGAACTTTCCGCCGCCGTGGCTGCCGCGGGACGTGAACTCGCAGGGCACGCGATCAAGCTCTCCGCCGCGCGGAGGCGGGCGGCTGTGGCATTGAGCAAGGCGGTATCCACCGAACTGGCGGGCCTCGCGATGGGAAGGGCGAAGCTCGAGGTCTCGGTCGACACGACCGCCGTCGAAGCGAAAACTGACGGCGCGATTGAAGTTGAAAAGTCGTGGTATGTCCCCGGTCCATACGGGATCGACGAGGTCGAATTCAGACTGGCCGCACATCCAGGTGCCGAGCCGATGCCGTTGGCCAAGAGCGCATCGGGTGGCGAGCTGTCCCGCGTGATGCTCGCGCTTGAAGTCGTGCTCGCGGGTGGAGACAGTGCGGCGTCAATGGTGTTCGACGAGGTTGATGCCGGCGTGGGTGGCCGGGCGGCGATTGAGATCGGGCGGCGGCTCGCGCGGCTTGCGCGCACCCACCAGGTCATAGTCGTCACGCACCTGCCGCAGGTCGCGGCCTTCGCCGATACGCACCTCGTCGTCGACAAGACGGATCAGCCCGGCGGGACGATTGTCAGCGGCGTCCGGAACCTCGGGCCCGAGGATCGCGTGGCCGAGCTTGCCCGAATGCTCGCTGGGATGGGTGATTCGGACACGGGCCGGGCCCACGCGGAAGAACTTCTCGCGGTCGCTGAGCAAGAACGTCAGGCACTGGCCGCGTAGGCGCGCAAGGCTTCTCAGCGATGTCTCGACGTTGCGTAACTATTTGGTATCGGCGCGCCTCCCGCGCTCTCGGCGACATTGGGTCCATCATCGGGACATGAAGATGCCGTCCCTGCTGTCGCGCAATAGCACGTCGCTTCCAGGTATCAGTGGCACCGCACGGATTGATCGGGATACCGCGAAGGTTCTTCGTCGCGCCGGACGGGGCGATGTGGTCATCCTCGATGAGATCGATCTAGACCGCAAGACCGCTGATGCGTTGATCCGGGCGCAGGTACTCGCCGTCGTGAATGCCTCGCCGTCGATTTCTGGCCGTTATCCGAATCTTGGTCCGCAGCAACTCGTCGATGCGGGCATCATCCTCGTCGATGAGGTCGGTTCTGAGATCTTCCGTGAGGTCAAGGACGGCGCGAAGGTCCGCTTGTACGAGGGGGAGGTTTTCCTCGGCGAGAAATCGGTCGCGCTCGGTGTCCAGCTGTTCGAGGAGGAGATCAAAGACCTGCTCACTACGGCGAAGCAGTCGCTCGCCGACCATCTCGAAGCATTCTCTGGTAACACGGTCGAGTTCATTCGTACTGAGAGCCCGCTGCTTATCGATGGGATCGGTATCCCAGATATCGATGTCGAGCTTGCCGACCGTCAGGTACTCGTCGTCGATGCGGGACCTGACTACAAAGACGCACTGAAGCAGGTTAAGCCGTTCATCAAGGAGTACCAGCCGATTCTCATCGGTGTGAATGGCGGTGCCGATGCGTTGTTCAAGGCTGGGTTCAAGCCCGACTTGATCGTCGGTGATCCCGAATCGATGAGTTCAGAAACCCTCCGCTGCGGAGCTCAGGTTGTCCTGCCTGCAGACCCAGACGGGCACGCGAAGGGCCTTGAGCGGATTCAGGACCTCGGGGTAGGGGCGATGACGTTCCCTGCTGCGGGAACTCCGGCTGACCTTGCCCTCCTGCTTGCCTACCATCATGGGGCGTCGCTGATCGCGACCGTAGGGGTGAGTGCGTCACTTAGCGAGTTCTTCGACCGGGACAAGTCGGAATCGGCGCCCTCGATGTTCCTAACTCGCCTGCGGGTGGGGGAAAAGCTGGTTGACGGGCGCGCGCTGGCCACGCTCTACCGGAGCCGGGTGTCTGTCACAGCGATCGCATTGTTCGTACTCGCTCTAATGGCAGCTGCGCTGGTGGTGCTTCTCATCGTCAATGGCATTGAGGACCCGCTGTCGTGGGCGATCGATACCTGGAACAGGTTTGCTCTCTGGGTTCAGGGGCTTATCCGCGACCTCAGGGGCTGATGCGTGATTCCGCTGCGCTATCACGCAGTGTCCTTGGTGGCTGTGTTCCTGGCGCTTGCGTTGGGTCTGGTTCTCGGGTCGACCACACTTGCTGATCGGGTTGTGCAGAATTTGCGTTCGGACCGAAGTGGTCTGACGGAGCAGGCTGAGGCGCTTGAAGCGGAGCGTGACACCGCGCTGAAC
The DNA here is from genome assembly GCF_000214175.1 of Hoyosella subflava DQS3-9A1. NCBI lineage: Bacteria > Bacillati > Actinomycetota > Actinomycetes > Mycobacteriales > Hoyosellaceae > Hoyosella > Hoyosella subflava. Next base: position 1,593,393 of record NC_015564.1, read on the forward strand.
GAACTTGATGCGGCATCTGAATTTACCGTCACGTACGCGGACCGCCTACTTGACGGCGAACTGCGCGATCAGGCAGTTGTGGTGTTCGCGGCGCCGGGCGCAGACCCGGATGACGTCGCGGGTGTGCGGGACATGCTGACGCGCGCGGGCGGGTCGATACATGGAACGGTAACCCTCACGGAAGCATTCACCGATGTGGCCGAAGCGGAACGGCTCCGAGGTCTGGTGACGAACTCGCTCCCTGCGGGCGCCCAGCTCGATACAGGAGCGACCGATCAGGGCAGCATGACCGGTGACCTGCTGGGCACAGCATTCTTACACGCGCAGGGTGAGGGGCCGCAGGGAACTGACGAGGAACGTCAAGTGATCCTCGATGTCCTCAGCAGTGGCGGTTTCATTGCCCCTGAGGGTGCGGTGACCCCTGCCGCCTCCGCAGTGGTGGTTACCGCGGCGCAGCAGGAGAGAGATGGAAATGACGGAGCATTCGTTGCACGCTTCGCAGCCGGACTTGCCGCTCACGGTGCGGTTGTGGCGGCAGGAGGGCCAGAGTCAGCGGACGGCAACCACGCGCTGGCTGTGATCCGCTCGGAAACGAGCATGGCCTCGGCTGTCAGTACGGTGGACAACGCGGGGACAGCGCCAGGACGGGTAACGGTCGCGCTCGCGCTCGCTGAGCGGCTGCGCGGCGATTCGGCGCACTACGGGACGGGCCCGCGCGCAGTCGCAGTCACCCGAGGGGCCTAGATAACCGTGTTTTTCATTGCAAAGCATGGCGTCAGTGCATCAGGGAATGCGTCGAAGTGTTACCGTGAAGTCCCGTGGGTCAGCAGGCACCACACCCGGTCGTAGTATGTCTGCTCGAGTTGTCACGGGAGTCTCTTTGCCTTTCTCACGTCATCACGCGAAGACCGAGACGAAGCACATCTTCGTCAGCGGCGGCGTCGCCTCATCGCTGGGCAAGGGGCTGACAGCCTCGAGCCTCGGGCAGCTTCTCACCGCGCGCGGCCTGCGTGTCACGATGCAGAAGCTCGACCCTTACCTGAATGTCGATCCCGGAACGATGAACCCGTTCCAGCATGGCGAAGTCTTCGTCACCGAGGACGGCGCTGAGACGGATCTCGATATCGGGCATTACGAGCGGTTCCTCGACCGCGACCTGCCAGGTTCCGCGAACGTGACAACGGGTCAGGTCTATTCCTCAGTCATCGCGAAGGAACGCCGCGGGGAATACCTCGGCGACACCGTGCAGGTCATTCCGCACATCACTGACGAGATCAAGGCGCGTATTCTCGCCATGTCCGGCCCAGATTTGCAGGGCCACGTCCCCGACGTCGTGATCACCGAAATCGGCGGTACGGTCGGCGACATCGAGTCACAGCCATTCCTTGAGGCGGCGCGGCAGGTCCGACACGATGTAGGCCGCGAAAATGTCTTCTTCCTGCATGTTTCCCTGGTGCCTTACCTCGCCCCGTCAGGCGAGTTGAAGACCAAGCCAACCCAGCACTCGGTGGCGGCGCTGCGCAACATCGGTATCCAGCCGGATGCTCTCATTCTCCGCGCCGACCGGGATGTCCCCGAAGGGCTGAAGAACAAGATCGCCTTGATGTGCGATGTCGAGGTCGAGGGCGTGATCTCAACCGCCGACGCTCCTTCCATTTACGACATCCCGAAGGTGCTCCACCGCGAAGGCCTCGACGCATACGTGGTGCGGAAACTCGGTCTTCCCTTCCGTGATGTCGACTGGACAGTGTGGGGAGACCTGCTCGAACGTGTCCACAACTCGCGCGAAACCGTGCGAATCGCGCTGGTGGGTAAGTACGTGGACCTCCCAGATGCCTACCTGTCGGTGACCGAGGCGCTCCGGGCCGGCGGCTTCCATCATCGGGTGAAGGTTGAGATCGACTGGGTGCCATCCGACACGTGTGCGACCGATCAGGGCGCGCACGCCGCGCTCGGTGAAGTGGATGCGATCCTGATCCCGGGCGGTTTCGGGATACGGGGGATCGAGGGCAAACTCGGTGCTATCCGGTATGCGCGCACCAACAAGATCCCGCTCCTCGGCCTCTGCCTCGGCTTGCAGTGCGTCGTCATCGAGGCGGCCCGCTCAGTTGGGCTGGATGAGGCGAACTCGTCTGAATTCGAGGAAGAAACACCCCATGCTGTGATCTCGACGATGGCCGACCAGCGTGACATCGTGGCAGGCAACGCGGACATGGGCGGCACTATGCGCCTTGGCGCGTATCCCGCCGTGCTGACGAAAGGCTCCGTCGTCGCCTCAGCGTACGGCGCCACATCGGTGTCAGAGCGGCACCGGCACCGCTATGAAGTCAACAACGCATATCGGGACAAGATCGCGAAGAGCGGATTGGTTTTCAGCGGCACCTCACCCGACGGGCGCTTGGTGGAGTTCGTGGAGTACCCGCGCAAGCAGCATCCGTTTTTCGTTGCGACGCAGGCACACCCGGAGCTGAAGAGCCGACCCACGCGACCACACCCTCTCTTCGCCGCGTTCGTTAAGGCCGCGATGCGCTATTCGGCAGAGCAGCGACTGCCCGTCGATATCAGCGGAGATGACGAGTCACCTGAACTTGTGTCGAGTGAAGCCGAGTCAAAATGACTGAGCCGGGCAGCCACGAATTCAGTACGAGCGCGTCGCGGCTCGCCTACGACGGCGCAGTCATCGCGCTGCGCGTTGATGACGTTGTGATGCCCGGCGGCCGCTCTGCGGTGCGCGAGGTCATAGAGCATTATGGGGCTGTCGCTATTGTCGCGATCGATGATGAGGACAGGATTGCGTTTGTCGAGCAGTACCGGCACCCCCTCGGCGCTCGGCTGCTCGAACTGCCGGCGGGGTTGCTTGATGAGCCGGGTGAGTCGCCGCTCAGGGCTGCGGAGCGTGAACTCGTGGAGGAGGCGGGCATCGCGGCGGACAGCTGGAAGCTGCTCGTCGACGTCGCAGTGTCGCCGGGAATGACGGACGAGGTCGTCAGGGTTTTCCTCGCGCAGGACTTGCGGGAAACGGCGCGGCCAGAAGCGGAGCACGAAGAAGCTGACATGCGGATCCTGCGGGTTCCTCTCGCCGACGCGGTGAAGATGGCGTTGCGCGGCGAGATCAGCAACGCCACGAGTGTCGCAGGGGTCCTCGCACTGCACGCCGCGCGCGCTGCTGGCACAGACCTTCGCGAACCGGATGCCCCGTGGCCTCTGCGGCCATCCGCGCTGGCGCGCCGTCGTCACGGCGATGGCGAGTGACGTGAACCCGCCCGCGTTGCTGAGCGGGCAAGTGACGGCCTACCTCGATCATCTTGCGGTGGAACGCGGATCGTCACGGAACACCTTGACGTCGTACCAGCGTGATCTGCGGCGGTACGTGGCACACCTCGCTGACCGCCAGATCAGCGACCTGGCTGACGTCACCGAACATGACGTCGAGGACTTCGTTCTCGCCCTGCGCAAAGGCGATCCGGCGAACAATGTTCGGGGTTTGTCGGCGAGTTCGGTCGCCCGAGCGTTGATCGCAGCGCGGGGTCTGCACAAGTTCGCGCACGCCGAAGGCATGGCGTCAGCGGATGTCGCGCGTAGCGTGAAGCCGCCAAGTCCGGGTAAGCGGTTGCCGAAAGCTCTGCCCCTGGACGATGTGCTCGCAATTCTCGAAGCGGTGGGAACCGAGTCCGAAGGGCCGCGTGGCCTTCGTGATCGGGCGCTGCTTGAACTGTTGTATTCGAGCGGCGCCCGGATCACAGAAGCGATCAGCCTCGACCTGGACGATCTCGACCTGGAGTCCCGTGCGGTGCTGCTTCGGGGTAAGGGCGGCAAACAACGCATCGTTCCCCTCGGCCGTCCGGCCATCGCGGCGCTCGATGCATATGTGGTGCGGGGAAGACCCGCTTTGGTGCGGAGGTTCGATCCCGCGGTGTTTCTCAACAATCGCGGCGGACGACTCTCCAGGCAAAGCGCGTGGCAGGTCCTGCAGGACGCTGCGAAGCGGGCCGGTGTGACATCCGCCGTGTCACCGCACACGTTGCGGCATTCGTTCGCGACGCACCTGCTGGAAGGTGGAGCGGATGTGCGTGTGCTGCAAGAACTTCTAGGACACGCTTCGGTGACCACGACGCAGGTGTATACCGCTGTCACTGTGACGGCACTGCGCGAAGTGTGGGCGGAGGCGCATCCACGCGCGCGGTAAAAGCGCGTGTGCCTCGTGTCGAATAGCGCGTATAACAGCAGCAAACGGTAGCGTTAGCACCGTCACAGTCAGGACTGTGGGCGGTAACACCCAGAGAAGGAGTGCCAGAAACCGTGAAGACACCGCAGCAATTCGCAGCGGAGTCCGAGCGAGCAGCCGCGGGGAGCGGTGTCGCTGGTGGGGACGACGCGGCAGGTGCTCTCGGGAATGACCCCGGCGAGCCACTCGGTCCAACGGGCCGGCCGTTGCCGGTTATACCGGAGCCGACGGCGCTCAACAGCCACGGGCCCGCTCGGGTTTTGTCGATGTGCAACCAGAAAGGCGGGGTCGGTAAAACGACCTCGACCATCAACCTGGGTGCCGCACTGACCGAGTATGGACGGCGGGTACTCCTCGTCGACCTCGACCCCCAGGGTGCGTTGTCCGCAGGTCTCGGTGTTGCGCATCATGAGCTTGATCAAACGGTATACAACCTGCTCGTCGAGCCGCGAGTGTCGATTGAGCAGGTCCTAATGCGCACCCGCGTCGACGGGATGGATCTGTTGCCGAGCAACATCGACCTGTCCGCGGCCGAGATTCAGCTTGTCAACGAGGTGGGGCGCGAGCAGACGCTGCACCGGGCGCTGCATCCCGTGCTCGACCGGTATGACTACGTTCTGATTGACTGCCAGCCCTCGCTCGGCTTGCTGACCGTGAACGCTCTCGCATGCTCCGACGGGGTGATGATCCCGATGGAATGCGAGTACTTCAGTCTGCGCGGCCTTGCTCTGCTGAATGACACGGTGGGGAAAGTTCGGGACCGACTCAATCCGCGTCTCTCTCTCGCGGGAATTCTGGTGACCATGTTCGATTCCCGGACATTGCATGCTCGGGACGTGATGACCCGCGTTGTCGAAGTGTTCGGTGACCTTGTGTACCACACGACGATCAATCGCACTGTCAGGTTCCCTGAGACGAGCGTTGCTGGCGAGCCGATTACGAGTTGGGCGCCGAAATCCGCGGGAGCGGACGCCTACCGGCAACTTGCTCGTGAAGTGATCGCGGGCTTTGGCCGGGGCCGGTGACAGTACCCCTTCCTGATGATGCGCAGCCGGATGATCCCGGGGAGGTATTCCGGGTCACTCTGCGTAACTTCGAAGGGCCGTTTGACCTTCTGCTCAGTCTGATCAGTCAGCAGCGCCTTGATGTGACCGAAGTGGCGTTGCACAAGGTAACCGACGATTTCATCGCGTACACCAGACGGCTCGGTAGCCAGCTCGGGCTCGACCAGACGACCGAGTTCCTTGTTGTGGCGGCGACGCTGCTGGACCTGAAGGCTGCCCGACTTCTACCTTCAGCTGAGGTTGAAGATAACGAGGATCTGGCATTGCTCGACGCGCGCGATCTGCTCTTCGCGCGTCTGCTCCAGTACCGCGCATTCATGCAGTTAGCGCAGGTATTCTCGGAGATGGAAGAACGCGCGCTGCGCCGCTATCCGCGTTCGGTGTCACTCGAGGACCGCTACACGAGCCTGCTTCCCGACGTGGTGCTCGGTGTAACGCCGGAGCGGTTCGCGGAAATCGCTGCTGCCGCGTTCCGTCCGCGCCCGGTTCCGGAAGTCAACGTGACGCACATGCACGCTGAACACATTTCCGTGCCCGCGGAATCGAAGATTCTGTTGCGTCGCCTCCGCGAACGCGGTGCGGGTGAGTGGGTCGCATTTCCCGCTCTTGTCGCGGATTGTGATTCGGTGATGCGGATCGTTGCCCGCTTCCTCAGCATGTTGGAGTTGTACCGGGAGAAGGCGCTCGACATCGCTCAGCCAGAACCGCTCGGGGCGCTTCACGTCAGCTGGACTGGTGTGGAACCGCAATTAGCGGGAGCAGGAGAAGATTATGCAGGATGACCATCCCGACGATGACGCGGAACAGTGGACCGAGCAGCGCCTTGAGGCTGCGCTCGAGGCGCTGCTTCTCGTTGTGGACACGCCCGCCAGCGCGGAGTCACTCGCTGACGCTCTCGATGTGCCTGAGGACCGGATCCGCCGCGCCCTTGTGCGGATGGGAGCGAGTTATGAGTCACGGCGAAGCGGCATTGACCTGCGGTTCGCGGGAGACGGCTGGCGTATGTACACACGGAGCGAATACTCTGTGTACGTCGAACGTCTCATCCGGGACGGTGCGCGATCGAAACTGACTCGTGCAGCGCTGGAGACACTGGCGGTGATCGCGTATCGCCAGCCGGTGACGCGAGCACGTGTGAGCGCGGTACGCGGTGTGAATGTGGACGGTGTCGTGAGGACTCTCCTCGCGCGCGGTCTGATCGCCGAGACTGAACCCGACCCGGAATCGGCAGCGACGCGGTATGTGACGACGGAGCTGTTCCTGGAGCGGCTCGGTATTGCCTCGGTCGCTGAACTGCCACCGCTCGCACCCCTGCTGCCGGACGTGGACGTTATCGATGAACTGGGCATCGAGATCGAAAGTGATCTTGATGCGCGTATGGCGAAAAGCCACGCTCGCTCGTCTCGCGCAGAGGAGCGAGCAACATCTGAACAGGAATGAGAAATGAAGAGACCCGCTCGCCGAGATGGCACACCGGACCGAAACAAAAAGCCCTCCACGGGGGCGCGCCGCGGCCAGGAGTCGCGTTCGCAGCACTCCCGAACCGATAGCCCGGGAGGCAAGAAGCCTTCCTTCCCCAAGTCGTCGAGCCAGACGCCGGGCACACGCAAGCCCTCCGCTCGCAAGACCCATTCGAAACCGCAGCCGAAAAATCCATCGGCCGGGCTGCCGCGCATCAGTAACGCGCGCCCAGCACCCGAAGGTGCCCCTTTGCGAGGGGCCGCGCTCCCTGATACCGCTGCTTACGGTGAGGAAGGCGTGCGGCTGCAAAAGGTGCTGGCGCAGGCTGGCGTCGCCTCCCGCCGTGTATGTGAGCAGATGATCGACAAGCGTCGCGTCGAAGTGAACGGAAAGATCGTCACAACCCAGGGCATGCGGATCGACCCTTCCACCGCCGTGGTCAAGGTCGACGGCATGCGGGTGATGATCACCGAAGAACTGGTCCACCTCGCGCTCAACAAGCCACGCGGGTGGCAGTCGACGATGCTGGACGAACTCGGGCGACCGTGCGTTGGCGACCTCGTCGCCGAACGGATCGCTTCCGGGCAGCGGCTCTTTCACGTCGGGCGCCTCGACGCTGAAACCGAGGGTCTGCTGCTGCTCACCAATGATGGTGAACTAGCTCATCGCCTCATGCATCCGTCCTACAAAGTGCAGAAGACCTACCTCGCCGACGTCGAAGGGGTCGTGCGCAGAAGCGTTGACCGTGCCCTGGAGGCCGGTGTGACACTGGACGACGGACCAGTGCGAGTAGATGCTTTCTCCGTGGTCGACGCGTTCGACAAGAGCACCCTCGTGAAGATAGTCCTGCACGAAGGCCGCAAGCACATTGTCCGGCGACTCCTCGAACACGTCGGACACCCCGTGACCCGGCTCGTGCGCACCCAGATCGGATCCGTGCATCTCGGTGATCAGCGGCCTGGAACAATCAGGGCGCTGAACCGCCAAGAGGTCGGGGCACTGTACAAGGAGGTCGGGCTGTGAGCAACGTTGTGATCGCGATCGACGGGCCGGCCGGGACAGGCAAGTCGAGCGTCTCCCGCCGTGTTGCTGAGCGGCTGCGAGCCCGCTACCTTGATACCGGTGCGATGTACCGGATCGCGACGCTGCATGCGCTGCGTTCCGGTGCGGACGTAGACGACCCGGTTGCGCTCGCCGCGGTGACCGCGAACCTTCCGTTCTCGATCGGCTCGGACCCGCAAAGCGAACAAGTGATGCTTGACGGCGAGGATGTCGGCACCGAAATCCGCGGTGCAGCCGTGACAGGTGCAGTCTCCGCTGTCGCCGCGGTTCCGGCTGTTCGCGAGCAACTCGTTGAATTGCAAAGGCGGCTTTCCGTCGCAGCTGACCGCATCGTGATCGAAGGCCGAGACATCGGGACCGTCGTTCTCCCGGAGGCGTCTGTGAAGATCTTCCTCACCGCGTCCCCCGAAGCGCGCGCTAAGCGCCGCAACGACCAGAACATCGCCGAAGGCCGTGGCGACAACTACGACGAAGTGCTGGCAGACGTCATCAGGCGGGACGAGTTCGACTCGAATCGATCCGTGTCACCACTCCGGCCAGCAGAGGACGCGCTGATCGTCGACACCAGCGACCTCACGCTGGATGGTGTCGTCGACCACCTTCTCGCGCTCATCGAAGAGCGGATAGGAGCGTACAAGTGACCGACAATGATCTCACCGGAGGATGGTCCGCCGACGGTACCTGGAGCGACGAAACCGAGTGGGAACTCGGTGACATCGAAGGCGCAGCTGAAGGCGAATTCGTCCCGGTCCCGGTGCTCGCCGTAGTCGGGCGGCCGAACGTCGGCAAATCGACGCTCGTCAACCGCATCATCGGCCGCCGCGAAGCCGTCGTCGAAGACGTCCCAGGCGTCACCCGTGACCGCGTCTCCTACGACGCCGAATGGGCAGGGAAGCGCTTCACCATCCAGGACACTGGGGGCTGGGAGCCGTCAGCGAAAGGCCTGCAACAGTCCGTCGCCCGGCAAGCCGAACTGGCGATGAACACCGCCGACGCGATCGTCGTGGTTGTCGACGCGACAGTCGGCGCCACCGCCACAGACGAAGCGGTCGCTCGCGTTCTGCGACGGTCCAAAACGCCGGTCATTCTGGTGGCGAACAAGGTAGACGACCAGAAACTCGAAGCGGAAGCCGCGGCGTTGTGGTCCCTCGGGCTCGGAGAACCCTTCTCCGTCAGTGCCACGCATGGCCGGGGGACAGGTGATCTTCTCGACAAAATCCTCGAAGCGCTGCCCGAAACACCGCGTGAAATCATCGGCGCTACTGGCGGACCGCGGCGCGTCGCGCTCGTCGGTAAGCCGAACGTGGGCAAGTCGAGTCTGCTGAACAAACTGTCCGGCGATGAACGCTCCGTCGTGCACGACGTCGCAGGCACCACCGTCGACCCCGTCGACTCCCTCGTCGAACTCGGCGGAAAAGTCTGGCGATTCGTCGACACCGCCGGGCTGCGTAAACGCGTCATCCACGCGAGCGGCGCCGAATATTACGCGTCGCTGCGGACCCGGTCCGCGATCGAAGCCGCAGAGGTGGCGGTTGTGCTCATCGATGCGTCCCAGCCGATCAGTGAACAAGACCAGCGTGTCATCACCATGGTGGAAGAAACCGGCCGAGCACTTGTTCTCGCGTTCAACAAATGGGATCTCGTGGACGACGAGCGGCGTGTGCAGCTCGAGAAGGAAATTGATCGCGACCTGCAGCGTGTGCGATGGGCACTGCGCGTCAACGTGTCCGCCCAAACGGGCCGCGCCGTGCAGAAACTCGTTCCGGCGATGGAAACCTCACTCGAATCGTGGGACACCCGCGTCCCCACCGGACGGCTGAACACCTGGCTGCGTGAAACAGTAGCCGCGACACCACCGCCGATGCGTGGCGGACGGCTCCCGCGGATCCTCTTCGCCACCCAGGCGACCACACGGCCACCCACCTTCGTGCTCTTCACGACCGGCTTCCTCGAGGCAAACTACCGGCGGTTCCTCGAACGGCGGCTACGCGAATCATTCGGGTTCGAAGGAAGCCCAATCAGGATCGGCGTGCGAGTGCGGGAGAAGCGCGGCAAACCCCGGCGCTGACCGCGAGGCGATTGGCAACCAGCACGCGGGCTGTTGTAATCTAGCTGAGCTAACAACGGCGCCTCGGCGTCTTAGTTCAGCGGCGGGCTGTGGCGCAGCTTGGTAGCGCACTTGACTGGGGGTCAAGTGGTCGCAGGTTCAAATCCTGTCAGCCCGACAGGGCAAAACCCTGGCAGAATTTTCTTTCTGCCAGGGTTTCTGGTTTCTGGGCTCGCTCTGGTCTAGAAGAGGAAGCAGCCCGCACTCAAGGCGTCGTCCGCGAGGGCCTCCGCGTTGTTGTTCGCCGTTGCCGCGGCTTCGTGGTTGCCTGCGAAGGTCTGCGCGTCCAGTTCGTCGTACCAGGAGTTGATGGCCGCGGCGCGCCGGTCGCACTGAGCTTGTGTCTCGCCCTGCCCTGTCGCACCCGCCTGGAGGTCCACCGTCTTTATGGTCGTGGTCATCGGGGAGATAGTGCCAACTGGCTGCGGAGCGGGCTTCGCGCCGGCGATGGCGGCTCCGGGGACGGCAATGGCGACGGCTGCGGTGGCAGTGGCGAGGATCGTGGCGGCAGTGCGGAACATGGGACCTCCGGGTTGGTGGGTGGTGTGTACCGCTAATACTCCGCGCGGGACCTGCGCCGCGGGAGACCCCCTGGGCGTGGTGTGCCCCCACCCTGCAAACGCGCGGGTTCAGCCTTCGTTGTGCTGAATGTCCTTGCGGTGCACGTAGGGAGTAACGCTGGAAGCGTCACCGAGCCCGTCGGTGGTGATTGCGCCAAGGCTGCCGTCCTGCTGGAGGATTACCGCGGCGATGTCAGAGAGCGATCCTTTGCCGGATTGTCGTACTGCAGTGTGGATGTCGTCGATAGTGAGCCTGTGAGCACGCAGTGCTTTGTGCTGAATGTCCCCTTTGTAGTACAGGAGAACTGGTTCGCTGTCGACGAGTCGACGAAACTTGGGGAATCGGGCGCGGAACCCCGCCAGTGCCCACTGCAGGAGGATGAGCGCGCCGATGGCGACGATCGTTTGCGCAACCGCGACATCCACGGCGGTGAGTGTTCGCCCGAATGCGGAACCAATGGTCACGGCGACGAGGAAGTCGAGTGGTGTCATTTTTGCCATGGTGCGCGGGCCGGAGAGACGCAGCATGACGATCAGTGCGATGTACCCGAAAATCACCATCACTGCGGTATGGATGAGCGGGTCGGTGCCGTTCCAAAACAGATCGTCCATATATGTCGTTGTACCCCGCTACATACGAAGTTAATCGGTGCGGCTGATGGGAGCTTCCCGTCAGCTCAGCGACGCGTTCCTTCACAGGAGAATCTGACCCGTGCAAGATCTTTTCGTACGATGAAGGTATGACCCAACCGGATCGGCGAAACCTGCGGGCGTCGGACAAAGACCGCGAAGTCGCGGTGAAGATCCTCAATCAGGCACACTCAGAGGGCCGCATTACTCTCAGTGAACTCGATGAGCGCCTGGGGGCCGCGTACTCCGCGGTGACATACACCGATCTAGATGTTGTCGTTGCCGACCTACCAGTACCAGCATTACCCGGAGCTGCTCCGGCTCCGTCCGCCGGGCAGCCGCTGCGACTGAACGCGGGGTTTTCCGACCTCAAACGTGACGGGTACTGGAAAGTGCCTAACCATATCGTTGCGAGTACCGCGATGGGCTCCCTCAAGCTCGATTTCACTCAAGCAGAGTTCCCTTACGGTCAGGTGCTGATCGAAGCGTCAGCGGGCATGGGCAACATCGTGCTGATCGTTCCCGCAGGAGTTACGGTCAGCACCGATGAAGTGAAGACCACGATGGGGTCCGTCAAAAACAAGCTCGGTTACACCGCGTCTCCAGCGGACGCGACGATCCGGGTGACGGGATCAGCAGGGATGGGAAACGTCGTTGCGCGGCCTCCTCGTAAATGGCGCTTCATGCGCTGATGCGCGGCGCTGTCAGCTCACGGCCTTCTTGACGAGCACGGCGATCGCCTCCGCCTCCTCGTCGCTTAAGTCGGTCACGGCGTACGAGGTCGGCCAGAGACCGCGGTCGTCGAGGTTGGCTTCGGGGGTGAACCCGAATGTCGAATAACGTTCCTTGTCATCGTTGCCGCTGCGGAAGAAGCACACAACTTTTCCTTTCCATGCGTAGGCGGGCTGCCCGTACCACAGCTTCGGTGAGAGGTCCGGGGCGTTGCTGGTGACGATGTCGTGAATGCGTTCGGCTAGAGACCGGTCAGGTTCGGCCATCTGCGCGATCTTTGTCAACATGTCGGCTTCCTCGGCAGCGGCCTTCTTCCCGCGACCGCGGCTTGCCTCCTTCTTCAGCTCAGCGGCGCGTTGCTGCATCGCCGCGCGTTCTTGCTCGGAGAAGCCTTCGGTGCTCATCGCTATTTCTCTCCTGTCGTTGATCGATCCTTTAGAGGTGACCGTAGTCCGGCCATCGCTCCCAAGCTTCTTGATTCCTGATTGAACCGGGGCGGACGGGGAATTTACTTGAACGATCGCACTAGTTGTACTATCGTTCAAGTAGATCAACGGTTTAGGGGGTTCTATGCTCGACGTCGGGGTGAGGCGTGCGGGAATGCGCGAATGGGCAGGCTTGGGGCTACTAGGGCTGCCGACAGTGCTGCTTGGCCTGGACGTGACTGTTCTCTACCTGGTGCTGCCGAGTCTGTCCGCCGCTCTGGATCCGTCAGCGACGCAGACGTTGTGGATTATGGATGCCTACGGGTTCTTCATCGCTGGGTTCCTCATCACAATGGGGACCCTCGGTGACCGGATAGGCAGGCGTCGTCTGCTGCTGGTCGGCATGGTGGCATTCGCAGTGGTGTCAGTGTTCGCAGCCTTCGCTCCGAGCGCCGAAATGCTGATATTGGCCCGGGCGCTGCTGGGAATCGCGGGCGCCACACTGATGCCCTCTACATTGTCGTTGATCTCGCACATGTTCTCTGATGCGCGTCAGCGTGCCGTGGCGATAGGAGTGTGGGCGACGATGTTCGCACTCGGAATGGCCGCTGGCCCGGTCGTTGGCGGTGCACTGGTCGAGATCTTGTGGTGGGGTGCAGCTTTTTTGCTCGCCGTGCCGATCGCGGTGATTGTGCTCGCCTGTGCAGGGTTTCTGCTGCCCGAGTACAGCGATCCGCAAGCGGGACGACTTGACCTGGTCAGTGTCGCACTCTCGCTGGCGACCATTCTGCCGGTCATATATGCGATCAAGCGTACGGCCGTCTACGGGTTCGGCGTATTAGCACTGCTCTTCGTTCTGTTTGGCGGTGCCGCGGGTGTGTTGTTCGTGAAAAGGCAGCGCCGCCTTGCGTCCCCACTGCTGGACGTCACCTTGTTCGCTAACCGCGCTTTCTCCGCGGCGCTTACAGTGCTGCTGATCGGACTGGTCGGAGTGGGCGGGACCATGTACTTGGTCACCCAGTACCTGCAGCTCGTCGAGGGGCTTACGCCGTTCGCGGCGGGTCTATGGATGGGCCCGCCAGCCCTGGCGATGTTCGCCGCCGCCATCGGTGCGCCCTTGATCGCCAGGCGGGCTCGCCCAGGCATTGTCATGGGGCTTATGCTCGGATTGTCGGTGGTCGGGTATGCGTTGCTGGCTGTAATCGGCACTGGGGATTCGATTCGCGTGGTAGTCGGCTTCACCTTCATCTATCTCGGTCTAGGCGCGATCGCTGCGCTCGGCACCGACACCGTCGTCGGCGCAGCGCCTGCCTCTAAGTCCGGGTCGGCCGCTGCGATGTCCGAAACGGTCCAAGAGCTCGGCATCGGGGTCGGGGTTGCATTGCTGGGCAGCCTCACCGCCGCCCTCTATTCCCACAGGATGGCCGAAACTTCCCAAGCCTCAACTGAAGTCGCAGAACGTGTTACCGGAAGCCTCTCTGGTGCGCTATCGGTGGCTGAACGGGTTTCCCCTAGAGTTCTGCAGGCTGCGCAGGAGGCCTTCACCATGGGCGTGAACATCGCCGCCGTCACCGCTGGTGCGGTCACTCTCGTCGCGGTACTGCTGTGCCTTGTCGCTCTGCGACACCTACGTCCGCTCGGCGAAATTCAGGAAGGAGAGACGGACCAGCGGTAACAGGTTCGACTACCCTCGAGCGCAAAGGAGGGACATGCAGGACGACGAGAGCGAAGCCATCGATGGGCGCCGGGCCAAGGGCAATAGGCGCCGAGCTGAGATCATCGATGCCACCCTCGCCGTCGTTACCCGCGAGGGGGCCGCCGGTGTCACCCACCGAACCGTCGCGAAGCAAGCCGGGATCACCGCGAGTCTCAGCACCTATTACTTTGCTACCCTGGATGATTTGCTCGTCGCGGCACTGACGAGCGTCGCTGACATCTATAGCGCGCGCATCCGTCAGATCGTGGAGGATCCCGGCGACAAGGTGCGGGGTCTGGCCGAACTGATCGTTGAGACCGCCGGGGCGGGGCGAGAACGAGCGTTGGCCGAACGTGAGCTGTCTACCCTGGCCGCACGCCGTCCAGCGCTGGCGCCGATAGCGCGCCGCTGGCGTGAAGACGTGGCGGCGCTCGCTGCTACGCTCACTGACGCGCCTGAGGCTGTCGCCGCGCTCGTCGCCGCGTCTGACGGCCTATGTACCGCTATTCTCATCGACAACGCTCCCGCTGAAACCGGCTATGTCCACGAAGTCCTCTGCCAAGCCCTCGGAACCCACCGCAGAGCCGACTCGACTTCCCGGCGCGCGACTGACGCCGGAGTGGAGCCCCGCTAGCGAGGATAGCTGGAGTGCCCTCATTGGCTGCCCAGCTGGACCACACCATTGGAGTCCCAACTCCCCGCTAGCTGAGCAACCGTAGTTCAGCACAGGCTGTCACTTAGTGGCAATATGAACAATATCTCGCATTCAGGAGGTATGAGTATCGCTACCGTGGGTATCACGCTGTGTCTATCCGCGTGTAGGGCATGCGCATTCAGGATGAGGACCGCGGATGGCCCACTTTCACCGTTAAATCTCCAGATTAACGCGCATCGCTTTCGCATTTCCTGCTACAAGTAGAAAGTAACAGACAGTCACTACGTGCGGGAGGTGTGAGATGCCATTGATTCGCAGAGTGACTGTTACATGGGAGTCTTCCACCGTTTGCCGGGGCGAAATTGACGTAGCGGACGGCACAGATTTGTGTGACGTCAACACGATGCTCTATCTGTTGACCAAACAGGTAGGGGTGGATCCCTCGGAAGTCCGCAACCTCACGATCGAACAGTTTCATAGCGAGCCGGGCGGTGAAACGCGCGAGACGCTTATCTGGGCAGTCAATAGACTTGCGCACCAGATCCAAGTGCCGCAGACCCTGCACGCGGTCCGCGCGGTCGCCGCTCTCGCGCTCGCGCGCTTGAGGATTCGCGCCTGATCTCCTCCCCTGGAGACATAGGGGCCACGAAATGATCTTCTGGCGCAACTATGGCACCCTATAGCCCATGCGAGTGCGCGTGCGCGAGAGTGGGAGGGCTGTCGCCCTTTCCATGTCCGGGGTAACCCCGGGCTGCGCGTTACAAGTTGGGCACATCGTCCGACGCACTTCGGCACGCTGCGCGTGCGCCCGTGCGCCGCTGACGACAGGTTGTGGTCGCGCCGCGCCTCGCATATCACAGCGGGGCTGAGTGTGAGCGTGCCATCGCGTCCTCCCCGCGCGTTCACGCGTCTGGAGGCTGACCTGCTCGCGGCGGCGGCTGTCGCTGGTCCGTGGACCCGCAGCGGCCTCGAGGAACGTTTCGGCGAGGCGGGTGCCGCAGATCCTGTCCTTCTTGCCCGCCGCATGCTGGATCTGATGCCGGGGGAGCCGATAGAGGGCGAATCAACGATCCGGAATGTCCTTGCCGAACTCCCTGAACTGCCTGCCACTCCGGTCGAGGTGATTGTCGAGTCTTCTCTGTGGAAGTTCGATGTGCCGCACTGGCAGACGCCGCGTGCGCTGTGCCAGGCGCTCGACCTCACGATGCCCGAACTTGAGTGGTTCGCCGACGTGCAAGGCAGGCTGCGAAGTAAGCCTGGACGGCTGCATCATTACCGCTATCGAAATGGCTCGAGGCGCCGAAGGTGCGGCTGCGGGAGGTACAACGCCGCATCTTGAGCAATGTCCTCGATGGCTTGCCCCTGCATGCGGCAGCGCATGGCTTTCGTCGCGGCCGCAGCGTGCACACATTCGGGAGTGCCCACGTGGGCGCTGACCTTGTTGTGCGGATTGACTTGCGGTGGTTCTTCAGCACAATTACGGCGCCGAGGGTCCGCGCCGTTTTCGCGGCGGTCGGCTACCCGCCAACGGTCGCGTCGCTACTGGCGGGACTGTGCACGACGGCGACGCCCGCGCCAATTCTGCGGGGGATGCCGTTCGAGCAGGCAACGCTGCTGCGCACGCGGCATCTGCCGCAGGGTGCGCCCACGTCGCCTGCACTCGCGAACATCGTAGCGCGGAATCTGGATCGCCGTCTCGCCGGATTAGCACAATCGCAGGGACTGCACTACACCAGATACGCCGACGACCTGGCTTTCTCCGGTGATGTCGTGAACGTGGAACAGCTGCTGTGGACAGTACGCGCGATCGTGCGCGACGAGGGATTTTTCGTGCACCCGTCGAAGACGAAAGTGATGCGTGCTCATCACCGTCAGCGTTTAGCCGGGCTTGTTGTTAACGCGCATCCGCAAGCAAGCCGAGACGACTATGAGGCGTTGAAGGCGTTGCTGCACAACTGCATCCGGTACGGTCCCGCGTCTCAGAACAGGGAAGGCCGCACGAATTTCCGGGAGCACCTCTGCGGGCGCATCGCGTGGATAGGGGAGTCGAATTCCCGTCGACGTCAGAAGTTGCGGAGGCTCGAACAGCGGATCGTCTGGAGTTAGCCATCACGCTGCGGTCAACCCTCATTGCGACCGAACGCTAGCTTCTTGCTTGTGGAGTAGATGTGGGGAGCGTGCGGTGACTTCGCCAATGTGATTGAGCTTCGCTAGTGGGGGCGCTTCGGGGATCCGCTCGTGCGCGGTGAGCAGGATGCTGTCGAACGCGGCGCGGAGTTCGTCTCCGCCGTCGATTTCGGCGACATCCACCAGGATTTGTGACGCGAGTGCGCTGATTTTCTTGTTCGTCGACTGGGAGCGCCACGCGAGAACGTCAAAAGCGCGTTCGGCCGAGATCCCGTAGACGACCATCAGCATTCCCTTGACCTGATCGATCAAGGCGCGCGATTTCACGACCTTCCCGACAGCTTCATCGGCGGAGGACTGCATATCATGCGTCCACGCGTCAGTCATATCGATGTAGAAGCCCTCGGTACCGTCCGGATCGCCCTGCTCGTTCTGCACCGTCCGGCCCGCTACAACGACATAGTGGGTGCGGCCACCGGTGTCGATGATGCGGTACCTCCCGCTGAACGGCACGTTCGCGGTCCTGGTCAAATCGAGGAGAGCGCTGATCTCCGCGACATCGTCGGGATGCTTGTGCTTCAGAATGAGGTCTGTCGTCGGTTGAACAGTCCCTGGCGCATAACCGTGAATTGCCGCGACCTCGTCCGACCACTCCCACCGGTCAGATCGAGGCCAATATCGGAAGCTACCGACCGTGTGCTCAGGCGACACCATATTAATGACATTACGCTGCTTTAACCGTGCGACGGAGAGCAATGAATAGGATCATGAGGCGGGAGACGGTCCGAAGATCGATGAGAAGAAGTTGGCTCGTGGCGATAGCTAGGAGGTGAGCCGGGATCGAGAAGGTGCTGTTCGGTGCGGCGCTCGTGCTGCTGCTCAATATCGTGGTGGCCTCGGCCCGGATAGGGCTGGGCCCGGACGCACGGAACCGTCTCACCGGTCTGCTGCTGCTTTCGACGACCGGCACGGCGGTCTTGGTCTTGCTTGCGCAGGCAATGGACGTGCCTGCGCTCCGCGATGCTGCTCTCGCGCTGGTTGCGCTCGCCGCGCTCATCATTATCGTTCGTATCGTGGGAGAGAAGGCCCGCGCATGATCGCCGTGATCGCGGATGTGCTGACTACTCTTCTTATCGGTCTGGGCTGCGTGTTCTTTACCGCAGGGACGGTTGGTTTGCTTCGCTTTCCCGACCTTCGGACGCGAATCCACGCTTTGACCAAAGCGGACAATCTGGGGCTGGGATTGATCGTGCTCGGCCTGATCCTGCAGGCGGGTTCGGTTGCGATCGCGCTCAAACTCGTGCTGATCTGGCTGCTCGCGCTGGTGGCGGCGGCGACAAGCGCGACCTTGCTTGCGCACGGCGGCGCGGAGCAGGAGAGCGCAGGCCAGGAGGGGACGCGAAGTTGATCGACGTCTTCGATGTGCTCCTTGGAGTCGCTGTTTTGCTCGGTGCGGCGGCGGCGCTGTACGGGTCGCGCCGGATCGTGGGAGTGATGTCTTTCCTCGTCCTTGGCTTGCTGCTCACTGTTCTTTGGGCCCGACTGGGTGCCCCGGACATCGCGATCGCGGAAGCTGCGATCGCCTCGGGCGTCACTGGCGCTTTTCTTCTCGCCGCGGCGACTGACCATCCTGAAACGTCGCATGAAGAAGGCAACGTGGGAAGGCGAACTCTGATGGTTCTGGAGGCTGCCATTGGAGTGAGTGCCGTCACACTCGTGGGTGTAGCTGCTGTCTCCGCTGCCCGGATTGCCCCGGCCGACCCGCTTGAGGTGCAAGCCAGTGCCGCGGTAGCCGACGCGGTTGTTGACCACCCCATTACGGCGGTGCTGCTGGATTTCCGTGCCTATGACACGCTGCTGGAGATAGCCGTCCTGGCTGCGGCTGTGGTCGCCGCGCTGGCGCTGCTGTGCGATAGCCGTTTGACGCGTGTCGCCTGGGTGACCGAAACCCGCCCTGTCGTGCTTGGTTTTGTACGGCTCATAGCCCCAGTCGTTGTCATGCTGGCGGGGTGGTTGCTTGTCGCGGGATCCACGCGGCCAGGAGGCGCGTTCCAGGCCGGCGCGATGCTGACCGGCGTGTTTTTGCTGCTGTACCTCTCGGGGCGGGCGCGGAGCATGGTGACCGGAAAATGGCTGGTTCCGGCTGCCCTTATCGGTTTGGCAGTTTTCGTGGCTGCAGGTGTGGGCACATTTGCCGCTGGCCGAGAGTGGCTGGATGTGGCAGACGGATGGGGAGGCGTTGTCGTCCTGCTGATTGAGGCGGCCCTGACGGTGAGCATTGGTGCGGGGCTAGCGGCGCTTTTCATCGCCGGAAATCCGGAGCGCGCGTGAGCCGAGCGGAGTTGTTCATCATCGTTGGTGTCGCGCTGTTTGTCTTCGGGGCGGCGCGAATGCTGCTAACCGGAGACCTGATAAGACGAGTAGTTGCGCTGAACGTTGCAGGGGCCGGGGTGTTCCTGATCCTCATGTCTCTTGCGACGGTCCGGGACGCCAGCGAACCTGATCCGGTGCTGCATGCTCTCGTGCTCACAGGCATCGTAATCACGGTGAGTATCACGGGTTTTGCCCTCGCGCTCATCCGCCGGATTGAACGAACCGAGATCGTACGATCCGGCCCACGGGAGTCAGATGGCTAATCTGCTGCCCGTAGTCGTGCTGCTGCCCTTGGTGGGCGCGATCCTTACTTCGCTGACGACCCATCTGGGGCCACGGCGGCTGACGCCGTTGATCAGCACGGTGACAACGGCCTTAGTGCTGGCTGCTGGTTGTGCTGTCGCCTTCCAGGTTGGTTCGTCGGGCCCCCTGATGCTCGTGCTCGGCGGCTGGGAGACACCCGTCGCCATCGCGCTCATGAGTGACGGATTCAGCGCGGCCATGCTTCTGATGACGGCCGGCGTTGGGCTCGTCGTATGCGTATTCGCATCCGCGACGCCGGAAATCACTGGCGGCTACTGGTTCTGGCCGCTGTGGCTGTTCCTTTTGGCGGGACTCAACGCGGTGTACGTGTCTGCCGATCTCTTCAATACGTACGTGGCGCTCGAACTTCTCACTGTCGCCGCGGTCGCACTTGTTGCTCTCGGTGGTCGTGCCGCGCTGCTCCCGGCTCTCCGGTACCTTCTCATTGCGGTCCTTGGCTCCCTTCTCTTCCTGCTCGGTGTCGCACTGGTGTACGCGGAGACGGGGACCTTAGCTACGTTCGGTGCTGCAGAGGAGACAACCGGGGGACTGGTTCTGCTGGTCGCGCTTGGGGTGATGACGCTCGGTCTCGCGATCAAGGTGGCGCTCTTCCCCTTGCATTCCTGGTTACCGCCCGCACACGCGGGTGCTCCGGCAGCGGTGAGTCCGCTGATGTCAGCGCTGGTGATCAAGGCGGCATTCTTTGTGCTGGCCCGAATGTGGATCAATCTGTCGCAAGGCTCGGCACCCACAGAACTTGCCTATGTTCTGGGTGCGGTGGGATCTGTCGCCGCGCTCTGGGGCGCTGCTCTGGCGCTTCGGCAAAGCAAGCTGAAACGTGTGGTCGCGTACTCGACCGTCGCTCAGGTGGGGTACTTCTTCCTATTGTTTCCGCTCGTCATAGCTGGTGACGGTGCTGCTAGCGCGCTGGCCTGGGAAGGCGCGCTGGTGTTCCTGTTCGCGCATGGACTGGCCAAAGCCGCGATGTTCATGGCGGCGGGCAGCTTCGCCCACGCGCACGGAACCGACGAGCTTGAGCAGCTGCGCGGCGCTGCGGCCCGAATGCCGGTGGCCTCCATGTCGATGGCCATCGCCGGGGTGAGCCTTGCGGGTCTGCCGCCGACTTTGGCCTTCGTAGGTAAATGGCAGTTGCTTCACGCGTCGATAGAATCCGGACAGTGGTGGTGGATCCCGGTGCTTCTCATCGGCGGACTTCTCACTTTTGCGTACACAGCACGAGTCCTGCGAATCTTGCTCGACACTGAGGACGCCGACGATCAGCAAGCGAAGGTAGAGCAAGGAAAATTCACCACGGTGCGTACTGATTACCACCCAATTCCTCAGCGCATGCAGTATCCCGCGCTGCTGCTCGCCGTGCTCACGATCGTTCTGGGCCTGAGGTCAATTGATCTCACGGAACTCCTCCAGGCAGGCGCTGCAATGGGAGGTTTGTAACGTGATCTATCAGTGGATCCCTCTCGTAATCCTGGCGCTTTCACTGGTGCCTGCCACCATCATCTTCTTTCTCCGTGACGATCAGCATCGACCGCGCACTGGCGTCAATATGGCAGGTGCGACTTTGAAGGTGGTGCTCGTATTCGCGCTCATTCCGTTCGCGGTTGCCGGCGAGACGATCGAGTTTCGAGCACCGTTTGTGCCGGGCATCGACTTTCTGTTGCGGATAGATCCGTTTGCCCTGTATTTTCTGACTCTCTCCTCAGTGCTCTGGTTCTTGACCACGATTTACGCCATCGGATACCTGGAAAACTCGCCGCACCGCAGCAGGTTCTTTGCGTTCTTCAGCCTCTGCGTCACCGCGACGTCAGGAATTGCACTGTCAGGCAACCTCGTGACGTTCCTCGTCTTCTATGAACTACTCACACTGGCCACGTACCCCTTAGTTGCGCACCGGCAGACGCCTGAGGCTCTTGCGGGCGCGCGGACCTACCTGCGTTACACAATGGCCGGGGGTGTGGTGCTCCTGCTTGGGGTGGTCTGGCTCACAGCTGTAGCAGGTCCCGTTGAATTCGCCGACCGTGGCAGTCCTCAAGTAGCTGAACTGGCTCATGAGCAGCCCGGTACCGCCGCGCTGATCTTCGGTCTGCTCATAGCCGGACTTGCCGTAAAGGCTGCATTGGTTCCGCTGCACACGTGGTTGCCCAAAGCTATGGTTGCTCCCACACCGGTCAGCGCGCTTCTGCACGCTGTGGCCGTCGTGAAGGCCGGCGTGTTCGGAATCGCTCTGGTGGTCAACGGAGTGTTCGGGGTCGAAGTCGCTCGCGAACTCGGTGTTCTGGCTCCACTGTCCGCAATCGCAGCGATCACAATTGTTTACGGTTCCGTTCAGGCGCTCCGCCAGGACGGAATCAAAGCGCGGCTCGCGTATTCCACAGTCAGCCAGCTTTCGTACATTGCGCTGGGTCTCACGATACCCAGCGTGATTGCTATGACGGGCGCGGTCGCACATATCGTGAACCAGGGCCTGATGAAGATCACCCTGTTTTTCTGTGCAGGGCTTCTCGCAGAAACACTGGGCGTGAAGAAGTTCAGCCAGCTCAGTGGCCTGGGGCGCCGAATGCCTTTGACGTGTGCTGCATTCACTGTCGGTGCTCTCGGGATGATTGGTCTCCCGCCGGTCGCGGGATTCGTGTCGAAATGGTATTTGGGGTTGGGGGCACTGGAAGCAGACCAAGCGTGGATTCTCGGCATTCTGTTGTTGAGCAGCATCCTCAACGCCGCATACTTCCTTCCCGCTGTCTACTCGATGTGGTGGGGTGAGCCGCAGACTGACCCAGGATGGAACAGCAGCGTCGCGGTTAAGCGCACCCGACTTGAGGCGGCGCCCGCGCTGTTGATCCCGACGATGGCAACCGCCGGACTTGCTGTCGCAGTTGGTGTTTTCGCTGGGCTTGATGTGTCTTCAGTGGAACTGGCGCGCGTCATCGCGGAGAGGTTCTACGCCTAATGAGTGTGCTGTGGGTTTCCGCGATTCTGGTTCCAGTTCTGACTGTCGCTGCGCTTGGACTGGCCGGTCTCGGTGGCGCGCGCAGCTCCGAAAAGGGACGCGAATTCATTACCAAGTACGCAGCACTCGCCTTGCTGCCGTTCGGGGCGCTCGCCCTCCTAGGCCCACGTGCCGGGCCCATTGAGCTGCCGTGGCTACTTCTTGGTACGCACCTCACGGTCGATGACGTCGGCCGCCCACTCTTGCTGGTCGCCGTGCTGCTCTATGCTGCCGCACTGATCGCGACATACAGTTCACGTACGGAACGGGCTCCTGTCCTGGCCGGATTCCTCCTAGCCAGTTTCCTGGGCAACGCGCTGGTTTTCGTCGCAGCAGACACCGTGACTTTCTACCTGGGGTTCACGGTGATGAGTCTGTCCGCATATGGGTTGGTAATTCACGAAGGGACCGCGGCAGCCGTCCGCGCCGGCCGTATCTATATCGTGCTGACGTTGCTGGGCGAGATGGCGACGCTGGCCGCGCTGATGATGGTGGTGGATGCGGGCGGGATGCTGCTCGCCGATGCGCCCTCGGCGGTGGCGGAATCGGGTCACACTGAGTTGATAGTCCTGTTGCTCCTCGTCGGGTTCGGCGTGAAGGCCGGGACGGTCCCCTTGCACGTGTGGCTTCCGCTCGCACACCCCGCCGCTCCACCCCCCGCGAGCGCCGTGCTCAGCGGAACGATGATCAAAGCTGGTCTGGTGGGCTGGTTGCGTTTCCTCCCACTGGGCGAAGTCGCTATGCCCGGCTGGGGACAGGCCCTCGTTGTGCTCGCACTGGTCGGTGCATTCGCCGCGCTAGTACCAGGTCTGTTGCAGAACGATACGAAAGTTGCGCTCGCGTACAGCAGTATCAGCCAGATGGGGTTTCTCGCGGTCCTCGTGGGAGCGGCGCTTGCTGAGCCGGAGATCGCGTCAGCGTGCGTGCTCGCCGCAGTGGTTTATGCGGTGCACCACGGCATGGCTAAGGGAGGCTTGTTCCTGGGTGTCACCGTGTGGCGGACACACGGTGACGGCTGGGTCCGCTGGTGGGTCATCGGCGGGCTGTGTCTGCTAGCTCTTGCCGTTGCGGGCGCGCCGTTCGGTTCAGGTGCCGTCGCCAAGTACGCGGCCAAAGAGGCGATCGAGCCTGTGGGGCTACTCGGTGTGGAGCTTGCTGACCTGCTGCCGCTGGTGGGAACTGTGTCAACCTTGCTGCTTCTGCGTGCAGGCTGGCTGCTGCTGACGGGCAGCCGAGACCGGGCGTGGGGTGTGGACGGCGCTTTGCTGAGCTGGTCGGTTCTGATTGTCGGAGGAACTGTGCTGACGTGGCTGCTTGCTGTGCAGTGGACGCCTCTCATTTCTGTTCCCAGCCGCGAGGGGTCAGCACTGTGGGATGCGAGCTGGCCGATCTTGTTGGGACTCGGGCTAGCAGTGTTTGCATGGTCGCTTACACGCTGGAATCAGACGGCCGGGATTGCGTCCCTTGTGCGGCGCTGGACCGTCCCGCCTGGCGACCTTCTCGTGCCAGAAGAGCGGCTGGCTCGCAGCATCGGCGGCGCGGTCATGCACGGGACAGAGTATGTGACGGGGCGGAGTTCCGCGTGGGCGGCCGGGATCGCCGCCACCACACACCGGATACCGCCTCCTATGGCAGCACTCGAGAACATCGAGCGGCGGCTCGCCAGTTGGACCGCGTCCGGCATCGTTGTCCTTCTGCTCGGTGGCGCGATGATCGTCATGGTGGTGCTGCGATGAATCGTCTGTCCGGCACCGGCGCTGTGGCGTTCTGGGACAGGGCACGGGGCGCCCTGCCTCGGGCCGCAGTTTTCGCGCTGATGTGGTGGGTGCTGACTGAGGGTGCCTCCGACATGCTCCAGTACGGGTTCGTCGTCGTGCCTCTCTCGGCCGCGCTTTCGCTGATGCTGCTTCCTCCGAGGAGGCGGAGTGGTCCGCTGCCGCGCCGACTACTGGCCGGAACAACGCTGCTGCTCTGGTTTCTGTGGCAGTCTTTCCGCGGTGGTGCGGACGTCGCAGTGCGTGCGCTGCGACGTCCCGTCGATCTGGACCCTGGCATGGTGACACACCACACGACGCTGCCTGACGATATGAGCCGGGTTGCGCTGACCGCTATCACCTCATTGATGCCGGGCACGCTTTCCGTAAACCTAGAAGGCACAGAGCTTTATGTACATGTACTCGATCGCTCAATGCGGACGGGTGAGCAACTCGCCGAGCTCGAACAACGCCTATCGACCCTCGTCGGCTGACACGGACCGACTGGCTTCACTCGTCCTGGAAGTGGCGGGGCTCCGGCAACTTTCGCAAAAGGAACATCCCGTAGAAAAGATGTTGCGGGCCTCAGGACGCGGGACGTAAGTTCTTCTCCGTGCCGCCGCCCCCTCGGGGCGGATGTGCCTCCGCGGCTCCTCGTGAGTGGATTTGGGTGTCACGCCTGTACCCAGAAAGGTTGCGTCGTGCGCAATTCTGCGTTGCAGTCCACAACAGCTATGGCGGCCGAGCGCACCGGCACACCGAAGGTGCTGCATTGGCTGGTGGCGGCGACATTCATCGTGATTCTCAACGAGACGATCTTGATCAACGCGCTGCCGCGGTTGATGGTCGCCTTCGACATCACCGAGCGGACAGCTCAGTGGCTGTCGACTTCCTTCATGCTCACCATGGCGGTAGTCATCCCAACTACTGGCTGGTTCTTGCAGCGCGTCACCACACGCATCGCATTCGGACTCTCGATGTCCGTGTTCTTTGTCGGCACTCTGGTGGCCGCACTGGCGCCTACCTTCGAGATCCTGCTCGCCGGACGAATCATCCAGGCGATAGGCACCGCGGTCATGTTGCCCCTGCTGATGACGACACTGATGACGGTCGTTCCGGAGCGCGACCGGGGCCGAGTCATGGGCAACGTGATGTTGGCGATCTCTGTAGCCCCTGCGATGGGCCCAGCGGTCTCCGGCCTGATACTCGAAGTGGGTTCGTGGCGATTTGTATTCGTCGCTGTGCTCCCCATCGCTGCGTTGATCACGGCCGTCGGCATGCGATACCTGAACAACGTTGGCGAGACCGGTGAGGTGCCTCTCGACAAGCTCAGTGTCGTTCTCGCCGCACTCGGATTCGGGGTACTTGTATTCGGCCTGAGTGAGATCGGGGCGCCTGATCCATTCCTGTCACCCGCGCTGACAATTGGCTTTGGCGTGCTGGGTATTGGGCTGTTTGTTGTACGGCAATTGAGCTTGCAGCGGAGGAGCTCGCCGTTGCTCGACCTGCGCACCCTCACTTACCGCACCTACGCTCTGGCGCTCGTTCTCATGGTTTTTGCATTCATGGCGATGCTCGGCGCAATGGTGCTGTTCCCATTGTTCCTGCAGAACGTGCGCGACTTGTCCGCGCTGCAGACGGGGCTGTTGATGATGCCTGGCGGCCTCGCGATGGGTCTTCTCGGGCCTACGATCGGCCGCTGCTTCGACCGTTTCGGTGGCCGTCCGCTGGTCGTTCCTGGAGCGATAGGTGTGTTGGCCGCGCTGGTCACTCTCACTCAGGTCAGCCTGGTAATGCCGATGTGGATGATCCTCGCGGTCCACATTGTTTTGATGGTTTCACTTGCGTGCCTATTCACTCCGGTTTTCACCCTGGGCCTGAGCGCCGTCCCACAGCACCTGTACTCGCATGGCAGTTCACTGCTGGCAACGTTGCAACAGGTAGCAGCGGCGATGGGCACCGCCATCGCCATGACGGTCCTGGCGGTACGTTCGCAAGCACTCGCCGACACCGGGGCGAACGACACCGCCGCCCAGGTCGGCGGTATGCAGTGGGCCTTCGGCGTCGGTGCGATCCTCGGGGTCGGGATCGTCGCGGTGTCTGTGCTGATGCCCCATCGTCCCGACGGGTTTGGTGCGGATTCGGTCAATAGCCCCAATACACAGCCTGACGCGGCCCCTTGATGTCCGACGCCCTCAAGGCGGCGACTCACCAGACCGCTTCGCGCCCGCATAACCTCGGTCGTGATCGAGCGAGGAAACCGGCTCCGTTCAGTCGTCGTGAAGCGGCTGAACCGGGATCGCCGGTTCCGGCTGGGGGAGCAGTTGTACGGCGCGCATGGTCGATCTACCATCGCTCCGTCGCTGAGGTCCTCGCCCCGCCAGACGAAACACATGCTGTTCTGCGGAATGGGATCGGTATGCCGACACGGCAGACCCCGCGAACGCATTCATGGCTGAGCGGGCACCGCTCAGCGAGATCGTTCAGTTCGACGGCTTCACTCCCTGATTGCGGCTCCCCGGTGAACGCATGCGGCACTTCGGCCTGAGGTTTGGAATACTGCCCGGGTGACCACCGAACTCTGGATTGTCGTTGCGGCTATTGCCGCCATCATCCTCGTGGCGCTGGTTGCTGGCGCTGTCCTTTATCGGCGTCGGCAGATCTCGCTCACGAAGCCGCCTGAAGTCGAGAAAGACAAGTCTGGCGGTTACCAGGCGAAAGGAGGCTTCAGTTTCACGACGGGCCCGTCTGGCTCGACCGCACTCAAACCGCCTCCCGGGAAACCATCAGGCCCTGCAGCTCCGCCGGAACCTCCGCTCATTGAACGCACTGACACCGAGGGCCAACCACACGTCGGAGACGACGCCGCCGTTCCTCGTGACGCACCCAAACGGCTGATTCGCGATGTGGAGATCCCGGAAGCGCCCACACCTCGCCCTGTCACGGAACCGACTGAGAAAACCGCCGCCGAAAAGCCGGAAACACCCTCGAACGCCGCGCCCGCCCCGGTCGAACCCGCTGAGGCTGAGCCTGCGGAAGAGGCTCGCGTCACCGAAATCGAGGAAATCGAACCCACTGAGGGCCGCCTCGACCGGCTGCGCGGACGGCTGTCGCGATCGCAGAATGCTGTCGGAAAGAGCTTGCTCGGCCTGCTCGGCGGCGGCGATCTGGACGAAGACTCGTGGGAGGAAGTTGAGGACACACTCCTTATCGCGGACCTCGGTTCGGCGACCACCACAAAGATTGTGGACCGACTGAGGGAAGAGATGGCGGCCCGAACGATCCGGACCGAGGCCGAAGCGCGCGGACTGCTGAAGGAAGTCCTCGTCGACGCACTTCGGCCCGAGCTAGATCGCTCCATTCGTATCCTGCCGCACGGTGATCGCCCATCGGTGACACTTGTCGTTGGAGTCAACGGAACAGGTAAGACGACGACCACCGGTAAACTCGCCCGGGTGCTCGTGGCTGATGGCCGCCGTGTCCTGCTTGGCGCCGCCGACACATTCCGTGCTGCTGCGGCCGACCAGTTGCAGACATGGGCCGAGCGCGTTGGTGCCGAGGTAGTACGCGGCCGTGAGGGAGCAGACCCAGCGTCGGTGGCGTTCGACGCCGTCAGCCGCGGAATCGAGCTTGGTGTTGACTCGGTCCTGATCGACACCGCCGGGCGTCTCCACACGAAAACAGGCCTGATGGACGAACTCGGCAAGGTAAAGCGCGTCGTCGAGAAGAAGGCGCCCGTCGATGAGGTGCTGCTTGTGCTCGACGCGACGATCGGCCAGAACGGCCTGGCTCAGGCGCGCGTATTCGCCGACGTCGTGGACATTACGGGTGTGGTTCTCACGAAACTGGATGGCACCGCGAAGGGTGGGATTGTCTTCCAGGTGCAGCATGAACTCGGTGTGCCAGTGAAGCTCGTCGGCCTCGGAGAGGGCGCGGACCACCTCGCCCCGTTCGAGCCGAACGCGTTCGTTGATGCGCTGCTATAGGGGAGTTGCCTGTCGATTCGGTGGAGAATGACGCGGATAGCGCGGTTTTCTTCACCGGATCGACCTCCGGGGCCACCGTGTGGCGTTTCCGGTAAAGCCCCGGTCACGATCGAACGACAAAGTAAGCGCGATGAGTGTCACGCGCGCGCGGATGTGGACTTCCGGCCGAGATTGGACAGGCAAGAGGAATTGCCCTCTCATAGTGCCCAGCGCTGGAGGTTGACCTGTGCGTACTTGGTCTCGTCGCTACCCCGCTGTTGCTGCCTGTCTCGCTGTCGCCGCTTGTACCGTGATGGCGCCAGGTCCGGCACTCGCGCAGGAGCCAGATGCCCGCACCCTCGTAGCTGCGGCGATTGATGACGCGGGCGGGCGCGTCGTGGCCTACCAAGCGGGGCCCGAGTTCCCCGCACCGATGCAATCGTCGGACCTGAATTGGTATTCGACGGCGCACGATGTCCGTATCGTCGTCGTTCCACATGCATCACAGTCGATAACCGGGCGGCTGCTTCTCGACGCACATGGCGGAGCAGACCGGTGCGCGAGCAACCCGAACGCCCAGACGGCCGACGGAACAGTGCAGCAGTCAGCGCTCTTCACAGCGCGGGAGGCGTGGGATGCGCTGGAACGCCCAGCGATCTTGATTAATACCAACTTCTTCGACGTGCGTCCCCAGCTTGGCGGCCAGGGTTGGCGCGACACGAACTGCAGCACTCCGTTTGGGGTGTATTACGACAACCACGACGATCCGGGGCGCGAGCGTCTTGACGAGGCGATCCGGTCCGACGGCACGGGCCGCTTCTATCGCGGGCCGATGGGGCTGACAGGCGAACTCGAGAACGGGTGGGGCCGGCTAGCGACTTTCCTTATTAGTGGTGATGGCTCTGGCGCGAGCACCATCGAGATGCTGGTAGCGCCCCGTCCCTTCGAGAACCCCGCGGCTGAGCAGCGCCTTGATGAACTCGAGGCGTCGGGGAGGGCGTTCGTCGCATTCGCGGGCCTGTCGCTCCTGCATCCCTCCGGGGATGTGGACATGCCGGATGAAGCTAGGACTGGCCGGAGTGCGATTGGCTATAGCCCAAAGTACGATCGGCTCTTCCTGATACAGGCGGGCTCGAACATGGACCCAGAATCGGGTCTGACCCAGGCGGAGCTGGGTGACTTGCTGCGAGGCCTTGGGGCAGCGATGGGTGTTCAGCTCGACAGTGGAGGCTCGTCGGCGCTGCTGGTGCACCGGCACAGTGGAGTGTTCTGGGCGGGACAGGGCGTGCATGACGGGGCAGCCCCAGCCGGGGCATGTCCAGAACTCGAAGACGCTGTATGTAGTCCCGGAATTAGTCCAGATGGTGAAAGCCGCCGGGTGCCAGCGTGGCTGGGCATCGGCTCACCAGCTTTCCCGGAAGAACCGGTCGGGGAGTATTCCGGCCTCCATGAAGCGGTCGGGGTGCCAGAAAGTGAAGTGGAACCTGAAATCGAGCACGTACTCGATGATCCAGATCACATGATTCCGCGCGTCGACACCTTCGAGGATGTGCAGTAATCCGGACGAATACCCCCAGGTGCAATGTCGAAGTAACACATTCTGGGCGTTCGTTCACGTCAACGAAACACGGCGGCGCCCCCGTGGAAACAACGGGTGAGCAGTCTTTCCCCAAGCGGCGTGCTGACGGGCGCGCCGGGAGGAGGAATTAGGTGGAAGAGATCAATTACGGCACCACAGCATGGATGCTGGTGTCCGCATCATTGGTCCTGCTCATGACCCCGGGCCTGGCGTTCTTCTATGGCGGCATGTCCCGGCAGAAGTCAGTGCTGAACATGATGATGATGTCATTTGGAACCTTGGGCGTAGTCAGCGTGATCTACGTGCTCTGGGGCTGGTCGATGTCGTACGCGGAGCAGAGCATCGGCGGGATCTTCGGTAATCCGTTTGAGCAGTTCGGCTTGAACGGGGCGATTTACGATGGCGAGGGAGAATTCCTCCTCGCCGACGGTCTGCCCGTGATTGTCGATGTGGGCTTCCAGGCGACCTTCGCCATCATCACCGTTGCGCTGATCAGCGGCGCGCTCGCCGAACGCGTGAAGTTCGGCACGTGGCTGGCATTCGCCGCACTCTGGGTGACGTTCTCGTTCTTCCCACTCGCTCACATGGTCTGGGGCGGGGGTCTCCTGTCCGATGATGGCCCGTTCGCTGACATGTTCGAGGGCGTCGGTCCGATCGACTTCGCTGGTGGCACAGTCGTTCACATCAATGCTGGTGTCGCTGCCCTTGTGCTCGCGCTGATCATCGGGAAGCGTCAAGGCTTCGGCAAGACTGCTTTCCGTCCGCATAACCTCCCGTTCGTCATGCTCGGTGCAGCACTGCTGTGGTTCGGCTGGTTCGGCTTCAATGCTGGCTCGGCGTACGCCGCGGACGGCATGGCTGGCCTAGCATGGGTCAACACCACGACTGCGACCGCAGCGGCAATCCTCGGCTGGCTTGTGGTGGAGCGGATCCGCGATGGCAAGGCCACGAGCCTTGGTGCCGCCTCCGGTATCGTCGCGGGTCTTGTCGCAGTGACTCCTGCAGCAGGTTCGATCAGCCCCGTCGGCGCGATCGCGCTGGGTGTCATCGCTGGCGCGTTGTCCGCACTGGCTGTCGGGCTCAAGTTCAAGTTCGGCTACGACGACTCGCTCGATGTTGTGGGCGTCCACCTCGTCGCCGGTCTGTGGGGCACCGTCGCGATTGGTGCACTCGCTACCGAGACGGGCTTCCTCTACGGCGGTGGAATTGGTCAGCTAGTCGTTCAGACCCTGATCGCGATCGTGGCAGTGGTCTTCGCGGCGGTGGTCACCCTGGTCATCGCGCTCATCCTCAAGCCCTTCGGCTGGCGAGTCACGATCGAGGAAGAGCACAGTGGAATCGATGAGGCTGAACACGCTGAAACGGCATACGACCTCGTCTGATTGACTGTCTGATGGAATCTAGTTACGGCTGACAGGCATCCGCGACACGCATTCGCTCCTAGCGATGCAGGATGCCTGTCAGCCCTACACCCACTACTCGCCACTCATCGCCCCGGAGGAAAATGAAATGAAGCTGGTTACGGCAATCGTCAAGCCGTTCACTTTGGAGGACGTCAAGTCAGGTCTCGAGCAGGCGGGCGTGCTTGGCATGACCGTCAGCGAGGTCCAGGGTTATGGCCGCCAGAAGGGCCACACCGAGGTCTATCGCGGCGCGGAATACTCGGTGGACTTTGTCCCCAAGGTCAAGGTGGAGGTCGTCGTCGACGAATCCGCAGTCGACAAGGTTGTGGATGTCATCGTCGAGGCGTCTCGTAC
Organism: Hoyosella subflava DQS3-9A1; assembly: GCF_000214175.1. Taxonomy (NCBI): domain Bacteria; kingdom Bacillati; phylum Actinomycetota; class Actinomycetes; order Mycobacteriales; family Hoyosellaceae; genus Hoyosella; species Hoyosella subflava. Next base: position 1,624,872 of record NC_015564.1, read on the forward strand.
CGGCAAGATCGGTGACGGAAAGGTCTGGGTTACCTCCGTCGACTCGGTAATCCGGGTTCGGACAGGAGAACGTGGCACGGATGCGATCTGAGCCCACGAGGCCAAAGGGTGGCCCTGTGCCGGCGGTGTCAGCCGCGGGTGCGGGGCCACGCCCGTCCGCGGCCCCGGCCGGTGTCTCCACCGGCGCTGCCGACTTGGCGCGGGCAAAACAACAGCTTCTCTCGGCCGGTACGAAACTCGACTCGCAGGCACTGCGTGACGTCCTCGTCGATCTTTACGAAGTCTGGCTGCACACAAAAGGCGCTGAGCTAGGAATCAAGCCTGACAGCGGGTTCGCCGTGGTCGCTGTCGGTGGCCTCGGCCGCCGCGAAATGCTGCCCTACTCCGATCTCGATCTCATCTTGCTCCACGACGATGCCAATCCACGCATGCTTTCGACGGTCGCCGATAGCCTCTGGTATCCCCTGTGGGATGCGCACATCAAACTTGATCACAGTGTTCGCACGGTCGCCCAGGCGCTTGACGTCGCCGGAAACGATATGACAGCTGCGCTCGGCATGCTCGAAGCGCGCCACATCGTCGGAGACAGCGAACTCTCCAGTCAGCTGCTCAGCGGTGTGCGGCAGAGCTGGCGTGACAACATCAAAGTGCGATTCGACGAACTCGTCCGCCAGGCCGAACAGCGCTGGGAACGCAACGGCGAGATCGCGCATCGTTCGGAACCGGATCTCAAAAGCGGCCGCGGCGGGCTGCGGGATATCCAGTTGCTCAACGCGCTCGCGGCCGCGCAGCTGACCGACGCCGCCCCTGGCTTCCGTAGCGGCGGTAACGCAGGCCGTGTGCAGGCTGCGCACCGTCGGCTGCTCGACATCAGGACTGAGCAGCATCGGGTCGCTGGCCGGGCGCGAGATCAGCTCCGAGCGCAGGACGCGGACGAAGTCGCGGCAGCTCTGCATATCGGCGACCGGTTCGATTTGGCGCGCACGCTGAGCGATTGCGCACGCACCATCAGTTTTTCGGTCGAGGTTGGTGTGCGCACCGCACGTAATGCGCTGCCCCGCGGGATTCTCGGAGGCTTGCGCAAGCTGCCGTCCCGGCGGCCTCTCGATGAAGGTGTGGTCGAACAGGCAGGTGAAGTCGTCCTCGCTCGAGACGCGCGTCCGCAACGAGACCCGGCGCTTGTCGTGCGCGCTGCAGCGGCCGCGGCCGTGAGCGGACTCCCACTCAGCGCGGGGACTCTGGGGAGGCTTGCCGATACGGCGCCGGAACTGAAAGCGCCGTGGCCGCAAGAGGCGGTCCATGATCTTCTCGTACTTCTTGGGTCTGGTCGTCAGATGATTCCCGTTGTCGAGGCGCTGGATCGCACGGGTTTGTGGGGGCGCATCCTCCCCGAATGGGGACCGGTGCGGGACCTGCCGCCGCGGGATGCGATCCACACGTGGACCGTTGACCGACACCTCGTCGAGACGGTGGCGTATGCGGTCTCGCTGAGCACGCGCGTTTCCCGGCCCGACCTGCTGCTACTCGGTGCGCTAATGCACGACCTCGGTAAGGGGCGCGGCGGCGACCACAGTGTCGTTGGAGCCGAACTTGCGATCCAGGTGGGAACGCGCATGGGTCTGCCCCAGTCGGACGTGCGGCTTCTGAGCGAGATGGTGCGGCATCATTTGCTGCTGCCGCAGACTGCCACTCGCCGCGACCTCGATGATCCCGACATTATTCATGCAGTGGTCGACATGCTCGGCGAATCGCGCGTCCTCCTCGAACTGCTTCATGCACTCGCGGAGGCCGATTCCCATGCGACTGGCCCCGGCGTGTGGGGCGAGTGGAAGGCGTCACTCATAGCGGAGCTCGTACGCCGATGTGAGCGCGTTCTCGACGGCGAAGAGTTGCCCGTGCAAGATCCGGTGCCCGAGGGTCTCCTGGAGCGATTGGAGCCGGACGAGACCGGCAAGGTGCCTTTGCGTGTCTCGCTGAAGCCCACTGACGGTCATCACATGTATGAGCTGACGATCAGCGGACCCGACGAGCCAGGGCTGTTAGCCAAGGCAGCTGGTTTGCTATCGCTGCATTCGCTGCGCGTCCACGCCGCGTCGGTGTCCGGGGTGAACGGAAGCGTCGTGAACGTATTCATGGTGTCACCGAGATTCGGCACACCGCCCGATGCAGGGTTCCTCCGTCAGGAGCTGATCCGCGCGCTGAGCGGTGGCATCGATGTGCTGAGGATGCTTGACGAGCGGCAGGATCTGGCGACGCGTGTCCTCGCGGACGAACTGGCTTCGGACCCCATCGCTGCTGGACTGACGGTTCCCGGCTCGACTGTGCTGGGGACGCTTCCCGCCGCAGTCCCGATCCAGTATCCAGACGCACCGCCACTTGTGCGATGGCTGCCCGCGGCCGCAACGGACGAAGGGTTGCTCGAGATTCGTTCCGTGGACCGTCTGGGGCTCCTCTGCCGCGTGGCCTTCGCACTCGAGGGGGCGGGTGCGGACATCAAGTGGGCGAAGGTAGCTACGATGGGGGCGTACGTCGACGACGTCTTCTCGGTGCGATTTGTGCGGGGGGCGGGAGATTACGGCCGGTCTCGTGCTGACGCGGCAGTCCGTATGGTGCTGCCGCAGCCCGCGCCCAGGAAAACAGGGCAGTAAGGTTGTCGGCACGCTGAGGGCACCACGCGGCACCGCCGTGCGTCCGCTGCCGTTACCCTGGTACAGATCGTCGGTCATGCTGGTCGCTCAGCATCCGTATGGACGTTCGGCGAGAACCGCGTAAAGGAGTGCACTCGGTGTTCGATTCCCTTTCTGACAGATTGAACGGCGCGCTGAAGGGTCTGCGCGGGAAGGGGCGGCTGACTGACGCGGATATTGATGCCACCTGCCGTGAGATCCGGCTCGCGCTGCTCGAAGCTGATGTCGCGCTTCCCGTCGTGCGTGAGTTCATCAAACAAATCAAGGTACGGGCGAAAGGCGCTGAGGTACACGGCGCTCTGAACCCCGCGCAGCAAGTCATCAAGATCGTCAATGAGGAACTCGTCGGGATCCTCGGTGGGGAAACCCGTCGCCTGTCCCTGGCTAAGAACCCGCCGACTGTGATCATGCTCGCAGGTCTGCAGGGCTCGGGTAAGACCACGCTGGCCGGGAAACTCGCGAAATACCTCAAAGCACAGGGCCATGCCCCGATGCTTGTCGCGTGCGACCTACAGCGGCCCGGTGCCGTCACCCAGTTGCAAATCGTGGGTGAGAAGGCGGGAGTGAACGTTTTCGCGCCGCATCCGGGCACCTCAATCGGCGGGGGAGCGAACCCGCTCGGTATTACCGCTTCCGACCCGGTGAATGTCGCTCGCGACGGGGTCGCGGAGGCTCGGACGAAGCAGTACGACGTCGTCATTGTGGATACCGCTGGGCGACTGGGCATCGATGAAGAGTTGATGGAGCAGGCTGCGAACATCCGGGACGCGGTTCAGCCTGACGAAACGCTCTTCGTCCTCGACGCGATGGTGGGTCAGGACGCGGTGAGCACCGCTAACGCGTTCGCTGAGGGCGTCGGATTCACCGGTGTCGTCCTGACGAAGCTCGACGGCGACGCTCGCGGTGGTGCAGCGCTCAGCGTTCGTGAGGTCACCGGCCGTCCGATCATGTTCGCGTCGACGGGCGAGAAGCTCGAGGACTTCGACGTATTCCACCCTGACCGCATGGCGAGCCGAATCCTCGGCATGGGTGACTTACTGAGCCTCATCGAGCAAGCGGAACAGGTTTTCGACGCGCAGGAGGCTGAGGCCACTGCCCAGAAGATCGGTTCGGGTGAGCTGACGCTAGAGGACTTCCTCGACCAGCTCATGGCGATCCGCAAGATGGGCCCCATCGCAAATCTGATGGGCATGCTCCCTGGTGCCGGGCAGATGAAGGATGCGCTCGACCAGGTCGATGAGAAGCAGCTCGACAGAATCCAAGCGATCATCCGGGGCATGACCCCAGCTGAGCGGGCTAATCCCAAGATCATCAACGCGTCCCGGCGTCTGCGGATCGCAAACGGTTCAGGCGTCAAGGTGTCCGATGTCAACCAGCTGGTTGATCGCTTCTTCGAAGCTCGCAAAATGATGTCTGCGATGGCTGGACGTATGGGTCTCCCCGGCTCGCAGCGCAGGCGAACGAAAAAAGGCAAGAAGGGCAAGGGCCGCGGGCGCGGTCCGACTCCGCCGAAGGTGCGCGGTGGTATGCCCGGTGGCCTCCCCGCTGGCATGCCGAATCTGTCGGGCATGCCCAAAGGTCTCGATGAGCTGCCACCAGGGCTCGAGGGTCTCGATTTGTCTCAGTTGAACCTCCCGAACCAGGGGAAGAAGAAGTAGCGATCCATGAGTGCGTTGGTTGTGCGCGGGGTCGTGCTCCCCGGAGAGGTGACTCAGGAGCTTTGGGTCCGTGACGGGGTCTTCCAGGACGGCCCGGTTTCCGGTGCGGAAACTCTCACAGACGAGGGCTGGATTCTCCCGGGCCTGGTCGATGCGCATTGCCATGTGGGCATCCGCTACGGCGGTGGACACGAAAATCCAGACGGTGCGCGCTGGCAGGCAAAAACCGAGGCACGCGCCGGTGTTCTGCTGGCACGTGATGCGGGAGCGCCCGTTCCGACCCGATTTCTGGACGGGGAACCAGGACTGCCGCGCATCATCCGGGCCGGACGCCACATCGCAGCTCCCAAACGCTACATCCGAGACCTTGGGGTCGACCTGGATGACGAAGCGGACTTGCCCGGTGAAGTTCGTCGTCAGGCTCAATCTGGTGACGGCTGGGTCAAAATCGTTGGCGACTGGATCGACCGGGAAGTCGGTGATCTGACTCCGCTCTGGAGTGACGTCGTCCTGAAAGAAGCCATCGCCGCCGCACATGATGAAGGGGCACGGGTGACTGCGCACGTCTTCGGAAGTGACGCGCTCCCCGGCCTGCTTGCTGCGGGGATCGACTGCATTGAGCATGGCACGGGGCTCACCGAAGAAACGATCGAATTCATGGCACGCAACCAGATTGCCCTGGTGCCGACCCTGATCAACATCGAGAACTTCCCCGAAATCGCGGACAGCGCGGCGCGCTTCCCGATGTACGCCGACCATATGCGCGCCCTTCACGCGCGTGGAGATGCCACGATAAGCGCAGCTATCGACGCTGGGGTACATGTTTACACCGGGACCGATGCCGGCGGGATGATCGAGCATGGCCGGATTGTCGACGAAATCGCGTCTCTGGTGCGGGTGGGTATGACCGCGGAAGATGCGATCGCGGCAGGTTCGTGGGGCGCTCGGAGCTGGCTTGGCGCGGTGCAGAACTACATGCCTGGCGAGCGTGCTGACTTCGTGGTCTATCGAGAGGATCCTCGGGTAAACCTCGACACTCTCCGTGACCCAGTTCGCGTGGTGTGCGCCGGCAAGGTGGTTGCGTGAGGCGTGCCGATGACGGCAGTGATACTCCCGATCCTCACGACGAGCCCCGTGAACCCTTTCCGCCGGTGCCTACTGACTGGTGGTACCCGACGAGCACCGGAAGCACAGCTAAGGTCGAGTCGACGGTAGGGGGCGCTCCCACCGGGCGCGAAATGTCCTCCCAGCGCAGTCGCTGGTGGCGATCCGACGAAGCGGCACTGCGCAGACAGCCTGGTCAGCGATGGGGACTAGGGGCGGCGGCAGTCGTCCTTGCTGTCAACCTGTTCGGCTTTGTCATCGGCGCCTTTCTCGTCGAGGATCCCGCATCGCCCGCGATCCTTCTCGCGATCATCCTCCCCACGTTCTCTGCGGCGCTGGTAGCTGTCCTGATCACTTTCGCGCGCGGAAACGGCCCGGTCGTCGACTTCGGTCTGCCCACCAAGATGCGCGAGTTCACGAGGCAGTGCGCCACTGGACTCGCGTTTGGTGGCGGAGCGGTGGTCGGTGGGATTATTCTCGCGTTCCTCCTCTTCCTCGTGGTCGATGACGTGCCCTCGTCGGTACTCGAGGAAACGGGTTCCATGCCCGTCAGTGTGCGCATCGCGCTCGTGATGTGGGTGTGGATCGGCGCACCGATCGCTGAAGAGGTCATCTTCCGCGGCATCTTGTGGGGGGCGCTCGAGCGGTACCGATTCGTCAGGCGCAGGGTCGGCATACTGGTTGCTCTCAGCAGTAACTGGTCAGTTCTCGCCGTCACGACGGTCGTCTTCGCGCTCTGGCATGTGGAGTTCTGGCGCCTGGCCATCCTTTTATTTGCGGGCGCGATGTTCGGACTCGCTCGCCTCTACACGGGTTCTGTCCTGTCCTCGACAGTCGCGCATATTGTGAACAACACCCTGCCCGCGTTCAGCGTGCTTTTCCTGCCGGAGGTTATGCCGTGACGGCACGGCAACCGGGATGTGGGAGGCAGATTTCCGCAACTCGCCGGTATCTGGCAGAATGATCCGCTGTTCGCCGCAGCAACTTGCGTGGTGTCTCACTGCGCGCTGCCCAGCGAACCACGAAACCGCAAAACCGGGTGCACTAAACCGTGTGCGTCGCTGAATTGCACCGTGAACAGAACAAGGAGCGCTACATTCGTGGCTGTCAAAATCAGACTTCAGCGGCTCGGCAAGATCCGCACCCCTCAATACCGCATCGTCGTAGCTGATTCGCGCACCCGTCGTGACGGTCGTGCCATCGAGACGATCGGCAAGTACCGGCCAAAGGAAGAGCCGAGCTTCATCGAACTCGACTCGGAGCGCGCTCAGTACTGGCTCGGGGTTGGCGCCCTGCCGACCGAACCGGTCCTCGCGATCATGAAGATCACCGGTGACTGGCAGAAGTTCAAGGGCCTCCCCGGTGCCGAAGGAACGCTGAAGGTCAAGGCACCGAAGCCGACCAAGCTCGAGCTATTCCAGGCTGCCCTCGCGGAAGCCGACGGCGGTTCGCCCGCTCCTACTGCGGCGCCGAAGAAGAAGGCAGCTAAGAAGGATGAGGCCGAGCAAGCCCCAGCTGCAGAAGCTGCCGCTGCGTCGGATGAGGCTGCACAGCAGTGAGTTCAGTCCTCATCGATGCTGTCGAGCATCTCGTGCGGGGGATTGTTTCCAACCCTGACGATGTTCGTGTTGGCATGAGCACCACGCGGCGTGGTCGCACGATCGAGGTTCATGTGCACCCAGATGACCTGGGTAAGGTCATCGGCCGCGGGGGACGCACTGCGACTGCACTGCGAACGCTTGTTTCGGGAATCGGTGGCCGGGGCATCCGGGTCGACGTTGTCGACACGGATAACTGACTGAGCCAGGCATCCACATGGAACTCGTGGTCGGTCGTATCGCGAAGTCACACGGCATCCGGGGCGAAATCGTCGTGGAAGTCCGTACGGACGAGCCGGAGCAGCGCTTCGCCGTGGGCGCGCAGCTCCGGGCCCGTGCACCGCGTTCAAGTGCCGTCACAGCGTTTACCGTAGAAGCCGCCCGGGAGCATTCCGGGCGGCTTCTTGTGCGCTTGGCGGGCGTTGCGGACCGAGAGTCCGCCGACTCACTGCGGGGAATGCTGTTCGTCGTGGATTCCTCTGAACTGCCAGCGAGTGGGGACGACGAGTATTACGATCACGAACTTGAAGGATTGGTTGTCCGATTCGCGTCGGGTGGAGATCTGGGTGTGATCCGTGAGGTTCTGCACACAGCGGCAGGGGAAACCCTTTCCATTGAGGCTACTGACGGTAGGGAAGTGCTGATTCCCTTCATTACCGACTTTGTGCCCGTCGTGGATGTGCCTGGCGGGTTCGTCGAAGTGACGCCCCCCGACGGCTTGCTGGAGCTCTGACCACCGCGGTGAAGATTGACGTCATCACCATCTTCCCCGAGTATCTCGAGCCGCTGCGCGTCTCCCTCCTCGGTAAAGCCCGGGAGAAGGACCTCATCGACGTGAGTGTCCATGACCTACGGGACTGGACCCATGATGTCCATAAGTCGGTCGACGATTCGCCGTACGGCGGTGGCCCTGGCATGGTCATGAAACCCACCGTGTGGGGACCGGCGCTCGATGACGTCTGCCCTGATGACGCGCTGCTCGTATTCCCCACGCCGAGCGGCGTGCCTTTCACGCAGGAGACAGCCGAACGATGGGCGGAAGAATCGCACCTCGTGTTTGCATGCGGGCGCTACGAGGGCATAGACCAGCGCGTTGTCGATGACGCGAGGCGCCGAGTCCGGGTCGCGGAAGTCTCCCTCGGCGATTACGTCCTGATAGGTGGGGAAGTCGCGGTCCTCGTGATGGCGGAGGCTGTGGTGCGCCTCCTGCCTGGCGTGCTGGGAAACCAGCTATCGCATCAAGAGGATTCATTCTCCGACGGCCTGCTCGAGGGCCCCTCCTATACACGCCCAGCGTCCTGGCGGGGACTTGACGTTCCGGCGGTGCTGTTGTCGGGCGATCATGCGCGAATCGCGCGATGGCGACGAGATCAAGCCCTCAAGCGGACCGCAGACCGCCGCCCAGCACTTCTCGGCCAGATCGACCTCGCGCAAGCGGACTCGGCGGTTCTCGACGCGCACCGTAGCGGTCACAGCGAATTCGAGGACTAAATCCCCGCCACACTCGATTGTGTCGGTGCCACGGAGTACTCTGCCCGCCGTGAGTATCGCTGTGAGGCCTGTGACTGACCGGATCGCGGAAGAACTGAACGTGGCGCAGTGGCGAGTAGCCGCTGCCATTGCGCTTCTCGACGGGGGATCAACGGTACCGTTCGTCGCCCGCTACCGGAAAGAAGCGACGGGCGGGCTCGATGACGCTGAACTTCGCCAGCTCGAGGAGCGCTTGAGGTATCTCAGAGAACTCGATGAGCGGCGGAGCGCGATCATCGCGTCGATCAAGCAGCAGGGCAAACTCGACGACGGAATCGAAGCGCAGCTGGTCGGAGCCGAGACGAAATCCCGACTCGAAGACATCTACTTGCCGTTCAAGCCCAAGCGCCGGACGAAAGCTCAAATTGCCCGGGAAGCGGGCCTGGAACCACTGGCCGAACGACTGCTGTCCGACCCCTCCCACGATCCCGCGTCGGTGGCTACGAAATTCGTAGATGAGGAGAAAGGCGTCGCGGACGCTGCGGCCGCCCTTGACGGCGCACGCGCGATCCTGATTGAGCGGGTTTCCGAAGACGCCGATCTTGTGGGTGAACTGCGAGAGTTGATGTGGCGGCGCGGACGGATTGTCTCCTCGGCTCGCAAAGGAAAAGAAGCTGAGGGCGCGAAGTTCGCTGACTACTTCGACTTCGCGGAACCCTTCAGTTCGCTCCCGTCACATCGTGTCCTTGCCCTGTTACGGGGTGAGAAAGAAGAGTTTCTGTCGGTGCAGTTCGATCCTGAACCGGACGCCGAGGGCCCTCCAGGCCCCTCTCTCTACGAACAGAAAATCGCGGTTGCGCTGGGTGTGCGCGACCAGGGGCGGCCGGGTGACCGCTGGCTCGCCGACACGGTCCGGTGGGCGTGGAAGACTAAGCTGCAAGTCAGTTCGAGCATCGATGTGCGCGCACGATTGCGGCAGGCCGCTGAGGCTGATGCTGTGGACGTGTTTGCCCGGAACGTTCGGGATTTGCTGCTCTCTGCGCCTGCTGGCCCGCGGATCACGATGGGTCTTGACCCCGCGTACCGCACCGGGGTCAAGGTAGCCGTGGTGGATGGCACGGGGAAGCTGCTCGAAACTGCAACCGTTTACCCGCACAAGCCCCAGTCACAGTGGGACGCCGCACTCGGTGCCCTCGCAGAACTGGTGACTCGCCACAACGTAGACCTCGTTGCGATCGGTAACGGGACAGCTTCCCGTGAGACGGACGCACTCGCTGCCGAACTGCTGAAGCGCATGCCGGAAACGAAACTCACGAAGATGGTGGTTTCTGAGGCGGGAGCTTCCGTGTACTCAGCGTCCGAATACGGTTCCCGCGAGTTACCGGACCTTGATGTTTCGCTGCGTGGGGCGGTGTCGATCGCCCGACGGTTGCAGGATCCCCTCGCGGAACTCGTGAAGATTGATCCAAAGTCGCTCGGAGTGGGTCAATATCAGCATGACATTGCCGAGGGACTGCTTGCGAGGTCGCTCGATGCGATCGTGGAGGACGCGGTGAACGCCGTGGGCGTCGATGTCAACACCGCGTCGGTGCCTTTGCTGGCCAGAGTCTCTGGCGTCAGTGCCACCATTGCCGAAAACATCGTGGCACACCGGGACAGTCACGGAAGGTTCGGTTCGCGCACGGCGCTGAAGGACATACCGAGGCTCGGTCCGAAAGCGTTCGAGCAGTGCGCGGGGTTCCTCCGCATCGTTGACGGTGATGACCCGCTCGACGCGAGCGCCGTGCACCCGGAGGCGTACCCAGTGGTTCGCCGGATTGTCAGTTCGTGTGGGCTGCGCGTGCGGGAACTGATCGGCAACTCGCAGGTGCTGGGCGGACTGCGGCCCAGCGACTTCACCGATGACACCTTCGGAGTCCCTACGGTGAGTGACATTCTTGCTGAGCTCGACAAACCTGGCCGTGACCCACGCCCGGAGTTCCGTGCCGCCCAGTTCGCGGAAGGTGTTGAGCGTGTCAGCGACCTCAAGCCAGGGATGGTTCTGGAGGGTGTAGTCACAAACGTCGCAGCTTTCGGTGCGTTCGTTGACGTAGGGGTGCACCAGGATGGGCTCGTGCACGTTTCGGCGATGTCGTCACGCTTTGTATCGGATCCGCGCGAGATCGTGAAGAGCGGTGACATCGTCAAGGTGAAGGTCGTGACAGTAGACGTTGACCGTAAGCGAATCGGGTTGACGCTGCGACTCGACGACGAGACGGCTGGCAGCGGCTCGGACCAGCCGCGTCGTGAAGGGCGGCCCCCCAAGAAGCAGCCTCCGAAGAGGCAGCCGCCCAAGAATCAGCAACTAGGCAAGTCACCGAAACAGCAAGCGAAAGGCGAGCGGAGTCAAGGCGGTGGTAGCACCGCATCCGGTTCCCTTGCCGACGCATTACGGCGCGCGGGTTACTCCAAGTAGGCGCTGATGCCGGATTTCCTGTCAGCGACCGCATCTGGCATGATGGCAGGGTTGCCCGGACCATAAGGTCTAGGTGCACCAACAAGGGAGTACGAACCAGACGAGTCGTCAGGCCACTCGGTTCCTCTGCTCGAAAACGCGAAAACGCGAGGAATTAGACAGTAATGAACACCCTGGACGCACTTGACGCGCAGTCCCTACGTGATGACATCCCCGCCTTCCGTCCCGGCGACACGGTGAATGTCCACGTGAAGGTTATTGAAGGCCAGAAGGAACGAATCCAGCAGTTCAAGGGCGTCGTTATCCGCCGCCAGGGCGGTGGCATCCGCGAAACATTCACCGTGCGCAAGGTGTCTTTCGGTGTTGGTGTCGAGCGTACGTTCCCCGTCCACAGCCCTAACGTGGCCAAAATCGAGGTCGTCACTCGTGGTGACGTGCGTCGCGCGAAGCTGTACTACCTGCGCGATCTCCGCGGCAAGGCAGCGAAGATCAAAGAAAAGCGCTGAGGCTTACCGCGTTTTGACTCCCAACGTGACTAACCTGGTCTCGTGACTGAGCCGCGGGGAGCCGACGAGGGACAGGGCGACGAGCCCGCCAGCAAGACAGAGACTGCAGATCGGCAGGACGCCGCCGCGAAGGAATCCAGCAAGAAAGACGGGGGTTCCTTCTGGCGCGAACTGCCGATTCTCATTCTCGTCGCGCTGGTCCTGAGTTTCGTCATCCAAACCTTCATCGCGCGGGTATATCTCATCCCGTCCGAATCTATGCAGCCGACGCTGCATGGATGCCCGGGATGCACGGGCGACCGGATCTTGGTGGAAAAGGTGAGCTACCGGTTCTCTGATCCCCGGCCTGGTGACGTTCTGGTGTTCCGCGGAACGGGCCCTTGGGCGGAGGACTATGTGTCGACCCGCTCGGAGAATGTTGTAGTCCGCGGGCTCCAGGAGATCGGTTCTGCGGTCGGCATCGTTCCTCCGGATGAGAACGATCTCGTGAAGCGTGTGATCGCCGTGGGTGGCCAAACCGTCGAGTGCTGTGACGATGACGGAAGTGTCCTCGTTGACGGTCGGCCAGTAGAGGAGCCGTACGTTGTCTCGGATTTCCCGTACACACCCGGGCAGATCGACTGCGACACCGACGTGCGCTCCGGGCGCTGCTTCGGTCCGGTCCGCATCCCTGAGGACCACATATGGATGATGGGCGACAACAGGAACCAGTCGAAGGACTCTCGCTGGTACGTTGGCGATGAGAGCGACGGCGCAGTGCCCGTCGAAAACGTAGTCGGGAAAGCGCGATGGATCATTCTTCCGCCGGCGCGATGGGGATCGATCAGTGCGCCGGAGATTCAAGAGCCGGTAGCTTCACGAGAATGACACGTTGGCCACCGCGGGCCCTGGTCCGGCGTGACACCGGATTGCGGGCACTCGAATCAGCACTCCACCGCAGAGGGCTTGGTCCCGTAGCGGGGGTCGATGAAGCAGGGCGCGGAGCGTGTGCGGGCCCGCTCGTGGTCGCCTCATGTGTGCTTGGCGCGAAGCCACACCGCACTCTCGCCGGGCTTGACGATTCAAAGCGATTAACTGCGCGGGCGCGTGAGGAGCTCTTTCCGCTGATACTCCGCCACGCGGAAGATTTCTGCATCATCGAAATCCCCGCCGCTGAGGTGGATACGCGTGGCGTCCATGTGGCCAACATCGAGGGTATGCGGCGTGCGGTCGCGGGTCTGCGCGATAGGCCAGGATATGTGCTCACGGATGGGTTTCGCGTGCCAGGCATGCCGTGCCCATCGCTGCCTGTTATCGGCGGGGACGCATCCGCCGCGTGTATCGCAGCAGCGAGCATTCTGGCGAAGGTGACGCGTGACCGGTTTATGGTCGCACTCGATGCACAATTGCCGGGGTACGGATTCGCTATCCATAAGGGGTACTCCACCGCGGCGCACACTGCAGCGCTCACGATGAGGGGCCCATGTCCTGAGCACAGGCTGTCATTTGCCAACGTTGCTTGCGCTGCCGCCCCGCGCGGTGAGCGCGATGCGGTCCTCCTCGGCTGAAACATGCGAGGATCGCTGAGAAGAGAAGGAAGGACTTCCCATGAGTGCCGAGGATCTCGAAAAGTACGACACCGAGATGGAGCTGTCGCTGTATCGGGAGTACCGCGACGTTGTGGGACAGTTCGCGTATGTCGTCGAGACCGAGCGCCGCTTTTACCTGGCTAACGCCGTCGAGTTGATTCCTCGTAACGCAGAGGGCGAGGTCTACTTCGAAGTCCGCATGTCGGACGCCTGGGTGTGGGACATGTACCGCCCGGCGCGCTTCGTCAGCCATGTGCGCGTCTTCACCTTCAAAGACGTCAACATTGAAGAGCTCGAGAAGCCAGACATCAATCTTCCGCCTGGTGGCGGACACTTCGGGTAGGAGTCACATGGACTACCAGCGGCGGATACTCGGCCTGGTCGACCTGCGCTTCCGAATCGGTGAGCGGTCCGGGCTGAGTTCGATCAGTGTGAACTGGGCGCGGCCCTGGGGCGGTCCTGCGTCGCAGGAGACTCAGAGCGCCCCCCGCGACTCTAGCTCGGGACACTGACAGAAGCGTTCCGGCACCACCGTTCCAGGGTGAGTTGTCCACAGGATCGTAGTTGTCCACATTTCGCGGATTGCCGCTGTTGGCCCGCGCTTGATCTCCGCATTGTTGAGGGTGCTGCGCGATCGTCGTGATCGCTCTCATTACTTGCGGAGGATGTCATCAGTACACGTATTGCGCTGGGCCGGCGCGGGGAACAGGCGGCAGCGGATTATCTTCGTGCACATGGATATACGGTGCTCGACCGGAACTGGCGCTGCCGGAACGGCGAAATTGATCTGATATGCCGTGACCCCTCCGGAGCGACGGTATTCGTCGAGGTCAAAACTCGCCGCGGTGATGCATTCGGTGAACCTGTCGAAGCCGTCACTCCGATCAAGCTGCACCGCATGCGGCTGGCGGCGGTGGAATGGCTCAGCCAGCATCCGCACCCCGTCGCGGTCGTGCAGTTCGATGTCATCGGTGTTCTCTGGGGGCCTGACGGTCCAACCTTTGATCATGTTGAGCGGGTGGTCTGATGCCGCTTGGGCGTGCTTTTGCCGTGGCTGTCACGGGCATTACTGGTTCGATCGTTGAGATCGAAGCCGATGTGGGACGCGGCCTCCCCGGAATGCATCTGGTCGGATTGCCCGACACCACGTTGCAGGAAGCCCGGGATCGTGTTCGTGCGGCCATTGTGAACTCGGGATATCGCTGGCCGCCCGGGAGAACGACGTTATCGCTTTCTCCGGCGGATCTCCCCAAAGTCGGATCCCTGTACGACGTTGGACTAGCGTGTGCGGTGCTCAACGCAAGTGGACTCGCAAGTTGCGCGCGGCTTCACAGCACGGTTCTGCTCGGCGAGTTGGCTCTGGACGGCCGCCTTCGCGCGGTTAACGGCATTTTGCCGGCGGTTCTCGCTGCGCGGGATCAAGGGTGGAAGCGAATCGTCGTGCCTGCGGCCAACCTGGCTGAAGCGTCGCTTGTGTCGGGCGTGGCAGTCGTTGGCGCCGCGACACTGCGAGACCTCGTGAGGTGGCTGAACCGAAGCGGGAATCTCATTGCGCCCCTACCAGTTCCGCCGCCACCGAGGCGGGTAGCACCCGAGCTCGGTGATGTAGAAGGGCAGTTTGTGGCACGTCGCGCTGTGGAGCTGGCAGCCGCAGGCGGTCATCACTTGCTCCTCACAGGACCGCCAGGTGTGGGTAAAACAATGCTTGCCCATCGGCTTCCGGGGCTGCTGCCACCGTTGACTGAGGACGAATCACTTGAAGTCACAGCGATACATTCCATCGCGGGGGAACTGCCACGTGACTGCCCCCTCATCGCCGATCCACCCTTTGTGGCGCCGCACCACTCTGCGACAGCTGTGTCTCTGATCGGCGGGGGAGCGGGCTATGCCAAGCCGGGAGCTGTCAGCCGGGCGCACCGAGGCGTTCTCTTCCTCGACGAGTGCACCGAGATGCCGCCACGGGTTCTGGACTCGCTGCGGACTCCCCTGGAAGAAGGCGAAGTGCGCATCAGCCGCAGGTGCGGGCTGGCGACCTATCCGGCTCGATTTCTGATGGTGCTGGCCACGAATCCGTGTCCATGTGCCGCCGTGCGAGCGATCGACTGTGAGTGCTCCTCTCGAGTGCGCCGTCACTACCGCTCCCGATTGTCGGGTCCGTTGCTGGACCGCGTCGATCTGTGCGTGGAAATGGAGACTAGTCGTGCGCGAGAAGCAACCACGATGGGGGACAACCCCGAATCCACAGCTGTCGTCAGACAACGTGTCGTCACCGCCCGGCAGGCCGCACGCGAGCGGTGGGTGCAACTCGGGTGCGCCACGAACGGTGAAGTGCCTGGGCCCAAGCTGCGCGCAAAACTCGGCCGGTTCGCCGAGGCAATGATCCCAATCAACTTCGCGATCGAACGCGGAGCCATCAGCGCTCGCGGCGCCGACCGAGCTCTCCGCGTCGCGTGGACGCTCGCTGATCTGCACGGCCGGACCAGTCCGAATGTCGAGGACGTGCAGACAGCGCTCTCGTATCGATTGTCCCGAGATCTCTGAGTGACACCTGCTCCTTTCAGAAAGCGAAACCGTGATGACGACGAATCTGCAAGACCCGCGTGATCCCCGGCTGCGCGCGTGGGCATACCTCTCACGCGTCGTGGAGGGACCATGCCGCCAGTTGCTCGCCCTGATCAATCAGGTTGGGCCGGAAGACGCGGCCCGAGCCGTCCAAAGCGGCGGGTTGCCGCAGGTGCTGGACCGCCCAACGCGGGCACGGCGTCAGGATGATCACTCCGCTCGGGACCTCGAATTGCTGATTGATATGGGAGGTGAACTAGTCACGCCGGATAGTCGGGAGTGGCCCGCATGGCGAATGCTGACCTTCGATCAGCAGGAAGTGCGCCAGGATCTCGACGCTGTAGCCCCGATCGCGCTGTGGAAACGTGGTGCGGTCTCGATCGACGAGGTATCTTCCTCCGCCGTCGCTGTCGTTGGGACGCGTGCACCAAGTTCGTATGGCGAGCAATGCACGATTGACATGGCGTGCGAACTCAGCGCGGCAGGCTGCACGATTGTGTCAGGCGCAGCATACGGAATCGACGCGTGCGCACATCGTGCTGCGCTCGCAGGACAGAAGCCCACAGTTGCTGTCCTTGCGTGTGGGATCGACCAGGTGTACCCATCAGGTCACGACAGGTTGCTAGGTGAAATCGTTCGGAAGGGTGCTGTCGTGACTGAGTATCCGCCTGGAACGCGCCCGGCCCGCTTCCGCTTTCTCGCACGCAACAGACTCGTCGCGGCGCTGTCTGACGCTGTTCTTGTCACGGAAGCCGGGAAACGCAGCGGTGCACGCAACACGGCACGCTGGGGGCGATTGTTCGGCAAACCCGTTTATGCGATGCCGGGCCCGGTAACTTCCGTGAGTTCGGTTGGATGTCATCAGATGATCCGTACTGGCGAGGCAAGTCTGGTCACGTGTGGTAGCGAGGTGCTTTCAGACACTGGTCTGCGTGAGCGTGCGGCGCAGCGCGTGCTGGTGGGGTCGGGCATCGAACCCGCAGATGGGCTCGACCGCGTGACCGACGGCCTCGACCGGACCCAGCTGCGCGTGTTCGACAGCCTCCCGATGCGTGGGGGTGCGGGCCTTGCCGAGATCGCTGTCTCTTCCGGCGTGCCCGCGGCATCCGTGCAGGCAGCACTGGCGGTGCTCGAAATCAGTGGTCTTGCGCAGCGCGGCGATGCTGGCTGGAGGCGAGCGAAGAAAGCCTGCTAGCAGTTTCGCCGGCTCTCGGGGTCACTGTTTGGTGTCATCGCTTGCGCACCCCTATCCTCCTGGGCACGCTGAGGGTGTGGCCGCCCAGGACGATACCGCGCAACTCCCCGAGGAATTCGAGCGTGTATTGCGGACATTCGAGGAGTACCTTCGGCTGCGCAAAGGCCGTTCGGAGCACACGATCCGCGCATACCGCTCGGATGTGCGGTCCCTTATAGCCCACCTCCTCGCGGATCCTGGACGCTGCAGCCTCACAGATCTTGATCTGCGGGCGCTGCGATCATGGCAGGCTGCACAATCGGCGACCGGTATTGCGAGGTCAACACTGGCGCGGCGGGCGTCGTCAGTGAAGACCTTCACAGCCTGGGCGCAGCACATGGGGCTGATCGCGGACGACCCAGCGGCCAGGCTTCAGAGCCCCCGGCCGTATCGCGAGCTCCCCGCTGTTTTGCGCAAGGAGCAGGCAGCATCCGCCCTTGACCAGGCGAAGAAGCGTGCGGAAGACCGGACCGAGGGTTCGGCGGACGCGATCGAAATTCGGGATCAACTGATCGTTGAACTGCTCTACTCATGTGGGATACGGGTCGGCGAGCTGTGTGGCCTCGACATAGCTGACCTCGATCTTGGGAACAATGTGCTTCGGGTGCTTGGGAAAGGCAACAAAGAGCGGGTGGTGCCCTACGGGCGGCCTGCACGGGACGCGCTGGACATGTGGCTGCGGGAGGGACGGCCGTTGCTTGCTGTGCCTGCATCTGGGGACGCACTGCTATTAGGGAAGCGGGGCCGCCGACTGGATCAACGGCAGGCTCGCAGGGCAGTCCACCGCGTCCTTGCTGCGGCCGCGGATGTCCCTGACCTGGGCCCGCACGGCCTCCGGCACTCCGCAGCGACCCACCTTCTGGAAGGTGGTGCAGATCTGCGAGTCGTTCAAGAGTTGCTTGGGCACGCCAGTCTTGCGACGACACAGCTCTACACGCACGTCTCTATCGGCCGACTGCGGGCAGTCCACGAGCAAGCCCACCCGAGGGCATGAGCGCGGCGTGTTCGGTCTCCACCGGCTTGAGTACGATTTTCAGTAAGCCGAGTAGGAGAAGGGGATCGAGATAGTCATTTCCCCAGCGCGCGCCCCAATGCAGGCACGCGGTCGCGGTGCAACCAGCGTGCAATGCATCGAGCGTGCCGATCGGTGTTCCCTTTCTTACGTAGTCGCCTCTATGCACCAGCGGCTGAATGGGCTCGTACGTGGTGCGCACACCAGATTGGTGGTCGATCGACACGACCCCTCGACTCGCTACTGGCCCCGCGAACGCAACCACACCCTCGTACGAGGCATACACGGTTGCGCCGGGTGCAGCAGCGAGATCAACGCCGCGATGCCCTGGGCCGTAAGGATGCGTTGGCCGGTCGAAGTCGCGCGCAACTTCGGGGGCAGGCTGGATGGGCCACTCGTGCCTTTCCTGCCGGGGTGTGGTGGTGGGCGTGGCGTTAGCCGGTTCATGAGGCAGCCCTGCCGCCCCACCTAGGCACAGCAATGCGGCGAGTAGCAGGCAGGGAAGCGTGGGACGGTGGTCAGGGCGCATGCCATAGAGGATGCCGCTCCCGCTGAACAGGTGGCCTCCGCGAGGGAGAATGTGGATAAAGCGGCGGCTGGGAGGCATTATCCACAGGGTTACAGGGGCGGATTGAACTTGCCGAGAATCTCGGTTACCTAGTTGACCCCAACTCGGCGTACACTGCTTGGCGGTGTGCTGTGAGCGCACCGTACTTCGCGTCCCCGCGTGCAGCCGCACCGAGGGTACGGCCTGAACCATCCGGTTCTCGCGGTATTCAATGGTGAGGCGGCCAGGCGCCCTTCGGTCCCGTGCTGAACGGGTTGGGTGTCCGGACGGGGACCAGGGCGGAAGCCAACGTGGCTTGCCGCATCAACCGGAACACGAGAGAAGGAGCGAAGACCTCTCACGGAGGTCTGATAATCGCTATGGCTGTTGTAACCATGAAGCAGCTGCTTGACAGCGGCGTGCACTTCGGACACCAGACCCGTCGGTGGAACCCCAAGATGAAGCGCTTCATCTTCACCGACCGCAACGGTATCTACATCATCGACCTGCGCCAGACCCTGTCGTACATCGACAAGGCATACGAGTTTGTCAAGGAAACAGTCGCGCACGGCGGCACAATCCTTTTCGTTGGCACAAAGAAGCAGGCCCAGGAGTCGATCGCAGGCGAGGCAACCCGCGTTGGTATGCCGTACGTGAACCAGCGCTGGCTCGGTGGCATGCTTACGAACTTCCAGACCGTCCACAAGCGGCTTCAGCGCCTCAAGGAACTTGAGAGCATGGAGCAGACCGGCGGCTTCGAGGGGCGCACCAAGAAGGAAATCTTGATGCTGACCCGTGAGAAGACCAAGCTCGAGCGCACCCTGGGCGGCATCCGTGACATGGCCAAGGTTCCGAGCGCGGTGTGGATCGTTGACACCAACAAGGAGCACATCGCCGTCGGCGAGGCGCGGAAGCTGAACATTCCGGTTGTCGCGATCCTCGACACGAACTGCGACCCGGACCTCGTTGATTACCCGATTCCGGGCAATGACGACGCGATCCGGTCGGCTGCACTGCTCACTCGCGTCGTCGCGGCGGCGGTTGCTGATGGTCTTCAGGCGCGCGCTGGCCTGAATACCTCCGGTGACGAAAAGGGCGAGGCAGAGCCGCTCGCTGATTGGGAGAAGGAACTTCTCGAGTCAGCATCGCCGGCAGCGGAAGGTGCGGAGGTTCCTGCAGAGGCGCCTGCCGAGGTTCCTGCCGAGGCACCGGCTGCGGAAGCAACCACCACCGAAAACTGACTTGAGCGCTGGCCCCGAACACCTTTCGGGGCCAGTCCCGCCAGACACGTGAGAAGTGAAATAGAGGAGGCTCGCCCCACCATGGCGAATTTCACCGCCGCAGATGTGAAGCGGCTGCGAGAGCTCACCGGCTCCGGAATGCTTGACTGTAAGAACGCTCTGGTCGAAACTGACGGCGACTTCGACAAGGCAGTTGAGATCTTGCGCATCAAGGGTGCGAAGGACGTCGGCAAGCGCGCTGAGCGCGCCACCGCTGAAGGTCTCGTCGCGGCATCCGGCGGCGTCATGATCGAACTGAACAGCGAAACAGACTTCGTCGCGAAGAACGCGGACTTCCAGGGCCTCGCGGACGAGATCGTGGCCGCTGCCGCCGCGTCTCAGCCAGCTGACCTCGAAGCACTGAAGGCAACGGACGTCAACGGTCGTACTGTCGATGCCGCTGTTCAGGAACTCGCCGCGCGTATCGGTGAGAAGCTTGAACTGCGCCGCGTCGTCGCTTTCGACGGTCAGGTCGCAACCTACCTGCACAAGCGCAGCGGTGATCTTCCTCCGGGCGTGGGTGTCCTGATTGAGTACACCGGTGAAGGTGACGGCGCTGCTAACGCCGCCCGCGAAGCTGCGATGCAGGTCGCAGCGCTGAAGGCGCGTTACGTCACCCGCGACGATGTCCCCGCGGACGTCGTCGAGAACGAGCGGCGCATCGCCGAGCAGACCGCCCGTGAAGAAGGCAAGCCTGAGCAGGCGCTGCCGAAGATCATCGAAGGCCGTGTCAACGGGTTCTTCAAGGACATGGTTCTCACGGAGCAGGCGTACGTGAAGGACTCGAAGAAGACCGTCAAGTCTCTCCTCGACGAGGCTGGCGCAACGATCACGCGCTTTGCGCGATTCGAAGTCGGCCAGTCCTGACCGGAGCGCCTCACCAAACCGAACGAGAACGATGAGGCAAGATATGCGGGGTTGCAAGATGGCAATAAACCATCGGGCAGCCCCGCATTCGCGTGTCCAGCGGCGACACTGCACTCGGTGACCAGCGAGGAGAGAAATGGCTGAAGACACACTTTCGGAGCGGCAGAAGTACAAGCGGGTCTTGCTCAAGCTCGGCGGTGAAATGTTCGGCGGCGGCAAGATCGGCGTCGATCCGGATGTTGTCCATATGGTTGCGGAGCAGGTCGGGGAAATCGTCCGGGACGGAGTTGAAGTCGCCATCGTAATCGGTGGTGGAAACTTCTTCCGCGGCGCTGAATTGCAGCAGCGCGGCCTCGACCGTTCACGGGCTGACTACATGGGCATGCTCGGGACCGTCATGAACTGCCTGGCACTGCAGGACTTCCTGCAGCAGGTAGGTGTGGACACTCGTGTGCAAACCGCGATAACCATGGGCCAAGTGGCCGAACCGTACATCCCATTGCGCGCCATACGACATCTCGAAAAGGGCCGAGTGGTGATTTTCGGAGCTGGCATGGGAATGCCGTACTTCTCCACCGACACAACTGCCGCGCAACGCGCTCTCGAGATTGGCGCGGAGGTCGTGCTGATGGCCAAGTCAGTTGACGGCGTCTACACCGCTGACCCGAAACTAGATCCAGACGCCACCATGTTTGACGAGATAACGCATCGGGAGGCGCTTGAGCGTGGCCTGAAGGTTGCCGACGCGACGGCCTTCAGCCTCTGTATGGACAACGACATGCCGATTATTGTTTTCAATCTGCTCAAGCACGGCAATATCGCCCGTGCGGTGGCGGGGGAGCACGTTGGCACCCTCGTGAGACCCTAGAAATCGTTGCGCTCACGCCAGGTAGATTTGTTGTTTAGGCGTGATGCGATAGTGGAGATTAGGCAAAAAGACCAGAAGAAGGTGTGCCGTGATTGATGAAGCGCTCTTCGACGCCGAAGAGAAGATGGAAAAGGCTGTATCGGTAGCGAAGGACGAACTCGGCTCCATTCGAACGGGTCGTGCTAATCCGGGGATGTTCTCACGCATCGTCATCGACTATTACGGCGCGCCAACCCCGATTACGCAACTCGCGAGTATCAACGTCCCGGAAGCGCGGCTTGTCGTCATCAAGCCGTACGATACGTCGCAGTTGAGCGCTATCGAAACCGCGATCCGCAATTCAGATCTCGGTGTCAACCCGGGAAATGACGGCGCGATAATTCGCATTGCGGTCCCTCAACTGACAGAGGAGCGACGCCGCGACCTGGCTAAGCAGGCGCGCTCGAAGGGCGAGGACGCCCGAGTCGCGGTTCGTAACGTCCGGCGGAAAGCAATGGACGAGTTGTCTCGTATTCAGAAGGATGGCGAGGCTGGCGAGGACGAAGTGGGTCGCGCGGAAAAAGAGATCGATAAACTCACCGCGAAGTACAGCGCCCAGGTTGACGAGTTGGTGAAACACAAAGAATCTGAGCTCATGGAGGTCTAGCCTCAACAGCTAAGTAATATTTTGGAAACCTCGGTGTGGAGATAGGAGAAGTTGTGGCAGAAGACCGTGAGCCCAGTCATCCTATGACGGGGTCAGGGCAACCCACCAACGCCTCCGCCGCAGAACCGCCGCAGAAGAAGTCCCGCGCCGGCCGAAACCTCCCAGCCGCCATAGGTGTCGGAGTGACCCTGGGCGCGCTGATCATCGCGATCCTCTTGGTCGAGTCCAGAGGGTGGGTGGTTCTTGTTGCCGCGGCCCTCACCCTCGCGATCTGGGAACTGTACAAACGTCTGCGGCAACAGGGCTTCCATCTACCCCTGGTGCCACTCATTGTCGGGGCTCCACTGACGACGCTTTCGGCGCTGCCTTTCGGTGTTCAGGGTGTCCTCACGGGTTTCGCCACCACGGCGGTGGTCTCCATGGTGTGGCGCCTATTCCACAACGGACTCGGCGGCAAGCCCGAGAACTACGTGCGTGACGCGGCGATCACCCTTTTTGTTGCAACCTGGGTGATCCTTTTCGGTGGCATCGGTGCACTCCTTGTCCTCACGGAGCAGGGTGCCGGACCCATCTGGGTATTGATGATCGCCGTCGTGTGCTCGGACATTGGCGGCTACACCGCGGGTGTCCTTTTCGGCAAGCATCCAATGGTGCCGCAGATCAGCCCGAAGAAATCCTGGGAAGGTTTCGCGGGTTCGATGATCGCGGGAATCATCGGCAGCGTCATTACCGTCTCGGTGTTCCTCGACGAATCGCCGTTACTGGGGGTACTCGTCGGCGCTGCACTCGTCGTGTCGGGGACGCTGGGAGACCTGATCGAGTCGCAGTTCAAACGTGATCTTGGTATCAAGGACATGGGGACGTTGCTGCCTGGGCACGGTGGCCTCATGGATCGACTCGACTCCCTCCTGATATCAGCTGTGGTGGTCTGGGGGATCGTGGCGGTGCTTGGATATCAGATGACGGTGTGACATGTCCTGGCTGCGTTCCAAAGACAGCCGTCGCGACTCAGTCATAGCGAGCCCGAATATCTGGAAGTGGCCAGATATCTACGAGGTAGAGAATCACGCCCAAGACGCAGGTGACGCGATCTGGTCCGAACTGTCGGCAATCGCGCCCTGGATCGGCCGTGACGTCGTTGATGTTGGTTGCGGTACCGGATTTCATCTCCCGCGATTCGCCGAGACCGCCCGGTCCGTGATCGGCGTCGAGCCCCACAGTCCGCTTCTCGGGCACGCACGCAACCGTGTCTTGGAGTTCGATCATGTCAACGTCCTCCAGGGCGAGGCGGCGCGGTTGCCCCTAGAGTCCAGGTCGGCAGATTTGCTGCACGCGAGGACCGCGTACTTTTTCGGGCCCGGCTGTGAACCAGGCATCCGGGAAGCACTGAGGGTGCTGCGACATGGCGGCATCCTGGCCATCGTTGATCTTGATGCGACAGCCTTTCCGTACGGGACATGGATGCGTGACGATCTGCCGAAGTATCAGCCGCTCCTGGTCGAAGACTTTTTCCGCCGCCAGGGGTTCTCACTCCGTCGCGTCGATACGCGCTGGGTCTTCCCCACGCGCGCGTTACTAGACGAAGTTTTGGCCATTGAATTCAGTCCCAGAGTGGCGGCACGCGCCCGCCGCGAAACAACGGGTGTGACTCTCGACGTGCGATACCGGATTCACTGGTTGCGCAACACACTGAGCTAGGCGGCATTGCTTGACTCTGGGTGGAGAGTTGGCCTTAGCGCAGCCCCTTACGAGCGGTGCGGCGCAGCTGCAGAATGCGGACACCGCCGATACAGGCGGCGATCAAGATGCCCAGTATTGCGGCGCCGAGCAGAGCAACTCCCACTGGCATGTCCCACTCCCAGAACAGGACGAAAATCGTTGTCGTCGCCAAGTTCTGAAGAATGAACACAAGGAGCAGAATCAGAAGCAGGGCCCCAATGATCAGAGCTGACCACCATGCCCCGGCACGCGTGTGCGGCAGAGCCGTGGAATGCGCCTTCCCATGCGGTGGAGAGGAGGTTACCGCGGCGGGCGACGACTCCGAGCCTGACTGTGGCAATTCCGCCGTGTCGTTTGGCTCGGACCAACCCTCATATGCGGACTGCGTATCGCCCAAGTCAGGCTGTGATGTGCCATGATCCTTGGACGGCTCGCCTGATTTTGATGCCATGACATGATCATGACGCATTTAGCGCTGCCATGCACGAATTCTCGGATGTACACCATCCGTGGGACACTGGTCGCATCATGAGCGTCGATATTCCACTTGTATTCAATGCGCCGCGCCGCGGGATGCCCCCGCGGCATTTCGCGGATCTCGATCGCGACGAGCGTCGCAAAGCTGTCGCGGACCTGGGCATGCAGCCCTTTCGCGCCGACCAACTCGCTCGCCATTACTACGGTCGGCTCGAAGCTGACGTCGCAGCGATGACCGATCTTCCTGCCAATGTTCGCGAGAAGATTGGGGAGACACTGTTTCCTCCGCTGCTCAGCACCGTTCGCCATTTGGCTTGTGACGCTGGTGAGACGCGGAAGACACTCTGGAAGGCGCACGATGGCACGTTGCTCGAAAGCGTGCTCATGCGCTACACGGATCGTGCGACGGTGTGCATATCGAGTCAGGCCGGGTGCGGTATGGCCTGTCCGTTCTGCGCTACGGGCCAAGCCGGCCTGACGCGGAACCTATCGACGGCCGAGATCGTGGATCAGGTCCGTGCCGCAGCTGCGGCCATGCGTGACGGCGAGGTGGGAGGTGGACCCGGTCGCCTCTCCAACGTTGTGTTCATGGGCATGGGCGAGCCGCTCGCGAACTACAAGCGAGTGATTGCGGCGGTCCGGCGCATCACTGCTCCCGCACCAGAAGGACTTGGCCTGTCGCAGCGGAACGTCACGGTGTCGACAGTAGGTCTCGCTCCCGCGATCCGGAAACTTGCGGAGGAAGACCTCAACGTGACGCTCGCGGTTTCGCTGCACACGCCTGACGACGAGCTCAGGGATACGTTGGTGCCGGTGAACAATCGATGGGCCGTCGCTGAGGTGCTCGACGCCGCGAAATACTATGCCGACACCACAGGCCGCCGCGTCTCAATCGAGTACGCTCTCATCCGCGACATCAACGATCAAGGCTGGCGCGCCGACATGCTAGGGAAAAAGCTACGCAAAGCGCTCGGCCACCTCGTGCATGTCAACGTCATACCGTTAAATCCCACACCTGGCAGCAAATGGGATGCTAGCCCAAAGACAGTCGAGGCGGAATTCGTGCGCCGCGTACAGGCTCAGGGAGTTCCGTGCACAGTTCGAGACACCCGCGGTCAGGAAATCGCCGCCGCGTGCGGCCAGCTGGCAGCGGAGAACTAGACGCTAAATGCGGCGTTTCCGTTCCTTGCGGGTGCTGATGTTGTAGCGGACCAGCAAGAACACCAGTGCCAGGCCCACGCCGATGATCCACATGTTCTCCACGTTGCCGTCGTGGTTGCCAATCAGGTAGGCGAAGACCAGGATCGTGAAGAGCCAGCCAACAATCTGAAATGCCTTGGGAGCTTCGCCGTGCCAGCCCCAGCCTACTGATGGCTCATCAGCAGGGTTGACGTTCGAGCGCGCAATCGCGCGTTCCAAACCTGGATCCACGTTCGCGTCGGCCACTGTGATCCCTCCTGATCGCCTCAAAAAAAACGCCCTGCGCAGGCTGCTGGTGATCTCGACTCCCGCGCCACACGCAGCTCACTGGGATCATCCTGACATACTGATGCGGACTGAGTGCATTTGGGTCGCCGATTCGTGTCGAACGCGACGTCACACGGTGGGCGCCTCACCCCCGCGTGAGTTGGCGGCATTCATCAGTGACAATGACTCGGTGACGTCCTCACCGCAATCACCCCAGCGTGTACTGATACTCGGCAGCACCGGCTCGATCGGGACCCAAGCGCTCGATGTGATCGGCGCTAACCCCGACTTGTTCTCAGTGGCCGGACTTGCAGCGGGAGGCGGCAACACGGCTCTTCTTGAACAACAGATCCAACAGACCGGGGTGCCGGGCGATGCGGTGGCGGTGGCGGATCCGGCTGCGGCAGCGAAACTGCACGTACCCGGTGTTCGCAGCGGAGGGGATGCGGTCACTGCCCTTGTGGAGTCAGTGGAGGCCGACGTCGTCCTGAACGCGCTGGTCGGTTCGCTCGGGCTGCAGCCAACGCTTGCGGCGCTGAAAACGGGCGCTCGCCTTGCGCTTGCGAATAAAGAGTCACTTGTTGCGGGTGGCCCGCTTGTCACCGCGGCCGCCAGGCCAGGCCAGATCGTTCCGGTCGACTCCGAACACTCCGCCCTCGCACAGTGCTTGCGGTCCGGGACCGGTGACGAAGTTGCTCGTCTCGTGCTCACGGCGTCCGGTGGCCCATTCCGGGGCTGCAAAGCTGAAGACCTGGCCGAGGTAACTCCCGAACAGGCGGGTGCGCACCCCACCTGGGCAATGGGGCCGATGAACACGCTGAACTCGGCAACCCTCGTCAATAAGGGCCTGGAGCTAATCGAGACGCATCTGCTGTTTGGAATTCCTTACGACCGGATCGACGTCGTGGTCCACCCCCAATCGATCGTGCATTCCATGGTGACGTTCGTAGATGGCTCGACGATCGCCCAGGCAAGTCCCCCTGATATGCGCCTGCCCATCGCCCTCGCGCTGGGCTGGCCGGACCGCGTTCACGGTGCGGCAAAGCCGCTCGATTTCGCGGTGGGCTGCCACTGGGATTTTGAGCCACTAGACAATGAGGTCTTCCCGGCTGTCCGACTCGCGCGGGAGGCCGGTACCGGGGGTGGTTGCCTTCCCGCGGTGTACAACGCGGCGAACGAAGAGGCGGCGGCTGCGTTTCTCCAGCGCGACCTGCCCTTCCCGCGCATCGTCCGTATCGTGGAGCATGTGCTTGACGGTGCGCACGAATGGTCGAGCGCACCGAGTACCGTTGACGATGTACTCGCCGCCGAGGGTTGGGCGCGTGCGCGTGCCCGTGAGCTCATCACACAGGAGGCCAGACCCCGCTCATGATGTTCACCCTTGGTGTGATCTTGTTCGCGCTTGGGATCGGTATTTCCATCGCGATCCACGAATACGGCCATCTAGCCATGGCCAAGGCCTTCGGGATGAAGGTTCGCCGGTACTACATCGGTTTCGGGCCCAAGATCTTCGCGTTCAAACGCGGTGAGACCGAATACGGCCTCAAAGCGATCCCGGCTGGCGGCTTCTGTGACATCGCCGGAATGACAGCGCTAGACGAACTCGAACCCGATGAGCATGACCGGGCAATGTACAAGCAGGCCACATGGAAACGGCTTCTTGTCATGCTGGGCGGCCCGATCAGCCACGCGATCATCGGTCTCACGCTGGTCTTTATCCTCGCGCTGGGCTGGGGTCTGCCGAAACTCGCCTTCAATGACGCGGTGGTCGGAGAAACCACATGTGTAGCGCCCACGCAAGCCCCGCCAGAGCAGGACAACGGACGGTGGGTTGCGGGCGAGCTTGCGCCCTGCGGCGGCGGGGGACCTGCTGAGGCTGCCGGTATCGAACCGGGGGACCTCATCGTTGCCGTGAATGGCGACCGGATACGCAACTTTGGTGAGGTTGTTCAGCGTGTTCAGGCGACCGACGGCACCGCCGTTCTGACTGTGGAGCGTGACGGGGAAACACGGGAAATCCCGGTCGCGGTCCAGCCGGTCGAGCGGTACGTCATTGGTTCGGCGGGTGCGGAACCGGAACTCGCGACCGTGGGGGCTATTGGCGTCGCGCAGGACCTCGAAACTCGCGCCGAGGCCTCCGAGATCCGGCAGTATGGGCCGCTGGGAGCAGTGCCAGCCACATTCGTCTTTACCGGCGAATTGACGGTTCAGACCTGGGAAGCGCTCCTGAGGTTCCCGGAGCGTCTGCCTGCTGTTGCCCGCTCGATCATGGGCGAGGATCGAGACCCTGATACGCCGATCAGCGTTGTGGGAGCGAGCCGTCTCGGCGGCGAGGTCGTCGATATGGGGCTGTGGCAGGTTTTCATTCTGCTGCTCGCGGTACTGAACCTGTTCGTCGGTTTGTTCAATCTCCTCCCGTTGCTGCCACTCGATGGTGGGCACATGGCGGTCACGATTTACGAGGCGATCCGCAACCGGCTGCGGCGGCTGATGGGCAAGCCCAACGGGCCACCCGTCGATTACACCAAGTTGATGCCTATCACTTTCGTTGTGATGGTGATCGGTGCCGGGATTATGCTGTTGACTATCACCGCTGACATCGTCAACCCGATCACGTTCCGGTGAGCACGTTAGGAAGGTTTCTGTGACTGGCCCCAGTTCAGCTGAACTGAACACCACCCCGAATCCGAACACTCCGCCGTCCGGATCTGTGGGTCTGGGAATCCCGGCTGGTCCAGCGCCAACTTTGGCTCCGCGGCGCAAGACGCGGCAGTTGATGGTCGGCGACGTGGGTGTCGGCAGTGACTATCCGGTATCAGTCCAGTCGATGACCACAACTAAGACGCATGACATCAATGCGACCTTGCAGCAGATTGCCGAACTGACGGCCTCAGGATGCGACATAGTGCGAGTTGCCTGTCCGCGTCAGGAAGACGCTGACGCGCTGGCGACGATCGCGAAGAAGAGCCAGATCCCGGTCATCGCGGACATCCACTTTCAGCCCCGGTACATCTTCGCCGCGATCGAAGCCGGCTGTGCGGCGGTGCGCGTAAACCCGGGCAACATCAGAGAGTTCGATGGCCGAGTCCAGGAGGTCGCTAAGGCCGCCGCTGAGGCGAACACGCCGATCCGCATCGGCGTTAACGCTGGTTCGCTGGATCCGCGCCTGCTCGCGAAGTACGGCAAACCGACCGCTGAAGCACTCGTGGAGTCCGCGCTGTGGGAGGCGAGCCTGTTCGAGGAGCACGGCTTTGGGGATTTCAAGATTTCCGTGAAGCATAACGATCCAGTCGTCATGGTGCGGGCGTACGAACTGCTAGCTGAGCAATCGGATTACCCGTTGCACCTCGGCGTGACGGAGGCCGGCCCGTCCTTCCAGGGAACGATCAAGTCGGCGGTCGCCTTTGGCGCGCTGCTCTCGAAGGGTATCGGCGACACAATTCGTGTGTCGCTATCTGCGCCGCCCGCAGAAGAAGTAAAGGTGGGGCACCAGATTCTGCAGTCACTGAATCTGCGTCCACGCAAACTCGAAATCGTGTCGTGTCCCTCCTGCGGACGTGCCCAGGTCGATGTGTACACCCTCGCGAACGAAGTGACCGCTGGGCTCGAAGGCATGGAAGTGCCGTTGCGTGTCGCAGTAATGGGCTGCGTAGTCAATGGTCCTGGTGAGGCGCGTGAAGCAGACCTCGGTGTGGCCTCGGGCAACGGCAAAGGCCAGATCTTCGTCAAGGGCAAGGTAATCAAGACAGTCCCAGAAGCGCAGATCGTGGAGACCCTGATCGAAGAAGCAATGCGGATCGCCGAGGAAATGGAATCGGACGGCGAAGGTGCCGGCGCGCCTGTAGTCACAGTGAGCTGAGACCATGACCGCGGGCATTAAGTAACGGTTAGGAAACCGGACTATCACGTCTTCTCGTCGAATGATTCAAAGTTGGGCTACCGCTTGGCGCGTTGTGCGTGGCAATCTGGTGATGTGCTGAAGTTGCTGGGTGCGAAGCCGCTGGGGTTGCGTGACACCCCAGCTGTCTTACGCGCGCTGGACTCGGACCCCATTGCTTCGTGCATGGTTGCTTCACGGATCGAGGAGTTCGGCGTCGATCCGAGGTTTCTGCGCGGAGAACTGTGGAGTCGCGGCAAGCCCGGCGAGTCCCTCTGCTTTTCCGGAGTGAATCTCATACCGCTGCTCGGCGACGAAGACGATATTCGGTCTTTTGCTGATCGTGCTTGCCGCAGCCCCCGCGCTTGCTCATCGCTTGTCGGCCGCGCGGAGCTGGTTCTGCCGCTGTGGGAGCAGCTCGAGGGGGATTGGGGGCAGCCCCGGGAGATCCGTGCTGACCAGCCGATGCTCATGTTGCGGGGCGCCCCGGCGTGTTCACCGGACCCAGAGACGCGCCGCGTCCGTTTGGATGAATTCGAGCTATACCTTGATGCCGCCGTGAAGATGTTCATCGAGGAAGTAGGTGTTGATCCATGCGCGCACGACGGGGGCCGCTCGTACCGTTACAGGGTGCGCAGCCTGATCGAATCGGGTCGCGCATGGGCTCGTATCGAGGGCGACACAATCGCGTTCAAAGCTGAGGTCGGTTCGATGTCGAATCGAGTGGGCCAGATCCATGGAGTGTGGGTCAATCCCAGTTTCCGGGGCTGCGGGATCGGTGCAGCGGGCACCGCGACGGTCGCGGAGTGGATCATCCGTAGTGGGAGGACTGCCAGCCTGTATGTCAACGGTTTCAATGGCGCCGCACGGGCAATGTACTCGAAGGTCGGGTTCACCCAGGTAGCGACTTTCGCCACCGTGCTGGTGGACTGACGCGCTTTAGCATCACGGCTGATCACACATTACTCTCGTAACCATGCCTACCCGTTCTTTGCTGAGCCCCGGTACCGTGTCGCCGACGCGGAACGTCCCCGCGTCAATTGAGCCACCGGAATACGCGTGGAAGAAAACAGCGAAGGAAGGCAGCGAACCCTGGGTGCAGAGCCCTGAAACGATCGAGGGAATGCGCGTTGCCGGCAGAATCGCCGCTCAGGCCATTCAGGAGGCGGGCAAATCGGTGCAGCCCGGTGTGACCACGGACGAACTGGACGCGATTGTCCACGAGTTCCTGCTCGACCACGGTGCCTACCCGTCAACTCTCGGGTACCGGGGCTTCCCGAAATCGTGCTGCACGTCGTTGAACGAAGTGATCTGCCACGGGATTCCGGACTCGACCGTCGTCGAAGACGGTGACATCGTGAAGATCGATGTCACTGCATACCTGGACGGCGTGCACGGTGATACGTGTGTGACTTTCCTCGCCGGCAACGTTTCCGATGAGCACCGTCTCCTCGTGGAACGGACGAAGTCGGCGCTCGACCGAGCAATCAAAGCGGTGAAGCCGGGCCGCCAGTTGAATGTGGTTGGCAGGGTGATCGAATCGTACGCGAATCGCTTCGGCTACGGCACAGTCCGCGCATTCACTGGCCATGGCGTCGGCACGACGTTCCACAATGGCCTCGTCGTTCTCCATTATGACGATCCGAGTGTCGACACGGTGCTTGAGCCAGGCATGACTTTCACAATCGAGCCCATGATCAATCTCGGTGGCATCGATTATGAGATCTGGCCAGACGGCTGGACGGTGGTGACGAAGGACCGCAGCTGGTCGGCGCAGTTCGAGCATTCGCTAGTGGTCACCGACTCAGGTGCTGAAGTACTGACGCAGCCGTAGGCGTCCGCTCATGAAGGGTTCGCTGCTAATCGCCGGCACGACGTCGGATGCGGGTAAGAGCTTTGTTGTCGCTGGGCTGTGCCGACTCCTTGCGCGGCAAGGTGTGAAGGTCGCGCCGTTCAAAGCGCAGAACATGTCGAACAACTCGGTTGTGACGCTCGACGGTGGCGAGATCGGTCGCGCTCAGGGTCTGCAAGCGCAGGCGTGCGGTCTCGCGCCGAGCGTTCGTTTCAACCCGATCCTGCTTAAACCGGGCAGCGATCGCTCGTCGCAGCTTGTGATTCGGGGGAAAGCAGAAGGACAGCTGCGGGCGGGGGATTACCTGACTCATCGTGCGCACCTTCGCCGAATCGCGGCGGAAACGTTGCGCGATTTGCGCGACGATTTCGATGTCGTGCTGTGCGAGGGCGCGGGCTCGCCGGCCGAGATCAATCTGCGTGCGTCTGATGTTGCGAACCTCGGCCTCGCGCAGGCTGCGCAGATCCCGGTCGTGGTGGTGGGGGACATTGATCGGGGTGGCGTTCTCGCGCATCTTTTCGGCACTCTGGCCGTTTTGGATCCGGAGGATCAGCAGCTTGTGTGCGGTTTCTTGATCAACAAGTTCCGCGGCGATCCTGCGCTGCTCGCGCCCGGTCTCGAGCAGATAGCGGAACGCACTGGACGGCCTGTCTTCGGGGCGGTGCCTTATCTCGAGGACATCTGGATCGATGCGGAGGACTCGCTTTCGAGTCCGGTGGGCCGCGTGGTTGGTATGCCGAAGCCGCCGATCGGGGATCAGTGGCTGCGCGTCGCTGCCGTCAGGCTCCCTCGGGTATCGAACGCGACCGACGTCGAAGCGCTCGCGAGTGAACCCGGAGTGATTGTGCGCTGGGTCGATGACCCAGGCTCAATACACGACGCAGATCTGGTGGTACTGCCGGGTTCGAAGGCCACAGTCGCGGATCTGGAATGGCTGCGAGCGACCGGAATCGCGGATGTGCTCACCAGGCGTGCACAGAGGGAGATGCCCATCCTCGGTATTTGTGGCGGGTACCAGATGCTCGGCAAGACCATCCTCGATGACGTCGAATCGGGGTGCGGAAAGCACGATGGTCTGGGCATTTTCGACCTTGACATCGAGTTCAGTCCAGTGAAAACGCTCGCCGTCACTACGGGCACCGGAGAAGGATTCGGCGCGGATCTGGCGGTGACGGGTTACGAAATCCATCACGGTGTGGCTGTCCGCAGCGCCGAGGATCCACTGCTGCGCTCCGGCGATGACTTCGAAGGTAGCCAGCGGACCGGAGTTTTCGGCACGCACTGGCACGGCCTACTTGAGAACGACGAATACCGGAGGGCTTTTCTTGCGTACGCAGCGGGTCTGGCGGGACTCACTGGCTTCGTGGTGGCGCCTCACGTCAGTGCCGCCGCGGAGCGTGCGGCTCAGCTAGACCTGATGGCGGATGCGCTGGCTCAGCACGTCGATGTTGGTCGGCTCTTCACCCTGATCGACGACGGTGTCCCGGGGCGGCAGCCCGTCCTTAGTTCAGTGCTTCGCAGCTAGAGACTGTTCCGCAAGCCGGAACGCGTCATGCGCTGCGTCCTCCGCCACGGCCCGGTCTGCTGGCACTAAGCCGATGCGGGTGCGGCGGTCGAGCAGGTCGCTTACAGTCGTCGCGCCCTCATGCGTAGCACCGAACACCAACTCCGCCATGGTGACAGGTACCAGATCATGGATCGGCGTGAGTAGATCGGGATCTGCGGAAACGATCTCAGCATCTCGCCCGTATCGCCTCACGAGCCGGGAGGGTTCGCTCATGGCTGCGAGCGCTCGCCTATTCGCTGCACCGACGAGTGGGAGGTTGCGGGTCTGACACGGTCCAGCATTCAGCGCTGCGTTAGTGACCGCCGCATCCACGGCGTCTTCAGCCATCTGCCGGTAGGTGGTGAGCTTTCCTCCCACGACCGTCACAACCCCGGTGCCGGAGACGAGGATCGCGTGCTTTCGGGAAAGGTCAGCGGTTCTTCCTTCAGAGGCAAGCAGAGGCCGCAAGCCGGCGAACGCTCCCACGACATCGGTACGGCGGGGCCTGGCTGCGAACGCGGGGCCGATGACGTCGAGGAGAAAGTCGATCTCGTCTTCGGTCGGCTCAGGCACGTCGGGCACCGCGCCATCGGTCGGCTCGTCGGTGAGGCCGACGTAGACGAGCCCGTCGGGCTGCGGAAGCGCGAAGACGAAGCGATTCGTTTCTCCCGGCACTGGCATGGTGATGGCGGCAGTGGGATGCCCCAGAGTCTCCGAACGAAGCACGATGTGGGTGCCGCGGGAGGGGCGGAGCGTGACGTCCGGATCGATATCGCTTGCCCACACGCCAGTGGCGTTGATGACCGATCGAGCCCTGATGGTGTGAGTGATGCCGCTTAGTTCGTCACGAACCTCGGCCTCGGTACCCGATGCGGAGAGCACACGGGTGCGGGTGAGCACGCGTGCGCCGATCGCCGCGGCGGTGCGGGCCAGACCAACAACGAGGCGGGCGTCATCTTCGAGTTGCCCGTCCCAGGACAGCAGACCGCCGCGGAGTTCGCTTCGGTTGATGCCGGGGGTCATCAGCACCGTTTCGTCGACGGAAAGCCTGCGCGGCGTGGGCAGGACAGCCGCGGGTGTGCGCGCTGCCCGGCGGAGCACATCGCCCGCCACGAATCCGGTTCCGGCCAGCATCCCTTGCGAGCGGGTGACTTCTGGGAGCAGTGGCAGGAGCATGGGAAGGGGCCGGACGAGGTGGGGCGCCGTTCGCGTCATCAGAATGCCACGCTCTACCGCGCTCTCATATGCGACGCCAACCTGTCCCTTCGCCAGGTAGCGCAGGCCACCGTGGACAAGTTTTGAACTCCATCGAGAAGTTCCCCAGGCGAGGTCGAACGCGTCGACGGCGACTACGGCAAGCCCACGCGAGGCGGCGTCCAGTGCGGCTCCCGCGCCGGTGACGCCCAGGCCGATGATGAGTACGTCGACCGTGCGGCCGTCGGTGGCTTCGCTGAGTTCGCGCTCCCGGCGGCTGGCGTTGAGCGCACTGTCTAGGCCGGTTTTCGTCATGGCGTCAGGTACCTCTCGATGAGCTGGCGATACTGCTCCGAAAGCTCGTTGGCGGTGAGTGAATCTGTCATTGTTTTTCCGCTGAACACGAAGCCTTGCATGGCGGTCAGTACTGTGCGTGCAACGCCGCGCGGGTCGCCTTGCCGAAGTTTTTGTGCATCCTGACCGGCTTTGACTGCTGCTTCGAGGACGGAGAGCAGCGAATTCTGTGCCCGTCCACGCCGGTGAAGGACGTAAGGCAGCAGCAGTTCGGGATCGACTTCCACGACTTTCTGGAAAAGGAGGTTCTCTCGCACCGCGGTAGCAACTTCGACGACTGCGGCGCTGACGTTTTCAGGCGTCAGGCGGTCGGCGTCGTTGCCTGCCAGAAGGTGCACCCCAGAGGAGTTCGACCACTCGCGCGCCATGACGTCACTCATCAGTCGCGTCATGTCTTGCCATTTGCGGTAGATGGACATGCGGGAGATCCCGGCGCGACGGGCGACATCGGTGAGCGTCGTGCGTCGCCACCCCACCGCGATGACGCACTCGCGAGCCGCGTCGAGGACCGCGTCGACATCGATGCCCTTCTGGCGGTCGAGGGGGGGTCTGTCAGAGCTGGAGTGCTCGGGCGGGTCTCGTTTAACCTTGTGACGTTCGGTCGTCATGTGTAACACTGTAACACATGGCAGAATTGATGCACTGGTCCCGCTGGGGCGACCCAGCCCACCGCACCGAACTCCCCGAGTCCGCGTGGAAGCTGCTCGAACTAGCGTTCGGTCCGCCACGTGAGACGCCCGCGGTACCGTTCGAGTCCCTCGCACTGTCGCCCCCGGCGCTGCCGCCAGAAGTGCTCAGTGCATTTCAGGAGTTGCTTGGTGCCGGCAACGTCCTTCTCGATGACACGGCTCGTGTGCAGCACACACGCGGCAAGTCCACTCCCGACCTGCTCAAGATCCGGGGTGGCGACCTCGCCGATGCCCCCGACGCGGTTCTGCGGCCCGGCAGTCACAGCGACGTCACTAAGGTCCTGGAGCTGTGCGCTGAGCACCGCGTCGCGGTGGTTCCGTTCGGTGGCGGCACCTCGGTGGTCGGAGGACTTGCGGCACGTCGGGACGGTTTCGGCGGTGTGGTCACACTCGACATGGCACGGCTAGACCGCCTGGTCAGTGTCGACAAACTCGCTGGGGTTGCCACACTCGAGGCGGGGCTGCTTGGGCCGCGCGCTGAGGAACTTCTGGCCGCTGAGGGCTTTACACTCGGGCATTTCCCACAGTCTTTCGAGTACGCAAGCATCGGCGGTTTCGCGGCGACCCGGTCGAGTGGGCAAGCCTCGTCGGGGTACGGACGGTTCGACGCGATGGTCGTGGGCCTCAAAGTCGCGACGCCGATCGGCACCCTCGTTCTGGGCTCGGCGCCGGCGAACGCTGCCGGACCCGACCTCCGCCAACTCGTTCTGGGGTCTGAGGGTGCATTCGGCGTTATTACTGAAGTTACCCTTCGCGTACATCCCGTGCCCGACGTGCGCATCTACGAGACGTGGCGGTTCGGGTCCTTCGCTGCGGGCCGCGACGCCATGCGCAAGCTCACTCAGGATGGCCTGCGGCCGACAGTGATCCGATTATCGGACGAGGCCGAGACAGCGATCAACTTGGCGAAACCATCCGAAGTTGGCAGTTCCTCGACGGGCGGGTGTCTGATGGTTGCCGGTTATGAGGGAGCGGAGGAGCATGTGGCGCGGATCCGTGGCGCGGTCACAGCCGAACTCACGGCGCGCGGCGGTGAAGCGCTCGGCGCTGAGGATGGGCAGCAATGGGCGGACGGCCGCTTCCACGGGCCCTATCTCCGGGACGTGTTACTCGACCACGGTGTACTCGTTGAGACGCTCGAGACCGCCACCTTCTGGTCGAATATGGACGCCCTCTATAGCAGCGTGAAGTCAGCGATCGAGTCGTCGCTCAGCGATCAGGGAACCCCAGCGATCGTGCTATGCCACATTTCGCACGTGTACGAGACCGGCGCATCGCTGTACTTCACAGTGGCCGCACGACAGCTGGATGACCCGCTCTCCCAGTGGAAAAAAGCGAAACAGGCAGCGTCGGATGCGATGATCGCAAGCGGTGCCACGATCACTCACCACCATGCGATCGGCAGAGACCATAAGCCATGGTTCGCGCAGGAAATCGGACCAGTGGGAGTCGACATCCTGCGTGCAGTGAAGGGCCGGGTCGATCCCGCGGGCATCTTGAACCCGGGGGTACTCATCCCATGAGGTCGTTCCACATGCTTGTTAACCCCGCATCTGGTGGTGGCAGCGCAATCGAGGCGGTGAAGCCGGTGGCAGAACGTCTCAGAGACGCAGGCGCGAACGTCACCGTCACGTACAGCACCGGCAAAGCGCGATCCCGGGAAATGATTCCTGACTCTGTCTCGCGCGGAGAGGTGATTGTGGCGGTGGGCGGTGATGGAATGGTCGGTTCCCTTGCGGGGGCGGTGGCCAAAACAGGGGGAACGCTGGGCATTGTCCCCACCGGGCGCGGGAACGACTTCGCGCGGCAGTTGGGTTTGCCGAAAGACCCAGAAGGCGTCGCCCGCGTCCTGCTCGACGGGAAGCCGCAGCCAGTCGACATCATCGAAGCGGCGGGGGAGACGGTTGTCGGCAGTGTGTACGCCGGTGTCGATTCTCTCGCGTCGGCTCTCGTTGACAGAGCCCAATGGCTGCCGCGTCCGCTGCAATACCCATATGCGGCGGTCCGGGCTCTTGCGACCTTTCCGCCACAGCGGTATGTCGTGACAGTGGACGGCAACCGGAGCCGATTCACGGGTTGCACTGTCGTAGTGGCGAACTCAGGATTCTATGGCAGCGGGATGCATGTCGCTCCCCGCGCGGATCCCACCGATGGATTGCTCGATGTGGTGATGATCGCCGCCTCGTCGCGGATACGGCTCATTGCGGCGATGCCGACTGTGTACAAGGGCACACACCTCGGCCGCCCCGAGGTGATCTGGGTGCGAGGCAAAGAAGTCACAATTGAGTGCGAAGGATCGGTCGACGCATACGGGGACGGCGATTGGCTTGCACCGCTCCCCGTAACGGCGACAGTCCGGGAGCATGCGTTGCAGGTTATGCGCTAACGGACCCTCGTCGGCCGAGCGCGTGACCGAAGGAGCTCAGACGGGCGATCTACGCGTGATGGCGTAGGCAGCGATCCCTGCCGTCAGAGCGACCAGCGCTGGGCCAGCCAGCACACTCGTCTCGAGCGGGATGTCGTTCAGCCACTGCCAGATGGTGGGCCACCAGCCCTGCCAGATGGTAACGACCGTAACCAAACCGCCAAGCAGCACGAGCGTGAGTGCGACGCTCCACACCCCGGTGGTGTTCCAGCGCTGGTAGACGGCGCCGAAGAACATTCCGAGGACGCCGCCCGTCATGATCACGAGTGGGACCAGTGTCCACTGCGCGATGGGGGCGACGGGAACCATCGCGGGCACCCGGAAGAAGGTGAATTCCTGACCCCAGCCGCCGGTGACCTCCTCAAGGAAAGCCATGAACCCCGTCGCGAGCGACAGAATCAGGCTCAGCACGGCGAGGTACAGGAGCGTGCTGTGGAAGAAGGCACGCCTGGTTAGCCCGAGGCTGAGCGCGAATGGCAAGGTCTGCGCTAACGCCTGCACCCCGAATACGAACAGGAAGATCGAGAGCACGATCGGCGTAGACGTGTTGATCTCGGCGCTTGGATCGCTGATTGCGAGAATGATCGCGTACTGGACCACGAAGATTGCGCTGAGAATCGCCGCGATCCACAGAACCAGCTGCGGCAGGGTAGCGGTGTGCAGGTGCATCGACCGCAGGATGCGCTGGTTGGCCGACGTGCGGGTGAGTGTGATAGTTGTCATTACGCTGCCCCCTTTGTGGTGGTGTGAACGACCAGTTGCTGCAATGACACGGGCTCAACGGTGAGCCCGCCGCGATGCGCGTCAGCCTTCCGCAATTCGCTGAAGGAGAGTTCGGCTGTCACTCTGGCCTGGGTGCCAAGCGTTTCCCGGGCCAGAACGGGTGCGGGACCGACGAATTCCGCGACTGACGAGGCTTCTCCGGTAACCACCGTTGCGCGGGACCGCAGGTTATCGGCCGAATCATCGAGCAAAATTCTCCCTTTGTCGATGACGATGACGTGCTCAATCAGGTTGCTCACTTCATCAATCAGATGCGTGGAGAGCACCACCGTGCGGGGATGTTCCGCGTAGTCGGCGAGAAGCCGGTCGTAGAACATGTGCCTGGCCACGGCATCGAGGCCGAGATACGGTTCATCGAAAAATGTCAGCGGCGCGCGGGAGGCGAGTCCGACGATGACACCGAGTGCGGACAGCATGCCGCGCGATAGTTTCTTGACCTTTCGCTTGAGGGGCAGCTGAAAGTCGTCGAGCAAGATATCTGCCAGATTCTGGTCCCAATGGGGGAGTAGGTAGCTCGCAGTGGACAGCACGTGCTTGACGGTGTAGTCGTCTGGGTACTTCTGGCTTTCCCGGATGAAGCTGATCTGTGACAGGACACCGGCGTTCTCGAGTGGCGTTTCACCGAGTACTTCCACTGAACCGCTGGTGAGGAATTCCTGGCCAGTCATGACGCGCATCAGGGTGGTCTTGCCAGCACCGTTGCGGCCAAGGAGTCCGTGAATAGTGTTGGGCTTTAATTCGAAGCTCACG
The DNA here is from genome assembly GCF_000214175.1 of Hoyosella subflava DQS3-9A1. Taxonomy (NCBI): domain Bacteria; kingdom Bacillati; phylum Actinomycetota; class Actinomycetes; order Mycobacteriales; family Hoyosellaceae; genus Hoyosella; species Hoyosella subflava. The sequence continues at coordinate 1,664,067 of NC_015564.1, forward strand.
TCGTCGAGTGCCAGCACGGAGCCAAATTTCTTGGTCACGGCCCGGCAGCGTGCGGCGGGTGCGGTCATTGGTTTACCTCCTGCTGGTCGAGCATGCTCTTGAGGTCGGTGAGCGAGATGCCTAGTTTGCGTGCTTCGGTGATAAGTGGCTCGACGTACTGGCGCGCGAATCGCTCCTGGCGCCGACGGCGAAGCTGATCACGAGCGCCAGCCGCGACGAACATTCCAATGCCTCTTTTCTTGTAGAGAATCCCGTCGGCGACGAGCTGGTTCAGCCCTTTGGCGGCAGTTGCTGGATTGATGCGGTTGAACGCTGCGAGCTCATTCGTCGAAGGCGCTTGCTCTTCTTCGGCGAGCGTCCCATCGATAATCGAGTTTTCGACCATCTCGGCGATTTGCTGAAACAGCGGGCGTCCATCGTCCATCGTCACCCCCTTCCGTAAGGGGAACGGCTTAACCACTTAAGTGGTTCATTACTCATGTAACTAACTATAGAAGTAAGCGAAGCATCGTGCAAGAGGTGCCGAGCTCCCGTGTGTGCTGGGTCCTAGCGGGACAATCTTCGTGATATCGCACAACTGTGCAGGTAGCGGCAGCGGAAGTCGCGTAACGTGCACTGCATGGAACTCGTCTCGGTCTCAGTTGGAGACACTGAGTATGAGGTTCGCTGCGACGGGGATCACCGCAGTGGCGCCGTGCTGATCATCGGATCAGCAGGAGTCGCCGCTGAGTCATATGACGACCTTTGCGCGCGCCTGCACAACTCGGGTCTTCGTACTATCACGCTGCCCCACAGTCCAGGCATTGATCATCGGGCCGCGCTCGCAGCGGTTGACGCGGCTAATGCTGCTTGGGTCAACGTTGCGGGCTACGGAGCCGGGGCCACCGTCGCATGGCAATTCGCTGCTCGGCACTTCAATCGCGTATCAAGTCTCGTTGTCCTCGGGGCCGCGCATCCGGCAGCTGCGACCGCGAGTGCCCCTGCTGAGGATCCGGAGTGTCCTCCGGTGGAGGTGGGAACCACCATCATCTCGACGAGCCCCGCAGAACTCGGTCAGGCGAAGGCGAGCGGACCATTTGTGCGGGGGGACCTCCGCATTGTCTCGGCGAATTCCGAGGGCGCTTCGGGGCAGGATGCCGCAGCGATTGTTGCGACGGAAGTAGTTCTGCGTTCTAACCCCTGGTGAAGTGCAGGTTCTTGGCCGTGGGTGATGTTTCCACAGCTTTCGGGTCGGGGTAGGTCCCCAAGACCCGATCTGCTGTACCCGATGTGGTCACCGTGAACCAGTAGTGCTCGTTCTTGAAGTGATGGTTGCGGTGGTTACGCCAGATCGCACGGTAGAAGCGTGACTGAGGGCGATAATTGCTGTGGATGAGGAAATGCGTCCACTCATATACGAGTCCAATTGCGCTCATGGTGAGGATGAACGTGAGCGCCAGACCTGGCCGCGGAAAAGCCAGGAAAGCAGCGGCTACCAGGGTGGGGATCACGAATGACAGCGTCTGCCACGGAATGAAAATCAGCGGCACGTTCTTCGGGTCGGCGTGGTGAGCGCGGTGGCTGCGAGCCAGCCGCGAATCCACAGTGTGTCCCGCAATTCTCCGAGGTCGCCAGTGCAATACGCATACGTGAATAACCCATTCGATGAACGGGAATACCGCCACGACGGTGAGTGGCACAAAGATGTCACTTAGCTGCCATTCGCCGACCGCGATTCTTGCCGCTAGTGCAATAGCAATTGTCGCGCCCAGCATCCACGGTGTGGGTTGCTGGCGGAAGGTGCGGGCAGCGTCGCTCAGGGAAATGAGCGCGGGCCGTGGGTCTTTTGGTCTCATCGAGCGTCCTTGATCGAGTTGAGAACTGAACTGAGGGCGAGTGTTCCAGCGGAAAGCAGGGCCTCTGCCCGTGTACTCGTCAGCTGGTGATCATTGGCCGCGATCGCCGTGGCGAGGTTGTGGTAGGCGTCGGCGTTGCTTACTTCGGCCTCCATTACCGGCGCAAGAACTGTGATCATCGGCTCGTACGCGCTGCGCAGGCTGTTGAAGATCAGCCGGAACGCGATTGAATCGGCCGAATCAACCACGGCGTCCCAGAACCCTAGTGCGCGGAACTGCAAGTCGATGGTGTCGGCGTTCGGCGACTCCATCGCGGCAGCAGCGTTGTGAAGCCGTGCAGCCTGGTCTGCTGTGACGCGCTGCGCAGCAAGCTCGGCAACTTTCACGCCGACGATCTGGCGCGCCTCGACCACACTCAGCGCGACCGCAACATCGGGTTCGCCCTGGGGGAGTAGAAGTTGTGGCAGCAATTCGGGGCCCGCATGCGCGCGGTAGTCACGCACGGAAGTCGCGTCCCCCTGGCGGACTTCCACTAGCCCAGCTTGGGAGAGTTTCTGGATCGCCTCCCGTATCGCGGGCCGCGATACTCCGAACGCCTCGGCTAGGCGCCGCTCGCTGGGCAGGTCATCCCCAGGGGCGAGTTCACCGCTGAGCACTCGGGCCGAGATCTGGTCAAACACGGCGGCGGATGTAGACGTTCGAGCGATCGCTTCAAACATGGAAATGAGATTAGTCATCAGATGGTAAGAGGTCAAGTGGTAAGACCACTAAGCTCATAGTAAATAAACATCGAGCCGGGAAGACCCTAAATACGCAGTCCGATCAGCGCATTCTCAACCACTTCGGCGAGCGCGGGGTGTATCCAGAACTGGTCGCGGGCCAGCCGCTTGGGTGTGGTACCGAACACCATTCCCTGAATTAGCGGCTGGATGGCGGTGGTCGCGTGCGCGCCGACGATGTGCGCGCCGATCAGTTGTCCAGTTGAACGATCGGCAAGTACCTTGCAGAATCCAGGGGCGTCCTCTGTGGCCCACCCAAACGCCGTGTCCTTGTACTCATGAGTCGATTCCGCGACGTCAATTCCCGCATCCTCAGCCTGTTCACTGGTGAGCCCCACGCTCGCGATCTGCGGATAGGTGAAGACCCCTGACGGTATGAAACGGTGATTGGCAGCCCTGGGCGACTCGGGGTTGAGCAGATTGTGCGCGACGACGTGAGCCTCGTGATTGGCGAGGTGCTTCAGCTGGATCGGGGCGCAGACGTCGCCCAGCGCCCAAATGCCGGAAGCGGTCGTTTGCTGACAGTCGTCGACCACCACACGACCGTCGAGATGGACCGACACGCCAGCGTTTTCGAGGCCCAGATTATCGCTGTTTGGACGCCGACCGAGGGCCAGGAGAAGAGCATCACCCTGCACGTGCGAGCCGTCATCCAGAACCACGCTCACCCCGTCCGCTGATGACTCAACAGATTCGGCAGTCGTACTCAGGCGTACGTCCCAGCGTGACCGCGCAACGTCGGTGAACAAACCGGAGACCGCCGCATCGTGATGGCGCAGCAGCCGCTCGCCACGGGATATCACAGTGACGGCGCTGCCGAGCGAGGAGAATATGTGTGCGAACTCGGCGGCGATGAAACCGCCACCAAGAATCACCAGACGCTGCGGGAATGTCTCAGCGCGCATGATGGTGTCTGAGGTATAGATCGGGCGCCTGTCGTTGGGAGAGTCGCTGGGGCGCGGGAGACCTTCGGGGACCGTCGCGCGCGCGCCCGTAGCGATCACGAACTGATCGGCGGAAATGCGGGCTCCGCTGGACAACTCCACGGTGCTGGAGCCGGTGAAGCTCGCGTGTTCCTTGAAGACCGTCACGTTCGGGTTGTCCTGCCTGAACTGTTCAGCAGCGGCAACGTTGCCGTCGATTCTGGAGAAGACGCGCTTCACTATCGCTTGCCAGTCGACGCCGTGTACCTCCGCATCGATGCCGAATCGGGAAGCGCTGTCGATCGACGCGGCGACATCAGCGGTATAGGCGAACATTTTCGTCGGAATACACCCGACGTTGAGACATGTCCCGCCGAAACGGTTCTCTTCGATAATCGCAACTGCCTTGTCGGCGAAGCGGCGGTTCACGATCATGTTGCCGGACCCCGCACCGATTATGGCGATGTCGAAATGGTCCATTCAGAGCTCCCTCTCGCAATGCAGTGGTGCGCGCGAGGCTTCAGGATACGACTGCTGTGCTCGTGCTGACTGCGGCGCTGGCCGTGCGCGCCAGGCCGTCGTACGCAGGAAGCCAGGAGAGGAACTCGCCGAGTTCGCGAAACGCTTCCTCGCGGGCCCCCTTTTGTGAGAGGAACACGTCGTGCCGTGCACCCGGGATCGGAACGATCAAGGTGCGATTGCCCATGCAGCCCGCCCATCGCGCAATCTGCTTGACATCGAGGACACAGTCCACTGAATCGATCTCAGAAACGTAGTGCGGCGAGAACCACGTCTTCGAAGACCTCAAGATCAGCGCGGGCACACCCACATCGAGACCGCGCTGGAGGGAAAAATGCCCGCGGCGGATGGCGCGCAGCCAGCCGAACCGGGCGGGATAACCGCCGTGGGGTTTCCAATCGAGATTGTATTCCCACTCGCCTTTGCGATCGGCGTGCAGGCTGGTCCCGTAACCGTCGAATTTCGCGTCCTGCGCGATCCTCATCGGCTGAACCCGCCCGACTGCTTCGATTGCAGCAGTGCCGATGCTGCGCAGCCACCATGAGCCCTGCATGTCGAGCCAAGGGCTGTTGAGGACGAGCCCCCGGATTCCTGCCCCTCTGGCACCGCCGGGCTCTCTGTTCAGGCGGTCCACCCATAACGGCGCGATCAGCCCCCCTGTCGAATGTGCAGCGACGATGACGCGGGTTCCCGCTCCTCCATCCCCCGCATCGTCGCCTTCCGCATCCTTACGGATGAGGCGCAAAGCCTCGTTCAGTTCTTCGTCGTAGAGAGCGAGATCTGTCACAAAGTGGGGCGTGAGACCGGGCCGCTGCGACCGGCCGCACTTGCGGAGGTCAAGCGCGTAGAAGCGGTAGCCCTGGGCGGCGAACCTGTCAGCCAAGTGGCGCTGAAAGAAATAGTCGGAGTACCCGTGGATGTACAAGGCAGTGCTGTGAGGTGCAGGAACAGTGCCCTTAGGGGGGACGTATCGAACAAGCGTCGCAACGATCTCACCCTCACCGTCCGGATCGGAACCGAGCTCGATCGTGTGCTGTTCGTAATTCTCACCCAAAACGTCAGCACGCCATGTCGTCACACCCACACCCTATCGCGCATACTGCAGGGGAACATTTGGGGCAGGATGGTACCGCTGTGTGGGAAACCTACCCACCGGTAGTACACACTGTCAGAAGAAGGCCGACGGGCGCCGAACGACCGGACAAGAAAGTTGAGTCCAGTGGCAAAACATGACGAGCGGAAGCGGGACGACTCGACGGACCGCGCACCGACCAGCACCGAGCAGTCGGTCGATGTAGCGCTGATCGGCGCTGGAATCATGAGCGCCACGCTAGGTGCGCTGCTGAGCGAACTCGAACCCAACTGGTCAGTTGCTCTGTACGAAAGGCTGAATGCCGCCGCCGCCGAGAGTAGCGATCCCTGGAACAATGCGGGCACCGGCCACTCGGCGCTATGCGAATTGAATTACACGCCACAGCAGCCTGACGGCAGCGTTGCCGTCGACAAGGCAGTCGAGATCAACGAGCGCTTCCAAGTCTCACGGCAGTACTGGGCATACGCTGTCGACAAGGGCATCCTCAGCAATCCCAAGGATTTCATCAACCCCATCCCGCACATGAGTTTCGTGCACGGTGAAGACAGCGTGAAGTACCTGCGCGCACGGTATGACGCTCTTGCCAGCCAGACCTTGTTCGAAGGCATGGAGTACACGGAGGACAAGCACGCGTTCTCAGAGTGGGTACCACTGATGGCGCAGGGGCGGGATTTCAGCGATCCCGTCGCACTGAACCGGTTCGATCTCGGTACAGACGTCGACTTTGGTGCTTTGACGCGCCAGCTTCTCACGTATCTGGGCACAGCGGGCTGCGACATTCGCTTCGGCCACGAAGTGCGCGATGTGCGTAAGGAAAACGACGGACGCTGGAAGCTGACCATCCGCAACATCCGGACAGGGGACAAGCGCATCGTCCGCGCTCGTTTCGTGTTCGTCGGCGCGGGGGGTGGCGCGCTCTCACTTCTTCAGAAATCCGGAATCAAGGAAATCAAAGGTTTCGGCGGATTTCCCGTGAGTGGGCAGTTCCTGCGGTGCACCAACCCGGACCTCATCGCAGCGCACAACGCGAAGGTCTACGGAAAGGCTGCCGTCGGTGCTCCGCCGATGTCAGTGCCGCACCTCGACACACGGGTCATTGGCGGCAATCGGGGACTCCTGTTCGGACCCTACGCGGGCTGGACACCGAAGTTCCTCAAGGAAGGCCACCTTTCTGACCTGTTCCTGTCGGTTAAGCCCAACAACGTTTTCCAGATGATGAGTGTGGGTCTGCACGAAATGGGCCTCACAAAATACCTGGTCGAGCAGGTTCTGCAGTCGAACGACACGCGTATCGGCGCGTTAGCGGAGTTCGTGCCGGAAGCAGAAGCAAGCGACTGGGAACTCATCACTGCTGGCCAGCGCGTTCAGATGATCCGTCCGGGCAAAGAAACGAAGGGCACCCTCGAACTCGGAACTGCGATCGTGGCAGCCGAGGACGGGACGATCGCTGGCCTGCTGGGTGCGTCGCCGGGTGCCTCGACCTGTGTCTCAGCGATGCTCGAGGTGCTGGAACGCTGCTTCGGTGACAGGTATCAGAAGTGGGAGAAGGACCTGCAGGGCGCGATCCCATCGATCGGTCAGTCGCTGAACGAGAACGCCAGCCTCTACCGCGAGGTGTGGGACCACAGCAACAAGGTTCTCAAGCTTACGACTCAAGAGGACACCGTTCCTGCTGTACCCGAAGATGCTGAACCCGCGACATAAGCGTGATCGTAGGCAAACGAAAGCAGTCGGAGCGAGTCCTCAGTGAGTGCCCCTATGACCCACGCCGTTAGCGCTGAACGAGGGTTCCCCTTCAGCGCAATCGTCGGACAGGACCAGTTGCGCCTCGCGCTGATTCTGTGTGCGATCCACCCCGGTATCGGCGGTGTGCTCGTACGTGGCGAGAAGGGCACCGCAAAATCGACAGTGGTTCGCGCGCTCGCAAGGCTGCTGCCGCCCGTTCGATCACAAGAGGGTCCACGTGCGGCGCGACTCGTTGAACTCCCAGTGGGTGCCACCGAGGACCGCGTGGTCGGGTCAATCGACCTGGAACGCGTGCTTCGCGACGGCGAACGGGCATTCCAGCCCGGTCTGCTGGCGCACGCACACGAAGGTGTGCTGTACGTCGACGAAGTGAATTTGCTGCACGACCATCTGGTTGACGTTCTGCTCGATGCGGCCGCGATGGGCAGAGTGCACGTCGAACGCGATGGCTTCTCGCACACGCATCCCGCCAGGTTCGTTCTCGTGGGGACAATGAACCCGGAAGAGGGTGAGCTGCGGCCCCAGTTGCTGGACCGATTCGGCCTTACCGTCGATGTCTCGGCTTCACGTGATGTAGGTGTGCGAGCGGAAGTGATCCGGCGCCGCCTCGAATATGAACGGGACCCCGATCGGTTCGCCGCTCGATTCGACGGCCAGGACACCCAATTGGCGGAGCGCATCGCAATTGCACGCGACGCGCTCGATTCGGTCACTCTGCCTGACCGGGAGGTGCGGCGCATCGCCTCACTGTGCGCCGAGTTCGGTGTCGACGGAATGCGCGCCGACCTAGTGATGGCACGCACCGCGATCGCGCATGCGGCATGGCGCGGCGCGGTCGAAGCAGGAGAAGACGACATCCGTGCTGCAGCGGAACTGACCCTGCCGCACCGACAGCGCAGGGACCCCTTCGACGAACCCGGTCTTGATCAGAACCAGCTAGACGACGCGATGACGAAGGCAGCCCAGGACGCGGATTCTGGGGGCCCCGAGCCCGACCCAGATGACCCCGGCCCAGACGATCCGGACCCTAACGATCCTGGCCCCCAGGACCCGGGCCCGCCGACTTCCGGGGGGCACACACCTCCTGGCAGCGGCGACTCGGCTGCCGAGAGTGCAGACGAGAGCACTGGTGGCTCCTCAGACAACGCGCCCGAGCGCAAGTCAGCGCCGCCTCAGGGATCGTTCCGGGCGCGTCTGCTCGAGATACCGGGAACAGGAGAAGGGGCGCCTGGGCGTCGATCTCGAGCACGGTCGCAGCGAGGACGAATCGTGCGTCCGGCGGCCTTTCGCGGGCGGGCCCTACACGTTCCGGCGACCATTCTTGAAGCCGCGGCGCAGCTGCGGAGCCGCGGCCGGTTCTCGGTGCGGCCCACAGATTTGCGGGGCGCCGAACACGAAGGCAGGGAAGGCAACCTCGTAGTATTTGTTGTTGACGCCTCGGGCTCGATGGCCGCACGTGACCGCCTTTCGGCGGTCACCGGGGCGGTCGTTTCCCTGCTTCGTGACGCTTATCAGAGGCGAGACAAGGTAGCCGTGATCACCTTGCGGGGGCGTCAAGCTGAACTCGTCTTGCCCCCGACATCGTCGATCGATATCGCGGTTCGCAGGCTCGATTCGCTGCGCACCGGCGGGCGCACCCCACTGGCCGAAGGTCTTGTCAAAGCACGCGAGGTCGTGCTGCGCGAGCGTGTTCGTGACGCGCAGCGACGGGCGCTCGTGGTCCTCCTGACGGACGGGCGCGCCACTGCGGGAGCGGAACCGGTAAAACGAGCGCACCGGGCTGCGCGGCTCGTGGTCGACGCGGGAATTGCGTCCGTCACCGTGGACTGTGAACATGGAATGGTTCGCCTCGGGCTCGCGGCCGACCTTTCTCGTCACCTCCAAGGCGGATACGTGCGGCTGGCTGAGCTTTCAGCGGATGCTGTCACCGGTGTCGTCCGCGCGGCCGCATAGTCTGGCAGCCAGCTCAGGTGGCAGTACTCGTGACGAAAGGATGCCGATGCCGAAGGGTGTGCCCGCTGCTGGAACGGTCCCCGACGATGGGCTGACGACCCGTGAACGCCGGAATCTGCCCGTGTTCGCGGTTCACACCGGCCCCGGCAAGGGCAAATCGACTGCCGCTTTCGGAATGGCATTGCGCGCGTGGAATCAGGGCTTCAATGTTGGGGTCTTCCAGTTCGTGAAGAGCGCCAAGTGGCGAGTTGGGGAAGAAGCTGCACTGCGCGCTCTCGGCGATCTTCATCACACCACAGGGCAGGGCGCTCCCGTCGAGTGGCACAAGATGGGTGAGGGTTGGTCGTGGATCCGGAAGCACGGCGACAACGCTGATCACGCGGAGGCTGCCCGGGATGGCTGGCGCGAGATCCAGCGTCGGCTCGCCGCCGAAACACACGCGTTTTACGTCCTCGACGAATTCACGTACCCGCTGAAATGGGGCTGGGTCGACGTCGGAGAGGTCGTCGATACGCTGCGGAGCCGCCCGGGCAGACAGCATGTCGTGATCACTGGGCGCGACGCCCCTCAGGAACTTATCGACGCTGCCGACTTGGTAACGGAGATGACGAAGCTGAAACACCCGATGGACGCTGGCCGGAAAGGGCAGCGAGGTATCGAGTGGTGACCGTTCCCGCCGTTGTTCTGGCTGCGCCCTCGTCTGGCAGCGGAAAAACAACACTAGCCACCGGGATTATGGCGGCGCTGCGCGCTTCAGGACTACGTGTCGCGCCGTTCAAGGTCGGGCCTGATTACATCGACCCCGGGTACCATTCGCTCGCGACGGGACGGCCGGGACGCAATCTCGACCCTGTGCTGACCAGTCCGGAGCTCGTTGGTCCGCTGTTCCAGCACGGCTCCGCGGGGTGCGATATCGCCATCGTCGAGGGGGTCATGGGCCTTTTCGACGGCCGTATTGGTTCCGCTGAGCTGGCCGAAGGCTCCACCGCTCAGGTAGCTGCGCTGCTCGGAGCCCCAGTCGTACTGGTTGTTGATGTTCGCGGCCACAGCCAGAGTCTGGCGGCGCTGCTGCACGGGTTCGCCACTTTCGATCCGAGGGTCCGGATCGCTGGAGTGATTCTCAATCAGGTGGGAAGTGACCGCCACGAGCACGTCCTGCGTGAAGCATGCGACCGCGCTGGAATGCCCGTTCTCGGCGTTGTACCGCGCGATGGCAACGTTTCGCTGCCGTCTCGCCACTTGGGCCTCGTGACCGCTGCCGAGCACGGAGGCGCAGCAGACGCGGCTATCCGTGCAATGGGGGAATTAGCACGCTCGTGTATCGACCTGCCGGGCCTCCGCCAGATCGCCCGATCCGCAGTGCTGGCTGAGGCCTGGAGCCCCGGTGGTGCGCTGGGGGAGAGCAGCGGAGCTGGTTATCAGCGCCGGCCCGTGATTGCTGTAGCGAGTGGGCCTGCCTTCACGTTCCGGTACGCGGAGCACGACGAATTGCTGCGCGCAGCAGGCGCGGACATTGCCGTTTTCGACCCGTTGTCCGATGGTCTGCCCGAGGGTACGACGGGGATCGTGCTGCCAGGTGGCTTCCCAGAGCTCTACGCGGCAGCGCTTGCGGAGAACGTGGCATTGCTCAGCCAGGTGCGCGACGCAGCGGCGGCTGAGGTGCCTATCGTCGCCGAATGCGCAGGCTTGCTCTACCTCTCTCGCAAGGTTGATCTTTATCCGATGGCGGGCGTTATCGCCGCTGATGCCGTGTTCGGGAAGCGCCTCGTCCTCGGGTATCGGGACGCGGCCGCGCTGTCCGACTCCGTGGCATTCCGTGCGGGCGAACGCGTCACTGGCCACGAATTCCACCGGACGCATCTATTGGAAAATGAGAGAACCGACGCAGCGTGGGGGTGGCGCGACCACGCAGGCGCGTTAGTGCGTGAAGGATTCGTCGGCAACTCAGTTCATGCGTCGTATCTCCACACTCATCCGGCCGGTCATCCGTCATCGGTTGCGCGTTTCGTTGCTGCCGCACGTGCTAAGCAGCCTGTGGTTGAGTCGCGGCCAGCGATCGCGCCGTGAACGTTCCTGCCGCGATTGCCGCAGCAGGGCTCGGGGTATCGCCGCGCGCTCAGACTGGTGACGTCACGGCGATGCTTTGGGACTTGGCCGAGCAGGCTGGTGTCACTACCTTTGACGCGGTGGGCACGCTGGACCAGCGGAAACACTTGCCCGCTTTCGTTGACGGCGTGCAGAACTTCGGGCTTTTCGCAATTGAGGGTTTCGCGGCGACGGTCCTTGACGACATACTCGTCCCGAACCCTAGTCTGCGGGTCGCATCTCACACCGGCACGGCCAGCGTTGCCGAGGCCGCGGCCATCTGTGCTGCTCTGCGGTGCGCGGAGGCGGTAACGGACACGGCATACGCCCTCGGTGAGAGTTGCGTCGATGAAATGTGTTGCGACTCGCCGTGGCGGAAGGCCCTCATTCCAGTGACGGCGGCACTGCCCTCAGAGGTGCGTTCCTGCATCCATGTCCGCGTCCCGAAAACTACGGGAAACCTCGTCACCGGCGCGGTCGCTGTCGCGACCTGGCGGCACCCCTGACGCTTCTGTGCGCAAACTCGCAGACTCCGCCACGCTGTGCTGCACGTCTGTGCACACGACGGGTGCGCACGACCGCACACTGGAGCCTCGCATTAGGGACGCTTTGTTCGCCGCACTAGTGTCTATAGCCGTAGTTGCAGACGTAATCGCGGTTGGTGGCGAATAAGCGGGAAAGAGGGAGCGCGCGTGGCCGGGGACAATCCTGTGTATCTGGCGGGTCTTGCGCTTGCTGGGCGGCGAGTGGTCGTTATCGGCGGCGGATCGGTGGCTCAGCGACGAGTGCCGTTACTTGTCTCCGTTGGTGCTGAGGTCGAAGTCATCACGCGTGAAGCGACGGCCGCTGTCGAGGGGATGGCCGCGTCCGGCCACATCACGCTCACGCTGCGCGACTACGCACCAGGTGACCTCTCGGACGCGTGGTACGCGATTGCGTCCACGAACGACCCGGAGGTCAATGCCGCTATCGTCGCTGAGGCGGAGGAGCTGCGGATCTTCTGTGTGCGGGCCGACAACGCTCGCGAGGGCACTGCTGTCACCCCCGCGTCGATGTCCTATGAGGGACTGAATGTCGGCGTGGTTGCTGGGGGAGACCATCGCCGGTCCGCCTCAATCCGGTCCGCCATCCTGGAAGCCCTGCAGTCCGGCGTCATCGATGACCACCCAGAGGACGGCGCACGGCGCAGTGGTGTCGCGCTTGTCGGCGGGGGGCCGGGCGACCCGGACCTGATCACCGTGCGTGGGCGTCGGCTGCTTGCGCAAGCCGATGTGGTCGTCGCTGACCGGCTGGCGCCGCCGGAGCTTCTGGCGGAACTGGGCCCGCACGTCGAGGTGATCGACGCATCGAAGATCCCCTATGGGCGGGCGATGGCTCAGGAAGCAATCAACGACACTCTGATCGCGCGTGCCCGCGCCGGGAAATTCGTCGTGCGGCTCAAAGGGGGCGACCCTTACGTATTCGGCCGGGGATACGAAGAGCTGCTCGCGTGCGCCGAAGCTGGGATATCCGTCACAGTTGTGCCAGGAATCACAAGTGCGATCGCGGTGCCCGCCGCAGCCGGAGTTCCAGTCACTCATCGGGGTGTCTCACATGAGTTCGTGGTCGTCAGCGGACACGTACCACCCGGTCATCCTCAATCACTTGTCGACTGGCCGGCGCTGGGACGCATGAAAGGCACGATCGTGCTGCTCATGGGGGTCGAACGGATTGATCAATTCGCTGCAGCACTCATCGGTGGCGGACGCGTCGAGACGACTCCAGTGACAGTCATCCAGGAGGGCACCACTCGAACTCAGAGGGTTGCCCACGCGCTGCTCGGCAACGTTGCAGAAACGGTCAAACAGGAGGAAATTCGCCCTCCTGCAATCATTGTGATCGGCCCTGTGGCGGGACTCGCACTGAATTTGGCTGAAACGAATCACGGTTCAGTGAACGATTGATCAAGGAGACGCCGTTTACGACACTAAGGAGCCCGGACCGTGGATGCTTCCTCAGAAGCAAAATACCGGCACGACGATGCCGGTGGGTCTGGATCCTCGAGGTCGGCTACCCTTGGGCCAACTCAGGGGAGGGCCGATTCAGCGGAGGCCAGCGTGGGCGGAGGCAGTGACCTGGTGATTCAGAAAGCTGCCGCGACCAAGGTCCTGGGCTGGGCGATCGTCGTGCTCAGCGCGCTCCAGCTCATGGTCGTGCTCGACGGAACAGTTGTTAACCTCGCGCTCGCGCGCCTCCAGGATGATCTCGCACTGAGCGATAGCGGCCGAACCTGGGTCGTGACCAGTTATGCACTCGCTTTCGGTGGCCTGATGCTGCTCGGCGGCCGCCTGGGCGACACATTCGGGCGCAAGCGAATGTTCATGTACGGGGTCGCAGTGTTCACCGTCGCGTCGCTGATCGCTGGACTAGCCACGACAGACATCACCCTGATTGCCGCCCGCGTTCTGCAAGGGGCGGGGGCTGCTGTCGCCTCGCCCACCGCTTTCGCCCTCGTTGCCACCACGTTCGCGCCAGGTCCCGTGCGCAACCAGGCGTTCGCTATTTTCGCGATGATGACCGGCCTCGGTTCTGTCTCCGGTTTGCTGCTCGGTGGCGCACTGACCGAAATCTCGTGGCGATGGATCTTTTTAGTCAACCTGCCGGTCGGCGCATTTATTCTTTTCATGGCGCGCACGTCGCTTCCAGAATCCCAGGGCCCGCGCCGCAGTCTCGACGTGCCTGGAGCAATTCTTGCGACTACCGGCTGCACGGCGCTCGTCTACGGTCTGCAGCACGGTGCGGAGAGCGGCTGGAACTCCACGCTGGTAATCCTCGCCCTGGTGCTGGGTGTACTACTGCTGACGGCCTTCCTCGCGGTGGAGCGCACCGCAGAGAATCCGCTGCTCCCATTTGTTCTGTTCCGTAACCGGGATCGGGTCGCCACATTCGTGGCGATCATGCTGGCCGGTGCCATAACCATGTGTATGGCTGTGTTCGTTGCCTTGTTCGTCCAGGATGTGCTGCTGTTCAGTCCGCTCGAAGCAGGCCTCTCGTTCGTTCCGTTCGCGTTCGCACTCGGCCTCACTGCGCAAGTCGCGTCCAAGCTGGCGATGCGCATCCAGCCGCGCTGGCTGGTCGCGACAGGGGGGCTCCTCGTTGCAGCGGGCCTGGCCTACGCATCGACAATGGATCAGAATTCGACTTACTTCCCTGACCTGTTCGTGCCTATCGTGATGGTCGGAGCCGGTGTCGGGATGAGCGTTGTCCCGCTCACGCTCTGCGCTGTCGCTGGTGTCAGGTCCTCGGAGATCGGCCCGCTGACGGCGATCGCGCTCGTCGCGCAGACGCTGGGTGGTGCGCTGGGTCTGGGGGCAGTTGGTGCACTGGCAACAGCCCGCACTCTGTCGCTGGGCGGGTCCACCGGGCCCGCAAGCGCGATGGATGAGGCGCAGCTCGTCGCTCTCGGTGAGGGCTATCTCTTCGCCCTGGTGATCAGCTCGGTGATTGCGCTGCTCCTCGCTGTGGTTGTCGCGGTCTGGATGAGGTTTACCCCTGTCGAGGTCGCTCAGGGCCGTGCGGCGCAGGGCTCAGCTCAGAACGAATCGACCAGTCTCTGAAATCAACTCGTGAGAACGACTAGCTCGCGGTCGCCAGCGATTTCCACGTTGAGGCCCGCGCGTACAGCGACTCGTGCGACCGCGTGGATTGTCCGTGGCTCGGACCGCGTTGTTGCAAGCGCCCGGGCCAGCACGCCCTTGTGGTGTTTGTTGAAGTGACTGACGACCGAACGCGTTCCGTCCGGTCGTTCGGTCAGCACCGTCGCGGTGATCGCGGCTTCGACCGGCCCAAGGGCCGCATAGCCGCCTGAACGAAGGTCGATAATGAGCCGCGAGTCTTCGCGCTGGATGGCGTCGCCGAGAAGTGGGCGCCACAGCGACCTCAGCGAGGTGAGACCGGGGAGCCGGGATCCCGCCGACAGCCGGTAGTACGGAATCGGGTCGTCAGCTGCCACCACGCCGAACAGAGCAGACCCGATCGCGAGGCGTTCGCCCGCGCGGCCGCGCTGCGAGAGAGTCATCGAACCAACATCGAGTGCGTCATACAGCACCCCCGTATAGCGCTCGATCGCGGCCATGGTGGGCGCTTTTCGCAGCGCACTATTGCGCTCGACCTCGTTCAACTGCTTCGGCCCAAGTTTCAGAGCGGCTGCCGCTTCACTTGGCGATGCGGAAACCTCGACCAGAGCGTTGAGAATCGTTTCACGAACCTTGGTCAGCGAGGGCAGGAACAACTGATCAAGGCGCAGCGGTGGGCCTTCACCACCGGTGGCCTTCGTCTCAGACGGCGGAAGCAGGATAAGCACGGGCACTCACCTTATCGGTTATTCGCTTTCGTGTTTTGTCAGAGAAACGCGATAGTCTGGCTCCTCGTGATCACCCGTTTGTCTCGCCTCTTCCTCCGCACGCTCCGTGACGACCCCGCCGACGCTGAGGTGCCAAGCCACAAACTGCTTGTTCGTGCGGGCTACATCCGCCGCGTGGCGCCAGGTATTTACTCGTGGCTGCCGCTAGGACTGCGCGTATTGCGTGAGGTCGAGCGTGTCGTGCGAGAAGAGATGGACGCGATGGGGGGCCAGGAGATCTCCCTGCCCGCACTGTTGCCGCGGGAACCGTACGAGGCAAGCAATCGGTGGACCGAGTACGGTGGCGGACTGTTCCGGCTGAAAGATCGTAAGAAGGCCGACTACTTGCTTGGCCCTACCCACGAGGAAATCTTCGCGCTGACAGTCAAGGGGGAGTACTCCTCTTACAAGGATCTGCCAGTCATCCTTTACCAGGTCCAAACAAAATACCGGGACGAAGAGCGCCCCAGAGCCGGCATTCTCCGTGGCCGTGAGTTCATCATGAAGGATTCGTACTCCTTTGACGTCACCGATGAAGGTCTTGCGGAGTCCTACCGGAAGCACCGCGTTGCATATCAGCGAATATTCGATCGCTTGGGGCTGAAATACGTGATCGTGGCGGCAACCTCTGGCGCGATGGGCGGCAGCGCCTCTGAAGAGTTCCTCGCTGAAAGTGAAGTTGGTGAAGACACTTTCGTGCGCTGCCCAGAATCTGGCTATGCCGCGAATGTGGAGGCCGTGACGACAACACCGCCACCCCCGCAGCCCATCGACGGTCTGCCCACAGCGAAGGTGTTCGATACACCTGGAACGCCGACAATCGCCACTCTCGTGGAGTGGGCGAACGGTGTACCGGAGGTCTCGGAGCGGCTCGGCAGGCCGGTGACCGCGGCGGATACGCTGAAGAACATCCTTGTGCGGGTGCGGCAGCCAGGCGGCGAGTGGGAGTTACTCGCGGTGGGTGTCCCGGGCGACCGTGAAGTCGATCTGAAGCGTCTTGAGGCGGCGATCTCGCCTGCCGAGTTCGAGATCCTCGATGACTTCTCCAAATACCCGTTCCTCGTCAAGGGCTATATCGGCCCACGAGCGCTGCTCGCCAACAAAGTACGCTTCTTGGTGGATCCTCGCGTTGTCGCGGGCACCCGCTGGATCACGGGCGCGGATGAAGACGGGAAGCACGTCGTCGATCTCGTTGCCGGCCGGGACTTCGAAGCAGACGGCACGATCGAGGCGGCGGAAGTGCGTGACGGTGACACCTCCCCGGACGGCAAGGGCACTCTGGTTTCCGCGCGGGGAATCGAGATCGGCCATATCTTCCAGCTCGGGCGCAAGTACGCGAATGCTTTTGAACTCGACGTACTCGCCGAGAATGGCAAGCCCGCACGGGTGACCATGGGTTCCTACGGAATCGGGGTTTCGCGGCTGGTAGCCGTAATCGCGGAGCAAATGCACGACGAGAAGGGTCTGCGGTGGCCGCGCGAAGCGGCGCCAGCAGATGTGCACATCGTGATCGCGAACAAAGATGCAGCAGCGTGGAGCGGCGCCGAGGAGATCGCTGCAGCTCTCGATGCGGCGGGCGTGCGCGTCATCCTTGATGACCGGAAAGCCTCTCCAGGGGTGAAGTTCAAGGATGCCGAGCTGCTTGGCGTTCCGCAGGTAGTCGTCGTGGGGCGAGGCTGGGCGAACGGCCTGGTCGAGATCCGCGATCGCATTACTGGTGCCAGCCGTGAGGTGACCGCTGCGGAAGTGGTTTCGGAGCTGACGCAACCGTCCTGAGGCATGATCGGGCTATGGCCATTAATAATCATCCGCCGGGCACGCAGACGGATTTCGATGCTGTCGAGGTGTTCCTGACCGAAACACTGGTGCCGGAGGCGCGCAACCTCCGTGCTGTCGTCGAGCGCGCTGACGACGAGGGGATGCCCCGCATCGAGGTGATGCCTAATCACGGCAAGCTCCTGGAGCTGCTCGTCCAGATGATCCACGCTCGACGGGTGCTGGAGATTGGGACCCTGGGCGGGTATAGCACGATTTGGCTGGCCAGCGGTCTCCAGCCGGGTGGCACCGTCGTATCCCTCGAACTGGAACCGCGCCACGCTGAAGTGGCGGCCGAAAGCATCGCAGCAGCCGGGCTACGCGATCGGGCCGAAATCAGAGTGGGCCCAGCGCTCGACACGCTGACAGAGCTCGGGAGGTCTGGTGCGGACCCGTTCGATCTCATCTTTATCGACGCCGACAAAGAGAACATTCCGGCCTACATCGATGCTGCTGTCGAACTTGCGCGGCCGGGAGCGGTTTTGATACTGGACAACGCGGTATGGCACGGTGCGATCCTCAATCCCGACTCTGCTGACGAAGCAGCGATTGGAGTGCGACGCGGTCTCGAAGCGATCGGACGACATCCGCGACTCACCGCAACCGCGATTCAGACGGTGGGCTCCAAGGGATGGGATGGCTTCGCGATTGCTCTCGTCACGTAGGCGCGCTGGCACTTTCTAGTCCAACTGGCCCGGGAATGGATCCGGAACAGGCGCGGCACCGAGCACGCCGCGCCACAGTGCGGTGCGCAGCGCGCACTCGGTGAGCGCGCCTACACCGAACTCCCGCAAATCGGCACTCTCAGCCCGTTCAGTCACGGCACGCCAGGCTGCCGCGCACTCCTGCTCAGCGGACACCGCCAGTTCCGCCGCTGTGACTGGTGAGTCCACATCCAAGGGGAGGTCATACGCAGGGGCTGCCAAAGGTGCTTCGCCGAAAGCGCGAGCAAGCAGCCCTGACACGGCGTCGCGACGCGCGCGGTGCTCCTCGGCCCCGGCCGCAGTGAACGCGCGCCGCTCGGGAAGGCTGAATGCCGCCACAACCCCGTAGCTGAACACTGCCGCATGCTCGCGTTCGAGAGCCGTGCGGAGCGAATCCATCCCTGGATCGCCGGCAAGGGCGAGGCCATCCGGCACTGAGGCAGCGGGCGGAGACAACTCAGTGGCAAGAGCGAGATATGCCGCACAATTCGCGCCCACTGAACTCAGCAGCCCAGCCCGGTAGCCAGTAAGGGCCGACACTGCACCGCGCGCCGAACGGGAGCTGTCCGCCAGGTAGGCCTCAAGTTCGGGAGGACTCACAGGCGGGGCGCTGCCATCCGGTACGT
The DNA here is from genome assembly GCF_000214175.1 of Hoyosella subflava DQS3-9A1. Taxonomy (NCBI): domain Bacteria; kingdom Bacillati; phylum Actinomycetota; class Actinomycetes; order Mycobacteriales; family Hoyosellaceae; genus Hoyosella; species Hoyosella subflava. The sequence goes on from NC_015564.1 coordinate 1,682,526, forward strand.
CCTCGCCGTCTTCGGTTTCGGCGGTGTCGGTGCTGGGTCGTGCAAGTCGCCGGATTTCCGCGTCAAGCGCAGTCGCGTGTGCCGCACGCTGGTCAGCGACGGCGGCGGCCCACTCGGTGTCAGAAAAATCCTGTGCCGCAGCAGCGCGAGCGTCCCGCAGCGCAAGTTCACGCTGCGCGATGAGGGGGTCTGGCTCGGGCTCGCTGATTTCGGTGGCGCAACCGGGGATGACGGCGCCCGCCAGGAGTAATGCTGTGACCTGGACAACAGCCCGGCGAGACAGGCCGGGGAACTCCTCTGCGTCGTGCACACGATCATCCTGCCATCACTGGCGCGTTAAGCTAGGTGGCCACGGGGTGCGAGGGCGCTCACGTGACGCTGGAACGCGCGAAACATCAACATCGAGGCGAAGGGTGCATACATGCCGGTGCCGTCCCGGGAAGACGTGGTCGGAATTGTGGCTCCCTATGTGGAGCGGCGCGGACTTGACCTCGAAGAGGTTCGTGTCGCTCCCGCAGGGAAACGCAGCATGATCTCGGTAGTCGTGGACGCGGATTCGAGGCCGGATATTGATGCGCTGGCGACGTTGAGCCGCGAGATTTCCGAGGTTCTCGATGCGGCTAACACCTTTGGACAGGCGCCGTACGTATTGGAAGTCACCTCGCCTGGGGTGGATCGTCCGCTGACGGCGCCACGCCACTGGCGCCGCGCCAGGGGCCGGAAAGTGCAGATGACGGTTGGCGGCAAATCGCTTCGCGGCCGTGTCGGTGCTCTCATTCCTGAGCTGGACCCGCACAGCGTGGAAATTGTCGTGCCTGGTAAGCCAGGTCCGCAGGTCCGAGTGGTGGCACTGGCGGAGATTGGGAAAGCCGTCGTGCAGGTAGAGTTCTCGGAGCCAGATCCACGGGAGATTCAACTCGCACAAGGGGTGCAGGGTGCGGGTGGAGCGGGCGGCGGACATAAGGAGCGAAACAAGTGAACATCGATATCTCAGCCCTGCGCGCGATCGAGGATGACAAGGGCATCCCCGTTGACACGGTCATTGAAGCCATCCAGACGGCGTTGCTGACGGCGTATCGGCACACGGCGGGTCACCAGCCGCACGCGCGGATCGATATCGACCGTAAGACAGGAATCGTCAGCGTTATCGCGTGTGAGTACGACGAGGAGGGGAACCTCGTTGCTGAGTGGGACGATACGCCTGAGGGTTTCGGCCGCATCGCGGCCACCACGGCCCGGCAAGTCATCTTGCAGCGTCTCCGCGACGCTGAGAATGACAGGACGTACGGAGAGGTCGCCACTCATGAAGGCGAGATCGTCGGCGGCGTTGTCCAGCGAGATACACGCGCGAACGCCCGAGGGCTCGTCATCGTGCGGATCGGCAGCGACATTAGCAAGACCGAGGGCGTACTTCCGTCCGCAGAGCAAGTTCCAGGCGAGAGTTATGAGCACGGTGTCCGCCTGAAGTGCTATGTCGTAGGCGTCTCACGCACCCCGCGCGGTACCCAGATATCGCTGTCACGAACTCATCCAAACCTCGTCCGGAAGCTGTTCGCGCTGGAAGTCCCGGAGATCGCAGACGGCTCAGTTGAGATTGTCGCGGTAGCGCGCGAGGCAGGGCATCGTTCAAAGATCGCGGTTCGCTCGCACGTGTCCGGTCTGAATGCGAAGGGTGCATGCATCGGACCGATGGGGCAGCGGGTGCGCAACGTCATGAGTGAGCTGGCCGGTGAGAAGATCGACATCATCGACTACGACGACGATCCGGCGAAGTTTGTCGCAAACGCGCTGTCGCCATCGCGTGTGGTCTCCGTTTCCATCGTCGATCTCGCCGCGCGGGCAGCCCGGGTGGTTGTGCCCGATTTCCAGCTCTCGCTCGCGATCGGCAAGGAAGGTCAGAACGCGCGCCTCGCTGCGCGCCTGACCGGGTGGCGTATTGACATTCGAAGTGACGCTAGCGACTCCGTTGCTGGCGAATCCACTAGATAGCTGAGGCGTGGCGGTTCGCAGGAACGCGCCACGCCGGCGCAGCTCAAAGCAACGCATGGCGTGCCGCCACCAGGGCGGTTAACGCGCAATTTGAATTCGCGGTAGAGTGTTGGGTGGTTCAACGTGAGTATCCGCTCGATTTCCGAAACGTACCCGCGACCTGCAGCACCGGTCCGGACTTGCGTGGGGTGTCGGCGCCGAGCGTTAGCCGCTGATCTGCTAAGGGTCGTGGCGCAGCAGAGCGATTCATCTCGCACCACTGTTCTTCCCGATCCGCATCGGCGGATGCCAGGCCGAGGTGCATGGTTGCACTTCGACCCTGAGTGTCTGGCTAAGGCGGAAAAGCGACGAGCGTTCGGTCGAGCACTCCGAGTGTCGGGTGAGACTGACGTGGCAGCGCTCGCTAGCATCATTGTGGCGAGCGGCGCCCATGTCAGTGAGGAGACTCGCGGCGGGCATCTCAGCTAGGCTGCTGAACTGTCAGCTCAGCTGTAACGGCTGGAGCGCGCGCGAACCATGAAGCATGACCTGCGAGAAGGGTAGGCACGAGCACTTATGAGCAGACCATGAAGTACCCGCGATGAGTAACCATCCGCGATAACCCGAGGTCGTGCGGAACCTGACACCGCTCGGCCTCACTAGTGAGGAGAGTAGTGCCAGGCAAGATCCGCGTGCACGAGCTTGCGAAAGAGCTCAGCACATCAGGACATACGGTCACAAGTAAAGAACTTCTGGCCAAACTCAAAGAACAAGGCGAGTTCGTCAAGTCCGCCTCGTCAACCGTCGAAGCCCCCGTTGCCCGTCGGCTGCGTGAGGCGTACTCGACTCAGGCTGCGTCATCCAAAGAATCTGCTGCGCCCGCAAAGACGCCTGGCAAGCCGGCTAAACCCGGTGGCGCCAGGCCTGCTCCGAAGCCCAGCGGTGAGGAAGCCGCCAAACCTGGCCCCAAGCCCGGTCCTGCGGCAGCGCCGAAAGCAGCCCCTGAGGCACCTGCGGCAGCCGCACCTGCGCAGCCCGCAGCGCCACGAGATGCCGGGACACCGGCACCAAGTGGGCCGAAGCCAGTCGACGCCGCAGGTGGACCCAAGCCAGGACAGCCTCGTCCTGCCGCGGCCAGTTCATCACCCGCCGCGCCGGAGGCTCCGGCAGCCAGCGCGCCGAGTGCCCCCAGTGATGCTGCGCCAGATGCTCCCGCATCAGGTGCCCCGCGACCGGTCGCACCTAAACCGGGCGGCCAGCGCGCACCGCGCGTCGGCAACAATCCATTCAGCGCCCCCAGTGACGCGCCTCCGCCGCGCCCCGCGCCGAGCGCAGGGCGTCCCGCACCGCGGCCGCCCGCCGGTGGAGCCAGGCCCGCACCGGGGCAGGGCGGGCCACGGCCAACTCCTGGCCAGATGCCGTCACGCCCGAGCGCGCGTCCCGCTCCAGGTGGTGGGCGACCAGCTCCCGGCGGAACGGGCCGTCCTCCAGCAGGCCAGGGCGGGCCACGTCCATCTCCTGGCCAGATGCCATCACGGCCCAGTCCCGGCTCCATGCCGTCGCGTCCAACCCCAGGACAGATGCCTTCACGGGCGCCTCGTCCAGGTGGCGGGGCAGCCGGTGCCCGTCCGGGCCGCCCAGGTGGCGGTCCCGGTGGTGGCGGCGGCGGTGGCGGCCGCGGTGGATTCCGCGGCGCTCCTGCCGCGGGTGCAGGTGCTCCAGGTGGCGGCGCTCCAGGTGGTGCCCCCGGTGGCGCACCGGGCGGTTTCCGTGGTCGTCCCGGTGGGGGTGGCCGTGGCCGCGGCGGTGCCGCAGGTGCATTCGGCCGTCCAGGTGGTGCTCCGCGCCGGGGACGGAAGTCGAAGCGTCAGAAGCGCCAGGAATACGATTCAATGCAGGCGCCCAGCGTCGGCGGCGTTCGTTTGCCAAGGGGCAACGGCGAGACGGTGCGGCTAGCCCGTGGCGCGTCACTTGCTGACTTCGCTGAGAAGATCGATGCGAACCCATCAGCCTTGGTGCAAGCGCTGTTCCACCTCGGCGAGATGGTGACGGCAACACAGTCGGTGAGCGACGAGATTCTTGAGCTCCTCGGTGGCGAGATGAACTACAACGTTCAGGTCGTCAGCCCCGAGGACGAGGACCGGGAGCTCCTCGAGTCCTTCGATCTCTCCTACGGAGAGGATGACGGCGAGGAAGAGGATCTCGAGCAGCGGCCGCCTGTGGTGACCGTCATGGGTCACGTCGACCACGGTAAGACGCGACTGCTTGACACCATCCGTAAGACGAATGTGCGTGAAGGTGAAGCCGGTGGCATCACTCAGCACATCGGTGCCTACCAGGTCGAGTCTGATCTTGAAGGCGTCAAACGTCTCATTACCTTCATTGACACCCCAGGTCACGAAGCGTTCACCGCGATGCGTGCCCGTGGTGCCAAGGCGACGGATGTGGCAATCCTCGTGGTCGCGGCGGATGACGGTGTGATGCCGCAGACCGTTGAAGCGGTGAACCACGCGCAGGCCGCTGACGTGCCGATCGTGGTCGCGGTGAACAAGATCGATGTCGAGGGTGCCAACGCGGACAAGATTCGTCAGCAGTTGACCGAATACGGTCTAGTTGCCGAGGAATACGGTGGCGAAACCATGTTCGTCGAGATTTCGGCGAAGCAGGGTCTCAACATCGACGCGCTGCTCGAAGCGGTCCTCCTGACCGCAGATGCCACATTGGATCTGCGGGCCAATCCGGACATGCCCGCACAGGGTGTCGCGATCGAAGCTCACCTCGACCGTGGCCGCGGACCTGTCGCGACAGTCCTCATCCAGCGCGGCACATTGCGTGTTGGCGACTCGATCGTTGCTGGCGATGCATATGGCCGCGTGCGGCGAATGCTCGACGAGAATGGTCACGACGTCAACGAGGCGCTGCCTTCACGTCCGGTCCAGGTCATTGGCTTTACGTCCGTGCCTGGTGCGGGCGACAACCTCCTCGTTGTGGACGAGGACCGTATCGCCCGGCAGATCGCCGACCGGCGCAACGCACGCAAGCGCAACGCGCTCGCGGCGAAGAGCCGGAAGCGAATCAGCCTCGAGGATCTTGATTCAGCACTGAAGGAAACTCATCAGCTGAACCTCATCCTCAAGGGTGATAACTCCGGAACGGTGGAGGCCCTCGAAGAGGCGCTTCTGGGTATCGACGTTGGTGATGAAGTCGAACTTCGCGTGATCGATCGTGGTGTCGGTGGCGTGACCGAGACCAACGTCAACCTGGCATCGGCATCGAACGCCATCATCATCGGGTTCAACGTCCGGGCCGAGGGCAAAGCGACGGAGCTCGCGAACCGCGAAGGCGTGGAGATCCGGTACTACTCGGTGATCTACCAGGCGATCGATGAGATTGAGAAGGCTCTCAAGGGCATGCTCAAGCCGATTTACGAAGAGGTTGAGCTTGGCCGGGCGGAGATCCGTGCGATCTTCAAGTCGTCCAAGATCGGTCTCATCGCGGGCTGCATGGTCCAGTCAGGTGTCGTGCGCCGCAACGCCAAGGCGAGGCTCCTTCGGGACAACGCAGTCGTCGCTGAGACGATGTCGATCCAGACCTTGCGTCGAGAGAAAGACGATGTTACTGAGGTCCGCGAGGGCTTCGAGTGTGGTCTCACCCTCTCGTACTCGGACATCAAGGTCGACGACGTCATCGAGGTCTACGAGATGCGCGAGAAGCCGCGCGATTGATGTGCAATGTGAGGGGGCGCCGTCGGGTGCCCCCTCACATACCTCACGTCACGCCAAAAGGGGAGTCATGTACGTCGGCGCACTGGAAATTGACGTGCTCTTTGGCGATATCCGCTCGCTGAAGGAAAAACGCTCTCAGGTGAAGCCCATCCTCGCTGAGCTGAAGAAGTTCGCGGTCGCCGCGAGCGAGGTCGGTGATGCCAACCGGCTGCGCCGTGCCAGTTTCGGTATTGCAGCCGTGAGCGGCGAGATCGGCCACGTGCACGAAGTACTGGACCGGTGCGAACGCCACGTCGCGGCCAAACCCGAGCTAGATTTGTTGTCGGTCCGACGCCGTATCCTCGGACCGGAGGACTGATCCCGCGAACGGCGCAGGCCTACAGCATGGTGTCTCATGGATTTGTCAGAGTTCCGATCGAGCTAGGAAGGATGGTCACCATGGCTGACCCACCCCGTGCGCGCCGTCTCGCGAAGCGGATCATGGCCATCGTCGCCACCGCCATCGAGCATGAAGTGAAAGATCCGCGCCTTGAGTTTGTCACCATCACTGATGCGCGTGTGACGAACGATCTGCGTGATGCGACCGTGTTCTACACGGTGCGCGGGCCGCGGCTAGATACTGAACCGGACCTTGAAGGCGCAGCGATCGCACTCGAGAAGGTTCGCGGTCAGTTACGTACTCGAGTCGGGGCCGGTACCGGTGTGCGGTTCACACCCACCTTGGCGTTCAAGCTGGATTCTGTCCCTGACGCTGCCCGCCATATGGAGGAGTTGTTAGCCAAGGCGCGTGCCGCCGATGAGGAAGTCGCGAAAGTGCGGGAGAATGCGACCTATGCGGGCGATCCCGATCCTTATCGCAGCCATGATGAGGATGAGGAAGAGGGACCCGCGGAAGTCTTCCCTGACGATCGGCAGAACTAGTGGCAGCGGTGATGGCCAGCAGCGGCGCACACCCCGAAGCAGACAACCAGCAGGCGCTCGAGCAGATCGCCGGGGAGCTGCGCGGTGCGAGCACCGCAACGGTTCTCTGTCACGTTTTCCCAGACGCCGACACGCTCGGCAGCGGGCTCGCAGTGGCCATAGCGCTGAAGCGGTGGGGCGTGCCTGTGCAAGTTTCGTTCGGTGAGCCGCTCGGGCTGCCTGAAGTTTTCTCGGAATTGCCGCATGCGGACCTCATCGTCAGCCCCGATGCTGTCGCGACCGAGGCCGACGTTGTGATCGCCGTCGACTCCGGCAGTGCCGACCGTCTGGGGGTCCTCGCTGACCGGATGAGTGGTGCGCGGACCTCCATCGTCATCGATCACCACCGGTCGAATACGAGGTTCGGGTCGGTCAACTACGTCGATCCGTCCGCGGATTCGACCAGCATGCTCATCGCGCGTCTTTATGATTGCTTGGGCGAGACGATCGACTCTGATGTCGCACATTGCCTGTATGCGGGACTCGTCACCGACACCGGTTCATTTCGCTGGTGTGGGCCTGAAGCGCACCTTCTCGCTGCCCGACTGATCGGAACGGGCATCGATGCACCTGCAATCACGCGTGCGCTGCTCGATACACATCCGTTCGGTCGGCTTGCCATGCTCTCCGCGGTACTCGGCGAAGCGCAACTCGTTCCAGAGGCGGCAGAGGGCCGGGGACTGGTTTACACGGTCGTCCGCGTTCAGGACATGGCTGGGTTACCAGAGGATGAGCGTGAGACGGTCGTCGATATCGTCCGCACCACTGGTGAGGCTGAAGTTGCCGCAGTTCTCAAACAACTCGGTCCAGGCCGGTGGTCGGTGTCCCTGAGGTCGAAGCAGTCGGTGGATGTCGCCAAGGTCGCGAAGGCCCTTGGGGGTGGCGGGCACGCGCGCTCGGCGGGCTTCACGGCGGACGACGACACTGTTGAGCACATCGTCGCCTCTATCGTCCGTGAACTCGGATAAACCGCCTGAGGCCCACCCGCCAACACCTCGCGCGGTGCTGCGCCTTGCGTTACCTGCGCTTCCGGTGCTCGCCGCGGAGCCGATCTACCTGCTGTATGACTTTGCGGTTGTCGGCAGACTCGGTGGGCTAGCACTTGCTGGACTCGCGGTCGGGGGTCTCGTACTCGCGCAGGTCACCACACAACTGACGTTCCTGACGTACGGTACGACGGCGCGCGCATCGCGCTATCACGGTGCTGGCAACCGAGCTGCCGCCGTTCGGGAAGGCATACAAGCGACCTGGCTCGGGATCGCGGCAGGAATCACGGTAGTGGTGCTGGTGTTAGCGGTGGCCCGCCCTGTGCTCAGCGTCCTCACCGGAGATGCTGACATTGCGGCTGCAGCCGAAAGCTGGCTGCGCATCGGGATTTTCGGGGCACCACTTATTTTGATCGCCATGGCCGGCAACGGCTGGCTACGAGGCGTCCACGATACGATGCGGCCATTACGGTTCGTTGTCGCCGGCCTGGGCACATCAGCTGTGCTTTGCCCAGTGCTAGTACACGGACTCGCCGGTTTTCCGGCACTGGGGCTGCCCGGGTCCGCGGTCGCGAACGTTGTCGGCCAGTCGATCACCGCCGCGTTCTTTATCGGGGCACTCGCGGCGGAGCGACGTGCGGCGCCAGCGCAAACGCCAATCAGGCCAGATATCGGCGTTATTCGTGCCCAACTCATCCTCGGGCGGGACTTGATTCTGCGCAGCCTCGCCTTCCAGGCGTGCTTTCTCTCCGCCGCCGCGGTAGCGTCTCGATTCGGCGCGGGCGCTGTGGGCGCTCACCAGGTCGTACTGCACTTGTGGAACTTTGTTGCCCTGACACTTGATTCCCTCGCGATCGCCGCACAAGCGATTATTGGTGCGCTCCTCGGCTCTGGGATGGTCATCGCTGCGAAAGAAGCAGCATGGCGGATAATGCGGTGGTCCATTGTTTTTGCTGTGTGCCTGGCGGGAGCTTTCGCCGCAGGGAGCACGATGGTTCCGGGGATCTTCACAGCGGACCCGGGGGTACTGGGCCACATCGGAGAGATCTGGTGGTTCTTCGTCATCATGATCCCAGTGGCAGGGGTGGTCTTCGCGCTCGACGGGGTGCTGCTGGGCAGCGGGGATGCCGCATTCCTGCGGACGTCGACCTTGCTCGCGGCTCTTGTCGGCTTCCTGCCGCTGATCTGGCTGTCACTGGTGTTCGACTGGGGCCTCCACGGGATCTGGTCAGGTCTCGCTGCGTTCGTTCTATTACGGGCCGGGGCGGTGGTGTGGCGTACGCGGTCAGCGCGCTGGGCGATCGCAGGTGCGGAGCGGGGAGCGCGCTGACGCCGAGTGCGCGTGAGGAATGGGTGATCAGCACGTCGTGTTGAGAAACGCTAGGGTCCGCATAGGATTCGGCACCGTCGACGAGGAGGACGCGGAGTGGCGAAGGTTTTCGCGGTGAGCGACATTCATGTGGGCCATCGCGGCAATGGACATGTGCTGGATGAACTTCAGCCGGAGTCCAAGGACGACTGGATCATCGTCGCAGGTGATGTTGCCGAGCGCACTGACGACATCCGCAATGCCCTTGCCAGGATCCGACAGCGGTTCGGCCGTGTGATCTGGGTGCCGGGCAACCATGAACTCTGGACTACCGCCCGCGACCCTAGCCAGTTGAAAGGCGTCGCGCGCTACAACTATCTGGTTCGGATGTGCCGGGAGCTGGGTGTTCTCACACCCGAGGATCCCTTCCCCATATGGGAGGGAGTGGGAGGTCCTGTCGCCCTTGTCCCGATGTTCTTACTGTACGACTACACGTGGCGGCCAGAGGGAACATCGAGCCGCAGTGAGGCGCTGAGCGTCGCACGGGATCGTGGTGTGATGGCCACTGACGAGTTTCTGCTCAGCTCGGAGCCGTACTTGACTCGGGACGCGTGGTGCCAGGCACGCGTTGCATATACGCAGTCTCGTCTCGACGAACTCGATCCCGAGTTGCCGACAGTGCTCATCAATCATTGGCCCCTTGTTCGTGCGGCCACCAAGATGCTGATGTATCCAGAGTTCGCCCTGTGGTGCGGCACGGATCTCACCGCTGATTGGCACATTCGGTACAACGCGATGTGTGCCGTGTACGGGCATCTGCACATCCCGCGCCGCACGTTCTACGATGGTGTCCGCTTCGAGGAGGTTTCGGTCGGATATCCGCCGGAGTGGAAGCGGAGAGGCATGCCGAAGCCGATCCTCCGGCAGATTTTGCCTGCGCCTGAAAACCCGCCACCACCATTGATGTTGCCGGCGAGCTTCCGGCGTGAGGAGTCCACGTGATCGACCGCATCGTTTCCGCTCCGCTGGTGACGGCTGAGGCGTTCGCCGATCATGACGGTGCCTTCGTTCCCACTGCGGAGCGGGCGGCTGTGGCTCGCGCGGTTCCCACAAGGCAGCGTGAGTTCTTCACAGTCCGTCACCTTGCCCGCCGTGCGATGGTGCAGTTGGGCGTACCCGGAGGTGACAGAATGCCCATTCTGAAGGGCGAGAGAGGCGCACCCACATGGCCGGATGGAGTGATCGGAAGCATGACTCACTGCACGGGATACCGCAGTGCCGTGGTCGGTTTGCTTTCTGATGTCCGATCGGTGGGGATTGACGCAGAACCTCACAGCGCGTTGCCGTCGGGGGTACTGCCGAGTGTGAGTATCGCCGCGGAGCGCGAGTGGCTGGCATCAGCCGCACGTGAGCACGGCCCGGATGTTCACTTCGACAAGCTGCTTTTCTCCGCGAAGGAATCGACGTACAAAGCGTGGTTCCCGATAACGAGGCGCTGGCTGGGTTTTGAAGACGCTCACATCACCTTCAGTGTGGACGTCACTGGCAGGTCGGGTAGCTTTACGTCCACGATTCTGATTGATGGCGCCGTGGCTTCGGGGGCTCCACTGACAGAACTCCGTGGCCAGTGGCTCGTCGACGGCGACCTAGTCGTCTCCTCTATCGTGGTGCCGCATGAGTGAACTTGTGGACGCGCTAGGTGGCGTGGTCGTCATCGACAAACCAGGCGGTCTCACCAGTCATGACGTCGTTGGCCGGTGCCGGCGAATCTTCAAGACCCGCAAAATCGGCCATGCTGGCACTCTCGACCCGATGGCGACCGGTGTGCTCGTTCTGGGCGTCAACCGCGCGACGAAACTGCTCGGACTGTTGAGCTTGAGCACGAAATCGTACGATGCAACCATTCGCCTTGGTGCGTCTACGAGTACCGATGATGCCGAAGGCGACGTGACAAGCTCCGCAGACGCGAGCCTGATCACTGCCAACGAATATGGCCCCACTGTCGAGGCGTTGACGGGAACGATCAAGCAGGTGCCGTCCGCGGTGAGCGCGATCAAAGTGGCGGGCAGGCGCGCCTATGACATCGTTCGATCCGGTGAGGAAGTTGAATTGGCGGCCCGCGAGGTCATCGTCAGCCGGTTTGCCGTCCATGGAGAGCATCGCGACGGTGGCTACCTGGACCTCGACGTGACGGTGGACTGCTCGAGCGGAACGTACATCCGCGCGCTTGCGCGTGATCTCGGTGCCGCCCTGGGAGTCGGCGGGCACCTCACGCGACTGCGACGCACGAACGTGGGTGACTTGTCGCTAACGGATGCTCTCACTCTCGACGAACTCGCAGAGGTCCCAAAATTAAGCCTGTCGCTTGATGAGGCGGCATCCCGATTGTTCCCGGTGCGCCTGATCTCAGACAGTGAAGCCGGTGTGCTGCGTCATGGACGGTGGCTAGAGCCGACCGGAATAGGTGGTGTCTACGCTGCGGTTGCTGAGTCAGGACAGGCGATCGCGCTGCTCGAGGAACGCGGACGCCGTGCGAGCCCGGTTTTTGTGATCCGGCCGTCGGGCCTGGCCTGAGACGGCACTAGGTACTTGCTGCCTCAGACTTCTGTGATTCTGAGCGTCGCTTGATGGTCAGCCAGATTGCGTTGGTAGCGAGGCTCCCGAGTTCGAGTGTGGTGTCGGCGCGGTCGATTCGGACAGCGACGGTCCCCGCGTAGTCTCGCCGCTCGACGATTTCGATGTGACTGTCCAGGTTGATGCCGACTGAATCGAAGTAGCGGAGCATCTGTGGGTCGTCATCGGAGATGCGTGCGACCCGTCCGCTTTCGCCGTTGTCGTAGTCACTCAGCGGGCGCGCGTCGGGTGCCGGGACGGACCCGTCTGCAGTGGGGATGGGGTCTCCGTGCGGATCGCGCTTCGGGTGCCCCAGTTTTGCGTCGATCCTTGCGATGAGGCGTTCGGAGACGGCATGTTCGAGTACTTCAGCTTCGTCGTGCACTTCATCCCAGCTGTAGCCGAGTTCCCGGACGAGATAGGTTTCGATCAGCCGGTGGCGCCGAACCATGGATAATGCGGCGGCCTTGCCTTCTTCGGTGAGTGCGATCGAACCATACCGAGCGTGGTCCACGAGGCCCTGCTCACCGAGCTTTTTGATCGCTTCGGAGACAGTCGATGCGGAAACTCCGATCTTCTCCGCGAGCATCTTGGTGCTGACTCGCTCGTCGGACCACTCGCAGAACGACCAAATTGTCTTGAGGTAGTCCTGCGCGACAGGGGTGAGCGGTGGCAGCGCTGATGACGCAGCGCCATCCGTCGCGACCGGCTTCGCGATCTGCGTTCTGTCATGGGGCACGCTTTCGAGCTTAGGCAATCCAACTCACCGCGTCATACTCTGGCCGGGCACGTCGGTTCAGCTCTCCGCTCCCGCGCGCCCCGTCGCGTTGGTCGCGGGCGCGAGATCGCGAGGAGTGTTCGGCGCCGGCGCGGTGCGCCGATGGGTGACAAGGCCAGTGACGAGCCCCTGGCTGGGGCTGAACAGGTACGCGAGGGCGAATGCAGTGGACTGCGCCAGGACGATCATCCCGCCCGTGGACGCGTCGTAGTAGTAGGAGGAGTAGATCCCTGCGAAGGAACACACCACAGCGATGACCGGGGCGAGAACAAGCATCCTGTTGAATCGGCTGGTGAGCAAGTAGGCGGTAGCACCTGGCGTGATGAGTAGCGCCACCACGAGGATGACACCGACGGCTTGCAGCGCCACGACGATCGTGACCGCGAGCAAGCCGAGGAGAAGTGCACCCAGCTTGCCGGCCGAGATCCCGATCGCCTGCGCATGGGTCTTGTCAAACGCATAAAGCGTGAGGTCACGCCGCTTCGCTATCAGCACGATTGCGGCGAGTGCACCGAGGATGACTACTTGCCACAGATCAGCGGAGGGAATTCCCAGCAGGTTACCGAACAGGATGTGCATCAGGTCGACCTGCGCAGGGTTGCGCGAGATCAGTACCAGTCCTAGCGCAAACAGCGCGGTGAAGACGATCCCCATCGCGGCATCCTCTTTTACCCTGCTTGTTCGGCGTATGGTGCCGATCATGGCGACTGCGGCCAGAGCGAACGCAAGCGCTCCGAGCGCAAAGGGAGCACCGAAAAGATACGCGAGCGCAACGCCGGGAAGAACCGCATGGGAGATTGCGTCACCCATCAGCGACCACCCAATGAGGATCAGCCAGCAGCTGAGCAGTGCGCACACTATTGAGGCGACCGTGGCGACGATCACGGCGCGCCGCATGAACTCGAAGTTCAAGGGGTCGAGGATCAGGTCCAGCAAGGCCATTGTCAGCCTGCCAGCGGTGCGTGGACGAACGTTGCGCCACCTGTCGTGGCGCCATGACGGGCCGCGAACGGATTGGCGCCGAAAGCGAGGGCAAGGTTGTCCGGCTTCAGCACTTCCGCAGGCGTGCCGTGCAGGAGAACCGTCTTGTTGATGAGCGCAGCCGCGTCGCAGAGACCGGGCAGCGAATGGAGATCGTGCGTGGAAACAAGGATCGTCTTTCCCTCGGCTGCCAGCCTGCGCAACAGGAAGGAGATCGTGGCCTCGCTGGTTTTGTCGACTCCGGTGAACGGCTCGTCGAGCAGCACAATGGCGGCTCCTTGTGCCAGTGCGCGGGCAACGAAGACGCGTTTACGCTGCCCGCCTGATAGCTGCCCGATCTGCCGATCGGCAAAGTCGGCCATCCCAACCTTCTCAAGCGCGTCGCTTACAGCAGTGCGGTCCTTGCGGCGAGGGGTGCGGAGCCAATTCAATGACCCGTAGCGGCCCATCATCACCACCTCGCGGACACTGAGGGGGAACGACCAGTCGACATCTTCACTTTGCGGGACGTAACTGATCAGGCTGCGGCGCCGCGCGATCGCGGCGCTGCCGCCGTTGATCAGAACAGTTCCGCTATTTGGGCGCAGAATGCCCATGATCGACTTGAAGAGCGTCGATTTGCCGGATCCGTTGGTGCCGATCAGCCCGTATACCTGCCCCCACGGCACCGTCAGCGACACTGAGCGCAGGGCGACGAGCGAACGATAGGCGACCGTCAGATCACGGACCTCAATGGCGGGTGAGGGGGGTGTCTGTGCATGCTGGGAGGTCATGATCCTGTTAGTCCTTCCACGATCACATCGGCACTGTGACGAAGCAGGTCGAGATAGGTGGGGACCGGCCCGTCCGGTCCAGATAGCGAGTCGACGTACAGCACTCCGCCGAACTCCGCGCCGGTCTCGCGGGCGACCTGACGCTGCGCGCGATCGGAAACGGTCGACTCGCAGAACACCGCAGGTACGTTGTTTGAGCGGACGAAGTTCACGAGGTCTGCGACCTGCCGTGGGGTGCCTTCCTGCTCCTGGTTTACTGCCCAGAGATAGCCCTCCTGTAAGCCGGTGTCCCGCGTGAGGTAACTGAATGCGCCTTCACAGGTGACTAGCGCGCGCTGGCCCTCGGGCAGTTCTGCAAGCGCAGAGACGAGGTCATCGCCAATGGCGGCGATCTCGGTCTTGTAGGACTCGGCGTTGCGGTAGAAATCTTCGCTGTTTGCGGGGTCGAGGTCCGCGAACGCGTGCGCGATGTTGTCCACGTAGACCTGCGCGTCTGTGGGTGACATCCAGGCGTGTGGATTGGCTTGTCCCTCGTATTCGCCGCCCCTGATCGCGATTGGCTCTATTCCCTCGGTGACGACTGCGTGGGGTGCCCGCACAGTCGTGACAAATCTCTCGAACCAGCTTTCGAGGCCAAGGCCGTTGTCGAGAATTAGCGCCGCGTTCTCGGCCGTGCGCATGTCCGACGGAGTCGGTTCGTAGCCGTGAATCTCCGCGCCGGGCTTGGTGATGGATTCCACGCGAAAGTGATCACCCGCCACATTCTGGCCCATGTCTGCAAGCACCGTGAACGTAGTCAGTACGAGCGGGCGCTCGTCGTCAGCGTCACTCGCTGCGGGTGCGCTGCATGCCACTACCGCTGCAATTCCCATCGTGGCTGTTGCCGCAATGAGTGTTCTCCAAAACCTGACTTTCGGGGAACGAAGCGGAAAGTTCGTCATGCCGAAATTTATACTCCGTTGCCTCGCAGATGTCTAGGTTCTGGCTGCTTCACGCGTCGCGGCTCACTCCAGCCCTGAAGCTCAGACCCTGTGTGATGGACCGCGTGTGCTCGTGTGACTGTGCCGTCGTAGGCTTTTCACCGTGCAGCAGAAGTGGTCTTCAGATGCTCAAGGCGGACAACGGTGGCGAGGCCTCGCTTCGATTCCGGCGGACTGGGGCCGATGTGTGCTCACAATCGGTGTCTTCGACGGGGTTCACAGGGGGCACGCCAGGCTAATCAAGAAGGCGGTCGAAGAGGCAAGGCGCCTTGGGGTCCCAAGCGTGCTGATGACGTTCGATCCCCACCCCTCCGAGGTCGTACGGCCAGGTTCACATCCGGCGCAACTCTCAACCCTGACGCGCCGTGCCGAACTGGTTGAAGAACTTGGCATCGACGTCTTTTGCGTGATGCCGTTCACCGTCGAACTGTCGCGTCTCTCCCCGGAAGCTTTCGTGCACGAGATTCTGGTGGAGCGGCTTCACGTCGCAGAAGTTGTCGTCGGCGACAACTTCACGTTCGGGCGCAAAGCAGCCGGGGACGTTGACACACTGCGGCTCCTTGGCAGCCGCTTCGGTTTCAACGTGCATGGTGTCGGCTTGCTTGCCGAACATGAGGTCACCTTCTCGTCCACGTATATTCGCGCGTGCGTCGACGCCGGGGACATGGACGCCGCCACGGAGGCTCTGGGCCGCCCGCACCGGATCGAAGGTGTCATCGTTCGTGGCGATGGCCGCGGAAAATCTCTCGGATACCCGACTGCCAATGTCGCACCGCCGATGTACACCGCGATCCCCGCGGACGGTGTCTACGCGGGCTGGTTCACCGTGATAGGCCCAGGGGCGGTCAAAGGCACGATAGACCCAGGGGAGCGGTGCATGGCGGCGATATCTGTCGGGACGAATCCCACGTTCTCAGGAACTGCGCGAACTGTGGAGGCCTACGTCCTAGGCGTCGATGCTGACCTATACGGTCAGCATGCGGCCGTCGACTTCGTCCAGCGGTTGCGGGGGATGCGGCGCTTCGGGTCTGTCGACGAACTCATTGCGGCGATGGGTGGCGATGTAGCGCAGACGCAGGAAGTTCTCAGGGCTGTCTGACCCGCATCTTCATCTCGGCGAGAAACCCGTCGCGCAAGGCGAACCTGGCCTCCTCCGTGACGAACTCGACGCTCATTGCGGCACACGCCAAGTGCAGGAGGTCCGAGTCCACTCGCTGGGGCACCTGCGGTGTACCCGCGAGGAACTGGACGATGCGTGCGCGCTGCTCCTTGGATGACGTATCCCACCAGCGCTGCGCGTACCGCTCACCAATCCGGCGGGGTTCGCCCTGCGTGTCCACAACCAGCTGTGCGCCAACTCGGCTGAGTACGGATAGCGGGATCAGGTCCGTCTCTTTGACGGCGCGTTTCCTCGGAATAAACCGTGGCATCGCGACAGGCGAGGGAATTGGGCTGGACACCGCTTCTCCTGCTGGCTCAGAATCCTTGTCGGTGCCGGCTAGCTGCTGCGGCTTTGCTTCTGCTGCCGCGACCTGCACCTCAGCTGACTCCTCCGCGGGATCTGGCTCCGCTGTGCGTGCTGATACTGCGGGATGACCGGCATCGCCCTTCACCCCTGGGGTGGCCTGCGCGGTCCGTGCATCGGTAGCAGCCGGTGGCGCCGCCTGAGCGTCGTCCGTGATGTGATGCTCACCGAGCGAGAAGTCGATAGCTGGACCCTCAGCGGGGCGTCCGCGGTACTGGAGATCAAGAAATATCTGCGGGTCGAGTGCGAGTACATGATCGGCTGCGCCCTTGAGCCTGCGCGATACGGTGTCCCCGCCATCGAGGTACCAGAGGCCGGTGCGAACCCCTTCACTCGCCGCCGCATCGAGCGCTGGAATCAGATCCGCATCACCGGCGAAAATGATGATTTCAGCCGCAGCCCCCTTTATTGCTGCAGTCACCACGTCCGCAACCAGTCGGGTATCGACGCCCTTCTGGCGAGGGAAGCCATCGACGAAATACAGAGTGCCGGTGCGTAAGCATGCGCCGGGAGTGTCGCGAATAAGCTGATGGTGCATAATCGGGGCCCCGTTGTCGGGTTCCGCGTCGTACCACATCTGTCGCAAGACGCGTACCTCTGGATGATGCCGCTGGGCGAGTTCGCCGATCAGCCGAATCAGGGCGACCTGGTCGATCCCGAGTTGCTGACGATTCGCTTTTCCCGTCAACTCTTGCAGCGTGAGCCACAGGTATCCCGCGTCGATATACATAATCGCGTTATCGGGCCGGAACTGTGGCATGGGTGGGTCACCTAACTGAGTCGGTCGGATTCACAGTCCATCATCCACTCTCGCCACTTGGTGGGGGACCGGACTGACTCAATCTCTGATCAGCGGTGGTGGTGTGTAAGGGCGAAATCCCTGGTTACGAGCCGACCGCTCTGTTCTGTTACGATTGATCGCTGGTACGGCTGCGGTTCGCGGTGGCTGTGCCGATGAACGTGCGCGGAAATGCTGTTAGACCGGCATTTCACTGCGGGTTCATAATCATCGCGCGGACGTGATTCAGGAGATTATCCGTGGCACTGGATACCCAGACGAAGAAGGACGTTCTCAAGGAGTATGGACTCCACGAGAGCGACACCGGATCCCCCGAGGCACAGGTCGCGCTTCTCACGAAGCGCATCATTGGCCTCACTGAGCACCTCAAAGAGCACAAGCACGATCACCACTCGCGTCGTGGCCTGCTGTTGCTCGTCGGTCGTCGCCGGCGGCTGCTCAAGTACTTGCAGCAGGTCGACATTCAGCGGTACCGCTCGCTGATCGAGCGTCTTGGCCTGCGCCGCTGATCCGGTTTCTCTTTCATCCTTGACGGATGTGACGGGCCCGGTCGCTGCCCGCTAGGGCGGTGACCGGGCCCGTTGATGTATTCGTCAGTCCGTGTGGCGTCTTGACCGTTATGTGTCGGCGTTGACTGGTAGTCTTCTGGAGGTTCATTCATGGAGTGAACGACGCTCTGCTGGGCAGAGTTGCCTCCTCGCGTCGGTCCTCGGTAGTGGCCGCCGGATGACGTCCTCCGGCCGCTTCGATCGAAGGCCGCGGTAGCGGAGGTGAGCTGCACGGACGCCCGTGCGCAGCACGTGGTCTGTGCTCTCTTGTCTGGCTGGGCGATGTGCGCGCTGTACTGGAACAGCTGCGCCAGAACCCAAATACCGCGCATGCGGTACGGAAGAAAATTCGAGAGTGAGAAATACTGAATGACTGACAACACCGATCACGAACCGCGCATCTTCGAAAGCTCGGTAGTGCTCGATAACGGCCGGTTCGGGAAGCGAACGATTCGTTTCGAAACTGGCCACCTCGCCCAGCAGGCTGCTGGAGCCGTCGTCGCGTACCTCGACGAAGAGACGATGCTGCTGTCGGCCACCACCGTGTCGAAGCAGCCGAAGGAGCACTTCGACTTCTTTCCGCTGACGGTCGACGTCGAAGAGCGTATGTACGCCGCGGGCCGTATCCCCGGTTCGTTCTTCCGCCGCGAAGGCCGCCCATCAACTGACGCAATCCTCACCTGCCGACTGATCGACCGGCCGCTGCGCCCCACATTCGTCGAGGGCGTGCGTAACGAGGTCCAGGTCGTCATCACGGTCATGAGCCTCGATCCTGAGCACATGTACGACGTTGTGGCCATCAACGCGGCGTCCGCGTCCACCCAGCTTTCTGGCCTCCCGTTTTCGGGGCCGATCGGTGGCGTGCGCGTTGCGCTGATCGAAGGACAGTGGGTTGCGTTCCCCACCGTGAAGCAACTCGAAGACGCGGTGTTCGACATGGTTGTCGCGGGTCGCATCGTTTCAGGGTCCGGAGACAATGCGGACGTCGCCATCATGATGGTGGAGGCCGAAGCCACCGACGATGTGATCAAGCTGATTGAGGCAGGCGCGCAGGCACCGACAGAGGATGTCGTTGCGGAAGGCCTCGAAGCGGCCAAGCCCTTCATTGCGAAGCTGTGCGAAGCTCAGCAGGCACTGGCACGCGGTGCAGCCAAGGAGACCGCTGACTTCCCGCTGTTCCCGCCGTACCAGGAGGACGTGTACACAGCTGTCGCGGATATCGCCACCGAGCCGCTGGTCCAGGCCCTGACGATCGCCGGGAAGCATGAGCGTGAAGAGCGTCTCGACGAGATCAAGGCAGAGGTCCTCGACCAGCTCGCCGGGAAGTTCGAGGGACGCGAGAAGGAACTTGGTGCTGCTTTCCGGTCGCTGACGAAGAAGCAGGTGCGTCGCCGCATCATCACTGATCACTTCCGCATCGATGGCCGCGGCATCACCGACATTCGCTCACTTGCCGCAGAGGTCGCCATTATCCCGCGGGCACACGGCAGTGCGCTGTTCGAGCGTGGTGAAACACAGATTCTCGGCGTCACCACGCTAGACATGGTGAAGATGGCGCAGCAGATCGACTCGCTTGGCCCTGAAAAGTCGAAGCGTTACATGCACCACTACAACTTCCCGCCTTACTCGACCGGTGAGACTGGCCGCGTGGGCACGCCGAAGCGCCGCGAAATCGGTCACGGTGCGCTCGCGGAGCGGGCACTCGTCCCTGTGCTGCCGAGCGTCGAGGAGTTCCCCTACGCGATTCGTCAGGTCTCTGAGGCACTTGGATCGAATGGTTCGACGTCGATGGGGTCAGTGTGTGCCGCGACGTTGTCGATGCTCAACGCTGGCGTGCCGCTGAAAGCACCAGTCGCAGGTATCGCGATGGGTTTGGTGTCCGAGGACGCCGAGACCGCGGACGGGAAGACAGAGCGCCGCTACGTTGCACTGACAGACATCCTCGGCGCGGAAGATGCCTTCGGCGACATGGACTTCAAGGTAGCGGGGACCAAGGACTTCGTGACCGCCCTGCAGCTTGACACGAAGCTCGATGGCATTCCGTCGTCGGTTCTTGCTGGTGCTCTCAGCCAGGCGCGCGACGCACGCCTCACGATTCTCGATGTGATGGCTGAGGCGATTGATCGCCCCGACGACATGAGTCCCTATGCGCCGCGGATCACCACGATCAAGGTCCCCGTCGACAAGATCGGTGAAGTGATTGGCCCGAAGGGCAAGGTCATCAACCAGATCACCGAGGAGACCGGTGCGTCGATTTCAATCGAAGACGACGGAACAATTTTCGTCGGCGCCACCGATGGTCCGTCAGCTCAGGCTGCCATCGATCGGATCAACCAAATCGCTAACCCGCAGCAGCCGCAGGTCGGTGATCGCTTCCTCGGCACGGTCGTCAAGACTACCGCTTTCGGAGCGTTTGTTTCCCTGCTGCCCGGCCGCGATGGACTTGTCCACATCTCCAAGCTCGGCGGTGGAAAGCGGATCGCTAAGGTGGAAGATGTAGTGAGCGTCGGCAGCAAACTGCGCGTCGAGATCACTGACATCGACAACCGCGGGAAGATCAGTCTCGTACCTCTCGATGAGGAGTCCGAGACCGGAGAGACAGCAGAATCCAGCACTGATGGTCAGAACGAATCAGGTGGCGGCGAGCCAGCCTCGAACGAATAGTTCCGGGCAGCTGAATAACAGTTACTGCGTGCAGGCGGCCCAGGATTCCAGTGATGGTCCTGGCCGCCTGCACCTCGCAGAGGGAGAACCCGGTCCGGTGCAGCGTTCTTTGCTGCCTGGGGGACTAAGGGTGGTGAGCCAGCACATCCCCGGTGTGCGGTCAGTGTCCGTTGGCCTATCGGTCGGGGTCGGGTCACGTGACGAGCACCCTGACCACGCCGGGGCAGCGCATTTTCTCGAACACCTGCTGTTTAAAGCCACCCCGACGCGGTCTGCGCTTGATATCGCCGAAGCCATGGACGCAGTAGGCGGAGAGTTCAACGCGTTCACTGCCCGCGAGCACACCTGCTTCTATGCGCATGTGATTGACGACGACCTTCCACTAGCACTCGACCTGGTGTCCGACGTCGTTTTACGCGGCCGCTGCAGGAGCGAGGACGTCGAGATCGAGCGCAGTGTCGTGCTCGAAGAGATCGCGATGCGCGATGATGACCCGGAGGACCTGCTCGGTGATGCTTTTCTTGCCGCGCTTTTCGCGAACCATCCAATCGGGCGTCCCGTGATCGGTTCATCGGAGTCTGTTGAAGCCATGACGCGACGCCAGTTGCACGGCTTCCACACACGCCGCTATCGGCCGGATCGTATGGTTGTTGCCGCTGCGGGCAACCTCCGCCACGAATCCGTTGTCGATCTGGTGCGCTCGTTCTTCGGTGACGCACTCAGGTCAGAGGCCACGCCAGTGCCTCGCCGAGAGGGAAAGTTGTCGCTGCGAGGCGCCCCGCAAATCGCGCTGCTCGACAGAGAAAGCGAGCAAGCACACATTTCATTGGGGGTCCGGGCATTCGGCCGCCACGACCCGCGCCGCTGGGCGTTGTCCGTACTCAACACCGCTGTCGGCGGCGGCATGAGTTCGCGGCTTTTCCAGGAGGTTCGCGAAAAGCGTGGGCTTGCCTACTCGGTGTACTCGGGCGTCGATACATTCGCTGACGCGGGCGCCTTCTCGGTCTACGCCGGGTGCCAGCCAGAACACCTCGGTGACGTCATCACTCTTGTCACGGAGACGCTACGGGAGGTCGCCGAACGTGGCATCACTGAGGCCGAGTGCCGACGTGCACAGGGCAATCTGCGGGGCCAGCTAGTGCTGGGGCTCGAGGATTCCTCATCACGTATGCACCGCATCGGGCGCAGCGAGCTCAGCTACGGCAACCATCTCTCCGTGGCCGATACTGTTGGCAGAATCAGCGCAGTGTCTGCGGAGGATGTTCGCGCCGTTGCGAATGACCTGCTCCGGCGTCCGTTTGGTGCCGCTGTTGTCGGACCGTACGGTGAAGTTGAGGCACTTCCCGCGCAGTTGAAGAGAATCTGCCGGACTGCCCGGGTCAGTTGACCGGGCCGGTTCCATGAGTGAGGAGCACGATGACTGAGACGGGCACAATCCGAGTGGGTGTCCTGGGCGCGAAAGGCAAGGTCGGTACCGCGATCTGCGACGCTGTCGAGGCGGCTGCAGATCTGACCCTCGTCGCGGCGGTGGACCGGGATGATTCTCTTTCGGATCTCACGGACAACGGTGCACAGGTCGTGGTCGACTTCACGCATCCTGATGTTGTTATGGGAAACCTTGAGTTCCTCATCGGAAACGGAATCCATGCGGTTGTCGGGACGACCGGATTCGATCAGGCTCGCCTCGAACAGGTCCGGGAATGGCTCGCGCTCCAGCCGGAGGTAGGGGTGCTCATCGCGCCGAACTTCGCGATCGGCGCGGTCCTGTGCATGAAGTTTGCGGAACAGGCCGCACGGTTCTTCGATTCGGCGGAGATCATCGAACTGCATCATCCCAACAAGGCGGACGCTCCGTCGGGAACGGCCGCGCGTACTGCGGATCTCATCGGCAGCGCACGCGACAATGCCGGCTGCCCGCCGATGCCGGATGCCACCTCGACCGCACTTTATGGCGCGCGGGGTGCGTCAGTATCAGGGGTACACGTGCACTCGATCCGGCTTGCCGGCCTCGTCGCACACCAGGAGGTCCTGTTCGGCACACAGGGGGAGACGCTGACAATCCGGCATGACTCGATCGATAGAACCTCGTTTGCTCCAGGCGTCTTGCTCGGCGTCCGTGGTATCGCACGGCGTTCAGGGCTGACCATCGGCATCGACCCCCTCATGGACCTGTGAAAACTAAACTCGCGATCGTATTCATCTCCGTCGCGCTCGGTTTCTACCTCGTGCTGATGGGCCGCCAGGGAATGCTCCTGATCACTAACGGGAACGCGGTAGCAACCACGATGGGCGTCGCGATCCTCGTCTTGCCGTTCCTCGGCGTGTACGTGGGGTATACGACTCTGCGTGCGGGGTTTCAGCATTCACGGCTCGCACAGCGCATCAGCGCTGAAGGCATGGAACTCGACATCTCGGACTTACCGAGGATGCCGTCGGGACGGGTGAAGCGCGATGCAGCGGATGAATTGTTTGTGTCCGTCAAAGCCGAACTTGATGCGAAGCCAGACGACTGGCGGTGCTGGTACCGCGTCGCGCGCGCGTACGACATCGCCGGCGACCGTAAGCGGGCACGTGCAGCGATGGGCCGTGCAGTCGAACTTGAAAGGCTCGAATTAAAGGAGTGACGTTGTGAGCCCCACCTTGCTGGTCGTGCACCACACGCCCTCTCCCGGCACGCGGGAACTGCTCGAGGCGGTCCTCGAAGGTGCGCGCGACCCCGAGATAGAGGGCGTCGACGTGCGGTCCGTTCCCGCTCTCGGCGCCACCGTCAGCGATTTTCTTGACGCCGATGGCTACCTATTCGGCACGACCGCGAATTTCGGCTACATGTCCGGGGCGCTCAAGCACTTCTTCGATTCCGTCTACTATCCCGCGCTCGATGCGGTGGCGGGGCGCCCGTTCGGCCTGTGGGTGCATGGCAATCAGGACACGGTTGGTGCGGTGAAGTCTGTCGAGAAAATCACTGCGGGGCTGGCGCTGAAATTGGTCGCGAAGCCACTCGAATTCCAGGGCCAGCCTGACTCGTCATTAAGAGAGCGATGCTACGAACTTGGCGCGACGCTTGCTGTCACGCTACTTGAGTGACGTCACTCCGGCCGGGCAGTGCCGCCCGAGTCCGCCGTGTCACTGGTGCCCGTGCCGCTCTCGGACTCCGGTGCCGGTCGACGCGGCCGGGAGTGCGGCGGCTCCCAGGACCACTTGCCCTGGTCGCGCAGCGCGCCACGAACAGCTTGTGAGACCCACGAGTTCAGCGACACGCCGTTGGCATTCGCAGCTTCTTCGGCACGTGACTTGATGTTGTCCATCAACCGCAGCGTTACGCGCGAGATGTTGCCACCAAGGTCATCGAGCGCCTGCTCGAAGTCCGCGATGGGGTCGTAGGGAGGTTCCGGGGTTGCAGCATCAGCGTCGTGGATCACCACGACGTCAAGACTGTCACCGGACAAGCGCACCTCGACTGTGCGGTCGTCGACTTCGTCGGAGACCTGTTTGGCGAGGTCGCTGAGCGCGGTCATCAAGATGAGCCGCAGGGACGGCTCTGCCGCTTTGGCCAGGGCCGACGCCACCTCTTTGGCTCGGTCATCACCGAGAGAAGCAGCAGAAAGTAGGTCGTCGCGGAAGCGATCGGTGTAGCGGGAAAGATCCATGACACCACAGTGACGCCATAACTGACATCAGTCAAGGGAAGTTTGATGTCAGTTTGGCGTCATGCGGATCGGCGAGGACCTACTTGCCTTCCTCGATGAATTTCTTGAGGCCCTTGGATGCTGTCTCCAAAGCCATCTTCTGGCCGCGCTTGACGAGGAAACCTGGCATAGGAATTTTGAGATCCACCGTCAGCTCGAACTTCACCGACGTGCCCTTTGCTGATGGCGTCAACACGTAGGCGCCTGACTGGGACTTCTGCTGGCCACTGGGCTCGACCAGTTCCCAGCTCACGGCGTTATCCTCGAATGAATACTCAACAAGTTGCTCGTCGCTGACTCCCATAGTGGAGATCGCCATCCACACCCGAGCTGGACGGCCATCGTCATGACGCGACTTTACTTCGACCTTCCGGTGCGATGAGGACCACAGTGGCAGCGACTCCACGTCAGCGATCGCCTCCATGACCTTCTCCGGTGGTGCTTTGACGTCGAAATCGATAGATCCACTAACTGGCATGTGCCCGAACTCCTGACTCGTCGCGCTGTGAGAGATAATCGATGTGCTTCACGCATCCGCGAGTGAAGTCACGTGTAGGAGGATATCGGTGCCGGAGATCGTGCCGCTCAAGGTGCAGCTCATCGCGAAGACAGAATTTTTCGCGCCCAGTGACATTCCGTGGGAAACGGACGCTGACGGCGGTGAGGCGCTGGCGGAGTTTGCTGGGCGTGCCTGTTATCAGAGCTGGAACAAGCCCAATCCACGGACCGCGACCAATCTCGGTTATCTTCGCCACATCCTCGAGGTCGGGCACTTATCGGTATTGGAGCACGGCTCAGCCACGTTCTACATCACCGGTATATCGCGGTCGTGCACCCATGAGCTGATTCGGCACCGGCATTTCTCATACTCTCAGCTGTCGCAGCGATTCGTGCATGAAGACGACGCGAATATCGTCGCACCGCCGGCGATCGCCGGCGACCCCGAACTCGAAGCACTACTGAGCAAGGCGGCGGAGGTAACTCGCGAGGCGTATGTCGAGCTGCTGGAAGCTCTGCAGCAGAAGTTCGCGGAAATGCCCAATGCTCTGCTCCGGCGGAAACAGGCACGTCAGGCCGCACGATCAGTCCTCCCCAACGCCACTGAGACCCGCATCGTGGTCACAGGGAACTACCGCGCCTGGCGGCACTTTATTGGAATGCGAGCAACCGAACACGCAGACGTGGAGATCCGGGAACTAGCGATCGAGTGTCTGCGGCAGCTCCAGAAGATTGCCCCGAATATCTTCGGCGATTTCGATATCGGCACGTTGTCCGACGGGAGTGAAGTTGCAACGAGCCCCTTTGTCACCGAAGGATAAGTGACACTAAACGAAGTTTCCTGATCTCGTGCCGTCTGTCCGGCCACGGTTATTCGGTATCTGGCAAGCTGAAAGGTAGCGTAAGCACCATGACCACTGGTGTTCCGTCGTCGAACGCGGCGCGCGCGTTTGGCACCGTTGTGACCGCGATGGTCACGCCCTTCACACCCGACGGCAAGCTGGACGTTGACGCAGGCGTGAAGCTCGCGGACCATCTCGTCAATGAGGGCTGTGACGGACTCGTTCTCGGGGGCACCACCGGTGAGTCGCCAACCACCACCGACGACGAGAAGTCGACGCTGCTCCGCGCCGTCGTCGATGCAGTGGGTGGCCGTGCACGCGTTATCGCTGGCGCCGGAAGTTACGACACGTCGCACAGCATCGAACTCGCGCGCGCGTCCGCTCAAGCCGGTGCCCATGGTCTTCTCGTCGTTACGCCCTACTATTCGCGACCGCCGCAGACTGGTCTGCTCGCGCATTTCCGCGCGGTCGCGGACGCAACAGACCTTCCGGTGATGCTCTACGACATTCCGCCGCGTTCGATCGTGCCGATCGCCCGCGACACCTTGTTCGCGCTGTCGGAGCATCCGCGAATCATCGCCGTGAAAGATGCGAAGGGTGATCTGAATCTCGGTGCGGAAATCATTGCGACAACTGGCCTTGAGTACTATTCCGGTGACGATCCGCTGAACCTCCCGTGGCTTTCCGTTGGAGCTGTGGGATTCGTTAGCGTCGCCGGGCATTTCGTTGCTGGCCGACTGCGCAAAATGCTCGACGCGGCGAACATCGGCGACTACGCGCGTGCTCGTCGGCTGAACGCGTCGATGTTCCCGCTGTTCCGTGCCATCGCTGCGCTCGGCGGGGTCTCCGCATCGAAGTCTGGTTTGCGTTTGCTCAATATCGAGGCGGGCGACCCGCGACTGCCGCAGGTCGGGCCCACCCACGAACAAGTACAGGCTCTCGCCGCCGAAATGCGAGCGGCCGGGGTTTTGCAGTGAGCGAGTCAAGGGTGGAGCGTGGACGCCGAGTGACGCGGTCCGCAGGACCACCACAGCCGCCAGCAGTTCCGGAGAGGGGGACGTCCGTGTCACAAGCATCCGCGAAGTCTGCGACACCTGTTTTCGATCCAACCGCCAAACTTGGTTTGCCGCCCGACGCGCCCCGCGACGGTCTGCGGATCTATGCACTGGGCGGAATCAGTGAAATTGGCCGCAACATGACGGTCTTTGAACATGCCGGGAAGCTACTGATTATCGATTGCGGCGTGCTGTTCCCGGAAGATCAGCAGCCCGGCGTTGACCTTATCCTCCCGGACTTCCGGCCAATCGAAGATCGCATCAATGATGTAGTGGCGGTTGTGCTGACACATGGGCATGAGGATCACATCGGTGCCGTGCCCTTCCTCTTGCGGCTGCGGCAGGACATTCCCGTCGTCGGGTCAAGGTTCACGCTGGCGCTGGTGTCAGCGAAAGCGCGTGAACACCGGCTGAAGCCCAATCTAATCGAGGTGACGGAAGGGGAACACGCGACCTACGGGCCATTTAACCTCGAGTTCTTCGCCGTCAATCATTCTATTCCGGACGCGCTTGCGATCGCGGTTCGCACCCCCGCAGGCCTTGCACTCCACACCGGTGATATCAAACTCGATCAGTTGCCCCTAGATGGGCGACTCACTGACCTTGCTGGCTTCTCACGCCTCGGGGATGAAGGCGTCGATATTCTGCTCGTCGATTCCACGAACGCAGAAGTCCCGGGCTTCGTGATGCCCGAACGGCAAATTGGTACCGCGCTCGACACGGTGATCGGCAAGGCGAAACAGCGAGTCATTGTGGCGTCATTCGCGAGCCATGTCCACCGCATTCAGCAGGTCGTTGACGTCGCGCACCGCTATGGCCGCAAGGTCACGTTCGTCGGCCGGTCCATGGTGCGGAACATGAAAATTGCGCAGGACCTCGGCTACCTGTCCATGCCGGACGGTGTGGAAGTCGATATGGATACCGCGTCAAAGCTGCCTGATGACAAGCTGGTGCTTGTATCCACGGGCTCTCAGGGAGAACCCCTCTCGGCGCTCTCCCGGATGGCACGTGGCGAACACAACCAAATCAACATTCGGGCCAACGATCTCGTCGTGCTCGCGTCGTCCCTGATCCCAGGTAACGAGAACTCCGTTTTCGCCGTCGTCAACGGTCTCGCTAAACGGGGCGCGACAGTGGTGACACAAGCGCACGCAAAGATCCACGTGTCCGGCCATGCCTCTGCAGGTGAGCTGTTGTTCATCTACAACGCCGTCAGGCCCTCGAATGTAATGCCCGTTCACGGAGAATGGCGACACCTCCGGGCGAACGCCGCGCTTGCCGAGGCGACTGGCGTTCCCACCGACCAGATCATGCTCGCTGAAGATGGCGTCGTCGTCGACATGGTTGATGGCGTTGCCCGGATCTCCGGGCGGCACCCGGTCGGTCATGTCTACGTCGACGGGTTGTCTGTCGGCGACGTGGGCGAGTCTACGCTGTCTGACCGGCTGATTCTCGGTGAAGGTGGATTCATCGCGATCACGGTTGCGATAGATGTTAATACCGGAAAAGCGGTTAGCACACCAGAGGTGGCCGGTCGTGGGTTCTCCGACGATCCGGCCGCATTGAAAAATGCGGTCGAACTGGTCGAGGCAGAACTCGCCCGCCTAGAGGCGGAAGGGGTCACCGACGCTCATCGCATCGCTCAGGGTGTGCGCCGGACAGTCGGCCGCTGGGTCGCGGAGAAGTACCGGCGGCGCCCGATGATCATTCCGACGATCATGGAAGTCGGCGGCGGCTAGCAGACCTGGCACCAGGAGCGCGCTTGGGCACAATCCTGAAGCGGAAGCCGCGCCATGCACAACAATCCTTACCGGATCGTGGCGAGGTAGGGCCACCCCCACGTCGAAGACGCCCGTCTGCCGGATCGAAATGGCCTGCGTGCGACACAATCATGGAGTCATGAACACGATCCTGCGCCAGACGCTCCGCGATAGTGCATTCTTGCTGGTGTCGTTCCCGCTGGCAGTCGCGAGCTTTGTTGTGATGGTTACTGGACTGTCCCTCGGCGCCGGAACGCTCATTATCTGGGTGGGGATACCGATCCTGGTTTTCACGCTCGTCGTGGCGCGCGGGTTCGCGACGGTAGGTCGACGAGGATCCACCGGCCTGCTCGGGCTCTCGTTGCCGGAGCCGCGGTACAAGGTACACCAGCAGCAAAGCTCCCCGTTGTTCCGCGCCTTGAGCCCACTGACTTGCACCCAGTCGTGGTTCGATGTCGTCTGGTGCATAGTGATTTTCCCCGTGGCGACGGCGACCTTCGTGCTCGCAACTGTATGGTGGTCTGTGGCTCTGTTCGGCCTGACGTACCCGTTCTGGTCGTGGATGGTCGACTTCAGTGACCCGGATATCGCGATGGGCCCGGCGAGCGCATTGGGTATCTCAGGCGGCCACTGGCTGGCCGAACCTTTGAACTTCGCGCTCGGTCTTCTCTTCGCGGTGACCCTCCCGTTTGTTGTGCGGGGCTGTGCACATGCACAAGCGCAACTGGGCAGAGTGCTGTTGACGACCTACGGGGAGCTGCAGGGCCGGATCAGCGACCTGTCAAAATCCCGGGCCGCCGCCACATCCGCGGAGGCGAGCGCCCTGCGTCGCCTTGAACGTGACCTTCATGATGGCCCACAGCAACGACTTGTGCGCCTGGGAATGGAGTTGTCCAAAGCGCAGCGGCAACTCGCGACAGACCCGGAGGCAGCGCATGCGACCATCAGTGAGGCCATCGTGGAAACCCGCGATACCCTCGGCGAACTGCGGAACCTGTCGCGGGGAATTGCGCCGCCGATCCTTACTGATCGTGGGCTGCCCGGCGCGCTCGCTTCACTCACGGCACGTTCGATAGTGCCCGTAGATCTGGCGGTCGAGACAGAACGCCGCTACCCCCCGGCAGTGGAGAACGCCGTGTATTTCGTGGCTGCTGAATGTTTGACGAACATCGCGAAGCACTCCGGGGCGACCCGCGCCGCCGTGGCGCTTTCACAACACGGTGGCAGCGTCCTTATATCGGTGAGCGACAACGGATTCGGCGGTGCACACATCGCCAAGGGTCATGGCCTCGCCGGCCTCGTCGACCGGGTACGCGCTGTGGAGGGGGAGTTGGTGGTCGACTCGCCGCCGGGCGGGCCGACCGTGATAGTGGCGGAGGTTCCGTGCGAGTTGTAGTTGCCGACGATGCGGTCCTGATCCGCGCAGGACTGGTGAGTTTGCTGCAGGAGTTCGGCCACGATGTGGTCGCCGAGGCCGGGGACGGTGACAGTTTCGTCGACGCTGTCACCACCTATAAGCCGGACGTGTCGATTGTTGACGTCCGTATGCCGCCATCGTTCACCGATGAGGGCTTGCAAGCCTCCGTACGCGCCCGAGCTCAGGTTTCTGGAACCCCGATCCTGATCCTTTCGCAGTACGTGGAGGTTTCCTACGCTGACGATCTGCTCGCTGACACTCGTGGCGGTGTCGGGTACTTGCTGAAGGATCGGGTGATGGATGTCGAGGACTTCCTTGAGTCCCTTCAGCGGGTTGCCTCAGGCGGCACTGTGTTCGACCCGGAAGTGGTGGCACAGCTAATGGTCCGGCGACGCAAAGATGATCCTGTGGCAGCGCTGACCAGCCGTGAGCGGGAAGTGCTCGCGCGTATGGCCGAAGGGCGGTCCAACCGGGCGATTGGCCGTCTCCTCGTTATCAGTGAGGGGGCGGTGGAAAAGCACATCCGCAATATCTTCACCAAGCTCAATCTGCGAATGGAAGACGACGATTAGCACCGGCGTGTGAAGGCGGTGCTCACATACTTGAGCCATTCGGCCTAGCTCGTTCCGCCTCAGTCGAACGCGTAGTAGCGGATCTCCTCGTGAGTCGCTACAAGCAGGCCAGCGGAAACGATCCGGAGATTCGCACCATCTGGTACCTCGAGTGACCAGACGATTTCGCCGCTTGCCGCATCAAAAGCACTGACCATGTTCATGTCCGCACCCCCACGGCCGAGGACCCGGGTGCCATCCGCCCCTTCGTACTGATAGAAGTCGTCACCACGAACACGCCACCGCTCATCGCCGGTATGCAGGTCGTAGCCCACGGTTTGCCGCTCGTCGACCGAGTCGTGGAACGCGATGAGCGTCTCACCCGTCACCGCTACGACCTGACTGGTATCGCCCGCGGGGAGGCGCCATGTCTCCTCACCGGTACTTGTATCAAACACTGAGTAGCTAGCGATGTACGGCGCATCGGATGCAGTTCTGATTCGTGGTTCATTCCATGAATGCAGTCCAGGATGTTCATGCAGTAACTGGCCTGTTCCATCTCCGACTATTGCGATCCGGTCGGGTGACTGCTGCGGCGACAACTGAGATGGTTCACACCGCGTGCCGATGAAACGATCGGCAGATAACTCGCTGATGCTGCTCAACTCACCGTCGACTACTGGCTCGCCCGTATCGGCATCGACGAATACGGTGCTGACGCTACTGAAGTGCACGAAACCACCGAAAGCTCCCAGAGTGAATCCGTCACCCGAGCCGAAGCAGATTCCTGCAATGGGGTATTCCCGGATCCAGTCAGCCGCCGGATCGGCAACCGTCCCCCGGGCGATGGTGATCGTGCCGCTGATGTCCTGGTCCTCGCGCTCTGGGGCCCAGCCAGCGGTGAGGATCGTGTCATCGACGACGCGCACAGCATCGGCATGATCAGCAGTAACAGTTTCAACCACATCGCCCTCACTGAGGGTGAAGTAGTGGATGCTCGCTGTTCTTGTCTGCGCTTCGGTATCAAATACGGAGATCACGCACGGCAGTGCCCCGTCGAGGGAGGCTGCAGCGCATGTCACCTCGGTGATTCCAGTCGTTTCTTGAGGTACCGGGACGAGGAGGGTCGGGTCATCAGATGCGGGCTGGGGCTGGTCGGGAATCTCCAGTTCAAGCGCTACATTCCATCGGAGTGCACCGTCGTCTCCGTTGAGACCGACGAGGCGGACAGAAGGCCCTTCTCTGACTGCCGCGATCACGGTGCCATCGACTTCATACGCGTCGGCCACTTCGTACATTGCTGCCATGCGATGCGGAGAAAGGAAACGTTCACCTGGCTGAATGTCGGTGATGGCTGCCGTCCAGACGAGTTCAGGCTGCTTGGCAAAGTCTACTTCGCTTGGCTGGTCTCCGCCCGGACCCGGTTGCGTTGAGGACCCCGGATCGTCCGGTGACGTGCAACCAGCCACGACAGCGGCACCCACGGCCAACGCGATTAGATTTCGAACTGCGCGCAAAGCACCCACCGACTTTTCTCGAACCGCTGTGGAAAAACGATCGTCTGCACCACCGTATAAAAACCGGTTTGCGGATTCAGGAGAATGGCGCAGGTACTAAGGTGGAAATGTGGGTGACGGGGCGACGGACGACTTCACCGCTTACGGGCCTTCGCACTGGATCGTGCTGGGAATCTTTGCACTCGGGGCGGTGCTGTCCGTCTGGATTGGACGTCGTGAACGGGGCGAAAAGAGTTCGCTTTTCAGCCGAGGCTTCGGGCTCACGGTTTTCATCCTTTACCTCGGCATGATGACCGTACTTTTTCTGCCACCGGCGATCGACCAATCTGTACCTCTGCGTCTGACTGACCTTGCGACCCTGGTCGCCGCTTACGCATTATGGTCGCGGCGACAGTGGGCTTACGCGCTGACCTACTACTGGTGCCTCGTGCTGAGCACTCAGGCGTTGGTGACTCCCGCGCTGGAAAGCCCGGATTTTCCGCACCCGCACTTCTTGGCCTTCTGGGCCATTCACCTCGTTGTTGTCTGGGCTGCGATATACCTGACCTGGGGAGTAGGGATGCGACCAGACTGGGGGAGCTTCCGCACCGTGGTCGTGGTGACGCTGACCTGGGCGGCGGTGACGATGACGTTCAATTCTCTCGCGGGCACGAACTACGGTTTCCTGAACGCGAAGCCCAGTACCCCGTCGCTTCTGGATGCGTTTGGGCCGTGGCCGTGGTACATCGTTGTCGCGGGCGCACTCATTGTTGCTATCTGGGCGCTGATGACGTGGCCGTGGGTTCGTGGTGCCAGCCGACTGGAGCGTCGCCGAAATCGTTGAAACTCCCGCGATTCCGTCTCCCTACCGCCATGATCGTTTCTGGGCTAGCGTAGTTGTATGACGTAGGTCACACTCGTCTTAAGGGGGTCGTTGTGGGTGGGGATCCGGCGATTACAGCCGAAGCTGGAGAAACTGACGCCAGGCCACGAGCAATGCGGCTCCAGCGATTCCTTGCGGTCGCACTCCTGACTCCACAGCAAGCAGCGCTCCTGCTCAGGGACCTCACCAGGCACGTCGAGCGCGTGAAGCCACTCGGCGCTGAGGAAGCCGCTGCGCTGTCGGAGAAGCGGATTCGGATCGCCGAGGACGGCACACTCGACTTTTCTGGCGTGCCGGTGTCACCGCGCAGTCACAAAGAGCTCTCACCCCGAAGCGCCGTCTTGCCTGCTGTGCAGCGTCCCAGTGCCCACGCGGGTGGCCACACGCCCACGCATCCACCAGTCAATGGCACCCTGGCGACAACAGAAGCGGGCACCATGAAGCCCGCGCCAACATGCGAGCTTGACAGTGCCGCGCTCCAGCTAGCTCGCGTAATCCTGAACCGTACTCGTCGAACGTCCGCGCTCACAGACGTCGTTGCCGCAGCGGTGCGGAGCGGAGGCGGCACCGCAGAGGCCCGCCAGGGTGTCCTGACGTTTGTTGAGAGGGAACTGCGTCTCGCCGATGAGACGCGGCTGCGAGCAGAGCTCGGGGCAGTGGTGCGTGCGGCGCAGGGCAAATCGCAGTCAGCGTCAATCCAGCCTGCCGCGGTCCTCGAGCCATTGGGTCGGCGGCCCCGGCACGGCAAAGTATGGCACCGGAAGATGCGGCTGCCTTCGCGCCGCCTCGTTCTGCTCACCCTGCTGGTCGCCGCCATTCTCGTGGCGGGTCTCCTCTTGATTCCTCGCGTTGTGTCTGACCTTCGTGCGACATGGGATACGGTCATGAACCCGGAACCGCCAGCTCAGCTGCTGGAGCCGGTTTCACCACCAATCGACCGCGGCGGTGGGATTCCGCCGGGGCCGATTCCTGAGCTGGCACCTCCTGCGGGCGGGTCAGTTGAGCTCGTTACGGCATCATTTGCGGATGGCGGTTGCCAGCAAGCTCAGACCTGTTCTGTGCGTGTGGATTTGCGGTTCGAGCCTGATGCGGATGTCAGCTTGAGCAGCTGGATATTGCACGTCGCCGACCGGTGCTCGGGCGAGATGGTGGAACATCCGGGTGTCGCAATGCCGGTGCCCGCCAATTCTCGACAGGTCTACGGTCTCAGCCAGCTCATGCTGCCCGATAGTCCGGCAATCGCGCTCACCGCCGTGACCGGCGCTCCGGATCGGGTGGCCTCCGCGCCGCTGCTCGTGCCCGCTGACGGTGGCTCGTGCTGAAAGGCGCTCGCGATGCATCAAGGAGAGCGAAAGAACGCATCTGATCCGCTGCTGGTGGGCAGCGCGGCGGTGCTGGTGCTGTTCGGGCTTCTCAATCTCCTGACTCTGGGGATGGACACCACGGCACTCCGGCACGCAGTTTTCGCTGTAGTCGGATTCGTTCTCGTGTTTGCGCTTTCGCGAATCAAGCTCGCCGATCTGACTCTGCTTGCCTGGAGTCTGTACGGGGCAGCGGTTGGGTTGCTGCTTGCGGTCCCCGTCGTGGGGGTCACGGTGAAGGGCGCCCAGCGGTGGCTCGAACTCGGACCGATCAGTATGCAGCCCGCCGATCTGGCAAAGCTCGCCGTTGTGCTGGCGATCGCGACTGTTCTCGGACGCGGTTACCGGCCATGGCGGCTAGTCATTGCGCTTGGCGTCGCGTGTGTCCCAATTGGGCTGGTGGCAATGCAGCCTGATCTATCTACGGCGCTTGTATTGGGCGCAACATCGGTGATGCTCCTGATTCTCGGCCGTGTGCCGCTGCTGCCGCTGCTGCCGCTGTTTGGTATCGGGATAGCTGCGGTGCCGCTCGCGGTCCTTGCACTGCGTCCTTACCAACTCGAGCGGATTCAGGTTTTCCTTAGCGGTGACCACGATCCAGCAGGTTCGGGATGGGCGGCTGTGCAAGCTGAAATCGCCATCGGCGCAGGCGGTCTATTCGGTCTCGCTTCGGACCCCCTTTACCCATTGCGTGCCAGCTACGTCCCAGAGCGTGAACACGACCTCGCTTTTGTCAGCCTCGTCTATGCGTGGGGTCTGCTGGCGGGGCTAGCGGTCATTCTTGCGCTCCTGATTGTGGTGTGGCGCTGCGCTCTGGCGGCGCGCGTGGCGCGGACGCCGCAGGGCGCCCTGATCGCGTCCGGCGTGGCGGTGCTCTTCGGAGTGCACGGTCTGGTCTCCGTCGCGGCAAATCTCTCACTGCTGCCCCACACTGGCCTGCCGATTCCGTTGTTCAGTTACGGCGGATCTGTGATGACAGTGCACCTGGCCGCAATCGGTCTCGTGCTGGCTGTGCGCCGTGACGGCGTGCGACGGCCGTTGTGGATACCGCCAGGTAAGGCGCATCCTCAACCGCGCGGCGCGCGCGCAGGCGCGCTCGTGGTGAGCGCACTGCTGATCGTGATGTCGGGCTTCATCTGGGAACTTCAGAACAATCGCGGGGACGAGTTGCTGGCGCTCAGTGACGCGCAGATGACGCGCTGCATCCGGATTCCTGCCGAACGCGGAGTGATTCTCGACCGGAACGGCGTACCGCTCGCGACGAATTCGCACGAGTATCGGGTTCAGGTTGTGCCGGGGATGTTCAGTGCACATGACGTCGACGGTCTGGCGGCACTAGTGGAGACGCCGCCAGACGAACTCACTGAGATGATCAGCGCGCGTGGTGAGGAACTGAGCGCGAGTGCAGGGGCTGTGGGAGCCGCCCGCGCCCAGGAAATCATCGATGCGGGATTGCCCGGCGTGCTAGTAATCCCTTCGGGTGACCGTGAATATCCGCATGGTGAGATCCTCGGGCAGATACTGGGTTTCGTGCGGATTGGCGGCACCGATGACTTGGAGCGATGGCCTGAGCTCGCTCTCGGAGCGGTGGTAGGTGCCGCAGGTATCGAGCGCCAGTATGATGCACTTTTGCGTGGCGTTGATGGCAGGCAGTGTCTCTTCGTCGACCCCGCTGGCCTTCCCGTCGCACCGGCTGAGCGTATTGACCCCGTGCATGGTCATGATCTGCGTTTGCACCTAGATCTTGAGATGCAGCGCCTGGCGACGCAGTCGCTCACTGACGCGATCCGCACCAATGGGGGTGACTTGGGTGCAGCGCAAGTCATGGACGCCCGAACTGGGGCGGTGCTCGCGATGGCAAGTGTGCCGGGCTTCGACAACAACGTGTACAGCCCTCCTGCCGATCTCGGTGCGATTCAGTCTCTTGCTGACGCTCCGGGCCATCCGATGCTGAACAAAGTCACGCAGATCGCAGGCCCTCCCGGTTCAACATTCAAGATTGTCGTCGCTGCCGCGAACGCTCACTATCAGGCGCTCTCACCCGCATACATCATGCCGACGGGCGCAGCCTACGTTTACGGCGGACACACGTTCCGCAACTGGCAGCCAATGGGCCCACACAATTTGGTGCAAGCTCTCCAATGGTCCGACAACGTGTACTTTTACCGGCTCGGGGTGATGCTAGGCCCTGACCGAATGGCAGAGGTTGCCCGATCGCTCGGGGTTGGGGAGCGGTCCGGTATCGACCTTCCGGGGGAGATCAGCGGTTTTCTGGGAACACCGGAGACGGTAGCCCGCATCGGTGGCACCTGGTACGGAGGATCGACGGTGCTGATGGGGATCGGGCAGGGGACAGTCAGCGTGACACCGATGCAGGTCGCGAGATGGACAGCCGGAATCTCCACCGGAGCGATGGTGACACCGAGGATCGCCGATGCGTACGGGACCGACGAGTACATCCGTCTACCTGCTCCCGCACCTCAGCGGCTGGCGTTCGCAGACAGCCTCGGCCCCGTCCGGGCCGGCATGCGGGCCGCAGTCACGGGCGGCACTGCCGGACAGCTGGCGGACCTGCCGATCAGCTCCGCCGCGAAGACAGGAACGGCGGAAGACCCTTCCGCCCCTGGTAAAGGCACAAACGCCTGGTTCTCCGCCGTTGCCCCCTACGAGGAGCCAGAGATAGTGGTTACCGCTTTCGTGCGCGGTGGCGGCTTCGGGTCAGCAGCCTCCGGGCCGGTCGTCAAGGACCTCCTCCAGTTCTACGCCGACAACTGGCACGCTTCCGCGCCGCCAGGTCTGCCATGATGGCGATCACGCCGCGAACGCGGAAAGAACCTCCGGCTGAGACAAGCAACGGGTAGCGCCTTCAGCAACACACGTCAGCGGACGGTCAGCGACCTTGACAGGAAAGCCCGAGGCCTCCTCGAGCAATTGTGTGAGTCCGCCAAGCAGTGCGCCGCCACCCATGACGATGAGCCCCTCAGCGAGCACATCGCACACTGCCTGAGCTGGCAACTCTTCCTGGCACGCGGCGAGTGCATGGACGATCTCGGTTGTTGTCGGGCGGAGAGCTTCCGCCACTTCGTCGGTGCTGAGCGTGACGAGGCGGACGCGACCCGTGGACGCGTCGCGGCCTTCGAGAATGAGTGACTGTTCGCCAGCGTCGTGCATGTGGATCTTTGCGTTCTCTGCAGTCAGTTCTCCAACAACCACTCCGTGCTCGGCGCGAAGGTAGTGGTAAAGCGCGCTTGTTAATTCGTCACCGGCGAGTTTGCAGCTTTGGTGGGCGAGAATACCGCCGTAGCAGAATGCCGTCATTTCCGCTGTGCCGCCGCCGATGTCGACTACCAAGTGCACGCGCGGCTCAAGCGGGTTGATTCCCGCGCCGAGTGCACCCGCAACCGGCTCAGGAACCAGTGCCACCTTCCGAAGTCCCGCCTCCTGGCCCACTTCCAGGAGCGCGCGGCGCTCCAGCGGTGTGGCACCCGCGGGGACGGCGATCACTCCTTTCGGGCGAAGCGCGAGCTGCCACGGGGGAACAACCTTCCTGATAATCGCTTTGAGGAAGGCGCGTGCGGAATCGAGATCGACGATGACACCGTCGCGCATCGGGCGCACTGTACTGAGCCCAGCAGGTGTGCGCCCCACCAATTCTCGCGCTTCCGCGCCGACCAGCATCGCGCGATATGGATCCTTCGATTTCACGAGCATCACGGATGGCTCATTCAGGATGATTCCATCCGACGGGCTACCCACGACAGTGTTAGCGGTCCCCAGGTCGATACCCAATCCGTCCACAGTGCCTCCCAATGTGATGGTAGTCACAAATCTACCGTGATTTGATGGCATATAGGGGCTTTCGGGCGGAGCCGCGAGGCGGTGCTGAGGGTGCCGATGCAGACAGACGCTGCGCCGGATCCGGCCCGGGCGCAGCGTGTGTGTGTGATTCTTGCGTTGTTCGATCTACCAGTGCTTCTTCGGCCGGTGATGACGACGATGGTGACGCTTCTTCGGCGGTGGGAAGCCGAAGAGTAAGCTCAGCATCGTAGCGATTGCCACTGATATGTCGGCGCCGATGTTGATTGACATGGCAGGCGCATCCCTTCGCCACTCGGACGATGTCCCCTGATCAGCCATCTATTGATGACCTGTCTCAATTATCCCAATTGGGGCGTTAGCTTGCTATGGCTAACTAACGTATTTACTTTTCAACTCTCTGTTTTGATAATTCCGTTATGAAAACGCAATTTCAGCGCAATCAGTTACCCCCTGCCATAAATAATGACAGGGGGTAACTCAATTGAATGACGCGTCGAACTCGTTGCGTGTCAGTGGTAGCGGCGCGCGCTGTGGAAGGGGAAGTCGCCGAGGTTGTCGACCTTGACGGGGGTCGACGAGTTGAGTGCGTGTACGACCTGTCCGCCGCCGATGTAGATCGCGGCGTGTGACGCTCCGCTATACATGAGCACGACGTCACCGGGTTGCAGGTCATTGATGTTTACGGGGCTGCCGCCCGATGCCTGGTCATGGCTGGTGCGGGGCACTGGCTTCCCGGCCTGTGCGTGTGCCCAGTGGACGAGTCCGGAGCAGTCGAACGAGTCGGGGCCAGCGGCGCCCCACGAGTACGGCGCGCCGACCTTGCTGAGAGCGGAATCCGCAATTGCCTGGCCTTGTGAAACCGCGGGTGCTGCGATATCAACGGCGGCATTCCCGGTGAACTGGGCGGCAGCCTGGGGAGGAACGTCGAAGGTACCGACGCCCGGTACTGTGACCGGGTCTGCGGACGCGTGCATCGCGGGAATGAGTGCGGTTGCTGACAGGATCCCGGTGATCATTGCCGTGCGTGCGGTTCGCTTCAGAGTGGTAGCCATGAGGTTTGGTTATCTCCTTGTTCCATTGGCCGCGCGCGGACTTTCGGCTGCCCGTCGGTCCTGAGTGGTCAGTGGTGACGCTCGCGCCCAGTTCTAGGGATTTGGGTTGAGAGTTGAATGCTCGGAAACAACTTCGCTCTGTCTCAAAACAGATTACGAACAGATATCGAATCTGGCTGTGGCCCAGTTCTCATTCGGGAATGTGTGAATTCGCCCACGGTGTCGCGTACCTTTTGCAATCAAAAAGGAAAAAGGCGCTGTGACATGTGATTTTGTGCCCATGTCGCCGTCAATGGGGACAAACTTTCCGGAACCGGCATTCGATCATCCCGGCGGCGATGCGGTGCTGACTTTTTGTATCGATCCGATCACGCGCAACTGCTGGTCATGACGCCAGATGTGCCGCAGTTCCCCGGTCGGCTGTTTCCGTTTTCGTTTGGTATGGAGTGCGCTTTCTCTCATTTCGTGCAGCGACCGCCGGGACGGGGGGCGACGTCATGGTGACGGAACCCCGTTATTTCAGTGGCGAGCGAGCGCGAGGACCCCCTATTCAGCTGCACTGGAGAGTTCAGACGCGCTCGCGACACGGTTGGTTCCGCTAATCTGTGATCGGGAAGAAGGCAGCACGCCTGGTTACAGCCGATGGGAGTTCACGGTGGAGACGGCATCGCTTCGAGAACTCGCGCAGGAACTGATCGCGCGCGCCGCGGAAG
This sequence comes from Hoyosella subflava DQS3-9A1, assembly GCF_000214175.1. Lineage (NCBI taxonomy): Bacteria > Bacillati > Actinomycetota > Actinomycetes > Mycobacteriales > Hoyosellaceae > Hoyosella > Hoyosella subflava. The sequence continues at coordinate 1,722,268 of NC_015564.1, forward strand.
CCCCGCACGGTCGCAACACCGAGATCCTGCACGGGGGGAGTGGGCACACGCTCCGCCAGATGGTCATCGCTCTCACGGCGGGCGAGGAACTGAGCGAGCATGAGAACCCGGGAGAGGCAACGCTCTACGTCATCAAGGGCCGGGTTCAGTTGCAGACTGAGGGCGTGGCGGCGGAGCTCGGCGAAGGGGACTTTCTCGTCCTTCCACATGCTCGCCACAGTCTCGACGCGCTCGATGACTCGGCAGTGCTCCTCACCACCGCGATCAATCAGTATTAACCGTGATCGTGAAGGATTCTCCCTCCTCAGGAAGGAAATTCCTTCACGATCACAAGCGGGGAACCGAACGCTGCGCCGCATGCGTCTACATTTCTCGTGCTACCGCGAGAAGTGAGAGCGTTGTGTGCCAGGCAAGATGGAGTTGTCACACGCCAGCAGATGCTGGCTGCGGGGATGACGCCGAAAGCCATTGACGGGCAGGTCCGAAGACAGGAATTCAGGCGTCTCGGATGGGGCGTATACCAGCGTGCAGAACATGCGCACAGCGCAGCCGCCGTCTTGCGCGCAGCTGTCTACGGTGCGGGTCCGGGAGCGGTCGCGAGTGGTCCGAGTGCAGCATGGTGGCACGGTCTGCTCACGAGCGCTCCACCGAAGCCTTCGGTCACGGTGCCGCGGAACCGGCGGGTGAAGCGGCCTGAGTTCGCTGTTCGGTACCGCGATCTGCATCGACTCGATGTATCACACGTGCGGCGGCTCGGTGTCACTGATATTCCGCTCACCATCCTGGAAACCGCGGTAGAACTGCGCGAGGGATCAGTCTTCCTGGACCGCGCGCTTCAGAAGCACACAGCGTTGCCGATTCTGCGCGCGGTGCACGAGCGGAACAGCGGCAGGACAGGAGCGGTGGCCGCGCGACATCTGATGGACGCGGCAGAACAGGGCGGATCGTCGGCGGCTGAACGAATGCTGCATCAGCTACTGAACCGTGCCGGCCTTGTCGGGTGGCAGTCGCATCTCTGGAGCTGCGGCTACGAAATTGACGTTGCGTTCGTCAGGGCGCGTCTCGCCATCGAAGTGGACGGCTGGGCGTGGCACCGCGATGCGCACCGGTTCCGGGCAGACATGGAGCGGCAGAATGTTCTGGTGAACGCGGGCTGGCGAGTTCTGCGGTTCTCCTGGCATCACCTCAAAAATGAGCCAAGCCGCGTCTTGTCGGAAATCGTTGCGGCGCTACGTCACGCCGCGTGATGATCGTGAAGGTTTTTCCCTCCTCAGAAGGGTAAATCTTTCACGATTCTTCAGATCTGCGAGTGTGGTTAACTAACCGCTCCTTAACGCTATGGGCGATATCCGCCCACCGTGCGTCTCCGAGCTCTGTCACCCCTGAGTCTCCAGCGAATGCGCTTGACACGACAACGTCCGGCTCGAGCGTGGCGAGGACCGAGAGTGTGTGAGCGAGCGCAACCGCATCGCTGAAGCCCTTGATGTATCCCGCGAACCAGCGTCCATCAGCTCCGCGGTAAATCGTGTCGCCCGTGAACAGGTACGCACCTTCGGCGCCCTGAGCTAAGTAGCAGGTGCTGCCAGGCGTATGTCCGGGCGTGGGAATGACTTCGAGGATGGAATCGACCGTGTGCCGATCAGAGAAGGGGTCATCGACGGGTGCCGTCTCAGCGGCGAGATGTGCTTCTGCGCGATGAATGTGTAGTTGGGAGCCGAAGCGTTCCTTGATGGTGCGAACTGAGGAGGCGATCTCGTCTTGGTGGCTGAGGTAGTGGTGGCGGATACCGCCGAGTTGAGCGATGTGGTCGAGTTCGTGTGTGTGGGTGGTGTTGTAGAACAGGACGTTGCCTTCCGGCGGTGTCCACAAGTAGGCATGGGTACTCAATCCTGGTGCAGGATATTCCGGTTCGGTTTCCCACAAGTCGCTGCGAATTTTGTTCATAGCGCGCTCCTTCCAGCGCCTGGGGTGGTGTCATAACGTGAACAGACCTACCCGCAAGGCGCCATCGACTCGGAGATGGTCGGCATGGCCGCTGCTCAGTAAAAGGCAAGGGTGCAGATGACTATTCCCACGATCAATGGCGGAAACTACCGCCGAAGGATTGCTGCGGGGCTAATGCTGATGTTGTTCGCTGGGGGAGTCCTCGCTCTCACGGGACACAATCACGAGGTCGCCCCAGTGTCTGTGCGACTCACATCGGCTAGTGGCACGTCAGGCCTTGATCCGGTCCTTGCGCGCGCGTTTCTCGCGGCCCAAGCGGACGCCAGCCGAGAAGGTGTGCCGCTGTGGATCACGTCCGGCAAACGTTCGCATGCTGAGCAGCAGCAGTTGTGGGAGAACGGCGTTCGCAGTCATGGCAGCCCTGACGCTGCCCGCAGGTGGGTCCTTCCCCCCGATGAATCAGCTCACGTCAGTGGGCACGCGATCGATGTTGGCCCGGTCGAAGGGGCGCGCTGGCTCGAGCGAAATGGCGCCAGGTACGGGCTGTGCCGTACCTACGAAAACGAGTGGTGGCATTTCGAACTGGCCACCGTGCCTGGTGGTATTTGTCCACCCATGGTGCCTGATGCCAGCTGGCCGCGACCCACCACACTGAGCGACGGCGGCAACCTCTCGATCGAACTGCCCGATATTCCGGGTCTCGCGGAACTCGTGACAGCGGCCGAAACGGAGTTGGCCACTCTCTTCAACCTCGACTGAGACGGATTACAGCGAGATTCCCATCGCCCAGGATCCGAGCGCGAACACCGCGATCGTGATCAGCACGATTCCCACGATGTTCAGCCAGACTCCCGCACGGATCATCTGGCCGATGGTGACCTGGCCAGAACCGAAGACGATCGCGTTCGGCGGAGTGGCGACGGGGAGCATGAACGCGCACGATGCGGCGAGCACTGCGGGGAGTAGCAGAAGCATCGGATCCATTCCCAGCCCCAGCGCGACACCGCCGAGGACCGGCAAGAAGGTGGCTGCTGTCGCGGTATTCGACGTCAGTTCGGTAAGCAGCAGCACGATGCCGCAGGTACCCGCGACGAGCAGCACGATCGGCAACGCACCGAGGCCACCGACCTGTGTGCCGATGTACTCGTCCAGGCCGGTCTCTTGCACGGCACCGGCGAGGCTCAGACCGCCGCCGAATAGGAGGAGCACGCCCCACGGCAGGCCGTTCTGGACCGTCCGCCAGTCGAGGGTGCCGTGCAGTTTGGCCCCACCTTCTGCCTCAGCGTCACTGCGGTCGGAGTTGGCCGACGCGGGCAAGAGGAAAAGCACGATAGCTGCCGCGATCGCGATTCCCGCATCGGAAAGGTTCGCCATGAACGGCAGAATCGACGTCAGTGCGTCGAAGTCGGCGATGAGGTCCCGGAAAACCCACAGCAAGGCTGTCACCGCGAACACAATGAGGACATTCCACTCGCCGTGTGACATCCGCCCGAGTTCGTGGATTTCCTTGTGGATCATCTCTTTGCCGCCGATGATCTCCTTCAGTTTGGTCGGGTAGATGACGTAGGTCAGGAGCACCCACACGATGATCAGGAAGACCGCCCCGATCGGTACACCGATTTTCATCCAGTCGGCGAAGCTGATCGTGATGCCGTAGTTTTCGTCGACGAATCCGACCATGATGGCGTTGGGCGGGCTGCCGATGATTGTTGCGAGACCTCCCACGGAGGCCGCATACGCGATTGCCAGCATGAGGCACACAGCGAAGTTCCGGATGTTCTTATCCTCGGCGGCGTCTGTTCCGCTGGTAACAAGAGCGAGCACACTGATTGCGATCGGCAGCATCATCAGAGTGGTGGCGGTGTTGCTGACCCACATGCTGAGGAATGCAGTCGCGATCATCATCCCCAGCACGACCTGCCGCGGGTGCGTTCCGACGATGCGTACAGTGTGCAGCGCTATCCGCTTGTGCAGGTTCCACTTCTGCATCGCGAGTGCGATCATGAAGCCACCCATGAAAAGGAAGATCGTCGGTGACGCATAGGGTGCCGTCGCGTCGCCGATAGCCACGACGTCGAGGACCGGGAACGCGGCGATCGGAATCAGCGCGGTCGCGGCGAGAGGGATAGCCTCGGTCATCCACCAGACCGCCATGAGCACTGCGACAGCGGCAGCTGTCCGGCCTGCGGTTGACAAGTCTTCATGGGCCGGGATCAGAAAATACGCCAGCAGGGCAAGCCCGGGGCCGAGGATCCGCCCAGTCCATAACCGTCCCGGTGAGACGGGTTGTTGAGGTACTGCTGGTGCGAAGCCGACCTCCTGCCGATCACTGGCGGCCGCTGTGCGTGCTGTCTGGGTGGCGCCGTCTGAAGCCATGACACTCCAATCCCGTTTCCGCGGTGGACGTGGCCACCTGCGGCGTCACCACAGACGCCGCAGGCTTCCCTCTAGTCTCACTGGTCGGGGGGAGATGTGTATCACTTTTGATCGTAAGCAGGTCGCGGAGCGTGGCCTGTCAGATCAATCCCTCGGTCAGATGGTTTGGCGTCCCGTAGCGATGTGCCGTGATCGACACGGCCTGCTCGTGTAAGAACGGCAGAAGCTCTACTCGTCCTGCTGACACCACGGGTGCCGCATAGATCGCCACGTCGGGCTTACCTTCGGCGGCTTCTGCAGCGGCCTGGTAGTCGCCACCGATGAGACGGATGCGGACACTGGAATGCGGTCCCGTCCGTGCGGCCAGGCGTGCAACGTGCGCAGCCCACTGGTCATTGTCCTCGACCTCAACAGTGACACCGCGCGCGGTGAGAGCCAGCTTCACCTGCTCAGGCAGGGCTGACGAACTGCTTACGGTTACCACTGACGCGGCCTGCAGTCCCGCTGCTACAACACGCACAAGTTCTGCTGCACCGTGGCCGGAGCTTGCGGCCTCGTACCGGACGGTGACGGGAACCGGCCGGTAACGCAGCAGGTTGCGTTCGCACTGCAATCCGGTCTTGTCCTGCGCCCTTCCGAACTCAGCGGTCCAGATCGCCGCGTCGGTCGACAGCGCGTCGCGCAGCCAGTCCACGTCTTCAGCCGACAGGGCGTTCCGCACGGCTGACAGTAGTGCGGCCTGCGTATCGCCGAGGTCCCCAGTTGTGCTGACGGGACTGTCGAGCCACGTGCCCATGCCGATCAGGTAGTTCGGTCCACCCGCTTTCGTCCCGGCCCCGATTGCGGACTTTTTCCATCCGCCGAACGGTTGACGCTGCACGATCGCTCCCGTGATGCCACGGTTGATGTACAAGTTGCCGGCCTCAACGGTGCTGAGCCAGTAGGCGACCTCGTCGCGGTCCAGCGAATGGAGGCCAGAGGTGAGGCCGTACTCGATATCGTTCACGAAGTTCACGGCTTCTTCCAGGGACGGCGCCGTCATAATGCCAAGGATGGGGCCGAAGTACTCCGTCATGTGGTACTCGGACCCGCGCTTAACGCCCTCCCGAATACCGGGGCTCCAGACCTTGCCCAATTCGTCGAGTTGTTTGGGCTTAATGACCCACGACTCGCCCTCGCCCAATGTGGTCAGACCCCGCAGCAGTTTCCCTTGTGCGGGTTCGATAACTGGCCCGACCTGTGTTTGGAGGTCCCACGGAGAGCCGACTTTAAGCGAGCGCACCGCGTCGAGCAGCTGGTTCCGGAAACGCTGCGAGGTCGCGACAGACCCCACCAGAATGACCAGCGAGGCGGCTGAGCACTTCTGTCCAGCATGCCCGAAGGCCGAGTAGGCGACGTCTTTCGCGGCGAGGTCGTAATCAGCAGACGGCGTCACGATGATCGCGTTCTTTCCGGAGGTCTCCGCCAGCAAGGGGAGGTCACGCCGGAAGGAGCGGAACAACTTCGCGGTGTCGTATGCGCCGGTGAGGATCAGCCGATCCACTGACGGGTGTGACACGAACTGAGCACCTAGTTCGCGCTCACCTAGCTGGACATACTGCAGCACGTCGCGCGGCACGCCCGCTTCCCAGAGCGCTTCGACCATCACGGCGCCGGTGCGCTTCGCCTGATGTGCTGGCTTGATGACGACGGCGGATCCGGAAGCGAGGGCGGACAGCGTGGATCCCGCTGGAATGGCTGTGGGGAAATTCCACGGCGGCGTCACGACCGTCAGCTTCGATGGCACGAACTGGGCGCCGTCGACGTGTTCGAGGTCGCGGCCCCGCTCGGCATAGTAGTGGGCGAAATCGATCGCTTCAGACACCTCAGGGTCGCCCTGATCGATCGTCTTGCCGCACTCTGCGCCCATGACTTCAAGGAGGTCTGCGCGCTTCGACTCGAGAACGTCACCGGCGCGGTGCAGGATCGCGGCGCGTTCATTCGCTCCGAGTGACTGCCATTCTTCAGCAGCCGACACGCCGCGCGACATGATGGTGTCGAGCTCTTCAGCTGAACCTACCCAGTTATTTTCGGAGGTCGCGATACCGAGCTGGGAAGTCTGCATTCTTTCTGCGATGTCGCGGCCCCACGCCCGGTTCCCAGGCAAGTCCGGGTCGGTGTCAGGAGTGTTCTTGAAGCCTTCGCGCAGCCCCGGTGCCTGAGGCTCGCGACGATCCTGAATTCGGTGCGGTTCAGGAATGTCGTCGGTGAGCTCGTTGACGGATGCGATGAAGCGCTGCTTCTCCCGCTCGAACAGTGCTTCATTCTTGTCGAGCTCGAATACGGCGGACATGAAGTTCTCTTTGGACGCGCCCTCTTCGAGACGGCGGATCAGGTAAGCGATCGCGACGTCGAACTCGCGAGGGTGGACCACAGGGGTGTAGAGAAGGAGGGAACCGACGTCTTTCCGCACTGCCTCCGCCTGACCTGTCGCCATGCCGAGCAGCATTTCGAATTCGATGCCGTCAGTGACTCCACGGGCCTGCGCGAGCAGCCAGGCGAGCGCTACGTCGAAGAGGTTGTGCCCGGCAACTCCGATGCGAACGTTGCGAGTGTGTTCGGGACGCAGCGCATAGTTGAGCACAGCCTTGTATGACGTATCGGACTGGCGTTTGGTGTGCCAGGTGGCGAGCGGCCAGCCGTGCAGTTCCGCGTCAGCCATTTCCATGGGAAGGTTCGCGCCCTTAACGACGCGGACCTTGATGGGAGCGCCCCCCGTGGCGACGCGGTCAGATGCCCACTGCTGGAGGTGGATCATGGCTGGAAGCGCATCGGGCAGATAGGCCTGTAGGACGATTCCCGCCTCGAGGTCGCGAAACTCGGGCTTGTCGAGAAGCTCGGTGAAGACCGCGATCGTCAGGTCGAGATCTTTGTATTCCTCCATATCCAAGTTGATGAACTTCCGCTTAGGGGACGCGTTCGCGGCTTGGCGGTAGAGGGGAGTCAGATTTTCGACAACATGAGTGACAGCCTCATCGAAGGCCCAATGGTTGTGCGGCGCGACGGTGGAGGACACCTTGATCGACACATAGTCGACGTCATCTCGGGCAAGGAGACGACGTGTCCCGTCGAGACGACGGGCGGCTTCTGACTCGCCGAGAATGGCCTCACCAAGAAGGTTGATGTTGAGATGGATCCCGTCCCGCTTGATCTTCCCGATAGTTTTGCCGAGTTTGGCATCGGTGGCGTCGACGATCAGATGGCCGACCATGTGCCGCAGAACTTTCCGCGTTACTGGAATCACGAGCTTCGGCGCGAGAACCGCAAGTATGCCGCCAAGCGTAACCGCAAGCTTCATGTACCACGGCAAGAAGGCGGGAACCTTCGGTGCGAGAGCTTTGAGGTTCGCCGCCGCGACGCGCGGATCTTCTGGGCGAATGACACCGTCAACGAACCCGACGGTGAAGTCGAGGCCGTTCGGGTCGTTAAGAACCCCGGCGAGTTGCTCGGCAGACCGGTCAACGGGATATTTCGCGCCCTCCGTGAGCCAATGGCGAACGAGCTGAATAGCTTCGTCAGTGAGGTCCTGCGGGAGAACCGCTGCGCTGTTGTCCTTGATCGTGCTCACCGCGAGGACCTCCTTGAGGGTGCGTCAGTCATTGTCTTCTGAGTATGACCCCGGTCATCCCTTCAGGTATAGCGACGTTTTCCGAAGGGTATTGTGCGGAAAAACCGGAAGAATGGAGCGACGCATGCTCGATGTTCACCGTCTGAGCTTGTTGAGGGAACTCAGCATTCGCGGCACGATTTCCGAGGTCGCAGCTGCCATGAGCTACAGTCCCTCCTCTGTGTCACAGCAGCTTTCGATCTTGGAGCGGGAGGCCGGTGTCGTGCTGTTGCGCAAATCTGGCCGGCGCCTGCAGTTGACCCCTCAGGCTGTTCTTCTCGTCGACCACGCCACCGAACTTCTCGACTGCCTGGAGCGCGCCGAGGCGGCACTGGCAGCTTCGAGCGTTACTGTCACTGGCACCGTGCGGCTGGCGGTGTTTCAGACCGCGGCGCTTGCACTCATTCCGCAGGCCCTTCAATTGCTCCGTGAACGTCATGCAAACGTCCGCATCGAAATGGTGCAGCACGAGCCTGAAACGGCACTGCACGAAACCTGGGCCCGGGATTTCGATCTCGTTGTTGCAGAGCAGTACCCGGGGCACGCCGCGCCGCACTACGCAGGCCTTGATCGTCAATTGCTTACGGGGGATGCGATTCGGCTCGCGCTGCCGCCGGTCGACAGTGCCGCCGCGGACTTCGGCGCCGTTCGCGGACTCGATGCCGCAAGTGAACTGCCGTGGGTGATGGAGCCAAGTGGTTCCGCGTCCCGCCATTGGGCCGAGCAAGCATGCAGGCAGGCGGGATTTGAACCCGACGTCCGCTTCGAAACCGCCGACTTGCAGGCGCACGTCCGGCTCGTGGAGTCCGGGAACGCGGTCGCGTTTCTCCCTGATCTTGTGTGGGTCGGCAGGGAGCCGCGTGCCCGGCTGCTCGGGCTTGAAGGCGACCCACGGCGCACAATCTTCACCGCCATCCGGGCTTCGAGCGCGCGGCACCCTGCGGTGCGTGCAATTCGCAATGCGTTGGAAGAAACCGCGCGGGATCTCGCGAGCCTCTGGTAGCTTCCTCGCGGTCATCTCGGCTGCGGCCTGGGGCCTCGGGTACTTCGGTCAGCCGCATATCATCGTGCGCTTCATGGCGCTGAGGTCCTCTGCCGACGCCAAATCCGGTCGCCGGATCGGCATCAGACTATCTCATCGCAGCTGATTGTGTGTTCCTCGGCGCTGGTCGAGGATATCTACCGGATATTCGGCAAGGACGTCACCAGTCAGCGCCTCGTACTGCTAGGGCGGCTCGGCGTCCTGACTGTCGCGATAGTTGCCATGCTGATCACAATCAACCCGCGGGGTACGATTCTCGAACTCGTCGGGTTCGCGTGGGCGGGCTTCGGCGCCGCTTTCGGCCCGATCATCATTCTTTCGCTGTTCTGGCGGAAATTCACCTCGACCGGAGCTCTCGCTGGCATGCTCACCGGCGTGGTTGTGGTCGGCATTTGGGGCAACATCGATGCACTCGCGAGCGTGATGTACGAGATCGTGCCGGGCTTTGCAGATGCGAGGTGGTGTCCGTTGTCGTGTCTCTGACTGTGCCCCGGCCGCACGCGGATATCGAGACGGAGTTCTCGGAGATGGAGGCGGCTGTCAAGCAGTAGCGATCAGACCCTGGCTTCGAAGTAAGCGTTGAATGCCTGCTCGAGGTCCCGGATCTTTTCGACGTAGGGCTGTGTCTGGGTGGTGTAGTCGCCGCCGCTGGGCATCCCGCCGAACCGGAGGATGGCGCCAAATCCGGCGTTGTAGGACGCGAGTGCTAGGTCCACAGCGTCGCCTTCGGCTTTCCCATCGTGGATTGCCTGCTCGACGCTTTCGAGGTTGTGGCACATGTATTTCGCCTGCGCCATCACAGAGTCGGGGATGCTGAAGGGATCCTTGACCCCATCGCCATCGGCGTCGGTGCCCCACGCCTCCCATGTCTCGGGCGTGAACTGGGCAGGGCCCTGTGCATTCGCGTAACTGACTGCATCTACGCGAAAGGTTGACTCCGCAAACAGTTGCGCGGCGATCTGGCCGGGAGTGACGCCCTCGCACTCACCACTCGCTTTGATAATCCATTCGGCGAATTCTGCGGGAACGGGTGCGGGAAGCGGAGGGGCGTCGTCCTCTACAGCGCTCGCGGGGCCGGCTTCACCATTCGGACTCTCGCCCTCGGGGAGGGTTTCGTTTGCTGCAACGTCAGCCGACGGCGCTGATGTATCTGCCATCGACGTCTGATGGATGGTGGCGGCGGCGCCAAGAGTGACGATTGCGGATGCGGCGAAAATTGCAGGAAGTTTCATAACGCTGAAAAGTCTCGCGGCTGTACCGCGGCGGTTTCTACACTTTGTGGCTCGCTTCATAACGGACACATAACGAAGACTGTGTGCCGAGACGCCTGGAGGTGTCGGTAAAACCCCAGGCAGGACAGCTAATTTAGTAGCCTTACATCGGCATTCGCGTCGATAAAGACATGATAGATGTCACATTGTGATCTAGCAGGCTTTAAATGCCAGATAAATCAGTGACGCCGCTGAAATGGCGGTATTGTCCATTTTGAATTGGCGGTACTTGGGGCGCTCTTGCTGTGGCGATGAGAGATCAAGCAGATTCGCTGCCGGTGAAGACCAACCGCGATAACGTGTGCAGATAATCGCTCAGGCATCACATGTTTGGCAGGAAGTGCAATGGAACGGACTATTGACGTCATTACGACCGTCAACGAGTGGTACTGGTACCTCCCGCTGACGATTCTGGTGCTCTCGGGCATCGTCTACACAATCTGGTCGAAAGGCGCCCAGATTCGGCTGTTCGGCGAGATGGTGCGCGTCATCAAAGAACCCTCCCTGGTGATGGAAAATGGCCGCAAAGGCCTGTCGTCCTTCCAGGCGTTCACGATTTCGGCTGCCGCGCGCGTAGGTACAGGCAACGTGGCTGGCGTCGCTATCGCCATCACCCTCGGTGGCCCGGGCGCGGTGTTCTGGATGTGGATGCTTGCACTGATCGGTGCTGCCACCTCCTTCGTTGAGTCGACGCTAGGGCAGTTGTATAAGTTCAAAGATCGCGACAGCTACCGTGGTGGGCCTGCGTATTACATCTCCCGAGGGCTCGGAAAGCGCTGGCCAGCAGTGCTTTTTGCGGTTGTCACAATCATCACCTACGGTCTTGTTTTCAACACGGTGCAGGCGAACACGATCGCTGACTCGATCTCGAACTCCGTGGGAAATACTGAGCCGCTTTTCCTCGCGGGGATCGGCGTTGCGGTCGCGGCACTACTGGCTCTCGTCATCTTCGGCGGTGTGCGCCGGATCGCCCATGTCACTCAGGTATTGGTGCCCGTACTCGCACTGTCTTATGTTGGTCTCGGGCTCGTCGTCGTCGCACTCAACATTCCCGAGGTGCCGGGCATGGTGTGGCTCATCATCGAGAACGCATTCGGTTTCCGGGAAGTCGTTGCGGGTGGTCTCGGCGCCGCACTCCTGCATGGCATGCAGCGTGGTCTCTACTCGAATGAGGCCGGAATGGGCTCCATTCCGAATGTGAGCGCGACGGCCGCGGTGTCCCACCCGGCTAAGCAAGGGCTGGTGCAGTCACTCGGCGTCTATTTCGACACCTTGCTGATTTGCAGCATGACGGCATTCATCATCCTCCTCGCGGAACCTGATTTCGGTGAGCGTGAAGGCGCTACGCTGACTCAGCACGCGCTATCGGTACAGTTCGGTGACTGGGCAATCCACTTCCTGACTGTCGTGATCTTCATTCTCGCTTTCAGTTCGCTCCTCGGGAATTACTACATCGGGTATGCAAACCTCGAGTTCCTGACGAGGTCACCGCGAGCGCTGTTGTGGTTCCGTCTCGCGATCATCGGATGCGCGTTTCTCGGTTCGATCGCGGCTCTCGATCTCGTCTGGGAGATGGCGAACCTCACGATGGGAATCATGGTCCTGATCAACTTGCTTGCCATTGCACCGCTCGCAGTGATCACTTTCCGGCTGCTCGATCACTACGTCGCACAGCGTAAGCAGGGCTTGGATCCCACGTTCGCCGTAGCTGAAATGCCGGAGCTGAAGGGTGTCGAGTGCTGGGGTCATGAAAATGAAAGCGAACCCACACGAGCCCAGTAGGCTTTCGAGGCGTGACAGAACCTGCTCGTCGTGTGTACGCGAACCGGACACTGAACCTACGCTCGGTCGAGGCGATCGGGTACGACATGGATTACACGTTGCTGCATTACCGAACAGCAGAGTGGGAAGGTGCTGCTTTCGAGCATGCGCGCCGGGTACTCGCGAAGCGCGGCTACCCGGTCCAGGACCTCGTTTTCGAAACCGATCGGTATCTGCAGGGGCTCGTACTTGACCTGGATCTTGGGAACCTCGTGAAGGCCACGCGGTTTGGCTACGTCATCCAGGCGCAGCACGGTACCAAAAAACTGAATTTCAATGAACTGAGGCGCACGTACAACGGCGTGTTCATCGACTTGTCCGAACCGCGTTTCCGCTTCCTCAACACGCTCTTCTCCATATCCGAGGCAGCGTTGTACGCACAGCTCGTCGACCTTCTCGACGCTGGACACATAAAGGGGCCGGTCGGTTACGACGAACTGTTCAAGGTCGTCTCGTCGGCGCTGGATGTGTCCCATACGATGGGTGAGCTCAAAGCGGAGATCACCGCTGACCCCGATCGATTCTGTGATTTCGATCCCGCCATCGCGGAGACGCTGATGGACCAGCGTCTTGCGGGCAAAAGGCTTCTTCTCATCACGAACAGCGAGTGGACCTACACCCGGGCAATGATGAGCTATGCATTCGATCGGCACGTCCCCAGTGGGAACTGGCGTGATCTGTTCGACATCGTAGTTGTCGCGGCGGCCAAACCTCGCTTCTTTTCGGAAAGCCCTCCCGTCTTCCGCGTCGTCGACCCGGAGCGGAACCTTCTCGAGCCCCACCAGGGCTTGATGGAACCGGGAGGTGTCTACTACGGCGGATGCGCACGACTAGTGGAGCAGAGCCTCGAACTCGACGGTGCCCAGATTCTCTACGTTGGCGACCACCTGTTCGGTGACGTCCATGTCTCGAAATCGGTTCTGCGGTGGCGTACCGCGCTGATTATGAGCGAACTCGAAGCAGAGATCGCGGACGCCGCTAGGTTCGCTGACGACGAGATGCAGCTACGCAAACTCATGGTCATTAAGGAAAGCCTTGAGGACGAATTGTCCCATGCGCGCCTCGCTCGCTCGCGTGCTGCGGCGAGCGCTGAACCTGCGAGGGAAGCCGACGCAACGATGAGTTCCCTCTATGACGCTATCCGCGAACTCGATCAGCAGATCGCCCCTCTCGCGCAAGCAGCAGGCGCTCTTGGCAACCCTACGTGGGGCCCGCTAATGCGCGCGGGGAACGACAAGAGCCTATTCGCCCGGCAGGTCGAGAAGTTTGCGGACGTCTACACCTCACGAGTGTCTAACTTCGGCCAGCACACTCCCTACGCCTTCTTGCGTGCCACGCGGACAAGCCTTCCCCACGACGTAACTGCGGTCGGCTTCACGGAGCACGGCGAGGAATGACCAGTTGACCTAGTGGTGTCACATACCCGGCATCGGTTCCGTCACGTCGGATGTGGGCGCGATGGACTCCAGAACAGGGGGATGGACCATGATCGCGATTCCGAGGGCGACTACCGCGGTTCCGACTATGCGGGTAAGCAGAACGCCCCGGCTCGAGTGCTTTTCAGCCAGGAATACGGCTGCGAGGACCGCCATCCAGACTAGGTTCATCAGGCCGACAACCAGGAGAACGGACATGAGAGCCCAGCAGCACCCGAGGCAGTAAAGGCCATGTGCCGCGCCAGTCCGGAATGTTCCCCGCAGTCCGTTACCGAAGTCGTGCGTCGCCAGGAAAGACAACGGGGTACGGCACGCGCGCAGGCATGTCTGTTTCCATGGCGTGAATTGGTACGCGCCCGCAACTATCAGCACGCCACCCGCAGCGACCGTCACCCACCCCGCGTCGTGCGCGACATTGCGGAACGCGAGGAGCAGCGCCAGCGGAACGAGCCCGGCAGCGGTCCACACACAGAGATACCCCAGTACGAATGCCGCTGTGGGGGCGCCCCCACGATTCTGGCGCCGCATCACCAGGCGATGGAGCAGGACGATCGGTGCGATGGTGGGGAACATCATCGCGACCATCATTGTTGTCCACATGACCAGAAAGATGAGGACGCCCATGTCGAAAGCCATGGGCGCGCCTATTGAAGCGAGGCCCTGAGCCATCGACTGCATGTCGTGCGCGGTACGGACGGTCCACCACCACGCGGCGCCCGCGAGCACGAGCAGCATCCCGACGATCGTGACAGTTGCTCTGCGCTCGAGGACGCTGTACGCCATGCGCGGAGAATCGGTTCTGGGGACCTTGTGAACCTCGGTCATCTGGTGTGGTTTCCAGGGTGATTTCAGGTCTGCTGCGTTATCACAGGGGCCATCCGGTTGTCGCTGGACCACTCCACTTCGGAGTAGTACGCGTTGTTGCCCGCGTGGTCGAAGGTCACTCCATCAGCGTTGAGCGTCAGAACTGATGTTGTGCCAATCGCCCCATCCTGGAAGATGAACCCGTCTTTGAGGATCATGTGAGGGACGTGCTTCTCGCCGCTCACAGGATCCCGGAAGCTCTCCATGTTCATGGACAACTTGTCACCCACTCGCAGCTGCGAGTCGATGGCTTTTTCATCGATATCGATTGTCTCGAAGAATGGGCCGTGAACCTCGCTCACTGTGGCGGCGAGTATTTCCCAGGGCAGCCCCGGATCCTCCGCGGTGAGAATGGGGATGAGTGCTTCGCGCTGCGCTTCGGTGGCGTCGATGAAGAGCACCATCGTGCCGTTGCCTTCGTGGATGGCTCCGGGCCACTTCACCGCACTCGCGACTTTCGCTCCCGCGAGGTCGGTTCCTTCCCGATCACCTTCTTTGATCTTGAACCCCACCACGCCTTCGCAGTAGCCGTGCGAGGGGAAGCCATTCATATTGCACGGGCATCCCAGCGCACAGTTACATCCTTCGTAATAATTCGCCTTGATTCGCCATGCCATTTCCGTCACTTCCTTGCTGAGCAATCGAGCGTCGAGGGTTGGCCCCGGCATCCCCAATCGTCCCACTTCCCGATGCGCCGGGGCAATGGGGCGGCGGATCTCTAAAAGGGTGAGCGCGTCATCCACACAGCCGTATCAGAGGGCAAGCTGTCGCCATGAGTCCGCGACGATTCCAGGACGACGTCCCACCCGGCAGGCAGGTCTACCGGCTCGTCACCCAAGTTCACCCAGCACTGCGAGTCGCCCCGCTGGAATGCGAGCACCTGCCCGGCGAACCCCAGCCACTCCAGTTCGGTCTCGGCTGGAAAGAGCGCCGTCCGAAGGTGGATCGCAGATCGATACAGCCATACAAAGGACGCATTGTCATTCTGCTGGTCTAGCACCGTCCGCGACTCCCAGTGTTCCGGTTGCGGGAGCCAGGGGTCAGCGTGCGATGCCTCGGGTGAAAATCCAAATGGTGGTGATGTTCCAGACCAGGGCAGCGGTACGCGGCACCCGTCACGGCCCACATCTGTGTAGCCGGACTGTGCCCACGTCGGGTCGTTCCGTACCTCAGGGGGCAGACTCTCCACCTCATCTAGACCGAGTTCATCGCCCTGGTAGATGTAGGCCGTGCCGGGAAG
Source organism: Hoyosella subflava DQS3-9A1 (assembly GCF_000214175.1). Taxonomy (NCBI): domain Bacteria; kingdom Bacillati; phylum Actinomycetota; class Actinomycetes; order Mycobacteriales; family Hoyosellaceae; genus Hoyosella; species Hoyosella subflava. Next base: position 1,737,908 of record NC_015564.1, read on the forward strand.
AGCGAGTTGGAGCAGTGCGGCGGCGCGTGCGCGCCGCTTCCCAAGTTCGAGATCCGGTTCCTCCGCTGACCACCGCGCCCGATCCCACTCAGGCTGCACGTCGAACTCCGGCTGCGAGCGGGCGTAGCGGGTGACGGGCCGCGGAATGTCGTGACTCGATAACACCCATGTCGCTGGCGCCCCGACCGTTGCAGCCTGGGAGACGGCATCGTCGATCACGTCCCGCAGTGAGTTAGCCCGCCACGGCGCTCGTGTGAAGTCAAACTGGAACGCGGTGTGAAGTTCGTCAGGCCGTAGATAGCGGGCGAGTCGCTCGTTGGTGGGGACGACCGCTTCCGCCACGAAGATCCGTTCTGGGGTGAACGTTTCCGCGACCTTGCGCCAGGTGCGATATATGTCGTGCACCCCATCCTGGTCGCGCGCAGGGTGCGGTTGAGTCCGCCAGTCTTCCGGGCGCGGTCCCGCGTCGGGAAGCTCGGGATGTTTGACAAGGCCATGCGCGACGTCGATCCGGAAACCGTCGATGCCGCGGGCAAACCAGAAGGCAAGGATGTCTTCGAACTCTGCCCGGACCTCTGGATTTTCCCAGTTGAGGTCAGGCTGTTCGGGCGCGAACATGTGGAGGTACCACTCGCCGTTCGGCAATCGCGTCCAGGCCGGCCCGCCAAATGCGCTGGTCCAGTCATTGGGCGGGCTGCTTCCGTCGGTTCCTTGCCCGTCCCGGAAGATGTAGCGCTGCTTCGCGTTTGCTTCGTCCCGCAACGCGGCGTGAAACCATCTGTGTTCGGATGACGTGTGGTTGGGGACGATGTCGATGATCACCTTGATACCGAGCGCGTGCGCGTCGCGGATCAGGGCTTCTGCGTCATGCAAGGTTCCGTATGACGGATCGATGTCACGAAAATCTGCGACGTCGTACCCGGCGTCCACCATCGGCGAGGTGTACCACGGCGTGATCCAGATCGCGTCGATGCCCAGAGATGACAGGTAAGGAAGTTTTTCCCGCAGGCCCGGCAGGTCGCCGATCCCGTCACCGTTGCCATCAGCGAAGCTGCGGATGTACACCTGGTAGACAACGGCGGATTTCCACCAGTTCTCCATGCTGCTCCAATCGTGTGCTTAGGCAGTGATGCGTGCGCCGTCGCCAGCGCTGTCGAACATGTGGGCGTGTGACTCGTCAATCCGGACGTGAATGACCTCGCCCTTGCTCGGCGGATTTCGCCAGTCCACGCGCGCCACGAGCTGTTGCTGTGCCCCGTTGATGTAGGTGCGGCCGAAAATGAAGGCTTCGGACCCGAGTTCTTCGACAACGTCCACTTCGAGCGGCAAACCAGCCGCGCTGTCGCTGAGCTCAACATGTTCAGGGCGAATTCCGAACGTGATCTCGGTGCCATCGACGCCCGCGAGGGCGGTGCGGGGAACCGGAACGATCTGCTCTCCGAGCATTACGCCGCGGTCACTCAGCGGCAGGGTCATCAGGTTCATCGCGGGCGAGCCCATGAAGCCGGCGACGAAAACGTTGGCGGGGGACCGGTAGAGCTCACGCGGTGGCGCACACTGTTGCAGCACACCGCCTTTCAGGACCGCAACACGGTCACCCATTGTCATCGCCTCAACTTGGTCGTGGGTGACATAAACGGTGGTAGTGCCGAGGCGGCGCTGCAGTTGTGCGATCTGGGTGCGGGTCTGTACGCGCAGTTTGGCATCGAGGTTCGACAGGGGCTCGTCCATGAGGAAGACCTGCGGATCACGCACTATGGCCCGTCCCATCGCGACGCGCTGACGCTGCCCACCTGAGAGCGCTTTCGGCTTACGGTCGAGGTAGTCCTTCAAGTCGAGAAGTGCAGCAGCCTCCGCGACCCGCTTTGCGATTTCCGCCTTGGGTGCTTTCGCCAGTTTGAGGGCGAAGCCCATGTTTTCCCCGACAGACATATGTGGGTAGAGCGCATAGTTCTGGAAGACCATCGCGATGTCGCGGTCTTTCGGATCGGTGTGAGTGACGTCGCGGCCACCGACGAGGATTCGTCCGGCGTTGACTTCCTCAAGCCCTGCGAGCATACGCAGCGAGGTCGATTTGCCGCACCCGGACGGGCCGACCAGCACGAGGAACTCCCCGTCCTCGATATGGAGGTTGAGTCGGTCGACCGCGGGCTGCTCTGACCCCGCATACAAGCGGGTCGTGTTGTCGAAAACGATAGGTGCCATGTGGATTCCAATCTCTGGTGTGGTGTGAGTCAGCCCTTGACGGCGCCGCCGGTGAGGCCCGACACGATGAAGCGCTGCAGGAACAGGAAGAGCAGGACTACGGGTAGCGCCGAGACCACTGCGCCTGCGGTGAAGACGCCCCATTTTTCACCGAACTCGACCGATACGAACTGGTAGAGGCCAACTGCGACGGTCCAGCGATCGGGGTCTTGAAGGATGATGCGCGCCATCAGGAAGTCGGAAAACGCCGCGATGAAGGACAGCAGGCCGACCACCACAAGGATTGGTTTGATCAGCCGAAGAATGATCGTCCAGTAGATCTGTGCGTGTGTCGCGCCATCCATGCGTGCGGCTTCATCTAGTTCACGGGGGACGGTGTTGAAGACGCCGTACATGAGGAACGTGTTCGCGCCGAGCGCGCCGCCGAGGTACACCATGATCAGGCCGAGGAGCGAGTTGAGGCCGAGGAACGGGTAGATGTCAGACAGTGTGGCGAGGAGCAGGAAGATTGCTACGAATGCCAGGAGCTGCGGAAACATCTGAATAATGAGAAGGCTCATCAGACCGGTCTTGCGGCCCTTGAACCGGAACCGTGAGAACGCGTATGCGGCGGCTGCGCCCATCATCACCGCGCCGATCGCGGTGGTGGACGCAACAATCAGGGAGTTCGCGAACCAGCGCAGGAACGGGTTCTGGGGGTCGGAGAACAGTTCACGGAAGTTCTCGAGGGAGAAGGTGGCGAAGAGCCGGTTGGAGCCGAGCAGCGTACCGGCGTCTCCGACTGAGGCTGAGAACGCGTATAGCAGCGGGAAGACAGCGTAGACGACGATGACTGCCGCGACTGCGTGACGCCATCCGCTGCGGCGGAAGGTTTCCCAGGCAGGTCGCTTGTTGTAGACAATGTGTGATTCGGTAGACGTAGTGGTGGACATGTCAGCTGATCTCCTCGAGTGCTTTGCTGCGGCGGAACGCAATCGCGGAGACCACCGCGACCATGATGAATATGAGGATGGAAACCGCGCTCGCGAGCCCGTACTGATTCGCGCCGGTCTCAAACGCGAGCTTGTAGACGAACGTGATGAGAATGTCCGTCGAGCCCACCCCGGTAGTCGAATCCAGGTCGCGCGGGCCGCCTGAAGTCAGCAGGTAGATGAGGTTGAAGTTGTTGAAGTTCATTGCGAAGCAGGCGATCAGCATGGGGCCGACAGCAACCAGTAGCAGCGGCAGCGTGACGAACTTGAATGCGCGCCACCTGCCAGCGCCGTCCATGCGCGCGGACTCGTAGAGCTCCGCGGGTATCGACTGCAGCGCACCCGTCGCGATCAGAAACATGTACGGGAACCCCAGCCATAAATTCACCAGCACCAGGCTGAGCTTGGCTAGCCAGGGATCGTTTAGCCAAGGTATAGCAGCACCGCCGAGCACGATGTCGTTGATGAAACCGAAGTCCCGGTTGAGCAGTCCGGCCCAGATCAGGATCGACAAGAACCCCGGGAATGCGTACGGGAGGATGATGATCGCCCGGTAAATGCTTCTCCCTCGCATCGACGCGTCATTGAAGAGCATCGCGATGAAGAGGCCGAGGAAGAAAGTCGTGGCCACCGCCAGTACCGCGAAGGCAAAGGTCCACAAGGTGACAGAGAGGAACGGTCCGCCCAGCACGTCTTTGTCGAAGATTGCACCGAAGTTGGCGAATCCGACGTTCGCCGTCCAGCCTGGAGACAGTTCCTCCCCATCGGCGGAAACAAAATTGCCCGTTTCGGTCGCAGTGTAGACGGTCCCGTCGGCCGCCGTCATCGTGTCTGTGGCCTCGTTGTAGACAAGTCCCTGTTCGTAGACGAACGCAACCCGTCCGTCGTTGGTGCGAAGGAAGCTGTCACCGTCCATCGGGACACGGAGCTCACTGATCGAGTCCTGCCGCGCGATCACGTCCGGGAAATCGAGCACCTCGTAGCCAGGAACCGAAACGGGGAGCCCGTTGGCGCCCGCTTCGGCACCCGCGACGGGCTGGAAAGCGGCGTTACCAGTGCCTACCAGCACCGTTTCACCGGATCCGGCGGTGGCGAAGCCGAGTTCGCCGCCCTCACTCTGGACCACGGAAATCGGGAACTGAGGGGTCCCGTCAACACGCCGCTCATGCTGTTGCACGAGAGCCCGTATCGCATCTTCTTTCGAAGAGTTGTGACCGTCGCCGTAGTTGGTGAACGCCACGCCCGCCGTGTAGATCACCACGAACACCTGGAAAATGAGCAGGAAGATCAGACCAGGGGCGAGGTATTTGGCCGGAAGAAGTTTCCGCGTGGGTGCGAAGTAGACGATGTTGACGACGGCGAGGGCGGCGACGAGGAACCAGAGGATTCCGTTGTTGCCCACCGCCCACGACGCGAGGATGCCGTACAGCCCGAACGCGTTGATCAGTGCCATCAGTATGAGCTTGACGACGAAGCCACCGCTGAATCCGTGGCTGTGTGAAGTTCTCTTCCTGGAGTATGTGCTTTCGGGCCGCGCCGCCGGAGTCCCGGGTTTCAGGGAAGCTGTGATCTGCGAGTTCATGGGGGTCCTTAGTTCTCGATGTTCGCGATCATGCGGCGCCAGAGCAGGGCGGGTTCACCCTGGCCTTCGACGATGCCGTTCTGAGTGGTGCCCCAGAACGTCCACACGGAGCGCATTTCCGGGATCGCGGGCATGGGTGCGCCTGCTTCCGCGAGTTCGGCGTAGGCACTCAGCAGCGGCCTGTCTGCGATCGCGTCGATTGCGTCGTTGAGGGCAGGTGGGCGTCCGACGGACTCGAAAATGGCGAGCTGGGTGTCGAGCCGCGTGAGATAGTTGACGAGGAAGTCATTGGCGGGCAACGCATTTCCAGAATTTGCGTTCATGAAGACGGCCTGTACGCCCACGAACGGCTGAGCGGTCTGTCCGCCAGCTGTCGGCACCGGCATCAGCGTGAGGTCCATGTCCGCGGCCTCGAAATCATTGAGGTTCCACGGGCCGGAAATGATGTAGGGCGCGCGTCCGGAGACGAACGCATCCTTCCCGATATCCGGTGTGAGCGACGTTTTGAGGACACCGGCAGCGCCAAGACCGGCGAGATATTCAGCGAACGCCTCGCCGGATTCTCCGCCCATAGCCAGTTCGGTGGTGTACGAGCCGTCGTCATCCATGCCGAAAACGGGGGCTCCGAAGGATGTCTGGAGCGGGTAGAGGTGGTAGGGATCTCCCAGGCTTGGGTCTTGCGGGATTGAGATGGGGAAATCTGCTTGGCCTGCTTCGACCAGAGCCTGGCCGTCCGCAATGAGATCGTCGAAGGTTTCAGGGGTGTGCGTGGTGAGTTCGTTGTTGCGGAGAACCGCGACGTTCTCCACAGCGAAGGGCACGCCGTAGACGGCGCCTTCATATGTAACTGCCTGCATCGCGACGTCAAGGAAATCCTCGCCCTGGTCCCCGAGTTCGATGGGCATGAGCAGGCCGTTGGCGACGAGTTGGCCCAGATTGTCGTGCGGAGACATGAGGAGGTCAGGACCCTGCCCCATTGGTGACTGGGTGATGAATTCACTCATGGTCTGTGGGCTGGCGTCGCGCTGGACAATGCGCACCGGAACGCCGGTGTCCGCCTCGTACTCGTTTGCGATCTCGGTGAGACCGGCGATCGCTTCTTCGCCGGCCCAGATGGTGATCGGGCCGCCGGACTGGCCGAGGAACTGCTGTACAGCCTCGCCCTGTCCTTCGCCGGAGGCGCACGACGCGAGCAGCGTGGTCGCCAGGGCCGCAGCCGCGCCTGTAGTGAGGCGGGTACGTCTGTTCATTCGAATTCTCCGTGTGATCGGATGCGCGCAGAAGGTCAGAGGTGAAGTGAATCACAATAGTAAGCGATTGCAGAGAAGGTGTCTAGACTACGGCGTGAAAAAATAGAATACGTGCTCAGGGTCTATGCAAGCGCTTCCATATTTCGTACGATGTGAGACATGACTGCTACTCGTGCTGCATATGACTCTGATGCGACGACCACTAGCGACTCATCGGGTCCGCTCCTCGCGGTACATCCCGCTGACCCGCCGGACGAGGCGGCGAAGTGGTGGCGCTCATCGGTGATCTATCAGATCTATCCACGCTCGTTCCGTGACCTCGACGGTGACGGCAACGGTGATCTTGCAGGCATTACCGCCGAGCTCGGACAGCTGGCCGAGATGGATATCGATGCCGTGTGGCTGTCGCCGTTCTACCCCTCACCACAGCGCGACGGTGGATACGATGTCAGCAACTACTGCGATGTCGCCCCGATGTACGGGTCACTCGCCGCGTTCGACCACCTAGTCGAACGCGCGACCGCTCTCGGTATCCGTGTGATCATCGACCTTGTACCGAACCACTGCTCCGAAGAGCACCCCTTGTTCCAGAAGGCATTGGCCGCAGGTCCCGGCAGCCGGGAGCGGGACATATTCATTTTCCGTGACGGCAAGGGGCCGGGAGGCGCTGAACCACCGAATAACTGGCAGTCCCACTTCGGTGGATCCGCCTGGACGAGAGTCGTTGAGGCAGATGCCTCACCGGGGCAGTGGTATCTCCACCTGTTTGACTCATCTCAGCCCGACTTCAACTGGGATAACGCTGCGGTGCATGGCGAGTTCGAGCGCATTCTGCGATTCTGGCTCGACCGCGGAGTCGCGGGGTTCCGGGTCGACGTTGCGCATTCACTCGTCAAGAAGCAGGACCTGCCTGACTGGCACGGCCGGCCTGACGGCGTCGGTACTGACGATTACCCAGGGCACCTCGCGCCGATGTTTGGTCAGCCCGCGTTGCATGACATTTACCGGAAATGGCGCCAGATACTGGCTGAGTACGGTGATGACCGGGTGTTATGCGCCGAGGCTGGCATCGATCCGCTGCCACGCCTGTCCGACTGGGTGCGACCCGATGAGATGCACCAGACCTTCAATTTTGCGTTTCTCAGTTGCCCCTGGGACGCAACCAGATTCCGCACTGTAATCGAGGATTCGCTGCGTGCGTTCGATGCGGTCGGTGCGCCGACGACGTGGGTGCTGTCCAACCATGACGTGCAGCGCCACGTCACTCGGTTCGGGATCACCGAGCGGCCAGATCGTCCCGGAGATGGACTCGGCCCTGACGATCCGCAGCCCGACCTGGCCCGTGGCCAGACCCTTGCACGTGCAGCCTCGCTATTGATGCTCGGACTTCCGGGCGGTGTGTACTTGTACCAAGGTGAGGAACTAGGGCTCCCGGACCACACTCTCATGCCGCATTCATGCAGACAGGATCCGACCTATGCCCGCACAGATGGCCAGCGGTTAGGCCGTGATGGAAGCCGGGTGCCCCTCCCTTGGGAGAGCCGCGCTGCTGCAGCAGGTTTCAGCGAAAGCGGTGCTGCGTGGCTGCCTCAGCCGACAGGGTGGGAGTCGTTCGCGCGCGACGTGCAACGAAATGATCCGGATTCGGTGCTTGCGATGTACACCGAGGCTCTCAGGCTCCGGCGTCACCATGGGCTCGGCCACGGGTCGCTGAAGTGGCTCCCCGAATACCTGGATACGGCGTGCCTTGCGTTCGCGAATGGTGACGTCCTGGTTATGGTGAATACTGGCGACACCGATGTGCGCCTGCCTACACCGAATGTCCTGCTCAGTAGTGCGCCGGACAGCATCCGGGACGGCTCGCTGCGGCCGGGCCATACGGTATGGGTGAAGCTCACATGACAAGTGACTGAAGGCGGACAGTGGCTGGGATCAAAGAAGTCGCGGAGCGCGCCGGAGTTTCCACGGCGACAGCCTCCCGCGCGCTCAGTGGTCGGGGCCACGTATCGCCCGCCGCGCGGGAGCGCGTTCTCTCAGCAGCGAAAGATCTCGGCTACGTCATGTCCTATGCCGCGTCAAGCCTGGCTTCCGGCCGCAGTCGCACGGTGGGAGTCATCGTGCCGTTTATCAATCGGTGGTTCTTCTCCGAATTGCTCGAGGGCATCACGTCGGCGCTCATGAGCGAGGGCTACGACTTGTCGCTGTACAGTTTTGACCGGCAAGGACAGCGCCAGCGTGTTCTTGCCGACTACCTGCTGCGCAAACGGCTCGACGCTGTTGTTGCCGCTTCGCTGCGTCTAGACGAATCAGAACTCAAGCAACTGCTCGATGTGGGTAAACCGATCGTAGAAATCGGGGGGCTGGTGCCCGGGGTGCCGAGTATTCACCTCGATGAACACGCTATTGCGCGCTTCGCTACGGAGCATCTGATCGGACTCGGCCATCGTCAGATCGCGCACCTCGGTGGCACCGCCGAAACGGGCCCCGACTATTTCCCCATGTCGACAGACCGTCGCGAAGGCTTTTACTCTGCCCTGCGTGATGCAGGGTGCGAGATCAGTCCACGCTGGGACATTGCTGCTGACTACACCGTCGCGGATGGGTACAGAAAAGTGAAGACTCTCCTCGCAGGGCCGGGCCCCCGCCCCACAGCGCTCTTCTGTTCGTCCGACGAGATGGCAGTAGGTGCAATCTTCGCGGCCCGCGATCTCGGATTCACCGTGCCCGGCGACCTCTCTGTCATCGGTATTGACGGCAATCCGATCGGCGAAGCCGTCGGCCTGACCACGATCGCTCAGTGTCCCGCCCGGCAGGGGAGCCAAGCGGCGAAGATTCTGCTCGAACATCTGGCCGCTGGCGAGCGACCGATGGCCCCCCAGAGCGTCGTCGTGGAGACCGACTTTATTGTGCGCTCCAGCACCGCCGTGCCCGCTTCGCGTTGAGCCGGCGCGCGGTCCACGCCTGCATCGGCTGCATCCACCGCATCCTCGGGCTTCCCCCGGACGAAACCCTCGATGAGGCACCCACGTCCCCGGCGGGCTGACCGCCGTTCCCCGGCGAAGACAACTGGGCACCGCAGGTCGCGGCGGGACTTACACGATGGCGCTGAGACCGCCATCGATCACCAGTGAGCCGCCGGTCATGTACGACGAGGCGGGGCTGGCCAGGAACAGCAGTGCGGCATCCAGTTCGGCCTGCTCCCCGAACCGCCCCAGGACGCTGTTGTCGGTGACCATCGTCCGGAGAGCCTCCGCGCCCTCCGAGTTGGTGATCTCGGAGTCGAAGTAGCCCGGGCACAGGGAGTTGACACGGATGCCGCGGCGGCGCGACCACTGCTGGGCGAGGTCCCTGGTCAGACCGAGTACGCCAGCCTTGCTGGCGCAGTACCCGGCCTGTGGGAAGCGGGAGGCAACCCAGCCCAGCACGCTGGCAACGTTCACGATCGAGGACCCCTCCGGCATGTGCGGCGCGCAGGCGCGCGCCATCCAGTACACCCCGTTCAGGTTGGTGTCGATGGTGCTGCGGAAGACCGCGGGGTCCTCTCTCAAAGCGCTCCCGGCCGGGCCGACGCCGGCGTTGTTGACCAGCACGTTGATGCGGCCGAACTCGTCGGCCGCTGCTGCGGCCAGCTCCTCGCACTGCTCCTGCACCGAGACATCGGTGCGACGGATGAGCACGGGCGTCCCCTGCTGCCGGAGCTCCGCCGCGAGGGCTTCAAGCTTCTCTTCGCGTCGCGCGGCAAGGACCAGCGTGGCACCCGCCGTGGCCAAGGCACGGGCGAAGCCGAGTCCTAAGCCGGAGCTTGCGCCGGTGATGACGACGACCTTGTCTTCGAGGCTGAATCGGTCGATCAGGTTCATCAGGTTCTCCTTCAGCCGACGTGCGGCGGCGTTTTCTTCAGCTCGATGCCCGCCACCGTTCGTCGGTGCACCGCATCGGGGCCGTCGACGATGCGCAGGACCCGGGCCCACGCGTAGAAGTAGGCGAGCGGTGAGTCGTCCGACACCCCCATGCCGCCGAAGACCTCGATGGCCCGGTCGATGACCCGCGTCGCCATGGCCGGAGCGGAAACCTTGATCGCCGAGATCTCGCTGCGCGCTCCCTTGGCGCCGTACTGGTCGATGAGCCAGGCGGCGTGGTAGACGTGCAGACGCGCCTGGTCGATCTCGATACGCGACTGCGCGATGAGATCCTGCACGTTGGCGTAGTCCGACAGTGGCTGCCCGAAGGCAACGCGGGACCGGGCACGGACCACCATGAGGGCAAGGGCGCGCTCCGCCATGCCGATGGCACGCATCGCGTGATGGATGCGCCCGGGACCCAGACGGGCCTGCGCAATGCGGAACCCGTCGCCCTCGTTGGCCAGGAGGTTGCTCGCAGGGACCCGGACGTCGCGGAACTCAATCTCGCAGTGGCCGTGCTGGTCGTTGTAGCCGAAGATCGGCAGGTTCCGCTCGATGGTCAGCCCCGGGGTGTCACGGGGAACGAGGATCATCGACTGCTGGCGGTGGGTCTCGGCCGTCGGGTCGGTCTTGCCCATGACGATGAAGAGCTGGCAGCGTGCGTCGGCTGCCCCGGTGATCCACCACTTGCGGCCGTTGATGACGTAGCTGTCGCCGTCCCGGCTGATGTGGGTGGTGATGTTGGTGGCGTCGGAGGAGGCCACCTCGGGTTCGGTCATGGCGAAGGCCGACCGGATCTCGCCGGCGAGCAGTGGCGCGAGCCAGCGCTCGCGCTGCTCTGTCGTGGCGAACAGCTCCAGGGTCTCCATGTTGCCGGTGTCAGGCGCCTGGCAGTTGATCGCCTCAGGCGCGATGACGGGCGACCAGCCGGAGATCTCGGCGACCGCCGCGTACTCGAGGTTCGACAGGCCGGAGAGTTTGGGGAGGAAGAGGTTCCAGAGGCCGCGCCGCTGTGCCTCGCGCTTGAGGTCTTCCATCACCGGTGGATAGGCATGCTCGCCATGCTCGCGCAGGTACTGCGCCCAGGCCGGTTCGGCCGGGAACACGTGCGAGCGCATGAAGTCCCACATGTTCTCGCAGGCTTCCTGGGCCTTGGGGGAGAGGGAGAAGTCCATGGTGTGTGCTCCTGGGGGAGGTAGGGAGAGGTTCAGAGGAGGGCAAGGCCGCGCTGGCCGAGGCCGAGGATCTCCGCATCGAGATCGCCGAAGTCCTGGCCGCCCATTGCGCCGGCGCGCGACCGTGCAGCAACGCCCTGGGCGATGACGGCGAACTTGAAGTGCGCGAAGGCGAGGTACCAGTCCATGTCGGACAGGTCGACGCCAGCAGTCTCGGCGTAACGCGCCAGCATCTGGGTGCGCGAGGGGAATCCCGGCAGATGGCTGACGCCGGGGATCAGGGACAGCTCGGGTTCACCCTCCTCGCGCCAGAAGAGGAGCAGCAGGCCCAGATCGGTGAGCGGGTCGCCCAGCGTGGAGAGCTCCCAGTCCAGAATCGCCGCGATTCGGCCCGGAGCCGTGGAATCCAGGACGACGTTGTCGAGTCGGTAGTCGCCGTGCACGATGGCGGTCCGTTGCTGAGCGGGGACCGCGGCGGCCAGCCGTGCACCCAGCTCCTCGATCTCGGCGACGGGCTCGAATCGCGATGCCTCCCATTGGCCGGTCCAGCGGCGTACCTGCCGCGCCATGAAGCCTTCGGGGCGGCCGTAGTCCGCGAGTCCGATCGCCTCGTAGTCGACGGCGTGAAGCGTGGCGAGTGTGTCCACGAAGCCCTCACCAATCGCGCGACGTTCGTCAGTTTCCGTTGCGTAGCCGGCCGGAAGGTCGCCTCGCACCACATGTCCCGGGACCTTCTCCATGACGTAGAACGGGAAGCCCAGGAGATTGCCGTCGTCGACCAGCACGATGGCCGCAGTCGGTACCGCAGTGCCCGCGAGAGCCTCCTGGACCCTGGCCTCGCGGACCATGTCATGTGCACGCGGGAGAAGTTCGCCCGTCGGTGGGCGCCGGAGGATCAGCTCGCCAGCAGGACAGCTCAGGCCGAACGTGAGGTTCGACTTGCCTCCGGTGATCAGCTCAGCGTCCACCTCTGTCCATCGGGTGTCATTCGTGGCGGCCACCAAAGCGGGGGCCAGTGCCGAGAGCGGTAGCAGGCCGAGCAGGTCCGTGGACATGTGTGACTCCTTACTGAACAGACCGAGCGATCGTATCGAAATTGTTCAGTTAGCGCTAGTCCTCGGCTAGTATGTTCGGTATGACTGAACAATCTGCGGCGAGCCAACCTGCGGTCGGCGCGGCCATCCGGGCGACCCGTGAGGCCCGGGGCCTGTCCCTCCGTGCCCTGGCGGCCCGTCTTGACGTGAGTCCCGCGACTCTCAGTGCCGTCGAGAGGGATCTCACGCCGATCACCGTGCAGCGGCTGGAGCACGTTGCCGCCGTACTTGACGTTGACACCAGCGAGCTGCTGACGTCGTCGACGACCGCCGTAGGACCGGGACGATCACCTGGGCCGACTCGGCCGGGTCGCCCGCTCCCGCAGCGTCGGCAGGGGACGCCGTCGTGGCGGGTGTTCGACAGCGTCGAGACGGATCCGATCCTTCAGGCCGCCACACGCTTGTTCGTGGTACATGGCTTCCACGCCACCACTGTGCGTGACATCGCCGCGGCGGCGGGCATGAGCGTGGCTGGCGTCTACCACCACTACCCGAGCAAGGAGCGGATCCTCGTGGCGCTGCTCGACTTCACCATGAGCGAGATCGCCTGGCGAATCGAAGCTGCTCGCGCGGAGGGCAGGGACGCCGCACACTCGTTCGCCCTCATGGTGGAGTCGCTCGCGCTGTTCCACGCTGTCCAAGGCGACCTGGCGTTCCTCGGAGCAAGCGAGATGCGCGGGCTCGGACGTCCGGAACGGGCGCGGGTCACGGCACTGCGGGACGCCGTGCAACACGCCCTGGATCGCCAGGCACTCGCCGTGATCGATGCCAACAAGGAGTCAAGGCTCACACCGGACGAGGTGCGCGTAGCCACTCGCGCCATCGCGACCATGTGCACCTCGTTGCCCTCGTGGTTCAAGGCCGACGGCCCCAAGGATGCAAGAGAAGTCGCATCTCGCTACGCCCGGTACGCGCTGGCAATCCTTCTCACCCCATGAAGAACCCGCCTCGTGGCAAGCGTATCGGCGCCTCACGCCGGCTCAAACCATGCAACCCTCCGCAACCCTTGTCCCCAGTCCAGGGAAGGAGTGTGCTCTAGGTCACAAGCTCATTCACGAAGAAGGAGTCATGATGACCGAACTCATCTCTCGCGGCGCCGTATGGCCGGAACTTGACCTCAGCCCGCAGGACCGCGTCGACACGTGGCTCATCGAATTCGAAGCCGCACTCGCTGCTCGCGACATCGGCAGGGCCGCAGGAATGTTCGCAACTGACAGCTTCTGGCGCGACCTCGTTGCCTTCACCTGGAATATCAAGACGGTGGAAGGGCGGGAGGGCGTGACGGACATGCTCACCAGCCAGCTAGATGCGGCCAGCCCATCGAACTTCCGGACAACCGACACTCCGGCCGAAGCCGACGGGGTGGTCAGCGCCTGGATCAGTTTCGAGACCGCGACTGGGCGCGGCATTGGACATCTGCGCCTAAAAGAAGAAGGTGCCTGGACGCTCCTGACTGCGGCGCAGGAACTCAAAGGCTATGAGGAAGGCAAAGGGCAGCGTCGACCAAAGGGAGTAGTGCACGGCGCCAATAAGAGTCGCGTGACCTGGGCGGAACAACGCGCGATCGAGGAGAAGGAACTGGGCTACACGGCCCAGCCGTACGTCCTGATCATCGGTGGAGGACAAGGGGGCATCGCCCTCGGCGCCCGGATGCGGCAACTCGGCGTGCCAGCCATTGTCGTAGACAAACATGAACGTCCCGGCGACCAGTGGCGAAAGCGGTACAAGTCGCTGTGCCTGCACGATCCGGTCTGGTACGACCATCTCCCGTACATGCCCTTCCCGGAGAACTGGCCGGTGTTCACGCCGAAAGACAAGATCGGTGACTGGCTCGAGATGTACACACGCGTTATGGAGGTGCCGTACTGGAGTTCGACGACGTGCACATCAGCTGCCTTCAACGAAGAGACAAAGGAATGGACGGTACACGTCAACCGCGATGGCGAGGATCTCGTCCTCCGTCCCAAACAGCTGGTTCTCGCGACAGGGATGTCAGGGAAACCGAACGTCCCTACATTCCCCGGCCAGGAAAAATTCCAGGGCGACCAGCATCATTCGAGTCAGCATCCAGGTCCGGACAAGTACGCGGGCAAACGGGCGGTCGTCATCGGCGCCAACAACTCAGCACACGACATTTGCGCTGCGCTGTGGGAATCGGACGTCGATGTGACGATGGTGCAGCGCTCGTCGACACACATCGTGAAGTCTGACTCGCTGATGGAAATCGGCCTCGGCGATCTGTACTCGGAGCGGGCCCTGGCAGAAGGCATGACGACCCAGAAGGCCGATCTGACCTTCGCGTCAATTCCGTACCGCATCATGCACGAGTTCCAGATTCCGGTTTACGACAAGATCCGGGAGCGCGACTCGGACTTCTACGATCGTCTGGAGAAAGCCGGCTTCAAGCATGACTGGGGTGACGACGGATCCGGTCTGTTCATGAAGTACCTCCGAAGAGGTTCGGGCTACTACATCGATGTTGGCGCTTCGGAGCTCGTTGCGGACGGCGAGATCAAACTCGCACACGGTAACGTTCGCGAGCTGACAGAGAACAGTGTGATTCTCGAAGATGGAACCGAACTCGAAGCCGACGTTGTTGTCTACGCGACGGGATACGGCTCGATGAATGGGTGGGCTTCGGACCTGATAGGACAGGAAGTCGCCGACAAGGTCGGCAAGTGCTGGGGGCTTGGCTCGGACACGACGAAGGACCCGGGCCCGTGGGAGGGTGAGCAGCGCAACATGTGGAAGCCCACCCAGCAGGAAGCACTCTGGTTCCACGGCGGCAATCTGCACCAGTCGCGGCACTACTCGCTTTATTTGGCGCTACAGCTCAAAGCGCGCTACGAGGGCCTTCCGACGCCGGTGTACGGACTGCAGGAAGTCCATCACCTCAGCTAGCGGGCCGTGCGAACCTCGCGACGGACTGAGCGGTGAACACCACCATCGCGCAGCCGATGGGGAACAACAACTCGTTCACTGTCAGTCCGGCGAGGTCGGGCATCGTCAGTTCCGCTCCACTCGACGTGGCGCTCAGCGCAGTCGCTGTGACGATGATGCCACCGAAAACGACGCCCGAGATTGCGCCGAGTATCAGGTAAGGCCGGGCACGGTCGACGTGTCGCCGCACCAGACGCGCGAGCAGGAAACCGAGCAGTCCGTATTGAAACGCTTTGAGGAGCGCGATCAGTGCGAGGGACGCAGTCACTGTGCCGACGGGTTCACCTATTAGCTCATTCACGCCGCGTTGCGCGCCCCGGGCAAGGCCCAGAGCCAGGGGTGCGCAAACGAATCCGAGGACGCCGGCGATTGTCACTGAGGCACGCATGATTACGGTGCCCACTGCGATACCCACGCAGACAACTACCGACCAGGTAACGCCCTGGGCGAGACTCGCGAGGAATCCCACCCCCGGGAGGTCGCTGCCGAAAACCAGTTTCGTAACCACAATCAGTATCTGCACGGCGAGGCCAAGGCCGATGGCCAGCCAAGCCACCGTCGCGATGCGCTGCACGACGTGTTCGGGTTCGCTCGCGCTGCTGTTCATTGTCAGCAGACCGTGAAGTGCTTCTGGAAGCGAAGGTACGAGCATTGACGCATATGAAAGTTCGCTCCTGTGCCGTGCGCCGCTCCGTCGCGGCAGCGTGGATGTCTCTCGGATGACCGACGATTATTTACCAAGCGTCAGCCAGAGACCGATACCGAATTGATGTCTGATTAAACCACTCAAAGTGTGACGCTTGACACATAGTGGGGGAAGGAGCAGATTCGAACTAACGCCCGAGATCGGGCCGGGAGAATGCGCGCTCAGTGTTGAGCGGACATGGAGGTGCTGAGATGACTACCGAGACGTCTGAACTGCGCAGGGGCATCGGGCAGTTACGTCAGTCCGTGAGGACGCTGATGATGAAGTACGGGGACGCGCCAAGCGTCCGCCGGCTCGTAACTGACCTGGAGCGCCTGAGTATCGATGTCGACGATTTCGAGCAGTCGCGACCGGCGCCAGTTTCCGCGTCCGCGGCCGCAAAGCAGGAGAAGATTCCCGTTCCTGACACGCCCTACGACGACTCGTTGTGGGCAGGCGTCGACGACGAAGGCGTGGGCGGCTACCACGGTGATCGCTCGTAGGCACTCGCCCTCCTGGTATCGGTGATCCCTGCCACAGCCAGGATTACGACTTGGTTGTGACAACTGATGCGTATGGTCAGGATGGTGTCATTGCGACTAACCTGACACCCATGCCAGCCAGGACTCAGACACGCACCACGCGCACACAATCCGCTCCACGCGGGTCGTCATCGCGTGCGTCACGCAGCCCTGCCCGTAAGTCCACTTCAGGGACATCGACCCAGAGATCGGCACGTCAGTCACCCCGCAAGCCTGCCTCGCGGGGCAGAGCACCCCGGCGCAAGAACAGCCGGCCGCGTGGAGGTGGCGGTATGTCAGCAGTCCGCGTAGTTGGTCGCGGAATCGGATCGGGCTGGACGATGATCGCCCGCGGCGTAGGCGCGACCGCGCGAACAGTGGGACGTGCAGGCGATATCGACACCGGACACCGTCGCGACGGCGCGGGCCTAGCGCTTATCGCGATGGGGCTGATCATCGCCACGAGCGTGTGGGTATCCGCCGGCGGCCCGGTAGGGGAGTGGGTCAACACGGGCCTGCGATCAGCCTTCGGTTCGCCGGCGGCTCTTCTTCCTCTCGTTCTCCTCGTCATTGGTGTCACGGTGATGCGTACTGAGCCGAAGCCTGACGTCCGGCCGCGGCTGGTCCTTGGGGCAGTAATGCTCGGAGCAGGAGTTCTGGGGCTATGGCACGTTTTGTCCGGTGCCCCCGACGAAGCCGCCGCTCGGAGAAACGCGGGTGGCTTCTTCGGATTCATCGCGGGTGGCCCGCTCAGTGAGGGCCTCACCGTGTGGCTCGCGACACCGCTGCTCGTGTTCGCTGTGGTGTTCGGTGTCCTGTTGCTGACAGGAACTACCGTGCGGGAACTGCCCGCACTGCTCGCCCGGGCCCGGGAGCGCATGTTCCCTGTTCATGATCTGCATCAAGGGGCTGATCAGATCACCCTTGACGACGAAGCGCCGGTTGAGCGTTTGCGACGGCCATCCCGCAGGCGCCAGTCGTCGGGTGCGTCGGGCAAGTCCGCCGCCAGCGGTGACAGTCAGCCAACTCTGGACGACGTGACGCCGGAGCCACTACCGGCGACAGACGAGCCTCCGATGCCGGAGCCGAAACGCCGTCCACTGCGGTTGCCTATCCCGATGAAGACTTCAGCTGAAGGCGAGGCTGAACCGGCGCCCAAGGACTCGGGTAAAAACAAGGGTTTCGGAAAAATCGTCGACCGGAAGCCCGAAGGCAACTACAAGCTGCCACCCGGAAAACTGTTGACCAAGGGTGACCCGCCCAAGCTGCGCAGCACCGCGAATGACGCGATGATCGAGGCGATCACCGGCGTGCTCGAGCAGTTCAAGATCGATGCCGCGGTGACGGGATACACGCGCGGTCCGACCGTCACCCGCTACGAAGTTGAACTTGGCCCGGGGGTGAAGGTCGAGAAGATCACGCAGCTTGCGCGCAATATCGCGTATGCAGTCGCGACCGACAATGTGCGGTTGCTCGCTCCGATACCTGGCAAGTCAGCTGTGGGTATCGAGGTGCCGAATACTGACCGTGAGATGGTGCGTCTGGCCGATGTGCTGGCTGCGCCGTCGACGCGCAAGGACCATCATCCGCTCGTTATCGGCCTGGGCAAGGACATCGAAGGTGAGTTCGTTTCGGCGAACTTGTCGAAAATGCCGCACCTGCTCGTCGCTGGTTCCACCGGTTCGGGTAAGTCGAGTTTCGTCAACTCCATGCTCGTCTCGCTTCTCGCCCGAGCGACGCCGGACGAAGTGCGCATGATCCTTATCGACCCGAAAATGGTCGAGCTCACGCCCTACGAGGGCATCCCGCACCTGATTACGCCGATCATCACGCAGCCGAAGAAGGCCGCTGCGGCGCTCGCTTGGCTGGTCGAAGAGATGGAACAGCGGTACCAGGATATGCAGGCGAGCCGGGTGCGTCATATCGACGATTTCAATGCCAAAGTGCGGTCGGGCGATATTACGACGCCCCTCGGGAGTGAACGAGAATACCGCCCGTATCCGTACATTCTCGCTATCGTCGACGAGTTGGCGGACCTGATGATGACGGCGCCGCGAGACGTGGAGGACGCCATCGTCCGGATCACCCAGAAAGCCCGCGCGGCAGGTATCCACCTCGTGCTCGCCACCCAGCGTCCGTCAGTGGACGTTGTCACCGGCCTTATCAAGACGAACGTGCCGTCGCGGCTGGCATTCGCGACATCGTCACTCACGGACTCGCGGGTCATCCTGGATCAGCCTGGCGCCGAGAAGCTCATCGGCATGGGTGATGGACTGTTCCTGCCGATGGGTGCCGGTAAGCCTGTTCGCTTACAGGGTGCGTTCGTCACCGACGAGGAAATTCACGGGATAGTCGACTTCTCGAAGACGCAGGCGGAACCCGAGTACCAGGAGGGTGTCACCACCGCGAAACCTGGGGACAAGAAGGATATCGATTCCGACATTGGTGATGACCTCGACCATCTGTTGCAGGCGGTCGAACTTGTTGTGAGCAGTCAGTTCGGGTCCACCTCGATGCTCCAGCGCAAGCTCCGTGTCGGCTTTGCCAAGGCTGGGCGCCTGATGGACCTGATGGAAACACGGGGGATCGTCGGTCCGAGTGAAGGTTCGAAGGCCCGGGAGGTTCTCATCAAGCCGGACGAGCTCGACTCCGTACTGGCAGCCCTGAATGGTGGCGGGGACGTAGGAGAAACATCACAGGGGTAAATGTTCATCCCCGGCGAGCGCAATCTCGCCGGGGATGGTTCAATGGACCCACCGAAGGGGAGTATCCCTCACGCGTTGGTGTCGTCATCACGACCGCAAGGTCCGGCGCCATCGGTTAGTTGCCTAGCTGGCGGATTTCCGTCGAGCGCTACGGCAGCTGGCGGGAGAGACCTCCGGAGTTCAGTCGTGTGAACCGGAGGTTTCGGAAATGAATGTTCCATTGTGGATATGGGCAGCAACCATTGTTGCCATCATCGGGTTTTTTGTCTTCGACTTCTATGCTCACGTGAAGACACCGCACGCTCCGTCGCTGCGGGAGTCGGGGTTTTGGTCGGCGTTCTACATCACGCTAGCTGTGATCTTCGGGTTCATCGTGATGGGAGTATGGGGCACCCAGTACGGTGGCGAATACTTCGCGGGCTACATCACCGAGAAGGCGCTGTCGGTCGACAACCTGTTTGTCTTCGTGATCATCATGGCGACGTTCTCGATTCCGCGCGAATATCAGCAGAAGGTACTGCTCATCGGTATTGCGATGGCACTAGTTATGCGTGCCGGTTTTATCGCTGTCGGTGCCGCGGCGATCAACAACTTCAGCTGGGTGTTCTACATCTTCGGCGCGTTTTTGCTGTTCACTGCATACAAGCTGATGAAGGACGCTGGCCACGAGGAAGAGGTCACCGAACAACGAGACTCGAAGATCATCCGATTCTCACGGCGGTTCCTCCCGACAACGGAGGAATACGACGGCGACAAGCTGGTCACCAAAGTTGATGGTAAACGGCTCTTCACACCGCTAGCGCTCGCGCTGGTCGTCATCGGCTTCACGGATCTGCTTTTCGCCCTCGATTCGATCCCCGCTATCTACGGCCTCACGCGCGAGCCGTACATTGTGTTCACCGCGAACGCCTTTGCGCTACTCGGCCTGCGTCAGTTGTACTTCCTCATCGGTGGCTTGCTTGAACGTCTGGTCTACCTTTCCCACGGCCTGTCGATCATCCTTGGTTTCATCGGCGTCAAGCTCGTTCTGCATGCTCTGCACGAGAACGAGCTCCCGTTCATCAACAGCGGTGAGCCCGTACATGTCCCGGAAGTGACCACAGGCATATCGATGATCTTCATCGTGTCGGTGCTTGCCATCGTGACCATCGCGAGCCTCATCAAAACTCGGCACGAGAAGGTGAGCGAACTCAGCTGATCTCCGGTGAAGTCGTATGGCAAAGTTGTCGAAAACGCGGTCTATTCGTTCGTCGCCATAGTGACAGGAAGACCGACGAGGGAGATCATCATGCATTACTTTGCCCTACTCATCGGTGCGGAGAACGAGAACGAGGTTCCCGGTACACCAGAATTCGAGGCGGCGGTAGCTGGCTACGAGGAGTTTGATCGGTGGGCCGGAGACTCCGTGGTCTGGGGAGTCGCGCTGCATTCCGTGAACGAGGGGATGCGCAGGAAGCCAGACGGCATGATCACGGACGGCCCGTTCACCGAATCCGCCGAAGTGGTGGGTGGCCTCTACGTCCTGGCTGCCGAAAATCTCGATGATGCAATCGAAATCGCGCGCCGAATCCCAGCTGCGATGGATGGAGCGATTGAAATGTGGCCGATGGCGGAATGGACGCTCTCGGACAACAGCTACAGCGAAAACTGGGTCGCACTCATCAGGGAACCCGCGAGCGATACACCAGATCCCGGCACCAGCGCGTGGGACAGTGGTGTTGCCGAACACGAGAAGTTCGGTAGCGCCGCACGTGAATGGCTACGCGGCGGCGGTGCGCTTTACCCGTCGTCCGCCGCGACAACGATCCGCGTGCGAGACGGGAAATTGCTGCTCAGTGACGGTCCCTACATCGAGTCGGCCGAAGTCGTGAATGGGATCTACCTTTTCAAGTGCGACGAGGAAGAGGCCCGCGCGCTCGCGGCCCGCGTACCAACGGGTCCGCGGGGCGGAATTGAGATGCGAAAGGTCGTCTCATTCTGAGGCAGGTGTGGTGCAGAGTCTGATCGAGTCGGTGTTTCGGGCCGAGAGCGGCCGGGCACTCGCGACTGTCGCGGCGATTACGCACAGTCTTGACCTTGCTGAAGACGCGGTGCAGGAGGCGTTCGTGGATGCCTTGCGGTCCTGGGCTGATGAGGGTATCCCCGAGCGCCCCGGCGCCTGGATCACGACTGCCGCGCGGAATCGGGCTATCGATCGGGTGCGACGCGAGTCGAAGCGGCCACAACGGGAACAATTAGCGCAGCTGACCGCTGCTGCTGAGATGGCTGGGGCCGGGCCGGAGTCCGCGGAAGACCACGAACTCCAGTTGCTCTTCACGTGCTGTCATCCGGCCCTTGCACGACCAGCCAGGATAGCGCTGACACTCCGCCTCGTTTTCGGCCTGTCAGCAGAAGAAATTGCACGGCTCGTCCTCGATGCAGAGTCGACAGTCGCGCAGCGTCTCAGCCGGGCGAAAGCAAAGATCCGGACTGCTGGAATCCCATTGAGGGTCCCGCCACGTGAGCTCTTTGCCGAGCGACTGCCCTCGGTCCTGTCATGCATTTACCTGACATTCACTGAGGGTTACGCACCTGCAGCGGGCGACGCCGTAATCCGGGCTGACCTGTGCCGTGAGAGTATTCGGCTCGCGCGGCTCGTTCATCGCGTGACGCCGGAGGATAGCGAAGCCGAAGCGCTGCTCGCCCTATTGCTTCTCCAGGACAGCCGCCGGGCTGCCCGGATGGATTCTGCGGGGAGTGTCATTCCGATTGAAGATCAGGATCGGGACTCCTGGGACAAGATGAAGGCCCAGGCGGGGCTAGCGCACCTCAGATCTGCTGCGGTCCGCGGTCACGGCCCCTACCTGCTTCAAGCGGTGATCGCTTGTGCGCACACGATGGCTCCGTCGTTCAGTCAGACCGACTGGGCGACAATCGTCGCGGCGTACGATCAGCTGCTCGATCACCAGGACTCCCCCGTGGTGCGGCTGAACCGCGCCATCGCCCTTGGGTTTCGAGATGGCTACACCGCTGGTCTTGAGGAGCTCGACACGCTCGCCGCAGACACGCGACTGGCGCGGTCACACATATTCCACGCGGCGCGGGCCGACCTTTGCCGTCGCGCGGGGCGGAACACTGACGCGGCACGCAGTTACGAAGAAGCGCTTCGTGCCGTCAAGAACTCAGCCGTGCGGGCCTTCCTGGAACGGCGCCTCCAGGAGGTTCAGTCGGACAGTGCGCCCAGCACAGGGGACCACTCACGGATCTGAACGCCATGGATGAAACCACCGGTCGCGAAAGGATCATCGGCGAGCAGTTTGCGCAGCGCATCAACGTCACCGATCTTGTCGGCGGCGACGAGGATGAGCGCGCCCGTGCCGTCCGCGAAAGCCCCAGCGGACACAACGACACCGGTTGAAACGAGCCCTGACAGCCATGAGCGGTGGTCAGGACGAGCGGCCAGCCGAGCATCCGCGTCCTCTCCCGAGTAGGTGTATTCCACTGCGAACATCCGCATATAGGTTTCGCCTCCGCTCAGAGTTCCCGCAACATGCGCGTGTTGCCTAGCGTATTGGGCTTGACGTAACTGAGGTCGAGAAACTCGGCGACACCTGTGTCGTAAGACCTGCGCATTTCTGTGAATACTTCGGATGTGACAGGGGTTCCATCGATCTCGGTGAACCCCAGCTGGGAGAAGAACTTCACTTCAAACGTCAATACAAAGACACGCTGCAGGCCGAGGTCGCGGGCGGTCTCGATGAGCTGGGACACGACGGCACGCCCGGAACCACAGCCTTTATGCGCTGGATCGACCGCGACGGTGCGCACTTCCCCGAGGTCGGACCAGAGTACGTGCAGCGCCCCACACGAAATGATGTCGTCTTCGCGTTCGGCGACCCAGAACTCCTGCACCGATTCGTAGAGGGTGACCAGGTTCTTTTCCAGGAGGATCTTGGGTGCGTAAATGTCGATAAGGCGCTTGATCTTGGGTACGTCTGCGGTACGGGCGCGGCGCACGATGAACTCCGGATATCGAGACACCTCAGGCTCCCTGCGACCGTAATTTTCCATGTCGGCAAGACTAGCGGGAAAGCTGCCAGATACGCTGAGCATGTGGCAATCAGTGACGATTCAGGATCTTCCGCACAGCCGGGTAATTCGCGCGTGGGCGGCGGCACACACAGCCTGCCGCATCCACCTGCGGAGCACGGTGCTGTGCCGGTGCTGAATGCCGCCAATGTTCTGACAATGATCCGCATCCTGATAGTTCCGCTCTTCCTCGTAGCGTTACTGGTCGACAGCGGCCAGTCGACAGTCTGGCGCGTGACGGCGGCGCTGCTCTTCGTCATTGCTGCCGTGACCGACCGGATTGACGGGCAAGTAGCCCGAAAATACGGCTTGGTCACCGACTTCGGCAAAATTGCAGACCCGATTGCCGACAAGGCGCTGATGGGCGGTGCGCTCGTCGGTTTGTCTATTCTCGGAGACCTCAGCTGGTGGATTACGGGGATCATTCTCTTTCGTGAACTCGGAATTACCGTGCTGCGATTCTGGGTAATTCGCCACGGCGTGATCCCCGCGAGTCGAGGCGGGAAGCTCAAGACGCTCGTCCAGACCATCGCAATCGGCTTCTATCTGTTCCCCTTGCCCGACTGGGTGTCGCCGATCAGCATGACGCTCATGGCGCTTGCTGTCATCATCACCGTGGTCACCGGCCTCGATTACGTCGTTCAGGCGCTTCAACTCCGGCGGCATGGCAGGAAACACGCACATCGATGATCGCCTATGACATTCTCGCCGAGAGCACTGGCGCCGATCTGCTGGTCGCTGCGCTGCTGCGACGACACGAAACAATTGCGTGCGCTGAGTCGCTGACCGCCGGTCTGGCCAGTGCTGCTCTCGCCGGCATCCCGGGGGTAAGCGACGCACTCCGCGGTGGGGTGGTCGTCTACTCGACCGACGCGAAGCGCATCCTGGCTGACGTGTCTCAAGAGGCACTTGATGCCGAAGGTGCTGTGTCTGCGGCTACTGCCGAACTCATGGCGGAAAGAATCCGGCTGAAGCTTGATGCCACCTGGGGTTTGTCGCTGACTGGTGTGGCCGGCCCTGATCCTCAGGAAGGTGTGCTCCCGGGAACGGTGTATGTCGGGATTAGTGGCGCCGGGGTGTCTCGCTCGACGAAACTTGCCCTGCAGGGCGACCGCTGGAATGTCCGGCTCATGGCGGTCGCACGCGCGTTTGGTGAGGTCCTTATCGAACTGAGTGAGGAACGCGTCTAGAGTCAGTACCAAGCGCCGCGAACGATCCGGAAGTACTGGCTGGGAACCATCAGCGATTCTGGGACGTTGTATGGCAGGAAGCGCGCAGTCTGGCGTGAGTGCTCCAGGCTGTGTGTGCAAGGATTGGATGGAGGAGCGACATGGCGCTGCTGCTACGTGAGGCACTAGGCGACAGCTTGCGGCGCGTCCGTGTGTCTCAGAGCCGGACGCTGCGCGAGGTATCGAGCCTGGCGCGAGTCAGCCTAGGTTATCTCTCGGAAGTGGAGCGCGGAAGAAAAGAGGCGTCGAGCGAACTCCTCGCGTCGATCTGTGACGCCCTCGACGTTGAACTCGCTGATGTGCTGTTCGATGTGAGCTCGCTACTCGCCGATGGGGTGGCTACGCGGTCAGGTGATCCCGTAGGCGCGACTCAAGGGCGCGCCAGCGGCGGTAGCGCTGCTGACGGCGCTGACAGAGGCCGTTCGCGCATGGTCATCCCGCAAGAAGCAAGCTCGGAGGGCATGGCGGACTCGCAGACATCAAAGAAGGCACCCGCCGGTGCGCTCGTTGCGGCCTGAACATAAGCTTGTTTTTCTGCTCACCCGTCAGGGCGATCCCTGATGCGCCGTGCCCAATTAGCGGATAGATTCAGAGGAAGACCTTCGGGTCTGCGTTGACATGCCACAAGGCAATTGAGCGGCAGGGTACTTTATCTGGCCAGCGGTGCTGACACTGGACTGATATTGGGCCGACATAGAGTCGCGAGAACCGCGACGACAAAGCGACACGGAGGTAGGGGAGATGGCGAATCCTTTTGTCAAATGGTGGAACTACATGAAAGCCAAGATGAATGCCTCCATCGACGAAAACGCCGATCCCAAGATCCAGATTCAGCAAGCGATTGAAGAGGCACAGCGGCAGCATCAAGCGCTCTCGCAACAGGCTGCGGCCGTTATCGGCAATCAGCGCCAGCTCGAGATGCGGCTGAACCGGCAGATCGCCGAGGTGGAGAAGCTGCAAGCGAGCACCCGTCAGGCTCTGCAGATGTCGGAAAAGGCTATCGGACAGGGTGATGCGGCGAAGGCGCAGGAGTATGAAAATGCTGCCGAGGCGTTCGCTGCGCAGCTCGTCACCGCTGAGGCCAACATCGAGGACCTCAAGGCCCTCCATGATCAGTCGATGGAGGCGGCGAAGCAGGCGAAGCGCGCGGTCGAGCAGAACGCGATGATGCTCCAGCAGAAGATCGCGGAGCGGACTAAGCTCCTCAGCCAGCTCGAACAGGCCAAGATGCAGGAGCAAGTCAGCAACTCGCTGCGGTCGATGACAGAACTTGCCGCACCGACAAATACCCCCAGCCTCGATGCAGTGCGGGACAAGATCGAGCGTCGCTACGCGAACGCTCTCGGTTCCTCCGAGTTGGCCAAGAACTCGGTGCAGGGCCGCATGATGGAGGTCCAGCAGGCAACCGTTCAGATGGCAGGCCACAGCCGCCTCGAGCAGATCCGCGCGTCAATGAAGGGCGGACAGATCGGTTCGGGCGCACAGCCAGAGCAGCCCCAGGTCGCTCCTGCGCAGAAGCCTGCTCAGCCTCAGGGCGAGTCTGAGCAGAACCCGGCGAGCTGACTCCCGAATAGGCTTCCCCGATGGCAATGGGTGGGGACGCGCGCAGAGTGTGGTCCGAACTGCAGGGCCGCGTCACGGACGCGGCCCGCAAGTGGACTGACCCGCGCGAGAAATTGCTCCGCAAGACGCGTCGCGCTCGCCGCCGAACCGCAAGGTTCGGAGGGTTGAGCGCGTTCTCCGCCGCGGGGACTGGCACATTGGCACTTAGTTCCGCCCCCGAATGGACCATAGTGGCCGGTGGAGGTGTGACCCTCCTTACCGCAGTACCGGCGGTAGTCGCGTGGCGTAAGTTCCGCGAGTACCGTGCCCGCCCATTGCCGCCGCGTCGTCCCGCCCGACGATTTGAGCCGCACCATGCCTCGGCCGTTCACTCGGCGATGACGCGTATGAGCGCTGCTGAACAGAGTCTGTACCGCTTGGTCTTGGTGCTGAACCGCTCGAATGCGATACCGAGTGGCGAGGCCGATGAGATTCTGCGCGCAGCAATGGCTGCTGGCGACGCTCTGGAGACCGCAGCGCGCGACACCGTGGGCATGGAGTACGCGAGAACACGCTTGCACGCGGCGGGGGATAGGACGGGCGCTGCCGCGGATCTCGCAGAACCGATCCGGAACCTGACCGCGCACATAAACCGTGGCGTGGCAGAAGTCGAAGACCTCACAGCCGCTGCCGCTCGCATGACGGACGCCGCCCTGGGGATGTCGCGCGAGGGTGTGCTCTCAGGCCTCGATCAGCAACGCGACGATCTGCTGTCAGTGACGGACCGCGTCGCCGGCCTGACCTCAGCTCTGCAGGAACTTCACGGTCTCTCCCAGCAGTACGCTTCTCCTCTCTCGGTGCGCCCAGCGACTCGGGGTGCTCCCCGAACTTCCCCTGATCTTCGCGCTTCAGGGCTGACATGAGGTGACTACCGGTGGAAGGCTAGAACCAGGACCTCGCAAACGCAGGTTGTGAGGCTGACACACCGGAGGAGAAATGGTTCTCAAAATTATCGGCGCGATCGTGGTCATCTGGGTTGGACTAGCGATTCTCGGCTGGCTCATAGGCGCGTTCTTCTCGACGCTCTCCACTCTTGCCACGATCGCGGTTGTCGCGGCAATCGTGTACTTCTTGTACAAGGCATTCTCCAACGATGACAAGCAGAACGACGTCATCGGCCGCTACTGATCTTCGTCGCACTCGCAGATCTATCCGGAAGGCACTATGCGTATCGCCGTCATCGCAGGACCAGATCCCGGTCATGCGTTCCCTGCGATGGCTTTGTGCCGTGCCTTCGAAAAGGCAGGTGATCACGCAGTCCTGATCACTGGGCGGCGCTGGCTTGAGCATGCAAAGAATGCAGGGCTCGAAGCAGTGGAACTCGCCGGGCTGATGTTGCCGACAGGGGTTGAGGACGACGATGCGGGCCGCAGAATTAATGAGCGAGCCGCGGCGATGTCCACCGCGATGCTCCCCGATCTGAACCGGCTGATGCCGGATCTCGTTGTGTCGGACGTCATTACCGTAGCTGGAGCTTTTGCTGCCGAGCGCCTCGGGATTCCGTGGGTGGAGCTCTCGCCCCATCCGCTCTATCTGCCGTCGCGCGGCCTGCCGCCTATCGGCAGTGGGCTGGAGCCAGGTCGCGGGCTGACGGGACGGGCTCGGGACATCACTCTCCGGGCGTTCGTAAACCGGGATTTGCGCAGGGGCCGTCGCCAGCGCGCGCACGCGCGGGCCTCGATTGGGTTGCCCGCACACGACCCTGGACCGCTCGGCCGAGTACTTGCCACGCTGCCGTCGCTCGAATTGCCTAGACCGGACTGGCCAGACAATGCGTACGTTGTTGGACCATTGATCTGGGAACCAGCCACCGAGGAGCTTCCCTTGCCCGCAGGGGACAAACCGGTGGTCATGGTGTCGCCTTCCACAGCGTCACAGGGTGGAGCGGCGGGTGTCCTCGAGGGGGTAGTCGCCGGACTGCGAAGGTCAGAAACCCCTGAAGCGGTGCCTGACTTTCGCGTCGCTGCGGCGATGCTCGGAGACGCTCCGCGAGACCTGCCCCCTTGGGTATCAGCGGGCGTGGGACGCCAGGATGTCTTGCTCGCGCAGGCTGAAGTGCTGGTGTGTGGGGCTGGGCATGGCATCATCGCGCGCGGATTGTTGGCGGGCCGTCCACTCGTCCTGGTCCCAGGGGGAGGAGACCAGCGCGAGCTCGCGAACCGTGTCATTCGCATGGGTGCGGGGGTTGCGGTGTGGCCTGGCCGGGATGGTGTGCCAGATCCTCAGGAACTGGCTCATGCGATCAAGCAGGTCACTTCCGATCCGTCATTCGCAAAAGCGGCGCGCAAGGCTGCCCATTCGGTAGAGGGTGTCACTGATGTCGTCAGTGTGTGCCATCGCCTGTTGACAGGCCGGGCTGCCTAGCTGAATGGGCGCATGAGCGGAGCGGGCGGAAGAATGCCTGGATGTCTTCCGTCAGCAGGTCGGGAGCCTCCATCGCCGCGAAATGTCCGCCACGCTCGAATCGCGACCAGTGCACCACGTTGTTTTCGCGCTCAAGAATGCTGCGGAGTGTTACGTCTCCGGGGAAGATGGCGGCCCCGGTGGGCACGCCAGAACTCTCCTTCGGCTCGCCCCAGTCTGTTGACTCCTTGTAGATCCGTGCAGACGAGCCGGCGGTGGCGGTGAACCAGTAAATGCTGACGTTGGTGAGCAACTGATCCTTGTTGACCGCGTCCTCGGGCAGTTCTTTCGCAGGGTCGGTCAGGTTCCTGAAGTGTTCGGTGATCCATGCCAGCTGCGCGGCCGGTGAGTCGACAAGTCCGTAAGCGATGTTCTGTGGACGGTCACCCTGAATGGCTGCGTACCCCGAGCCCTCACCTTCTGCCCACGACATGAGTTGTGCCAGTGGCTCTTGTTCCTCCTCAGGGAACATCGCAGGGTCAGCATCCCAAGCCGGCACCGTGAGTGGCCCGTTCATGTGCACGCCGACTACGTGTCCCGTATCTATCCGGCCCAACTCAGGCGCTACAAGCGAGCCGAGGTCACCGCCATGCGCGCCGTAACGGTCGTACCCCAGCTGCTTCATCAACTTCTTGAGAACCGCGGCGTAGTTGCTAGTCGATGCCTCGCCCTGGTTTCGGGTCGGACCGGAGAATCCGAACCCCGGCAGCGACGGAATCACCAGGTGAAACGCGTCCGAAGGAGCGGCGCCGTGTGTACGGGGGCTGGTCAGCGGACTGATCATGGCTGCGAAGTCGACGATCGAGCTCGGCCATCCGTGTATCAGCAACAGCGGCAGCGCATCGGATTCGGGAGATCTGATGTGCATGAAATGGATCTGCTGGCCATCGATCTCTGCGAGGTACTGGGGGTGTTCGTTCAATTGGGCTTCGTGCGTCCGCCAGTCGTACGAACTGAGCCAGTAGTCCGCAAGTTCCTTGAGATACCACCCAGGTACCCCGTACTTCCACCCAGAGCCGGGCAGGTCATCAGGCCAGCGCGTGCGCGCCAGGCGATCATTGAGATCGTCGATCTGGTCCTGCCGAATGTTGATGCGGAAAGGGGCTGGCATTACCCGTGGTGGTTCGTGCGAGGTGGTCATGCAGTCCAAATTAGAGATTGTTCAGGCCAGTTCTCGTCCTAATTCACCATGAGGTGGCCTCTTGGCGTGGGCAAGGAGGGTGTGCGGAAGAGCGCTACGGTGGTGGAGTGCGTCTCACAGAGTTTCACGATCGTGTTCGAGCCGAGTTCGGTCCAGTGCTGGGTGACTCTGTGTTGCGCGACCATGTTCTTATCGCCATGGGCGGTGTGACCGCGACGGTAGCCCTTCGCCAGGGCAAAAGCTTGCGCGACGTGTGGTGGGCGTTGTGTGACGATTTCGACATTCCGCGCGATCGCTGGTGAGGACGAATCCGCGCGTGTTGCGTATTGATTCGAACAGGTGTTCGGTATAGTCATGTTCGTGCAAGCGCGCTGACTGTCCACAGGATGTGTGCGTAGTGCGTGTTATCCACAATGCGGGCGCGGGAGACAAAAATTGTCAGTGCTCGGTCGTACTGTAGCGGTAACTCCGGGAACGGAACGTGGCGCTGAGTCTGCGGAATCAGCGCGGGAAGAGGAGAGCAGCAACGATGGCACCGGCATACGATCGGGAAAAGGCACTTGAACTCGCGCTCGCGCAGATCGACAAGAACTTCGGTAAGGGTTCGGTCATGCGCCTTGGTGATGAGGTCAGGCCACCTATCTCAACAATACCTACGGGATCAGTCGCACTGGATGTTGCGCTGGGTATTGGAGGGCTGCCACGAGGACGAGTCATTGAGATCTACGGCCCGGAATCTTCTGGCAAGAC
This sequence comes from Hoyosella subflava DQS3-9A1, assembly GCF_000214175.1. Lineage (NCBI taxonomy): Bacteria > Bacillati > Actinomycetota > Actinomycetes > Mycobacteriales > Hoyosellaceae > Hoyosella > Hoyosella subflava. The sequence continues at coordinate 1,768,131 of NC_015564.1, forward strand.
CACGGTGGCGCTCCATGCTGTCGCGAACGCACAGCGAGCCGGGGGCATAGCGGCGTTCATCGACGCCGAGCACGCGCTTGATCCGGAGTACGCGAAAGCGCTTGGTGTTGACACTGATGCCTTACTCGTTTCGCAGCCTGACACGGGGGAGCAGGCGCTCGAGATTGCGGACATGCTGACACGTTCCGGCGCGCTGGACATCATCGTTATCGACTCGGTGGCGGCGCTTGTGCCGCGTGCGGAGATCGAAGGTGAGATGGGGGATAGTCACGTCGGCCTTCAGGCTCGACTGATGAGCCAGGCTTTGCGGAAGATGACGTCAGCCCTCAGCAGTTCTGGTACTACCGCGATCTTCATCAATCAGCTGCGCGAGAAGATCGGAGTCATGTTCGGATCTCCCGAAACCACCACCGGCGGTAAGGCGCTCAAGTTCTACGCTTCCGTTCGACTCGATGTGCGCCGGATCGAAACACTCAAGGACGGTGGCGACGCTGTCGGTAACCGCACCAGGGTCAAAGTTGTGAAGAACAAGGTTTCACCGCCGTTTAAGCAGGCAGAGTTCGACATCCTTTACGGCAAGGGCATCAGCCGTGAAGGATCGCTCATCGACATGGGCGTCGATCAGGGCTTTATCCGGAAGTCAGGTTCGTGGTTCACCTACGACGGCGACCAGCTTGGACAGGGCAAAGAAAATGCACGTCGATACCTCATCGAGAATCCGGATATCGCCAACGAGGTCGAAAAGAAGATCCTCGAAAAGCTGGGTATCGGTGCTGTAGTCAGCGAGGAAGCAGAATCCACCCCCGTCGAGTTCTAACTGTCGAGTACTGACCAATGAGCACCAGGGGACACCAACGCGACACTCCGGAGGACGCTGAGGGGCAGCGTTCCCCGGAGGAATGGCAGGCACACGCTCGAAACTTGTGCCTACGATGGCTCGGCGCACGGCCGCACACCCGCGTCGAGCTGCGTGAAAAGCTCGCGCGCAAAGGAATTCCCGAAGACGTAAGTGAGTCGGTCCTCGATCGGCTCACTGCTGTAAGTCTTATTGATGATGCGGAATTTGCGGAAGCCTGGGTGCGCTCCCGCCACACCCACGCGGGACGCGGGCGCAGGGCGCTCGCCGTAGAGCTGCGCCGGAAAGGCGTCGAGGACGAGCACGTTGATCAGGCCTTATCCACCATCAGTGACGATGCTGAACGCTCCCGCGCGTACGCACTCGCCGCGCAGCGTATCGAGCGCACAAACACGATCAATTGGTCCGATCGCGCGGAGCAGGAGCGCACAACGCGGAAACTCATCGGCATGCTGTCACGCCGAGGTTATGCGCCAGGGTTGGCCTACAGCGTGGTCACGCAGGTCATCGCCGAACGTTGCGGGGCCGAAATTGAACTTCCGGACCCGGAAACGACTTCGTCAGATCTCTGAGGTCGGGACCTCACTCTTCTCTTTGTCTGCCGAAGCTGCTTCGCTCGCCTTTCCTCGCCGGTAGTGAATGACGGTGATTGTGAGGCCAATAGCGAGCCCAGCCAGGTCAGCAGTCCAGCTGAAATGCAGCAGAAGGATGCCGGAAACTGCCAGAGCGATGCGCTCAGCCCAGCTGATCTTCGTCCGGAAGAAGCCCACTACCGCGATTCCGAGGAAGAACACGCCAGCAAGAGACGTTGCCGCGGCTTGGATGCCCTGAATCCACGTCACATTCTGCAGAAGTAACTCAGGGCTGATCACGAACATAAAAGGCACCACGAAGCCTGAAACTGCGATACGAACAGCATTGCCGCCAGTGCGGATCGGGTCGCCGCCAGAAACCCCGCACGCTGCATACGCTGCCAGACACACAGGCGGCGTGATGTCCGCCATCACACCGAAGTAATAGACGAACAAATGCGCTGACAAGATGATCGCCATGGTGGGTTCAGATAGGTCACCCTGCAGAAGAACGATGATTGCGGGAGCGGCGAGCGTCGCGGTGACGACATAGTTCGCTGTCGTCGGCAACCCGATCCCGAGAATCAGACATGCAAGCATCGACAACGCGAGAACCGGAATGAGATGCCCGCCACCGAGACTGATGAGCCCATCAGCGAGCTTATGGCCTAGCCCCGTCAAAGTAATCATGCCCGCGAGAATCCCTGCGGTCGCGCATGCGACCACAATGGGCAGCGCGATCCGCGTCGCGCTGACAAGCCCCTCCGCGAACGTCGCGAGCGAAAGTTTGTCCTCTGATTCGTTGCGCCACTTCGCGAACAGCGCGACAAGCGGTGTAGTCACCGCCGCATACGCGAACGCGAGTATCACGATCGTCCAAGCCCGCCCAACGTCAGGAAGCAGCGCCTCGACAAGCGTCTTGACAAGCCACAACGCCAGGAACGTGACGAGAAAAGGCACAAGAACTTGACCGGTCCGGTGGGCGACAGTCTTCAGCGGTGCGTTCAGGTCCGGATCGATCTCGTAACCTTTCCGCCTCGCCGTGATCTGAACCGTCAGCGCGACGAGCACACCCAAAGACAATGCGACAACGGTCATTCTGTTCAGGCGCGACATGTCCGGCGCGATTGCGGCAACCGCCTGGAATCCGAGCCACGCGACACCCACCGCGATGCCGAAGAACCCGAGCAGTTGCGCACTGCCAGCTAGCCTGCTGGACGTCGGCGGGGGAGGCGGTTTCATCTCCCCGTGCGCGGGAGCAACCGCGACGACGGCAGGTGCGAAGACTTGGATCAGAATGTTGATACCGATGGCAATGCCGATCGACGCCATCGCTGCGAAACCAGGACTGAACCCCATCGAGAGAAGCATGAAGATCGCCACGATCGGGATTAGCAAGTAGCCTTTCGCGGCCATCAACTGCCGGACACTGGGCAGCAGAGCTTTAGGTATTCCACCGATACCGAGGCGTTTCGAGTCAAAGTGGATCACCACAAACTGAGCGGTAAAGAACAGGACCGCAGGAATGATCGCCGCTTTCAGAATCTCCGAGTAGGGGATCCGCGTGATCTCCATCATGATGAAGGCGCCCGCACCCATTATGGGCGGCGCGATCTGGCCACCAGTCGACGATGCTGCTTCAACCGCACCCGCATAGTTGGGCTTGTAACCGGACTTCTTCATCATCGGGATTGTGAAGGCGCCGTTGCTGACAGTGTTCGCCACCGACGAACCAGTGATCGTCCCCGAGAAAGCGCTGGTCGCGACACCGACCTTCGCTGTGCCACCCGTCGACCACCCTGTGGCGCCTAACGCTCCGTCGGTGAAAAAGCGTTCCATTCCTGTGCGCTGCAGCATCGCCGCGAAGATGAGGAACAGGAAGATGACGGTAGCGGACACCCGAATGGGAGTTCCGAACACTGCCTCATCGGTGAAGAACGACGTATTCACGATACGGTCGACGCTGTATCCAGGGTGGCGCAGGAATCCCGGCAACATCGGGCCGTAGTAGGCGTAGGCCAGCATCAGCGTCGCAAGGATGACGAGAGCGCTTCCCAGGACTCGTTGCGCTGCGACGAGGATGAGGAGTAGGGCCACCGTGCCGACAGCTATGTTTGTGGGGTTCAGAATTCCGGCGGTCCGGATGATCGTTTCGTAGTTGGTGAAAACGTAGTAGCCGGTGAAGACACTGAGCCCGGCGAGGATCAGATCTGCGAAAGGAATGCCCCACGCTCGCAGCGGCACATAGCGCGCCGCCTGCACGAGCAACAGCACTCCCAGCGCAGGCAGCACCACATGCCATCCCGCGATGCCTTGCGCTGCAATCGCAGCGAGCGCAATCAGCCCGGATGCTGTAAGGAACCACCCGAAGTACCGCTGCTTCCTGGAATTCCGTGGTTTGACTGGATACAGCAGGAAGATCAGGCATAGAGCGAGCGAGAGGTGGAAGGGGCCTTGCTGACGAGAAGGCAGTGAGCCTTCGAACACCGGTGATGTGATGATGTGGAACAGTGCGAAGCCCAGCGCGATGAAGAATACGAGCCAGCGCCACACGGCTCGCCTGTCCACGCGGGTGGCTTCCGCGGCTTCCGCAAAGCTATGTTCTTCGAGCTCGAGAAGATCCTTTTCGAGGTCTTTCACACTCGCTGGTGAAGCGGTGGCGCCGCCCGCCGGTGTGGTTGCCATTGCCTCGCCTCTCGTCAGATCAGGTATCTATTCTGACTGGCTCGTGCGCAGTTCGACACGTGCGCGCGGGCGGGTCAGTTCGAGCAGCCGGACAGTGGACCCGTCCGGCATGGTGAGTGTGTGGTCCACGCCGGGGCCGCCGACGAGCAACTGCACCGCGCCGAGGGGACGGCTGTGGTGCACTACCCGGTAATGACCATCTTCCTCGAGGAACGTCGTGGTGACACCGTTAATCGTCTCGGGCCCGAAAGGCAGGTTAGCGCCCATCCGGTCGAAGATCATTTCTTCCATCGTGAGTTCGCCGTCGGTGTTGACGGAGAAGAGTTCGCGGACCGGACGTTTATGAACAGAATGCACGTGGTCCATCGTGATGATGCCACCAGGCTCTATCGGGTGTGTGAAAAGTACTGACCCGTCGGCGGCGCTCACCACCTGAAACTGCAACTGGTCCGGTCCTGATGTGCATGCGGCTATGGCCCCGGTGGTGCTGATCGCCAGAAGCAGCGAAACCACCACGGGAGTCCGCGTCATTCGCGCCAAGCGGGGCGCCCGGAAAGACCGGGCGCCCCGCAGGCTCGTGAAGTGTGACAGGGATAGCAGCGTCACGGAATTTCGACGCCCTGTTCCTCGTAGTACCGCAGCGCGCCGGGGTGCAGCTCGACCGGGCCGAGGCCATCGACCGCGGTTTCGAGAATCATGTCACGAGCGGCTGAATGCTGGACTCTGTCGCCATGCTCATACATCACGCGGACGAGGTCGTAGGCGGTCTCTTCGTCAAGATCAGCTGTGGTGTACAACGTTGCCCACGAGGTGATCGTGGCGTTTGGCACGTCGACACCGGAGTAGGTGCCTGCTGGGATTTCATGCGCGCTGAGAAGTTCGTTCTCCGCGAGAACGGTCTCGAGCTCAGGGCCACTGACGTCGAGCATCACGAGGTCGTGTGTGGTTGCCAGTTGCTCGATGCTGCCAGTGGGCGCGGCGAGGATTCCGAACGCAGCGTCGACGACGCCATCGCCGACGTTTGTTGCGGCGTCACCAAAGCTGCTGTCGAGCGTTGCTGCTAGATCGGTGGCGGGGTCGATCCCGTAGGCACGAAGGACCTGTTCCGCCATCGTGTAGGTGGCGCTTCCTGCTGGGCCCATCTCGACACGGCGGTCCCGTAAGTCCTCGATCGACGTGATGCCGCTGGCTTCGGTAGTCACGATCTGCAGAATCTCGGGGTAAATGTTTCCGAGCACGCGGATGTTCTCTGGGCTGGATAGTGGCTGGTCCGCGAAATCGCCGGCGCCGTCTAACGCTTCTGCAGCAGTTGCGTTGACGGACATGATGAGTTCGACTTCGCCCTGATCAAGCGCCCTCAGGTTTTCGACAGAGGCGCCGCCGACCGTGGCTGTGACATCGACGTCCTCGAGTTCGCTGCTCCACACGCTCGCGATCTCGCCACCGAGCGGATAGTAGGTACCGCCAGTGGAGCCCGTAGCCAGTGTGAGGTCTCCGGCTCCGTCTGCTGCACAGCCCGCCATCGTGAGCGCTCCGGCAGCGAGAAGTGCTGCCGCCGCCCGGCCCCCGAAACGTCCGCCTCTACGGTGCGGATTGCTCATAAGTCTTTCCTCTCCGATTCGGCCCACACACCTTGGCAGTCAGTCAGAAGCGACGATCTGAACCCGGGTGTGTCTCAAGTCATAAACTTATCGCAGCTAGCCGACTTTCAGCCTGCGCTGGTGTCCGGATTGCGTAACAACCCGGTGACGCGAACTGTTACGCAGTCCGTCACGCGAGAAGCTGTGCAGCGGTGTAAATCAGTGGGATACCGACAATGAGATTGAAGGGGAAGGTGACTCCGAGCGCGAGTCCGAGTGAGAGTGCGGGGTTGGCGTCGGGTACAGCCTCACGTATCGCTGCTGGGGCCGCGACGTAAGAGGCGCTCGCCGCCAGGACGCCAAGGAGTGTCACGCCGCCTACCGTGAGTCCGATAGCGGTGCCGGTGAGGACTCCGAGCGAGCCGCCGATCAGCGGCATGATCATCCCGAAAGCGAGGAGCCGCAATCCAGCTTTCTTCAGTTCCCCGATCCGGCGCGCGGCAACAATGCCCATGTCAAGGAGGAACAGTGCGAGCACCCCGAGGAAAGGCGTTACAAGGAACCCTTCGAGCTGAGCCATTCCGGCCTCTCCCGTGGCACACCCGACCGCTGCTGCGCCGATCAGGAGGATGACGGGCCCGTGCGTGAGGCTATCGATGAACCGGTGGTTCCCCGTATTGGCGCCGCCGCGACGCGCGAGGTAGATCCCGATCAGAATGGCGGGGACTTCCATGATCGCGAGCAGGGTGATCATGAAACCCTCGCTCGATTCGCCCATCGCGCTGAGAAAGGCAGTCGCGGCGACGAAGGTGACGACACTAACGGAGCCATAGTGGGCCGCGACTGCCGCAGCATCGATCTTGGAAACCGGTGTGAACCACCTCAATATGGCGTAGGCGACGAGGGGCAGCGTAATGGCCAGGAAAAGCCCAGCGGTCACGCCGAGCATGAGTTCGCTGGTGACGCCCTCAGCGCGGAGCTTCACGCCGCCTTTGAAACCAATCGCGATCAGTAAGTAGATCGACAGTGCCTTCGCTGCCTGCTCGGGGAAGGAGAGGTCGGACTTCATGCGTGTCGCTATGACGCCAAGGGCGAAAAAACCAAGCGCTGGCGACGCGAGGTTGGCAGAGAGAACGTCGATCGGCACAATCGTTTCCTGTCTTTGAATACCGGAATACAACTTCAGGTAATATAGTTCGCGAGTTATGATTTGTCATCTCGCCTCCCGAATGCGTTACTTTCAGATCAGAGCAACCTGGAGGTACGGATGGCGGACGAGTCACGACATTGGACGTTCCTGACCAACCACGCGCACGTGCTCGTCTGCATCGCTCGTGACTCCGGGATGCGCATGCGCGACATCGCTCAAGCCGTCGGGATTACTGAGAGGGCGGCACAAAGCATCCTCTCGGACCTCATCAGTGAGGGATATGTCACGCGAACCCGGGTAGGGCGGCGCAACAACTACGTCATCAACCCTGACAAGCCACTTCGTCACGAACTGGAGCACGAACGACTCGTCGGGGAACTCCTCGGAGTCCTCGCTGACGAATCTCCGCGGAAGTAGTGGCCCCGCGTCACCGGTAGACTCGGGAGCCGTGAGCAGTACCGACCATGGTTCGAAAACCTTCCAGATCCGCACCTACGGCTGTCAGATGAACGTGCACGACTCCGAACGGCTTGCGGGCCTCCTGGAAGACGCGGGTTACGTCAAGACGCACGCAGAAGATGCGCCTGACCTCGTGGTCTTCAATACCTGCGCGGTGCGCGAGAACGCCGACAACAAGCTGTACGGCAACCTCGGGCATCTTCGTCCCTTTAAAGACGCCAACCCGGACATGCAGATAGCGGTCGGGGGGTGTCTGGCGCAGAAAGACCGCGACGTCGTCGTCAAGAAGGCGCCCTGGGTTGATGTTGTTTTCGGCACACACAATCTCGGTTCGCTGCCGGCGCTGCTCGAGCGGGCGCGCCACAACGAACAGGCTGAGGTTGAGATCCTCGATGCTCTCGAGGTGTTCCCCTCCGCGCTCCCGGCGAAACGTGACTCTGCCTACGCGGGCTGGGTTTCGATCTCGGTGGGCTGCAACAACACGTGCACGTTCTGCATCGTCCCCGCGCTGCGCGGCAAGGAAGTAGACCGGCGGCCCGGCGATGTTCTTGCTGAGGTTCAGGCTCTCGTATCAGAGGGCGTCCTGGAAGTGACGCTGCTTGGCCAGAACGTCAACTCCTACGGAAGGTCGTTCGCTGACCCTTCGATCCCGCGCGATCGCGGGGCGTTCGCTCAGCTATTGCGCGCATGCGGGGGCATCGAAGGTCTTGAACGGGTCCGGTTCACGTCACCGCATCCAGCGGAATTCACCGATGACGTGATTGCCGCGATGGCCGAGACGCCGAACGTGTGTCCCCAGCTCCACATGCCGCTGCAGTCAGGATCCGATCGGATTCTGCGTTCGATGCGCCGCTCGTACCGCAAGGAGCGGTTCCTCGGCATCATTGACCGGGTACGCGCGGCTATGCCGCACGCGGCTATCACAACCGACATCATCGTCGGTTTTCCCGGTGAGACAGAAGAAGATTTCGAGCACACTCTGGATGTTGTGCGTAAAGCACGTTTCTCTAGCGCGTTCACGTTCCAGTACTCGAAGCGCCCAGGGACTCCTGCGGCCGACATGGAAGATCAGATTCCCAAAAAGGTCGTGCAGGAGCGGTATGAGCGCCTGATCGCACTGCAGGAAAAGATCAGCCTGCAGGAAAACGAAAGCCTCGTTGGCACGAAAGCTGAACTGCTCGTGGCGGTCGGCGAGGGCCGTAAGGATTCCGCCACCCACCGAATGAGCGGCCGTGCACGCGACGGCAGACTCGTCCACTTTCAGCCGGAGGGTGAACTGGATGGAAACATCCGCCCGGGTGATGTCGTGACCACGGTGATAACGTCGGCGGCGCCGCACCACCTCATCGCAGATGGTCAGGTGCTCACCCACCGCCGCACGCGTGCAGGCGACGCGGTAGAGAAGGGCCTCACGCCGAAAACCGCGCCAGTTGACTCGGGCGACCTGGGTACTGTCTCTTCCGGTGTCGGACTGGGAATGCCCCGGCTCGGTGCGCCCGCCCCCATACCTCACACGTCAGGATGCTGCTGAAATATGTCGTCGAACGAACCCCGTATCCCGGATCCGACAGACGCGTTCCGTCGTGACTTTGCGGCCGCGGAACGTCGCGTTGCAGGTGAGATCGACCCTGGCAAGGGTGCGGTTTTCGCTGCAGTACTGGTCCTGGCGCTTTTGCTGTCCTTCACCCTCCCGCATGCCGGAACGGCGAATGGATGGGACGTCCTCGTCAGCTCCGAAGCAGCCAACGATGAATCAATCAAGATCACGTCGCAGCTGTTTGGGTGGTTCGCAGCCGTGTTCGGAGTGGGGTTCGCGGTCCTGGCACTAGTGACGCGGCGGTGGGTTTTCTCCCTCATCGCGGCGGGCGGATGCTTCGTTGGTTCATTCCTCGGCGTGCTGGCGATCTGGTCACGCCAGACGCTGGCTCCGCTCGAAGCGGGCGGAGGCCCAGGAGCCGGGCTCGTGGTCGGGCTGATCGCGATGATCCTGCTGTTCCTCACGTGGCTAACGATCGCTCTCAGCCACAGCCCGATTCCGGATAACCGGTTGCGTTAACCGGCTTCCGCTTTCACCGTGAGGACAGCGCACCCTCGGCGGCTGCTGCCCACTCAGCCCACTGCCGTGCTTGTGCTCGTGCCTTCTCCGCATCTTTAGGGCGGCCCGCGGCGTCTGCCTTGGCGGCTTGCTCCTCGAACTGATGGACGCGTTCACGGAACTGGGCGGCCCGCGCTTCGGCTTCTGGATCACTGCGCCGCCACTGCGAGTCGACTGCATCACGAATGCGGTTCTCCACGGCCCGGAATCGTCCCTCGAGTTCCTGAACGCGTTCGCGCGGCACCCGCCCGATCGCTTCCCACCGCTCCTGAAAGCCCCGAAGCTCAGCGCGTGCAGCTTCAAGATCCTTAGACGGGTCGAGGCTCTCAGCTTCGTTGAGCAGTTTCTCCTTCGCCGCGGCATTTTCGACATATTCTGCATCGCGCTCCGACGCGGCGGCGTTTCGCGCAGCGAAGAACGTGTCCTGTGCGCCCTTGAAGCGCTTCCAGAGCACGTCGTCGGCGTCCTTCGGCGCCCGTCCGCTCGCTTTCCATTCCGCCATCAAGTCACGGAAGGCTCCAGCTGTGGGGCCCCAATCCGTCGAACTGGCGAGTTCCTCGGCCCGCGCGACGAGCGCCTCTTTGCGTGACTTTGCCGCGGCACGTTCCCGATCGAGTTCCGCGAAATGCGAACCCCTGCGGCGATTGAAGGCGTCACGGGCCTTGGAGAAGCGTTTCCAAAGGCCGTCGTCCGTCTTCCGGTCCACCCCGCGAATGGTCTTCCACTCGTCGAAGATGTGCCGGAGCCGGTCACCCGCGGCCTTCCATTGTGTGGAGTTGGCGGCAATCTCCTCGGCTTCCGCACACAAAGCTTCCTTGCGTTCAATCTGCCTCGCGCGTTCGGCTTCTTTCGCTTGGCGAGCCTGCGCCGCGACATCGTCCGCTCCGCTGATAACAGCCTGGATCCGGTCGGACAGTGCAGCGACATCCCCGATCACGGCTGCTGTTGTAAGTGCCTCCGCCAGATGCTGAGCCGCTTCGCGGGTCTTCCGGGGATCTCCAGCGCCGGTGTGCAGGCGCGCCTCGAGGAGTTCAACCTCGGTGACGAGGTCGTCGAATCTCCGCGAAAAGTGCGCGAGCCCTTCCTCGCGGTCACCGGCATGCCATGAGCCGATCTCGCGGTCGCCGTCAGCCGTGATCAGCCAGACGGTGCCGTCGTCGTCAATACGTCCGAACTTATGCGGATCGCTGGAGGGATGGGCGACGGGGTGGACGGGCGGCACATGATGGGCGGCCGCTGCGGTCCCGGGGTGAGGGGGGCTTACGGACTTCGGGGCGGAAGCCGGGCTGGCGGGCTGTGGTGGTGTGCTGTCGGTCATCGTTCCTCATCTCTGCCGCGCGTCACGGCTGCCGTGCTCGCACAGGCGAACCTGCCCAAGCTGCGTGCGGGTGCCGCACCTGAACTCGGCACACGCTCCATTCAACCGCGAGAAAGCCGATATAGCTATGAAAACCTGCGGGAGTGTTCGAATGCGGCGGCATTGTGGCCGTTCAGACACCTATGCGACCGGCAGGGACGTGATCGTCGCGGGTACCGTTTGCAGTTGTGTTCACCGCTGCCGCATTCATCCCAGGCCCGCCGCTGCTGGTCCCCGAACTGGCGAACGAGGCCGCGTCAGAAACGGCAGATCTACGGCGTGCAGTGCTTGATGCCGCTTCTGCGCTTGCGGAAACTTGTGACCAATGGATCGCAGTGGGCACTGACACTTCGGCGTTGAGGAACGCGTCGAACGAGTCGGGAACGTTTCGCGGGTTCGGTGTCGACGTGATGGTGTCACTCGGACCTGAACCCGATGGGTCCATCGACGCTGACATGCCGTTGCCTGCGCTGATTGCCGCCTGGGTGAGAGGGCAGAGCGCTCCCGCGCAGCGGTGCGAGTTGGAGTACCTCCAGCCAGACACCCCCGCCGCATCCGCGCTCTCCCGGGGTGAGCAACTCCGCCGGCAACTCGACGCTGTACCCGAGCGGGTCGGCGCACTGATCGTCGCTGATGGCGCAACAACGCTCACTGATCGCGCCCCGGGAGCCTTTGATCCCAGGGCGGAAGAATTTGAACGCACCCTCTCGGAGGCGCTGGACTCTGGGGAGACCGGCATACTCGCGACTCTTGACGTGCAACTCTGCTGTGAGCTTGGAGTTACAGCCCGAGCGGCATGGCAGGTTCTGGCGTCGTTGTTCACCGGGACGAAGCCAGGAAGGGTGACGCACCGTTTCGACTCGGCGCCCTACGGTGTTGGCTACCACGTTGGGATGTGGCTGCCATGATCCGGCCTGTCGCGATCATCGGCCCCACCGCTTCGGGAAAGTCAGCACTGGGACTTGATCTTGCCGAGCGCATTGGCGGCGAGATCGTGAACATCGACGCAATGCAGCAGTACCGCGGTATGGATATCGGCACCGCAAAGCTGACACTGGCAGAGCGCAGAGGTATCCCGCACCATCAGATCGATACGCTCCACGTCACGGAGATCGCGACGGTCGCGAACTACAAAACTGCTGCCGCGAGAGACGTCGAGCTCTTGGTCAGCCGCGACATCACGCCGATTATCGTGGGTGGCTCGATGATGTACATCCAGGCGCTCATCGATGATTGGCAGTTTCCCGCGACGGATCCAGCTGTGCGCGCGAAATGGGAAGCACGCCTGGATGAAGTAGGTGTACGCACGCTGCACGCCGAGCTAGCGCGGATCGATCCGGCGGCGGCGACAACGATTCTTCCCACAGATCCCCGGCGCACTGTGCGGGCGCTTGAGGTCATTGAACTCACCGGTCGGCCTTTCGCGGCGTCGGCCCCTCAAATTGGTGAACCACAATGGGGAACAATCATTCTCGGGGTGGATCGCGATACTGAAGAACTCGACGAGCGCATCGCCCAGCGGACGGAGGCAATGTTCCGCGGCGGGCTGGTAGAGGAAGTGAAAGATCTCATCAGTGTGGGCCTGAGAGAGGGCGTCACCGCCTCCCGGGCGATCGGCTACGCCCAGACGCTTGCGGCACTCGATGGCGAATACAGCCTCCAGCAGGCCCAAGATCTCACCCTGCAGGGCACCAGACGATATGTGCGGCGGCAACGATCCTGGTTCAAGCGCGATCATCGCATCCAGTGGATCGATGGTGCCGATGCAGACATGCTTGGAACGGCCTTGCAAGCAATTCGCGGCTAAGTAGTCAAGGTCGTATGCCGTTTGCCCACCTCCAAGCGACAGCGACGACCTGGGGCACGTGCTTGTCGCTGCTAGGCGGGCGAATCACAACTGGCGTCTCACACCCTATTGACTTTGCGTGAGCGCCATCACATACTTGGTTAATCGGTTTGGCAAAACGATTAACCAAGGAGCTCGGATGGCCGCGAAGCCCCGGATCAAAGACGTTGCAGAACGCGCTGGTGTCTCGGCGGCCACTGTCTCTTTTGTGCTCAATGACGTTGAGGGGGCACGTGTAGCGCCGGAAACCCGAGACCGGATCCGAGCTGCTGCGAAGGAACTGGGCTACCGGCCCAATACGGTGGCCCGGGGCCTTCGCACCCAGCGCACCCAGATGATCGGTTTCATCAGTGACGAGATCGCGACCACGCCTTTCGCGGGACAGATGATCCAGGGTGCGCACGATGCGGCGCATAAAGCGGGCTACCTGCTCCTGATGATCAACACTGGGCAGAGTGCGGACGAGCAGCACCTGGCTGCGCAAGCGCTCGTCCAGCGTCAGATCGACGGAGCGATAGTCGCCACCATGTACCACCAGATGGTGGAGGTGCCGACCGAGCTCGCCAGCACCCCTCGCGTCGTCCTCGACGCGAAGCCGCAGAACGATGCGGTGTCCTATGTGGTTCCCGACGAGGCGGGTGGGGCAACCGCAGTCATGGGGGAGCTGATCGCCGCTGGTCATCACCGTATTGGGCACGTAACCGAGCGGAACGAACCAATTGCTAAAGGCCTGCGTTTACAGGCCTATCGAGAGTCCCTCCGCAAGAACGCACTTCCTGAGGATCCGGCGCTCATCGAAGAGGATGAGGCAAACGCCCACGGTGGCTACCGAGCTGTACTTCGGCTACTCGACTCAGCAGACCCGCCCACCGCCGTCTTCTGCTACAACGACCGGATGGCGATGGGCGCGTACCGCGCGGCAGCCGAACGGGGCCTGAAGATCCCCGAAGATCTCTCCGTCGCCGGCTACGACAATCAACAGTTGATATCTGATGCGCTTTCACCCGGTCTCACCACCGCTGCGCTTCCGCACTACCACATGGGAGTGTGGGCCGTAGAGACGCTGCTCGCGACTCTCTCATCTACGAAACCGATTGAGCCACAAGCTCATTTGATGCCGTGCCCACTGGTCCGGCGCCACTCCATCGCTCCGCCGCGCCGCTAGCGCTTCGCGGACACAACACGACGACACATCACCCTGGGGACCTCAGGGTGGGGAAGGAACCGCGATGCGTCAGCGTTACCGGCGACGCCACTCGACGGTCAGATCAGGACCACGACAAGCCTTCACAGCCGCGCTCACGACGTCCGCTCTGCTGCTCGCAGGTTGTTCGTCAGCGAATATCCCCGACAGCCGGACAGAAATTGTGATGTGGAATCACGCTGCCGGAAATCCTGAGGAACTCGCGACAATCAGCGAGGTGATCGATGCCTATAACGCGTCTCAGGATCAGTATTTTGTCCGGCAGGAAGCGTTCCCGCAGCTGGTGTACGGCGACGCAATCACCGCAGCAGCGCTGACCGGAGATCTTCCGTGCATCGTCGACATCGACGGGCCGATCGTGCCGAACTGGGCATGGGCCGAATTGTTGCGCCCGCTTGAAATAAGCCAGGAGACACTGGATCAGATGCTCCCGTCCACGCTCGGTGAATACCAGGACGAGACATATTCGGTCGGCTATTACGATGTCGCCCTCGGAATCCATGCGCGGCAGTCTGTCCTTGAACGGTACGAAATCCGCATTCCCAGCATCGAGGAGCCCTGGTCCGGAGAAGAGTTCGACGCGGCCCTCGAAACTATCGCGGAAGGTGGCGAGTTCCGGTATCCGCTCGATCTGGGAACTGGTATCGCTGATGGCGAATGGTGGTCCTACGCGTACTCTCCGTTTCTGCAGAGCTTCGGTGGGGATCAGATTGATCGCGACACCTACCTCACCGCTGAAGGTGCACTGAACGGTCCGGAGGCAGTTGCTTTCGGTGAGTGGTTTCAGAGCCTGTTCGCGCGTGGACTCGTCAGTCGGGAGGGAAACCCAGCGCGGCCTGAGTTTTTCGACGGTTCGGTTGCTCTGAGCTGGCAAGGAAGCTGGGAAGCGCTGAAGGCGTACGAAGAATGGGGCGACGACATGCTCCAGCTTCCGCCGCCGGACTTCGGCGCTGGGCCGGTGATCGGTGGTGCGAGCTGGCAGTGGGGCGTGTCAACCTCATGCGAAAACCCTGAGGGCGCGTTCGAGTATCTCGAGTTCACCCTCCAGCCGCAATACCTAGCGCGGTTCAGCGAAGAGTTGGGCGTGATCCCCGCGACGCAGGCAGCGACGGAGCTGACACCTCAGTTCAGTGAGGACGGACAGCTGAGGCCGGCCGTGGATCTCTCGCGTGAGTTCGCGATGGTTCGGCCACAAACACCTGCGTACCAGGTGATTTCGAGCGTTTTTGAGAAGACTCTGAAGGACATCATGCATGGCGCCGATGTGGAAGCCGTCTTAAATCGGGCTGTCCGCGACATCGACACCAACATCAGGTCCAACGACGGTTACGGATTCTGACATGGCTACTACACACATTCCGCCTGCTTCAGGCACTCCTGCGACTACTGCCAAGGGCAGTCCAGCGCCGCGACGCCCGTGGCGAGTCCGGGGTGAGGACCAGCGTTCAGCGATGGGGCTCGCCGCCCCGGCGATGTTTTTGCTGTCGCTGTTCCTGATCATCCCGGTCATTCTCGCTTTCGCGATGGCGTTCACGAACATGCGGCTGATCTCGCCGAATCCGCCTCGGTTTCTCGGACTGGACAACTTCGTTCGAGCTCTGTTCGAGGATGACGTCTTCCGCGCATCCTTGTTCAACACGTTCTATTTCGCGGCGGTAGTTGTGCCCGTGCAGGCGGGGCTCGGACTGATTCTTGCCCTTCTGGTAAATCAGAAGATCAAGGGCCGCAACATCTTCCGGACGATCTACTTCATCCCAGTCGTGACGTCCATGGTTGTGGTGTCGATCCTGTGGCGCTTCATGTACCAGGAGGATGGGCTGATCAACTCGATGATCAGCACTATCACCGCGGGAGCAGTTGAGGGGACCGCGTGGCTCAGCAACCCCGCGACCGCGATGCCGGCGATCATGGTCCTCTCCATCTGGCAGGGTGTCGGTTTTCACATGGTCATCTGGCTCGCGGGGCTTCAGACAATTCCTCAGTACCTCTATGAGGCAGCTGAGCTTGATGGCACAAACAGGTGGCAGCGTTTTCGCTACGTGACCATGCCCGGACTGAAGCCCACAATGGTGTTCGTCCTCGTGACGATCACAATCGCAGCGTTCGCTCTATTCGTTCAGATCGATGTGATGACGCAAGGCGGTCCGCTCGACTCCACGAGCACCCTCGTTTTTTATGCGGTGCGCAAAGGCTACCGCGAACAGGAGATGGGCTACGGCGCTGCGATTTCACTGATCTTCTTCTTGCTGGTTCTCGCGGTTTCGCTGATCCAGCGTTACATGACCCGAGATGAGGACTGATCATGGCTACCGCAATCACGCCTGACACCGACGACAAACGTCCGATCCGCAGAACCTGGCCGCGCTACATACCCATGGTTGTCCTTGCGCTGTTCTTCTTGTTCCCGATCGTGTTCATGTTTGTCTCCGCATTCAAGACCGACTCCGCGATATTCGCCGACCTGCGTTCGCCACGCGCATTCCTGCCCATAGGGGAGTTGTCGTTCGCCAACTTCGTCGGTGTCTTCGACCGAGTGCCCGTGCTGCGATTCCTGTTCAACTCTGTCTTCATCACGACCGCGATTGTCGGGCTGGGACTGATCGTGAACAGCATGTGCGGGTTTGCGCTCTCACGGATGAAATGGCGCGGTCAGAAAATCATCTTCGCGATCATTATCGCAACCCTGATCGTCCCGTTCGAGACTGTCGCGATTCCGCTCGTCTACTGGGTTGCGCAGCTGCCTTCGGTGGAGTTCAACGGGCTGATGCCGACCTACAGTCAAGGATGGCTGAATACCTACCATGTGCAGATTCTTCCGTTCGTCGCGAACGCGTTCTTCATCTTCCTGTTCGCGCAATACTTCAAATCAATCCCACGGGAACTCGATGAAGCCGCGCGTGTAGACGGCGCCAGCTGGTTCCAGATTTACTGGAAGCTCATTGTGCCGCTGTCTGGCCCGGTCTTCGCGACCGCGGCAATCTTGACCTTCGTCAGTTCCCCAGGCGCCTGGAACGCGTACCTGTGGCCACTGATGGTCGCGCAGCAGGAGGAACTTCGACCCGTCATGGTCGGTATGCAGTACTTCTTCCAGCTCGACACCGCGTGGGGCGAGATCATGGCATACACCTCGATCATCACCCTGCCAGTTCTGCTGCTGTTCCTCTGCTTCCAGCGCGCATTCGTCAACTCGATTGCCTCGACCGGAATGAAAGGCTAATTATGCTCCGCCTTCCTGACCATTGGGTGTGGGACAGCTGGTATGCCCACGACGGTGCCCAGCACCACGCATTCTTCCTCCGCGCTTCGCGCGCACTCATCGACCCGGATCGCCGGCATCTGCGTGCGAGCGTTGGTCACGCTGTGTCGCCTGATCTTCGACAATGGACCCTACAGCCAGATGCGCTGGTCGCCGCGGACTCTCCTGCCTGGGACGATATGGCGACGTGGACGGGCTCGGTCATTCGGGGCCCAGGCGGAACCTGGCACATGTATTACACGGGCGTCAGCCGCGCGGAGCGTGGTGTCGTGCAGCGGATAGGTCTTGCGACGTCGGAAGACCTGATCACGTGGACACGCTACGGTGACGTTCCGCTACTCGAGGCAGATCCGCGGTGGTACGAAAAGTACGACGGGACAGCGTGGTTTGATGAGGCCTGGCGTGACCCGTGGGTGTTCGCCGATCCACGCGGCGACGGATGGCACATGCTCATCACCGCTCGATCGAACGAGGGCGTGCCCGAGGAACGTGGCGTGATTGGGCACGCACGAAGCGCGGATCTGCTGAACTGGGAGTCGCAGCCGCCGCTCAGCAAACCCGATGGGTTTGGCCAGCTCGAGGTGCCGCAGGTCGCCGTCGTCGACGGACAGCCCTTGCTGATCTTTTGCTGCAACCCGCCAGAACTTTCGCCGCGTCTGCGGGAACCCCGGCCAAGCGGCTCGGTCTGGGCCGTTGCCGCCGACAGCATCACAGGCCCCTTCGATATCGGACGCGCACAACCGTTCCCCCACCCGAGTCTGTATGCGGCGCGGCTTGTCCAGAATGACGATCAATGGTCGCTCATCGGATTCCGCGACACCGAGAACGGCGCCTTCATCGGGGAACTCACTGACCCCATCCCTGTTCAGTACCTTGACGGCGGGCTCACCGCCGCGAGTGACACCCTCTGATTCGACTAAGGACCCAGCCATGGCCGCAGTTACCTACCACCAGACAACCTGTTTTTACCCCGGCGCGGAGACACCGTCGGTCAATGAGCTCAATCTCGACATCGCAGACGGCGAGTTCCTTGTTCTCGTCGGCCCATCTGGCTGCGGCAAATCGACCACGCTGCGGATGCTTGCGGGTCTCGAGGAAGCGACGTCAGGCTCAATCCGCATCGGAGACCGGGACGTCACGCATCTCGCTCCGAAGGAACGGGACATTGCGATGGTGTTCCAGAATTATGCGCTGTACCCGCACATGTCGGTCGCCGACAATATGGGATTTGCCTTGAAGATCGCGAAGGCGCCGAAGGCAGAAATTCGCCGCCGGGTAGCTGAGGCCGCAAAGCTCCTGGACCTGGAACAGTTCCTGGAGCGAAAGCCAAAGGCACTGTCAGGCGGGCAGCGGCAGCGGGTCGCCATGGGGCGCGCAATCGTCCGGGAACCCAAGGTATTCCTGATGGACGAGCCGCTGTCGAATCTGGATGCGAAGCTTCGCGTTTCGACGCGAACCCAAATCGCCGCCTTGCAGCGCAGGCTCGGTGTCACCACCGTTTACGTCACCCATGATCAAGTGGAAGCGATGACGATGGGGGACCGGGTTGCCGTCTTGAAGGATGGTGTACTGCAGCAATGTGACACCCCGCGAGCGCTGTACGAGACACCGCGAAACGCTTTCGTCGCGGGGTTCATCGGTTCACCGGCGATGAACCTGAAAACGCTCCCGCTGACGAGCGAGGGCGTCCGCCTTGGTTCAGAACTGCTCCCTCTGACACCGCAGGTGCGTGCGGCGGTCACCGCCGAAGGAAGCGATTCAGTGACCGTCGGGTTCCGGCCCGAATCGTTCGAACCCGCTGACGCGGGAACCGGTGCGTTTGAAGTGTCGGTGACCCTCGTGGAAGAGCTAGGTTCTGAAGCCTTTTGTTACGGCACGCTCGTCGAGACGGACGGAAACCAGCCTGAAGATGGCGAAGTGATCGCCCGGGTAGATCCCCGGATGCCCCCCGCGAAGGGAGACCGGATCCGGCTACGGATCCGTCCGGACGAGGTCCATACGTTCTCCGCGAAGACGGGGGAGCGACTGGTCTGACGATAGCCGGTCACGGGTCACCCAGGGTGGAGCCGGAGTCGCCGTGATCCGTCATCGGGCCATTGTGCCCTCACCTGCCCAGGGTGGACCCGAGAGAGATGGCCGGACCAGGTGCTGTACCGGCAGGTTGCTTTTTCGGTAGAGTCGTGTGCGTGGATGACCCCAGTGACAGACCCTGGCCGTTGCTGCTTCGCGCGGAGGCGCCTCGGTGGTAACGGAATGGCTTCTTGTTCTGCTTGTTCTTCTGCTGATTTCTGCAAACGCACTCTTTGTAGCGGCTGAGTTCGCACTCGTCACTGTTGATCGGCCGACAGTCGCGGAGGCCGCGTCACTCGGAGACAAACGTGCGAGCTCGGTCCAAAAAGCTTTGCGCAGCCTATCGACTCAGCTTTCCGGGGCCCAACTCGGAATTACGGCCACCAGTCTGCTCGTGGGCTTCATCGCTGAGCCGTCGATCGCGGCGCTTTTGCGGGGCCCCATCGCATCTGTCGGTGTACCTGAGGAAGCCAGCCTCGGGGTTGCCCTCGGTGCAGCGTTCGTGATCGCAACGGTGACCCAGATGGTCTTCGGTGAACTTGTCCCGAAGAACTGGGCGATTTCGCAACCGCTTCGGGTTTCACGCGCCGTTGCTGGCGCTCAGCGGGGTTTCACCGCTGCCGCTAAACCCCTTATCTCCGTCCTCAACGGCATCTCTAACCGGATTGTGCGGGCCTTCGGCATCGAACCACGCGAGGAATTGGCATCCGCGAGGTCAGCGCAAGAATTAGGGGCGCTCGCTGCACGTTCGGCACAACAAGGGCTACTTGACCAGTCAGTCGCACGGCGTGTCGAAGAGGGCGCGGAGTTTGCACGGCGTACAGCCGCTGACGTGATGACCCCGCGTCCGCGTGTGACCTTCGTGGACAGAACCACTTCCGTTGAGGAACTCCTGGCAATGGTGACGGAAACGGGTCATGCCCGGTTCCCCGTTCTGCGGCACTCTGTCGATGACGTTGTGGGTATCGTCCATTTCAAATCCGCGCTCGCTGTGAGCGCTAAGGATCGTTCACAGGTCACAGCTGCCGACATCATGACGGGAGTACGCGCTGTACCGGCGTCGATGGGCCTGGGGGGCGTGCTGGAAGAACTGCGCAGTGGACTGCAGCTCGCGATGGTCATCGATGAATACGGGGGTACCGCGGGAATTGTCACGTTGGAGGACTTGGTAGAGGAGGTTCTCGGCGAGATCGATGATGAGCATGACCGCCCTGGTGGCCGCCCGCGGCGCCTTTCAGACGGTTCGTGGTCGCTGCCTGGCTTGCTACGTCCCGATGAGGCTGCAGACATCACAGGTATCGGGCTCCCCGAGGCGGAGCACAGTGACACGCTCGGCGGGCTTGCCACGGAGCAACTTGGCCGATTCGCTCAGCCTGGCGACACGATAGATATCAGCGCCTTGGATCTCACCCAGCGCGACGGCGACGGCATGGCAACCCCCGTTACCGCACGACTGCGCGTGACCCAAGTGGACGGGCGCCGCATCGCAAGGGTGCGCCTTACGCGCCTGAGCGGTGTTTCCGAACCTGCACGCACGAGTGGCACGGGGACGGAGAACCAGAATGGTTGACCTCACCGGAATGCTGATCGGCATCATATTGCTGGTTGGAAACGCTTTCTTTGTCGGCGCAGAATTTGCGCTCATCGCAGCGAGGCGAACACAAATTGAACCACGGGCGGCCGCCGGTAGTTGGAGTGCGCGTATCACCCTGCGTGCACTCGAAAGGGTCTCCCTGATGATGGCTGGCGCCCAGTTGGGCATCACGATGTGTTCACTCGGCCTGGGCGCTGTGGCCGAGCCTGCCGTCGCCTACGCTCTCGAAATACCCCTTGAGGCTCTCGGCGTGCCTTCCGGGATGCTGCACCCTATCGCGCTCGTTATCGCGCTAACGATCGTGCTCGCCTTGCATATGACCATCGGCGAAATGGTTCCTAAGAACATTGCCATTGCCGGCCCCGAACGCTCAGCGCTGCTGCTTGGCCCGCCGTTGTATGCCATCGTGTTCGTGTTCAAACCGCTGCTCGTGATCATCAACTGGATCGCAAACAACGTTTTGCGCCTGATCCGGGTCACGCCCCGCGAAGAGGTCGCTTCTGCATTCACAGCTGACGAAGTCGCAGGCTTCATCAATGAGGCGAAACGCGAAGGTCTGCTCGATGAGAACACGCACAAGCTGCTGTCAGGTGCGGTTGCGATCGCGGGGGACACCGTCGCCTCGATTATGGTGCCGATATCGGACCTCGTCACCGCCGCGGACGACACCAGCGTCGGGGAGCTGCAGCAGCTATGTCTCGATACAGGATTCTCCCGGATCCCAGTAAGTAAGTCGGAGACTGTTGAGGGTTACGTGCATATCAAAGACATACTGGACCTCGGGCCCGAAGCCGGACTGCCCGCAGACCGCATCCGGCGGATCACCAGCGTGGCCGCATCCACGAGTCTTGACGATGTGCTCGCCGACATGCAATCACTGGGCACGCACGTCGCGCTCGTCACTGGCGAATCTGGTCAAGTTATTGGAGCTGCAATGCTGGAAGACGTGATCGAAAAGGTCGTGGGAGAGATCGCAGACGCTGCCGCCCAAGTTAGCTAGCGCTCGAGGTATTCGGCGATTGCGCTACGTTTCTAACCGGATCGTTTCAACGAGGAGGAGTGATACATGGCCGCTGCGGAAGCACGGGTAGCAATTGTCACAGGCGCGGCGCGCGGCATCGGTTCTGCCGTCGCTCAGCGACTGGCGAAAGATGGACTCGCAGTGGCGGTGGTTGACCTGGATGAAAAATCATGTGAATCGACGGTCACAGCGATCACGAGCGGTGGCGGCCGCGCGATCGCCGTCGGAGCTGACGTATCCGACGAAGTAGCGGTGCAACAGGCCGTGGAGCGGATCGTCGCCGAACTGGGTTCGCCGACAGTCCTCGTCAACAACGCGGGGATCCTTCGCGACAATCTCCTTTTCAAAATGACCGTGAGCGACTGGGACGCTGTGATGAGTGTCCACCTGCGTGGCGCGTTCCTCATGACCAAGGCCGTGCAGAAACACATGGTCGATGCGGGTTTCGGCCGGGTGGTCAACCTGTCGAGCACGTCGGCGCTCGGTAACCGTGGCCAGGCGAACTATTCCGCAGCGAAAGCAGGAATGCAGGGATTCACGAAAACCCTCGCGATTGAGCTCGGCAAGTTCGGTGTGACCGCCAACGCCATTGCCCCAGGTTTCATCGCGACAGAAATGACAGCCGCGACCGCCGCGCGGGTGGGAATGGACTTCGACGAGTTCAAGAAACTCGCCGCGAAGGAAATCCCCGTCGGCCGCGTTGGCGTGCCCGATGACATCGCGCACACCGCTTCGTTCCTTGTGAGTGAAGGTGCAGGCTTCGTGTCCGGACAGGTCATCTACGTCGCCGGTGGCCCCAAGGACTAGCGGGCGTGAACCTCGTCCTAGGCCGGCGAGAAGCAAGTCAGTACCCTATGCGGTATGACGATGCGTGATTTCGCGGACGCAGTCCCCTTCACCAAGGGACACGGAACCGAGAACGATTTCATCATCTTGCGCGACACTGATGTTCGTCTTGACCTGACAGTCAGTCGTACAGCTGCGCTGTGCGACCGTCAGCGGGGTCTGGGAGCGGACGGCGTCCTCAGGGTGGCCCGTGCGGGTGACCTTGCCGAGAAGCGCGTGCTGAGTCACCTTCCCGCTGGGGTGGCGCCGGACGACTGGTTCATGGACTACCGAAACGCTGACGGGTCGATCGCTGAAATGTGCGGGAACGGTGTCCGCGTCTTTGCGCACTATCTCCGCACTTCAGGCCTCGAAACGAGGGCGGAATTCACGGTTGGCAGCCGCGCGGGCGCGCGCCCTGTCACTGTGCATCAAGCAGGTCCCTACCTGGGTGAAGTGACAGTCGAGATGGGTCCTGTTACGTCGCTCGGGCAGAGCGAAGCGACCCTTGGCGGACGCACCTTCA
This sequence comes from Hoyosella subflava DQS3-9A1, assembly GCF_000214175.1. NCBI lineage: Bacteria > Bacillati > Actinomycetota > Actinomycetes > Mycobacteriales > Hoyosellaceae > Hoyosella > Hoyosella subflava. Next base: position 1,791,227 of record NC_015564.1, read on the forward strand.
CGGGACTGGGAATCGACGTGGGAAATCCACATCTCGCCTGTGTCGACGACACATTGACAGCAGAATCACTCAAGCAGTTGGATGTCTCGGAACCGGTGTTCGACAAGTCCTTCTTTCCACGCGGCGTCAATATTGAAATTCTGACCGCGTTGCGGCACGGGGTAGTCGAAATGCGGGTGAATGAGCGTGGCGTTGGTGAAACACGCTCATGCGGAACCGGCACCGTGGCTGCTGCGGCTGCTGCGCTCGCTGCCACCGGAGAATCCACCGGCAGCGTCGTGGTACGGATCCCCGGCGGCGAAGTAACAGTCACTATCACTGCCGAGTCCTCATTTCTGCGGGGGCCTTCGGTTCTCGTCGCATCTGGAGAAATCGCAGGTCAGTGGTGGGATGTAGTGGGGACAGGCGATAAGAAAGAAGTCGGTGCCGTCCCTGCGCAGGCTACCTAGAACGAAACTCGATCGCCCATTGTCACGAACCGCCGTATCATCGGTGACAAGGACTGACAAAGTCGCATCAGAACCTGGGGAAGGTGACCGCGCGTTTGCGGCAATCAACGAATTCATTAGGACATAACGATTTCACGCCGGACGACGGCGCGATCGAACTCAACGGTGATCCGCTCGCGGAACCTGGGGGACAAGCGAGCGACGCCCGCACCGACGTCTCCGTTGGTGAACTCCAACTTGAAGACCGCACGTCGCTGCGGCGCGTTGCGGGTCTATCGACCGAGCTCACCGACATCACAGAAGTCGAATATCGGCAACTACGGCTCGAAAAAGTCGTGCTCGCTGGGGTATGGACGCAAGGCACATCGGCCCAAGCTGAGGCAAGTCTTCGGGAACTGGCAGCACTCGCGGAAACTGCGGGTTCCGCCGTTCTCGACGGCGTCATCCAGCGACGTGACAAGCCGGACGCCGCGACCTACCTGGGCTCGGGTAAAGCCGCTGAACTTAGGGAGATCGTGCTCTCGACCGGCGCCGATACCGTGATCTGCGATGGCGAGCTCACCCCTGCGCAGCTCACCGCGCTGGAGAAGATCGTCAAGGTCAAGGTGATCGACCGTACGGCCTTGATTCTGGATATCTTCGCTCAGCACGCGACTTCGCGTGAAGGCAAAGCTCAGGTGACGCTCGCGCAGATGGAATACATGCTGCCGAGGCTGCGCGGCTGGGGCGAGGCCCTTTCGCGGCAGGCCGGCGGGCGCGCCGGCAGTAATGGCGGCGTAGGTTTGCGCGGGCCTGGTGAAACGAAGATCGAAACCGACCGTCGCCGGATCCGCGAACGCATGGCGAAGCTCAAGCGGGAGATCAGGGCGATGAAAAGTGCGCGTGACACCAAGCGCGCGCGCCGTCAGCGCAACCAAGTTCCGTCGGTAGCGATCGTCGGCTACACGAACGCCGGCAAATCGAGCCTGCTCAACGCATTGACCGGCGCGGGAGTGCTCGTTCAGAACGCGCTGTTCGCGACACTCGATCCGACTACCAGGCGGGCATCACTGGACGACGGTCGAGAGTACGTGCTGACTGACACCGTAGGTTTTGTACGGCACCTGCCCACCCAGCTCGTCGAAGCGTTCAGGTCGACACTCGAGGAAGTCACGGACGCTGACGTACTGGTGCACGTCGTCGACGGATCTGACGAGTTCCCGCTAGGACAGATCAAGGCCGTACGCGAAGTGATCAATGAGGTTGTTGAAGAGCAGGGCACGACGCCGCCTCCTGAGCTCCTCGTGATTAACAAGACAGATGCCGCGGACCCGATGGCGCTTGCGCAGCTCCGCCGGGCGCTGCCAGGCGCGGTATTCGTCTCGGCGCATTCTGGTGCGGGGCTTACCGCGTTGCGGGAACAACTCGCTGACAGACTCGGTCGCAAGGATGTTGAGGTGCTCGTCGAAGTGCCATACGCACGTGGAGAGCTCGTCGCACGAATCCACACAGAGGGAACGGTCACCGGCGAAACGCACGAGGCTGAAGGCACCCGGATTCGGGCGCACGTACCGTACTCACTCGCGGCGAGCCTGCAGGAGTTCGCACTCTAGCGGATGCGCCACATTCCCGTTCGGTCCAGCTACCGGCGCTCATCCATTGTGGGCGCCGGTATTGCTGCTGTGCTGGCGGCAGGGTTGCTCGCTGCACCGGTGGGGGCGCAGGAAACCGACGGACCGCCGAGCGTGGAATCGCTCTGCGTGCCCGTTGATCGCGAACTTGAGGAGCTCTCGGGACTCATCGTGGCTGACGAGGTTGTGTACGCCATCCCGGACGGCGGCAGCAGCGTGGCCGTGGCCGAGCTCGCGAACGTCCTCGCTGGCGACTGTACGGTGACGAGATGGTTGCGCAGCGAGCTCAATCCGTTTGATCCGGAAGACCTCACCGCCCGAGGCGACCGCCTGTGGATAGCGGATGTCGGGGACAACCGGGCGGCGCGCGAAACAATTGCACTGCTCAGCGTGGACCGCGATGGTGCCAACGCGGTGCTCCATCGGCTGCGTTACCCGGAAGGCGCTCGTGACGCCGAGACCATCCTGCTTGACCGTGTTGGGATGCCGATCATCGTGACGAAAGGCGTCGGTGTCGGAGAGGTGTACGTTCCAGAAGGCGGCACATCTGTTGACGACCTCCCCTCGCCTGGGCCCGTGGACCTCGTGAAGGCGGGGGAACTGACATTTTCGATGACAGAAACCCCGGGCGGCCCCATTGGACCATTCGGCTCAGTCCTTGCCACTGGCGGCGCGGTGAACGCCGAAGGAACGATCGCAGCGGTCCGAACGTACACCGACGTCTACTTCTACGCGGACGAAGACGGCGACCTGCTCGATGCACTCACTCGGGACCCTGTCGTCCTGCCGATCCCGAATGAGCCTCAGGGGGAAGCGATCGCCTTTACTGCTGACGGTGATCTGCTCACCGCATCGGAGTTGGGCTTTCCCATCACCGGCGATCCCGCACGTCCGCCGGATGCGAATGAACCGCTTCCGCCGATCCAGATCCTTCGCGGCGTCGAGGACTATGTGTGGTCTCAGGTTGCTCAGCGCGCCGCTACGCCGGAACCCGCTGATGACGTGGCTGTGCCGACGCAATCAGACCCAGCGGGTGCAGGCACCGTTGCAGAGCCACCGCCAGACGACGACGCGCTGGACAGTTTCGGTGTGCGCGTCGCGGCAGTGGGTGTGGGGCTGTTTATCTCCGTGCTGATTGCTGGTGCGACAGTTCTCTGGTGGAGGCGAAAGTAGCTCGTGCTCAGAGCTTTCGGATCACGGACACGACCTTGCCGAGCACCGTGGCGTCATCGCCTGCTATCGGCTCGAAGATTGGGTTCTGCGGCAGCAGCCATACGTGATCTTTCGTTCGTTTGAAAGTCTTGACCGTTGCTTCGCCCTCGATCATCGCCGCGACAATATCGCCGTTCACCGCGTCTTCCTGCTGACGCACAACTACCCAGTCACCATCGCAGATCGCCGCTTCGATCATGGACTCCCCGACAACTTTCAGCAGAAAATGGGAACCCTGGCCCACCAGTTCGGAGGGGAGGGGAAACACATCGTCAATCTGCTGCTCTGCCAGAATCGGCCCGCCAGCAGCGATTCGTCCCACCACAGGTACGTAGACCGGGGTTACCGTGTGGCCGCCAAAGCTGCCGACTTCGTGCGAGGCGCGGCCGCCACTTCCGAAGGCCTTAGTGCTGTTGCTCGAGGAACTGTCGTCCTCTGAGCCGCGCACATCTACGGCACGAGGACGATGCGGGTCCCGCCGCAGGTAGCCTTTGCGCTCGAGCGCCCGGAGTTGATGCGTCACCGACGAGGTTGAAGTCAGCCCGACCGCTTCCCCAATCTCGCGCACACTAGGGGGATAACCACGCTCCATCACGGATGCACGTATCACGCTGAGCACCTCGCGCTGCCGCGCAGTCAACGGCGGAAGTGCGTTCTCGGCCTCAGGCTCTGGTGTCCGTGTGCTCCGGCGAGCGCTCATGTTGATGACTCCTCCTGGCCGTCAATCCAAGGCTGACAGTGCCACGTGTGACTGATGTTGACCATAGTCAACGCCCGACGATTTTCCAAACACCTGTTCGACTGTTTCGGTAGTTCGAGCAAAACTTGTCAGAGTCGCGTGATATCAATCGAACGTGCGATCGAGCCAAACGCATGTTCGAATAACCGGGCATGGTCGAGAGCGCAACTGCGGTCCGCGTGGGTGGGCCCGAATCGAGTGGAGGTTGTTATGAGCGTCCGGTTTGCTCCCGCTGACAACACGGGAAACCTCAGCGCCCGCTACAGTTCTCCGGCCCCATGCATGCGGTCGGGCTTGTCCAGCGTCAGCCGCGCGCGCAGTGGGGTGAGAGCTTCGCACTTCCACCTTGATCGCGACCAGACTGTGGACTGGGGCAGCCGTCGTGAGGGAGCTGTGCCCCGCCGCCGCAGAACGCAGCGGGAGACGTGGCGGCGTCCGAGCCGTCCCGGACCGCGGTACCGCGAGGTGCACGGCCGTCCTGGTTGTGCGCCAGCGCGACGCGGGCGTTCGCGTCCGCAATCACGCGAGGACACTCTCGTGCTAAGGCTCATGTTCGCGGCCGTAGTTGCCGCCATGTGCGCGGTACCGTTGTGGGGCCTGGTCTTCGCTCCTACCACCGGGGGTGTTCCAGACTCCGTACCTGGGACTGTCGGCGTCGTGACAGTGAATCAAGGTGAGTCCCTAAGTGACGTCGCTCGACGCGTAGCGCCCGCAATGCCGATGGAGGTATCGGTGGCGAGCATCCGCGATCTCAACGGCCTGAGAAACTCCATGGTGTCGCCTGGACAATCTCTCCTTGCCCCCATCGTCCCGTGCAGTGGGGAATGTGCGGCGGAGCCCGCACAATGAGTGCACTGCCCGAGCACGACGGTGATGATGCGCTGCTGTACCTGCCCGATTTGACCGCACTTGCGGCGGCGCGCCCGAGCGCATACTTTCGGAAAGGAAAGCACTCGGAATGGGCAGCGCGGCCCGAATTCATCTACCTGTCCTACAGTGCCCAAGAAGTGGGTGGTTGGCGGCTCGACCCTCTGGCGGGGAGGATAGAGGAAGCGTTTCGGCCACCGACCCCGAGCGGTGCCCAGTTCGTAAACCGCGAAGCTGGGTGTGAGCGAGGAGAAGATATGCGTTGTCCATTCTGCAAATCTGCGAGTTCGCGCGTAGTCGACTCGCGGGAAGCAGACGAGGGACAAGCAATTCGCCGTCGGCGATCCTGCACTGAATGTGGCCGACGGTTCACAACGGTCGAGACGGCCGTGCTCGCAGTACTGAAGCGCAGCGGTGTCACCGAACCATTCAGTCGGGAAAAGGTTGTTCGTGGGGTGCGCTCCGCTTGCCAGGGCCGCCAGGTGGACGATGATGCTCTGAACAAGCTCGCACAGCAAGTCGAAGACACCGTCCGTGCGTCAGGAGCAGCCGAGGTACCCAGTCATGAAATCGGGCTGGCAATCCTCGGGCCGCTGCGCGACCTCGACGAAGTGGCCTATCTGCGCTTCGCCTCCGTTTACCGGTCATTCAGCTCCGCTGACGACTTCGAGAAGGAGATCGAAGACCTTCGAGAGCACCGTGAGAGACATAAAACGACGCAGGTTTGACCCTGTGGCAAGGGTGGCACGAGTCCACCCCTTGGGTGGCTGCATCTGGGAACGTCGATTGCGGATTATGGGTGCATCACTTCCGTTATAAGGAGCAGCCATGACCCGTATACCAGCCGCCCTGACCGTACTTGTTGCAGGGGCAGCCTTAATGCTAGGAGCGGCCGGCGCGGCAGCCGCACTCAATCCGCAACCACTGCCGCCTTCGGGCATGGCGATCTACACGCAGCAGTCAAGTAACTCATTCGGTAGCGCCGTCAGTTTGAACCCGCAGCCGCTGCCGCCCCGTACCTGGTACAGCCTCGGCTATTGATCGGGGTCACCGGACGGTAAGAGCATCGATTGCGTTTGCGACCCGCTGTTCAGAGATGGCGTACGCCGTTCCGACTGCTTGCGCGAACAAGCTAACCCGAAGTTCTTCGATCATCCAGTGAACCTCGTCCACACGTGGGCTAGTGCGCTCGGCTTGTGGAAGTCGTTCCAGAGTGTCGCTCAGTCGGGCGTAGATCCGGTCGAGCGCCGCCATCCCGCGAGAATCCCGTGACACGCTGCCCGGCAGCGCCTCAACCCGCCGCCGCGCCGCCGTGAGGTACCGCACGAGGCTGGGAAGCCGATCCGCGCCGCTCTCGGTGACGAAACCAGGGTAAACAAGATCGGCCAGCTGATCGGAAACGTCCTGTGCGGCTTCATCTGTTCGCCCCGAGAGGACCACACTCAGGGCGTGTGCCTCCTCCAGGACCGGTACCACACGCAAGAGGACGTGGCGAGTATGTTCTGTGAGATTTGAGCGCACCTTCGCCGATAGCGAGGCGAAGGTGGCGCCATCCCAGGCGACACCGCCGAATTGGGTGACAAGCACATCAATCGCACAGTCACGACAGTCCTCCGCGATGCGTGCGATTCCCCCCGCTGGGGCGTAGTTCAGTATGAGGCGCTGCGCCGCGGGAAACCCGCTGAACACGGATTTTGGCAGGGGCCCGGCTTCATGTGCGATGAGCGCACGTGTTGCGGACACCATCGAATGGTCCTGCGCGGCAGCGGTGCTCAGTACGCGCACGGCTATGCCCTGGGGCTCCAGAACTAGCGCCGGGTAGCCACGGACAATGTTGCCGCGCGAGCGATGGTCGACCACGCGGGGAATGTGGCCGCCAGGAAAATCCGGCCACGCCCAGCGTGGCGGACGTTCTGCCGAAGAACCGGCCCGCGCTACCGCCTTCGTGACAGCTGTGGCGAGACCATCTTTCAGCTCATCGAGGTCCTTCGCTGCACGTATGGTGTCGCCGTTGTCATCAATCACGGCAAAAGTCATCCGCAAGTGATCAGGGAGTTCAGTAAGCGTGAAATCATGCGGCTCAATACGCAACCCGCCGAGTCGGGACAATTCACGCGCGAAAGCAACGGGCATCGGTTCCGTGCGCGGCTTCACGGCCGACAACGCTGCAGCAGCGAAGTCTGGCGCGGGAACGACCTGACGGCGCACGGCCTTAGGGAGTGTTTTGATCAGTGCGACCGCAAGTTCGTTTCGCAGACCGGGTACGAGCCATTCAAACCCTACCGGTCGCACACGTTCCAGCTGTGAAAGGGGAATCTGTACTGTTACCCCGTCGCGCGGGTGGCCGGGCTCGAAGTGGTACGAAAGCGGGAATAGTAGGTCGGCCTGCTTCCATGCATCGGGAAAGTCTCGGGCATGCACCGCTGCAGCATCTGTGTTCACCAGCGTTTCTGTGGTGAAGGTCAATAGTTCAGGGTTCGAGTGTTTCTTCTTCTTCCACCAGCTGTCGAAATGCCGGGCTGAGACAACGGTGTCGGGGAGTCGGGCATCGTAAAAGTCGAACAGGGTGTCGTCGTCAACGAGAATGTCACGACGCCTTGCCCGATTTTCGAGATCCTCGACGTCGGCAAGCAGTTCGCGATTCCGCGTGAAAAACTCGTGCCGAAAGTCCCACTCGCCCTGGACAAGTGCGTGACGAATGAACAGTTCGCGAGAGGTTTCCGTATCGATTGATCCGTAATTCACGCGGCGTTTTGCCGCGAGCGGGACGCCAAAAAGGGTGACGCGCTCGTAGGCGAGCACCGCTCCTTGTCTACTGGACCAGTGCGGCTCGGAGTACACGCGCTTGACGAGGTCCCCGGCGAGGCGTTCGGCCCAGGCAGGTTCGATTTTCGCCACCGTGCGCGCCCAGAGCCGGGATGTTTCAACAAGTTCCGCGGCCATCACGAACTGGGGTGGCTTCTTCGCGAGCGCGGAGCCCGGGAACACCATGAACTTTGCCCCGCGTGCGCCAAGGAACTCACGCGTATCTGCTTCGCGCATACCAATGTGCGACAGCAGCCCCGAAAGCAGGGCCTGATGGACAGTGTCTGGTGCCGCGGGGCTCTCATTCTGCAACCAGCCGAGCCCGGAACAGATCTGTTTCAGCTGGCCGCGGAGGTCCTGCCATTCGCGGATACGCTGCCAGTGCAGAAACTCGCCTCGGCAAAGTTTCCGGAACTGGCTGGACGACAGTTCGGTCCTTGTCTCACGCAGGTAATTCCACAAGTCGAGGTAGGCAAGGAAGTCGGAGCCTGACTCAGCGAACCGCCGATGTAGTTCATCAGCTTTCTGTTGCTGTTCACTCGGGCGTTCTCGCACATCCTGAATCGAAAGTCCTGCCACTACAGTGAGCACTTCACGCAGACAGCCACTGGCGTGCGCCTCGACCAGCATGCGCCCGAGCCGGGGATCGATGGGTAGCGCGGCAAGCTGGCGCCCTACCTCGGTGAGCGTGTGGCCACGTTTTCCGCCCCCGGGCTTGGCGAGGGCGCCGAGTTCTTCGAGAAGTCGGACACCGTCTCGCACGCTGCGCGGATCGGGTGCATCGATGAAAGGGAAGTCCGCGACGTCGCCGAGGTCAAGTGACGCCATTTGCAGGACTACTGCAGCAAGGTTTGTGCGCAGAATTTCAGGATCGGTGAAGAGTGGCCGGTCGTCGAAGTCCTGCTCAGAATAGAGGCGCACGCAAATCCCGTCGGATACGCGCCCGCAACGCCCTGCTCTCTGGCGTGCCGATGCCTGCGATATCGGTTCGATTGGCAGTCGCTGCACCTTGGTCCGGAGCGAATACCGTGAGATACGCGCGTAACCGGGATCGATGACGTACTTGATGCCGGGAACTGTCAGCGACGTTTCGGCGACGTTGGTGGAAAGCACAACACGCCGCGCGGAGTGTTTGGTGAATACGCGATGCTGGTCAGCGGCGGAAAGTCGCGCATACAAGGGAAGAACGTCGACCCGCGGAAGCTTCCGGTCGTGCAGAGCGTCGGCCGTGTCCCGAATTTCGCGCTCTCCCGAAAGGAAGACCAAAATGTCACCGGGGCCTTCTCTCAACAGCTCGGAAACGGCATCGCAGATAGCGTCGACCGGGTCCTTCTCCACGGTCGTCCTGCTGCCGCCTGTTGCATCGTCGCGGGCATCCGGTTGTCGCTCCTCAGTCAAGGGCTCATAGCGAATCTCGACGGGGTAGGTGCGTCCGGAGACCTCGACGATAGGCGCGGGTACACCGTCGGTCGCGAACTGCTCGGCGAACCGCTCAGGGTCAATTGTCGCCGAAGTGATGATCACTTTCAGGTCGGGTCTGCGGGGCAGCAGTTGCTTCAGGTATCCGAGAATGAAGTCGATGTTGAGGCTGCGCTCGTGGGCCTCATCGATGATGAGTGTGTCGTAGTTGCGCAGCATCCGGTCGCGCTGGATCTCGTTGAGAAGAATGCCGTCCGTCATGAGCTTCACGAGCGTGGTTTCGGAGACGCGGTCGGTGAAGCGAACGGTGTAGCCGACTGCGGTGCCTAGATCGCAGTCAAGCTCTTCTGCAATGCGTTCTGCCACTGTGCGGGCGGCGAGTCTGCGCGGCTGAGTATGGCCGATGGTCCCGCGGATTCCGCGCCCGAGTTCGAGGCAAATCTTGGGGAGCTGTGTCGTTTTACCGGATCCGGTCTCGCCCGCGACGATCACTACCTGGTTGTCGCGGATAGCGGCGGCGATGTCATCGCGGCGTTCTGATACTGGTAGTTCAGGTGGGTAGGAGATGGTGGGTACAGCTTCATGCCGGGCACTGACACGGAGCTGGGCTTTCTGAGCGGCCGCCGCAATCTTCGAGCGATCAGCGGCGTTCTTGGCATGCCGAAGCCGCTGGTGAAGTCGATGCGCATCTCGAAGGGTGAGCGAATCGAGGAGTGTGCGCAGCTCGTGACGTGAGGGCAGATCCTTGTGGGCGTCTGCCTGGCTCGATGTGGGATTCATTCTTCGACAAGGATAACGGCTCGGTGTCACGGCGATCGAAATGTGCTGAAGGATCTGAGGTATGCCCAAGCGTCGGCCGTGAACGGAAGAATCAAGTTCAGAAGATTGACTCCACTGACGGAAGGGCATACGTCAAACGTCTCGCGCGTTTTCGCTCCCTTGAAGTCGGCAACCAAAGCGCCCAACTGATGGGCCTGTCATGTGGGACGGGAGAGCGCACTCGCCACTTGCGCGATGTCACCCGCACCAACCCGGCAGCAACCCCCGATAATCTGCGCACCGGCGGCAGCCCATTGGCGCGCCAGCTTGACGCTGAATTCGGATTTTCCGGTCCAGCGCCCGGCCTCCGCGTCCCAGCCTTCTCCGCTATTCGGATAGACGATCACAGGCTTACCAGAATGCTGCGCGGTATCGATTGTGGGGATTACGTCGGCGGGAGCGCAGCAATTGACCCCGACCGCCACGATCGAGTCGATCTCAGACGCCACCTCGAAAGCATCGGACACGGGCTGCCCGGCACGAGTCCTTGCACCGGCGATGGTGTAACTCAGCCAGGCCGGAACCCTGAATTCAGAAATCAACGAGGCCAGTGCCTCGGCCTCGTCAAGGTCGGGGATAGTCTCAACCGCGAGCACGTCAGCACCCGTGTCGGCCAGGATCTCGAATCGCGGTCGGTGCCACGCACGGAGTTCCCGAACGCTCAGCCCGTATCGCCCCTTGTATTCGGACCCGTCGGCAGCTGCAGCACCGTAGGGGCCGATCGACGCCGCGACAAATCCCCGGCCGAACTCGTCCCGTACGTCAGCTGCGATCCGGACGCTGCGGCGCAGCAGACGTTCCGTCCCGCGCCGGCCGATGCCGCAGTTCGCGAAACCGCGGAACGAGGCTTGGTAGCTCGCAGTTATCGCGATGTCGGCGCCGGCCGCGAAGAAGGCGCGATGCACGGCTGCGATTTCGTCGGGGGTGTCTAACAGCAAACGCGCGGACCACAACCCTCCAGCGAGGTTGTGGCCGCGCGCTTCCAGTGCTGTGGCGAGACCACCGTCGCAGACGAGCGCCCGCGCAAGGAGTGCGTCCGTGAAGGTAGCCACGCATCAATTGTGCCGGTGTCTTACTTCGGCGCCATCCGGATCGCGCCATCGAGCCTGATGGTTTCGCCGTTCAGCATCGGGTTGTCGATGATGTGGGTGACGAGTGCCGCGTACTCGCCGGGTTTCCCGAGCCGCGAAGGATGGGGGACTTGCTGACCAAGCGACTTTTGCGCTTCCTCGGGTAGGCCGAGGAGCATGGGGGTTTCGAAGATCCCAGGTGCAACCGTGACAACACGGATGAGGTGGCTCGCGAGCTCACGCGCAACGGGAAGCGTCAGAGCAGCGACGCCGCCTTTGGAGGCAGCGTAGGCGGCCTGGCCGATCTGGCCGTCGAAAGCGGCAACAGAGGCGGTGTCGATGATGACGCCACGTTCACCGTTGATCGGCTCGGTCTTGGACATCTTCTCAGCCGCCAGGCGGATGACGTTGAAAGTGCCGACGAGGTTGATGCGCACGACCCGCTCGAAGTCCTCGAGCGGCAGTACGCCCCTGCGGCCGAGTACCTTACCGGGAGTCGCGACACCGGCACAGTTGACCGCAACACGAATGTCTCCCAGTTCGGCTGCCTGACCGATGGCAGCCTCAGCCTGCTCGGCAGACGTCACGTCGGTGGGAATGAAGACCGCGCCGTCACCGATCTCACGTGCCGCGTCGTCACCCCTGGGCGAGGGCAGGTCCAGCAGGACGACCTTAGCGCCGAGCTTGTTCAGCGCTTTCGCGGTGGCGTGTCCAAGACCGGACGCGCCACCGGAAATCACCGCGACAGAACCGTTGATATCCACGAACTCTCCCTTTCGCCGTTAGACCGCTGGCACGTGCAGGATCAGTGCGTCACCCTGTCCGCCACCACCGCATAGTGCTGCTGCGCCGGATCCGCCGCCGCGGCGGCGCAGTTCCAGTGCGAGATGCAGGGCGATTCGGGCACCGGACATGCCAATCGGATGCCCAATTGCGATCGCCCCGCCGTTGACGTTGACCCGCTCCGCATCGACGCCGAGGTCACGGGTCGAAGCGATTCCTACCGCGGCGAAGGCCTCATTGATTTCGATGAGGTCGAGGTCCGACGGATCGATTCCCTCCGCCTTACACGCGGCAGCGATCGCGCGGGACGGCTGCGTGTGCAGGCCAGAGTCAGGCCCGGACACCATTCCGTGTGCACCGATCTCGGCGATCCAGGTCAGCCCCAGCGCTTCGGCGCGCTGCTTGCTCATGACGACAACCGCGCATGCGCCGTCGTTAATGGGGGACGCATTCCCCGCCGTGACGGTTCCGTTCGCGCTGAACGCTGGCCGCAGTTTCGCGAGACTCTCGGCGGTGGTCTCGGCGCGCACGCCCTCGTCGCGCGAGAGCCAGGTGCTTGTGCCCTTCCGGCCGGGGATTTCGACGGGAACGACCTCTTCGTCGAATGTTCCGTTCTCCCAGGCCGCGGCCGCGCGCTGTTGCGACCGAGCAGCGAACTCGTCCTGCTCGGTTCGCGAGATGCTGTCGGCGGTGCCGGCGTCGGTGAGAAGACCCATCGGCTGATCGGTGAACGCGTCGTGGAGGCCGTCGAACGCCATGTGGTCGATCATTGTGACGTCCCCATACTTGTACCCCCCGCGGGAGCGGGGGAGCAGGTGCGGTGCCTGGCTCATGGACTCCATACCTCCGGCGACGACTATGTCGTATGCACCGGACCGGATAAATTGGTCCGCGAGGATGATCGACTGAACGCCAGAGAGACACACCTTGTTGATGTTGAGCGCAGGCGTACTCATGGGAATTCCGGCTTTTGCGGCAGCCTGGCGTGCAGGCATCTGTCCTGCACCGGCGGTCAGTACCTGCCCCATGATCACGTATTCGACGTCAGCCGGAGCGACCCCGGATTTCTGCAGCGCACCCGAGATCGCGACCGCTCCGAGGTCGGCGCCGGTGAAGTCTTTGAGTGCACCCATCAGTCGGGCAGTAGGAGTACGCGCGCCTGCGACGATGACAGCAGTGCGAGATTCCGCCGCGCTCGATTGCGGATTGGTCATGGAGGGCCTTCCTTGTATCGCTGAAACTACTGTGCGAGTGACCGGCTGATCACCAGTCGCTGAATCTGATTGGTGCCTTCGAAGATTTGCATGATCTTCGCTTCGCGCATGAGGCGTTCGACGCGGAACTCGCGCGTGTAGCCGTACCCGCCGAACACCTGGACAGCATCGGTGGTGACCTTCATGGCGGCATCGGTGGCGACAAGCTTCGCGACAGAAGCGTTGCGCGAGTACGGGAGTCCCGCGTCGCGGCGTCTCGCAGCATCGAGATATGTGGCCCGTGCCGAGTCCACCGCCGCTGCCATATCGGCCAGAACGAAACCCAGACCTTGGTGGTCGATGATGCGCTTGCCGAAAGTCTGACGCTCCTTCGCATACGCAACCGCTTCGTCAAGAGCGGCCTGCGCTAGTCCTGTTGCGACAGCGGCAATTCCGAGCCGACCGGAATCGAGTGCACTGAAGGCGATCTGCAGTCCCTGGCCTTCCGCTCCGATACGGCACTCGTGCGGAAGGAACACGTCGTCGTAGTGTGCCGCTGTTGTGGGCACGGCGTGCAGGCCCATTTTCTCCTCGGGTTTACCGAAGGTAAGCCCGGGGGTGTCCCGGGGGACCAGGAAGCACGAGATGCCGCGCGAACCCTCACCGGTGCGTGCGAACAGGTTGTAGTAATCGGCGATCCCGCCATGGGTGATCCAGGCTTTGGCGCCGTTGATGATGTACCCGCCGTCGGTTCGTGTGGCCTTACATGCCAGCGCGGATGCATCGGAGCCAGCCTGGGGCTCGGAAAGACTGTAGGCGCCGATTGTGCTGCCACCCAGCAATTCCGGCAGCCATTTCTGCTTCTGCTCGTCGGTACCAAACGCGTTGAGGGGGTGGCAGGCGAGGCTGTGGACACTGACGGCGACCGCGACGGCGGCCCAGCGCGCCCCGAGTTCTTCGAGCATCTGCAGGTAGACCTCGTACGGCTGGCCACCGCCGCCCCATTCCTCCGCGTAGGGGAGGCTCAGCAGTCCGGCTTCGCCGAGTGTAGCGAAGACCCCTTCGGGGTAGGTCTCGGTCTTCTCGTGCTGATCAACACGGGGCGTGAGTACTTTGTCGGCAACATCGCGAGTCAGCGCGATGAGGTCTCGTGCTTCTTCTGTTGGCAAAAGTCGGTCGACTGCCACGAAATCACCCCTGGAACGCGAAGTAGTACTGTGTTACGAGCTACAGTACTGCGAACAAACTAGTACTGCAACAGGCATCTCAGTACTATTGGCCTCATGAACCGGCCCTCTAGCTTCGCGACGAAGCGGCGCAGCGAGCTTTTCGACGAGTTGCTTGCCCTGTTCCTCGCAGAGGGCTTCGCGCACCTCACGCTGGACGAAATAGCTGGCCGGCTGCGCTGCTCCAAGTCGACGCTCTACACACTGGCTGGCAGCAAAGAGCAACTCGTCCGCGCCGTCACGGTGCACTACTTCCGCGGAGCTACCGACAGCATCGAAGCGCAGATCACAGGCGTCAGGGGAGCGCGCGACAGAATCGTCGCATACCTCTCTGGTGTGGGAGCCGTGCTCACGCCCGCGTCAGATCAGTTCATGGCAGATCTCGATGCGTTCGCTCCAGCCCGCGAGGTATACGAGCAGAATACGAGAATTGCCGCGCGGCGCGTGCAGGCGCTGATCACTGAAGGCGTTACCGCCGGCGAGTTCCGGGACGTACACGCCGCATTCGCCGCCGACTTGGTCGCCACAATGATGGTGCGTATCCAGCAGGGTGGAGTGCGTCAGACGACGGGACTCGACGATGCCCGCGCCTATCGGGAACTCGCGTCGATCCTGACTGCGGGAATCAGCGCGTAGGGTGCTGTCAGTTGCGTGATGTGGTGCGATCATGCCCGGTTGTGCGTCACGGCGTACCGTTCCCAGTTGACAGCACCTTGGCCAGCACGCGCTGCGCGTTGGCTCCCAGAATCGCAGCGACCTCACCTGACGCGAACCCTGCTTGTAGCAGCGCGGCCGCAAGCATGGGGAAGTCTTTGGAGCCACCGAATCCGTGGGCATAACTCACCACGCCATTCATGTCCGTCCCGATGCAGAGATGCTCCGGGCCAATCAGGTCTGCCAGATGCGACGCATGGCGGGCAAAATCGTCCAAGTCGACCATGGCGGCGTCACGCAACCGCATCGGCCACAGGCCGACAAGTCCACCGGTGTCAGCGATGGCCTCGGCCTCGTCGTCGCCGATGTAACGGGGGAACTCTTTCACTGACGCCGCTGCAGTGTGAGAGCTGATCACAGGCGCGTTCGACTGCTCGCATGCGGCGATCGTGGTGGCCCGGTCAGCGTGAGCCAGGTCCACGACCATGCCGAGTCGGTTCATCTCACTTATGACTTCCCTGCCCAAGGGCGTCAGGCCTGCTGTCCTGCGGCCCGACCGAACGGCGCGGCTTCCCCTCTTGCCGGCCAAAGACGTGCTGATGGTACCAATCCCGTTGTCGCGGTAATGGACGAGGCCGAGCAGGCGCACACCCATCTCGTGCAGTTCGCTCAGCCGAGAAGGATCGTCACCCACGACGTCGGAGCCTTCGACGCCGAGCACAATGACAGTCGAATCGGCAGCGGGCAGGCTGACAGCCTCCGTGATAACCGATATCGCTGCGTCAGCGCCTTCACCGCGTGCGCGCGCAAGCTGCTCGCGCACCCCGCTCCACGCTGAACGGGGACGCCATGCCGTCCCGATCGGGTCCCCGATGGCCGTAACGACCGCGACATTCACTGCCCCTGCGGCGAGATTCGCCAAGGGGTCGCGAGGAACCGGGAAGACGCGCTCGGCGGCCATGCGCAGCGCTTCGGGCACAATGCTCCGCCCATGCGTATGCATGTCGACTGTCAGCGAGTCTCTATTCAGTTCGACGGCCCGCGTGAGCACCTCGTCGCTCACTCTCCACGGTTTCCGGCTCATGTGCATTCCTCTCTTCGAGCATTATGTTCGGTTCAGCTGGCTTCAGGGTGGTAGCGCCCGGCTCCAAATGGAGACACAGGGTGCCGCGCGACGAGCGTTGCGGCAAACCGTGACATGTCGAGCAACTCGAAGACCCCGCCTACCGCGTCTGCACAGCGATTGCCGAGCACGAGTCGGGTCAGATCGGAGTGGAAGTGCCGGTAAGCCCATCGCAGTGGGGACGCGCACCAGCCGGTGGTGGGCAGTCCGTGCACGGTCGGAATGGACTTAAGGAGTGCGATGGTGAGCTCCTTCAGATAGCCCATGCTTAGCTTTCGGTCGGTCCCGGCCAACTTCCGTTCGTCGATTGAGAGTGATTTGGTCAGGTTAGTGAAGCGAGACTGCATGTGCGGTTGGCAGGTTGGGGCTCTACGGCCATCAGTTTTCTGCGAGATGCTTGTGGAAGAAGGCGAAGGTGCGTGCGAACGCGTCTTCGGTTGCTTCGGCGTCGTATCCAAAGCCCACGATCCTGGCGACCGGTTGCACTGGAACATCGTTAGCAAAGCTGTGGCCAGCGTTGGCATACACCTTGATGTCATGCTCGATGCCCTTGCGCTCAAGCACTGTCCGGAGCCGGCCAGCGTTGCCAGGGTTCAGAGGATCACGCTTTCCGTAGCTCGCGACGATCGCGCAACCACCCGTAACGACGCTGTCGTACAGCGGCGGGATGGACGGATAGAACGGGGCTGCAGCACCGAAACCTTTAGGAGACATGAGAAGTGCGAATCCTCCACCGAGGCAGAATCCGACGACCCCGACCTTGCCGGAGCAGTCCGGGCGCGCGGTGAGCGCGTCGCGGGCGGCGAGTATGTCGTCCACGGCGTTGCCTCGGCGCATCAGCATCTCGCGCATCACCCTCTGGACACAACGGACCTTGCCGCCTCGTGCATAGAGGTCGGGTGCAACGGCGAGGAACCCGGCGTCGGCGAACCGCCGGGTAATGTTGCGAGCGTCAGTGCTCAATCCCAGTAGGTCGTGTACCACCACTACGCCCGGCCACGGTCCCTCACCGTCCGGCTTTTCGAATGCGCCGTCGATCGTCCCGGCTGGCGCATCAATTCGAATATCATCCATTGGATTCGGCCCCTCTCGTGCGCTGAGAATTTCGGAGCGTCCCTAAGCCGTTCTGGGCAACTCGGTGAAGGCATCACGCTTGGCGAGCATGCGGCCGGGTTCGCCTCGGTAGCGCGATGCGCGGCCGTCGATGCCACAGAGCCGCCAGGCGAGTCGCCCCACGGGGTTCATGAGCCCGATGTTCTCGGACAGTGCACGGACATCGGCGAAGATTCGCCGTAACGTGTCCTTTCCCTGATTGCTGTTCCAGTAGAGCTCCTCGATGACCGAGTCCGGAATGTCAAATTCCCTGCGGAACTGCGCTGGCGGCGCCGCGAGCATCTCGGCCATGAGCCGCATGACGATTGGAGTAGCCACCGAGAGCGCTGCCTTCTTGGCGAAGTTCGCTTTCGGCACGTTGAGCTTGAGGTACTCGTGTGCGAACGAAATATGCCGCGCCTCTTCGGCCACGTGGATCTGCATGATCCGGGTGAGCATTGGGTGAATCGTGTCGCCGCCGCGAAGGATCTCCTTCTGCAGGTGGTCGATCGGCTCTTCACCGCCGAGGATCATCACGAAGAACAACTCGGGAAAGAACGACACGGCGGGCCAGATCGCAAGGGTCAGCTTGCGGCTGATCGGGTCCATGCCGGGCACGTCTGCGCCGATGCGGTTCACCATCTCCTGGAACATCAGGGTGTGGTTGCACTCTTCGGCAGCCTCGTGCGTGATGTACCGGAACGCCGGGTCGTTGTTTTCGAGGCGGACCATGTACTGCATAAAGGCCCGGATTAACAGCTGCTCGAAATGCAGTCCGACGCGGGCGACGTTTGCCTGGCGCCACATTCCGATCGCAATTTGCTTCTCAACTGGCTGTGACAGATACCATGCGTGGCTGCCAAGCGGGTCGACTTTCGGCAGGATCCATCGGGTGTCGGTGGGGTCGACGGCCCAGTCCGGGTTGTCCCAGTCGATGTCCTTGTAAGGGTCGAAGCTGATGTGAACGGAACCTTCGGACAGAGTCTGAAGTCGCTCAGCGTATACCTGTTCATCGGTGAGAGTCATTTGTGTCTCCTTCGTCTGAATGTGTGGTGGTTGTCAGCCGCGGGTCAGTTCGAGCACGCCGTCCGCGAGCGCTCGGTGCCGCAGCTCCTTGAGGAAACCCGTGCGCGGCGTCGTCGGCCACAGCCGGAACGAGCGTGACCGCGGTTGCGCCACTACCGATCACGACGACCTTCTTGCCGACGTAATCGAAGTTTTCCGGCCAGTGCTTGTCATCGAAGCTCCTTGAAACCGGTGAGTCTATGCCGCGGCGGCTGCGCGGGAATTCGCTCTGTTCCCGAGGACGGTGGGGGATGAGTGCCGATGCGTCCGACAACTGGACGTGGCCGCAAACTGGCATCGCTACGCGGCTCGCGTTCGGCTGGAACTTGTGGCCGATCGCGCAAGGCGACGAGTGAGTCAAATGGTTCTGCGCCATTGCAGTCCCCGATTCTTCCTTGCGCTTGAACGCGCATCCTTATTGAGACAGCATGTCCCAGGTAATAAACATGGGTCAAGGTGTCCAAGGTATTTGTTGCTGTGGGCAATATCACGGCAACAAGATCTGAGCGAGGCCAGGCCTCGATCCCGGCCTTGCGTCAGCAGACCAGCAGTTTGGCTGCTAGCACCAATTGCGGATGTGGAGCCGGATCGGTCCAGGGAACACCGGCCGGTGAGCTTCGGCGCGTTCACCAAGGTTTTGGATGGATATGTGTGTATCGCTGCACATCGCGGGGCCGTATCCGCCTGTCGATGCCATCCAGAGGTAATCCGGCGACAGCGAGGTCGTTCTCGACCGGTGCCGACCCGGTTCTCTGGGAAGTTGGGCGAGACGTGGGCGAGAGCTTGATGTCGGCGTTCCTACCGATTCGACGGTCAAGATGAAATTCACTCACCTGCCGCGAGGGTGAAGCCACCACTGCCCGATGGACGTAGCCGTCATCCGTCGGTCTTGCTGGAGGCGGTGTTGCGCCCCAGTTATCCCTCTCATGCCACAAACCCGCCGGAATGGGGCAGAATCAAGGCGAGGTCCCGAACATCTCGAGCAGGACCGTAAGGAGGCATCGTGATTCACGGCGTGTTACTCGGAAAGGCGCTGGGAACGGTCGTCACTGGTGTTGTCGGCGTCGCGGCATACAACGGCGCTCGATGGGTCGCCAAAAAGACACCCACCCGTGAGATCGCAGTTTCCGCAACGGCGCTGGGCATCAAGGGCGCGCGTAAGGCCGAAGAAGGCGCAGAGAACGTGCGTCTCACGGCCGCCGACATCGTTGCCGAGGCCCGCGGCCGAGTGGGGGAGGAAGCCCCGCCCCCACCGAGCCACCCCGCGGGCCACGGTCACGCGCACTAACGCGTGATGATGGGCGATCCTTCGGCAGAGGTGCACGCGCCAGCTGACGGGCTGGTTATCCGATCGAATTCGGCGGGCCGCATGCGCGTAACCGTTCCGTGGGTGTACCGGAGTCCGGCGCGGGCGGTTGCAGTTGAGAATGCAGTCGAGGTCGTGCACGGTGTACGCGCGGTTCACGTATACCCTCGAACGTCATCGCTCGTCGTGTGGTACTCGGCGAATCGCGTTGACGCTGAAACGATCCTCCATGCAGTCTCAGAAACCAGCGATGTCGAACGCCATGCCGCGCCCCCGCGCGCTCCATATTCCGCGGAGGTCAGCACTGGAGACCTCACACGGATGGCGCTGGGCGGTGCCGCCCTTGCGCTGCTCGGGATCCGCAGATATGTCTTGAGGCGCCCACCGGTTTTGGGACCGGCCAGTCGCACGTTCGCTACCGGAGTCACGATTGTCACTGGCTACCCCTTCCTCAAGGGCGCGGTCCGTTCGCTGACGAAGTCCCGCGTGGGCGGCACGGACACGCTGGTTTCGGCAGCGACCGTAGCAAGTCTCCTGCTGCGTGAGAACGTCGTGGCACTTACAGTGCTGTGGCTGCTGAACATCGGCGAATACCTTCAGGACCTGACACTTCGGCGCACACGCCGGGCGATCTCCGATCTGCTGAGCGGCGCGCAAGACACAACGTGGATCCAGACGCCCGATGGTCAGGAAGTGCGAGTCGATATCGATACCGTGCGAGTCGGGGATCGTGTCGTCATTCATGAGCACATCGCGCTGCCCGTTGATGGTGTGATCATCGACGGTGACGGCATCATCGACCAATCCGCGATAACGGGTGAGCCACTTCCCGCGACCGTGGGTAAGGGTGCGGTCGTGCATGCAGGCTCGGTTCTGATGCGGGGCGAGATCGTCGTCGAGGCGCGCGCTGTCGGCAAGGACACCGCGATTGGCCGCATCATCAGCCGGGTTGAGCAGGCTCAATCGGATCGCGCCCCGATCCAGACAGTCGGCGAAACCTTCTCGCGCCGATTCGTGCCAGCCTCCTTCCTGCTCGCGGGCGCAACGCTCGTACTGACGCGAGACGTACGGCGCGCGATGACGATGCTCCTGATCGCGTGCCCGTGCGCGGTTGGTCTCTCCACTCCCACCGCAATTTCTGCGGCTATCGGCAACGGTGCGCGCCGTGGGATCCTCATCAAGGGCGGGTCACACCTCGAGCTTGCGGGCAAGGTTGACGTCATCGTCTTCGACAAGACGGGGACGCTGACCGTCGGCCGGCCCGTCGTGACGAACATCGTGAGCTTCCATCCTGACTGGAATCCCAGCCAAGTCCTTGCCTACGCAGCGAGTTCTGAAATTCACTCGCGTCATCCGCTCGCACAGGCAGTCATCCGCTCCACCGAAGAACGACGCATTGTCATCCCACCGCACGAGCAGTGCGAAGTGCTCGTCGGCCTCGGCATGCGCACCTGGGCTGATGGCCGCACTCTGCTGCTCGGCAGCCCCGCGTTGCTCGAAAATGAGAACGTTAAAGTCAGCGAGGAAGCTCTCAGTTGGGTGGCGCGCCTGCGGTCAGGGTCGGAAACACCGCTCCTGCTGGCTGTCGATGGCGAACTTGTGGGGCTTGTCAGCTTGCGGGACGAGGTGCGCGCCGAAGCGCCCGGCGTCCTCGATGCGCTTCGAACTTCGGGTGTCGAACGCGTCATCATGCTGACCGGTGATCACCCCGACACCGCGGCCGCTGTCGCGCGCGAACTCGGTATCCGCGAGTGGCGCGCGGGCGTGATGCCGGACGAAAAACTTGATCTCATCGAGGGCCTCAAACGGGAAGGTCACACGGTCGCCATGATCGGCGACGGAACCAACGATGCGCCCGCCCTCGCAGGCGCCCATATCGGCATAGCTATGGGGATTTCAGGAACTGACGTCGCGGTGGAAACGGCGGACATCGCGTTAGCTACAGACGATTTACGCAGACTCATCGATCTCCGTGAACTCGGCACCCATACTGTCGACGTGATTAGGCAGAACTACGGGATGGCGATTACCGTCAATGCCGCCGGACTGCTGGTCAGCGCAGCAGGCGCACTCTCACCCGTCCTCGCCGCAATCCTGCACAACGCCTCATCAGTGGCCGTGGTGGGCAACAGTTCTCGACTTATCCGGTATCGCCTCGCGGATCATCCCGCCACAATCGCGAGATCTTCGATGACAACTTCACCCGCAGCATCGCATTCCGCAAGATCGATCGCGGCGGTCAGCGCCCACCCGTGATCGCCCTCGGGGTCATCGAGTATCTGCCGGACTTCCCACCGCCCCGGCTGCTCTGCGACCTGAAAAAGTGCGGGTCCGCGTGCGGCCGGGCCAGTTCCGATGTCGCCATACTCGTCGAAATAGGGATCGAATGACGAGGCCCACTCTTCCGAACTGAGGTCGCCCAGGTCAGCAAGCTCGGCCCACCGTCCGCGAGCAGCGAGCTCCACTCGGCGGAACATGGCGTTTCGCACCATTACCCGGAACGCGCGCGAATTCGCGGTTATCGGGCGCGCTGAGTCGTCTGTGAAAGCGCGCTGATCTGTTGGTTTCGCATCGGGGTTGACCAGTTGCTCCCACTCGTCGATCAGACTGGAATCGACCTGACGAATCAGCTCACCGAGCCACTCCGTGAGGTCCTCGAGCTCGCTATCGCGAGCATCAGCGGGGACCGTCTGGCGCAGTGCTCGGTAGGCATCAGCGATATAGCGAAGGACGAGACCCTCTGAGCGGTTCAGGCTATACGTCGAAATCAAGTCGGAGAACGTCATGCCTTTTTCGACCATGTCACGCACGACAGCCTTCGGGGAAAGACTGAACTCCGCTACCCAAGGATGCCCGGCTCGGTACATTTCGAACGCTGGGAAGAGAAGCTCTTCAAGCGGCTTGGGCCAGGTGATGTCCTCGAGCAGTTCCATGCGCTCGTCGTACTCGATACCGTCGGCCTTCATTTCACCGATTGCCTGGCCGCGTGCTGCGTGCTGCTGAGCGAGAAGCAATGTGCGCGGATCGTCGAGTGTGCTCTCGATGACCGAAACGACATCGAGAGCATATGTAGGTGAATCTCGGTCGAGCAGTTCAATTGCTGCCAGCGCGAAAGGCGAGAGCGGCTGGTTCAGCGCGAAATCGCGCTGTAAGTCGACCGTGAGTCGAGCCCAGCGGCCCTGCTCATCCGGTTCGGGAAGCCGATCCACAATGCCTGCGTTGAGAAGACCCCGATAATGGGCGATTGCGCGGCGGATCAATTTGCGCTGGGCAGGGCGGGCTTCATGGTTGTCCTCAAGCAGGTGCCGCATCGCGGTGAAGCAGTTGCCAGGCCGCGATATGACGTTCAGCAGCATCGCATTTGTGACGCGGAAACGTGACACGAGTGGCTCTGGCTCCGCTGCGACGAGCTTCTCGAATGTCTGACTGCTCCAGTTGACGAAACCCTCGGGAGCCTTCTTGCGCTGTACCTTCCGGCGCTTCTTGGGGTCATCCCCTGCCTTGGCTAGCGCTCGTGCATTCTCTACCTCGTGATCAGGTGCCTGAACGACGACGCTGCCCGTGGTGTCGAATCCCGCTCGGCCTGCACGCCCCGCGATCTGGTGGAACTCCCGCGCACGCAACATCCGGTTGCGTGTGCCATCGAATTTTGTCAGGCCGGTGAAGAGCACTGTTCGGATGGGAACATTGATGCCAACGCCGAGAGTGTCTGTCCCGCAGATCACCTTCAGGAGCCCCTCTTGAGCGAGACGTTCGACGAGCCGACGGTACTTCGGCAGCATCCCCGCGTGGTGCACCCCGATGCCGTGCCGGATGAGCCGTGACAGGGTTCGCCCGAAACCTGTGGTGAACCGGAAGCCCGCGATTGTTTCGGCGATTCGGTCACGATCCTCGCGGCTCGCCACGGAGATGCTGGTGAGGGCCTGGGCGCGTTCAAGCGCCGCCGCCTGCGTGAAGTGAACAACATAGACCGGTGCCTGATGGGTGCCAACGAGCTCTTCGATCGTTTCGTGGATCGGCGTCATCGCATAGGAGAACACCAGCGGCACTGGGCGTTCCGCGCCCGTCACATGCACCGTGTTGCGGCCCGTACGCTGTTTCAGGTCCTTCTCGAAGAAGCTCACGTCGCCGAGCGTGGCGGACATCAGCAGAAACTGCGCACCGGTGAGCTCGATGAGCGGGACCTGCCACGCCCACCCACGGTCAGGTTCTGAGTAGAAGTGGAATTCATCCATCACTACCTGTCCGACATTGGCGTCGACGCCTTCGCGGAGCGCGATGTTGGCGAGGATCTCTGCCGTGGCACAGATAATTGGGGCAGAAGCGTTAACGGCGGCATCGCCAGTCATCATGCCGACGTTTTCGGCGCCGAAAACCTCACACAAGGCGAAGAACTTCTCGCTGACCAGTGCTTTGATGGGGGCGGTATAGAACGTGCGCGAACCTTGGACAAGGGCGGTGAAGTGCGCTGCCGTAGCCACGAGTGACTTGCCAGAGCCGGTTGGTGTGGCGAGGATGACGTTGGAACCCGACACGATCTCCAGCAGCGCTTCTTCCTGTGCGGGATACAGTGTGAGACCTTGTTCACCAGCCCACGCTTCGAACGCGTCGTAGATGACTTCGGGCTGGTTGGGGATCTCGTCAGGAAGCAGCACCGCTCTAGGCTAGCTGCTTCGGAGCTTACGTCGCGCTTCGCTCGGAACTGCCCATCGCGTGGAAAACGGCGGAGCGGGTCCACGAGTTGCCGATGATCGATGAATCGCTGATCCCGCGGTTGAGGAGCCGCTTCCAGCGCACATTATCGAAAGTATGTGGAGCTGTGGACGCGATGAACTCTTCCACGATCGACAGAAACCGCATGGGGTCGTCATGGAAGGGAAAATGCGCGGAACTCTTGAAGATTTCGAGGCGGGAACCTGGCATGGCGGCGTGCGCGAGGTGGGCGTGAGCGACCGGAATGACGTTGTCGTGCTCACCCCAGATGATCTGAACAGGCATCGCTTCGGCGAGATAACAGCGGTCAAGACCGGTGACGACCTGCCCTCGCCAGTCAACAACGGAACGCAGAGTCCGTAAGAACGCCGCTCGGTTCACGGGGTCCGGCAGATCCGAAAGTATGCGCAGCAAATCCGGAGTGTCGTGGAAATGGGGGCTCATGGGCTTCAGCGCTTTGCCGAGCGCGCCTACCGCGTACACAATTCCGGGGAGACGGAAAATCTCGATCAGTTTGGCCGCTCCCGGCAGTGATACCAGCCTGAGCAGGGGGCTCACGTCGCGTGTGATCCCTCCCGCCCCGACCAGGATGAGTCGTTCTACGAGCTGCGGATACTGATAGGTGAACTGCATGGCGACGCCACCGCCGAGTGAATGACCGATGACGGTGACACGGTCAATCTCCAGAACAGAGAGCAGATCACGCATGCCATTCGCGTATGCAGCGATCGAATAATCTGCCCGCGGCTTATCCGAGAGCCCATGCCCGAGAAGGTCAGGGGCGATGACGGTGAAGGACTTTGCGAGGTGCGGGATGATGTCGGTCCACGTCGACGAGTTGTCACCAATGCCGTGGAGAAGCAGAATTGCGGGTCCGCTGCCAGCGATCCGGTAGGCGCGGCGGTAACCGTGGATAACGCGGTACGACACCGTCGGTTCCGCGTCGGGAACCGGTCGCAGAGCGCGAAAGGGCAGGGCGGCCACAGGTCCTCCTCCTCGTTGGGCTGCACAGGCCGGACCAACGCGGCTGTACGGCACGGAGCACTTCACACGGTAGCGCGTTGGGCCCGATTTACAACTCCGGAGGGTGGTAACACTGTGTTCCAGCTCCGTTGCGGCGGTGTGACGCCGCGCGCGGCCGTTTACCTGAGCTGCATCGTGGCTGTGTGGTCGTCAACGGGGAGATCGCCATCGACGGTGGCGAGTATGCGTGTTGATTTCAGGTCGACGAAACCCTCGTAGGTCGACAGAAATGCAGTGTCGGCCGCGTCACGGCCAGTGACCATCCGGACCATGCTTTGTCGCGGGCCGAGCCGAGTCGAGTCGGCGACGATCCACTCACCGTCGACCAGTGCCTCGGTAACAGCGTGGAAGTCCATCGGGCTGATGCCTGGGGCGTAGACGCCGACAACCCGCGCGGGCACGTCAAGCGCACGTAACAGCGCCGTGGTGAGATGTGCGTAGTCGCGGCACACGCCCTGCCGATGCAGGAGCGTGGTGCCAGCGCCATCGGAGGGGCCGCTACTACCGGGCACATAGCTAAGGTGCGTTGAGACCCATTCGGTGATCGCGCTGAAGATCGCACGTGGCTCTTTGACACCGGTGAACTCTTCATATGCCTTGGCGAGCAACTCGTCCGATTCCGCGTATCTGCTTGGCCGCAGATACAGCGCATCGTCGAGTGGTTCGGCGGCCACCGTGTCAGCTTGCCCGGTAATCGACGCCGAGTATTCGATCACGACGTGGCCAGGGTGAGAACGAAACCGATGCAGCCGCCCACGGTGGGGGGTCTGAATGACCTGCGGCTCGATCGGTTGCCCATCGCGAGTGATGACGAGCTTCTCGGTCAGTTCCGCGCCGGGATGTTCAGCGACCGCGATCTGAGCGAAGATTCGCGCGGGCTGCTGGACCTCCATTTCGATCCGCGAGTACACATCACGACGCGGTACCGCGTGCTGACCAGGCTGCTGCAAGAATGCGCTCACAATCACCTACTGTGAGGCCTCGGGCGTGATCGCGCTAGTCGAGGCGATCGTCGTCCTCGGGGCTCGGGCCACCCGCATCGTCACTCTCGGCGTTCTGCTCGGCGAGGAACTGCTCGAACTGCGCACCAAGTTCATCACCTGACGGCAAATCTCCGTCGAGGGCCAGGAGATTAGTTTCCTCCGATTGCCGGGCCCCGATGTCGTACTGCTGCTCAAGCGCACGCACCACCGCGACCGCCTCGGGGCTTGCCTCAACCTGCTCTTCGACCTGCCGGGTTACATCCGCGGCAGCCTCCTCGAGCGCCGCGAGAGGAACCGAAAGCCCACTTACGTCACTGAGGTGCTTGAGCAGCGTTACCGCAGCTGCGGGATACGGTGACTGCGCCAGATAGTGCGGCACATGGACGGAGAAGCCACGGGCATCGAAGCCATGCTGTCCCATCCGGTATTCCAGCAGCGCCGAAGCGCTGCCAGGTACCTGAACCTCGGTGCCCAGACGCTGCTCGGCCGGCACCTCGCCGGGGTTGGAGGAATGTCCAATGACTCCCAGGGGCCGAGTATGCGGCGTCGCCATCGGAATGGCGGACAGCCCCACACTGCGAGTCACTCCAAATTGTTCGGCGAGCAGCCGCACAGCCGAGGTGAACTTCTCCCACTTGAAATCTGGTTCCATTCCGCTGAGCAGCAGGAACGGTACACCGTTGGTGTCCTTGGCCGCGTACAGGCTGAGCTCCGGCGCCTGGTAGCTAGAGAAATGGTCCGACGTGAACGTCATCGGTGGGCGGCGCGAGCGGTAGTCAACCAGGTCGTCCACGGAGAACGACGCAACGAGTTCTGTTTCGAGGCTCTGCCGCAGGTGGTCAGTTGCCAGTCGTACTGCCTGCCCAGCGTCGGCGAATCCTTCAAGCCCGTGAACGAGCACCAGCGTCGAATCGGCGCTGACCTCAATGTGCGGGCTTGGGAACTCGAGCTCATAGATCCGTGCCTGATCATCCATACCGTGTGCCCCCTTTCGGACCCTGTGCCAGATAGCGCGCGGCAGCGCATCCAAGCGCTGCCGCGTGCCCCAGCAGTATCTCGCGATCGGTGCCATGTGTTCCACTCGGCACTCAACTTGCTACCTCATAGAACGCACGACGGGGCTGAGATGTTTCCACAGATTCGAAGCCGTCGGTTAGTGATCAATTCGCAACCAATTCGAGACGGCGCATGACAAGGCTGGAGCCTAGTTTGCCCGAGTTTGATACTGCGGTGGCGGATAAGATCAGGGAGTGAGGGAGCAAGCGGAAGTAACTGCACGGCAGTAAAATTCAGTGAGCAGTACAGCGCGCACCAGGGGAGCGCGCTGGGAATGCTGGCTTGTGCCGTGTACTTCCGCGAACCGCCGGTTCCGTTTCGTGAGCAGGCAGAACCACTAGGTGGTCTGTGCAGCCCAGAGCCAACTGGCTCCGGAGCAGCCGGGCGTAACTCGGTGATTCGGAAGGGGTAGAGGGTCATGAGTTCGATTCCACGATTCACTCGCAGCGGTCTTCGCTTCGTTAGTGCCGCGGCCGGTGTGACACTGATCGTTTCGGTGGTGTCGCTCACCGCGGGTGCCGGCGCGGCAGCACAGCCGAATCCCTCAAACAATGGTGAGGGAACAGTCGGCACTTCCGTCGAGGTGCCGCTGAATACGGACAGGATCCAGTTCGTTCAGCTTGACGATGAGCACCCGGCTGCTCCGGAATTGTGGGCACTCATGCTGCCCGTGTCGGCGTTCCCGGATCCGTACGTCATGAGTGACCGCAGCGGTCCGGCGGCGCAGCGCGTCCTCGCGTCACTCGCGGGGGTGCCACGGGGGACTCTGCTCACGCCACAGAACTGTATGGTGGGCGAGCCAGCCGAGTCCGTGATCGTGCGCACGGCTACTGCATACGACGGCGGCTCGTCACTCAGCTTTACGTTGAGTAAGACGGACGAGCCACTCTCGGCAGTGGAAGATCTCCTGGCAGAATGCCGGTTCGCGAAGGCTGTCGACCCCTCGGGCAGTGTCACCGACATCAGCACGAAGTTGCTTCCGCCGCCGCCAGTGAATGGGGACGACGCGCTCGCGTACTCAAGGACCGTCAGCCGGGCGGACGTCGGCACCAGCAGCACGCAACTAATCCTCGCCGCCCAGGTGGAGGACTACCGCATCATGGCCATCGGTGCTCAATTTGCCGACGGTGATCCTGACAGCACCCTTCTTCACGTTCTCTTTATGAATGCGGTAGAGCGAGTCCGGTCAGGCGTGACCGGGTAGCCCAGCGAGTCTCTCGCCTATTACCACGAGGTGCTGACAGCTGAGGTGCGTGCCTTGGCTGTTGGCGCTGGTTTTCCACAGGTGAGTGGGTTGTCCACATTCCCAGGATGGGGCATGTTGCGGTGCCCGTGGCGCCAGCATGCTGTGTCCATGACATCCCATCACCTGCAGCCAGCAGAATCAGGCTCCGCCGAGCGCGGCAGCTCCTCACGCCGTGCGCGTCCACATGTTCGGTTAACCCACCCGAGTGAGCTGCTGAGTGCACTGCCAGCGTTGCTGGGGTACTACCCAGAGGAATCTGTGGTGGTGATCTGCATGGGCGGACCGCGCAACACAGACATGAAGGGCTTTGTTCGCGCGGACATCCCCCTCGAGACAGGGGGCACCCCAGACTGGGAATCCGTCGAACGGATGCTCGCCTCGTTCCGTGAATTCTGCTATCGAAACGAAGTTGCAACAGCACTTGTCACAGTTATCAGCACCATCGCACCGCTTGTGAAGGCGGAGTTGGCCTCGTGGATTTGCGCGGGACTCGAGGAAGCCGGTGTTTCGGTGGGCGCGGCATACATGACAGCGCGTATCGAAGCGGGTGAGCGGTGGTTCAGCCATTTCCCGGTGGAGGACGCGGGGTGGCTCACCGACCCGCGCGATTCTGAGGTGGCAGCCGAACTCGTTGTCGCCGGGCGCGTGATTCAGCGAAGTCGCGCCGACATGATTGCCGAACTGGATACTGCCGATGGCGTCCGGATGCACAGGATTGACCAAATGATGACGGTCCCGGCTGACGGGGCGCGCAGAGCGCGATCGGATACGGACAGCGACCGGCTGGACACGCTGCTCTCGGCGATTGCTGCGATGGCGTCCGGAGCATGTTTTGACGATGCTGAGTATGCGGCGTTCGGAGAAGCGCTCCTGCGCGTGCCTGTCCGCGACTGTTTGTTCACACTCGCCCTCACCGACTCTGCGGACGAGGCTGAGCACTTCTGGCTAGATCTGACACGCACCTTGCCTCCGCCAGCGCGCGCGGAGGCTGCTGTTCTGCTGGGATACTCCGCGTACGTGCGCGGTGAAGGAACGCGTGCGGGGGCAGCATTCGATATTGCACTCGAATCGGAACCCGACCACAAAATGGCGAACATGCTCTTATCGGCGCTTTGCGTCGGCTTCCCACCTGGTCAAGTCGCTGAGATCGCAACTATCGGCTGGGACCTCGCGGCGGAAATCGGAGCGGAACTCCCGCCTCTGACGGAGGGTGCGGTGGAGGCCAGTCCGTTTGGGTGACGCTAGGAACTTCGTGCAGCGTGTGCGCGATCGCCGAGTTGCTGCGTGAACTCCCACGCATCACTGACTATCTTGTCGATAGCGGTATGTTTCGGCGACCAGCCGAGCTCCGTAATCGCGCGGTCACTCGACGCGACAAGTACGGCAGGGTCACCGAGCCTGCGTGGAGCATCTTTCGCGGGGATGGGACGACCGGTCACGCGGCGGCAGGCTTCGATAACCTCGCGGACAGTAAACCCTTCGCCTGAGCCCAGGTTATAGATGCCGTGCCTGCCTGGCTGGGAGGCGTCCAGCGCGAGCAGGTGAGCTTCGGCGAGGTCCAGAACGTGGATGTAGTCCCTTACCGCCGTACCGTCGCGTGTCTCCCAGTCGGAACCAAAGACTGAGATGCTGTCCCGGAAACCCATCGCTACCTGCAAAATCAACGGTATCAAGTGCGTCTCGACGACGCGATTCTCACCAGCCGAGCGGTACGCACCTGCGACGTTGAAGTACCGCAGGCTGGTCGCACCGAGCCCATAGGCGTGGCAGTACGAAGTAATCGCATGGTCGATCGCGAGTTTCGAAGCGCCGTACGGATTGGTCGGTTGCGTGGGGCAGTCCTCCGTGATCGGTACGGTGGCGGGTTCACCGTAGGTCGCAGCGGTCGAAGAAAACACCAGGCGTGGCACCGAATGGCGGCGCATCGCTTCGAGAATCGACAAGGTGGTGACAACATTCCCATGCCAATAGAGATCGGGGTCGGTAACCGACTCGCCGACCAGTGACCTCGCCGCGAAGTGGAGCACACCTTCGAAAGCGCCGCCGCTACATCCGCCACTCAAGATCTCGTCGGCTGCCTGACCCGCATCTGCTTCCACAAATACGGCGCCCTCGGGTACCGCTTCCCGGTTTCCCGTGGACACGTCATCGACGACGACCACGTGATGGCCCCGCTCTAGGAGCACGGTGGCGCAGACGCTGCCTACGTAACCGGCACCGCCAGTGACGAGGAGATTCACAGATTAGACCTTCTCCACCTGGATCGCGTGCGCCATGTCATCAGAGATGTCGAGACCCTCATGACCCGGCGTGGTGATACGGATTCCACCCGGATATGCCTGCGCCGTGATGCGAGCATTGGGGACCACGCCCGCGTGGCGAAGCCTGGCAATCAACTCTGTGTCGACCTGGACATGTTCTGCGAGCCGTCGGATCATCACATGCACTGACGTGCCTTGCGGGATATCGGAAAGCCTGATGAGTGCGGGCTCCTGCTCGAATGGCAGATCGAGGCCGAGCATCTCGAGCCCAGGGATGGGGTTGCCATACGGAGACGTAGTGGGATGGTTCAGCACCGAAACGAGGCGCCGCTCTACATCTTCGCTCATCACGTGTTCCCAGCGGCACGCCTCAGCATGCACATTTTCCCACTTCAGCCCGATGACATCGACGAGCAGCCGTTCAGCGAGCCGGTGCTTGCGCATCACCGCGACGGCGAGTTCTCGCCCTTTAGGCGTGAGTTCCAGATGGCGATCTCCAGCGACGGACAGGAGTCCATCCCGCTCCATACGCGCGACTGTCTGACTAACAGTTGGGCCACTCTGATCTAACCGCTCAGCAATGCGGGCGCGCAGCGGCACCACGCCCTCTTCTTCAAGTTCGTAGACGGTCCGGAGGTACATCTCCGTCGTGTCAACTAGTTCTCTCACTCTCACACCCCTCTGTCGAACGCGAGTTTACCTTTACCGCAACCTTCCTGGGGGCTCCTGGTGCCCTGTGGACGCAACGCGCCGCTAACGGAGGTCGTATCTACGTGCCGTGCCCCAATCGAAACGGTGCGGAAAGCCGCACAATTCCTGAGTGCGCAGTAGCGTGGAGCACTATGAGGCAGCACCCGGAACCCGTTCCGTACAGCGTCATCTGGACGCCGGAGTTCCTCAGCTACCGGCTCAGTGAGTCGCACCCGATGAACCCCCTCCGCCTTGAGCTGACAATCGATTTGGCTGAGTCCCTTGGAATTCTGGCGGAAAGCGAAATAATCCGTCCGGATCGGTCCTCCGAGCAGGAGTTGCTCCGGGTCCACACGCCCGCTTATCTCGCTGCCGTGCAGAAGGTCTCAGCACCAGATTCAGGCACGCACCGGGAGAACCGCCTCATCGGCCTGGCACACGGGCTCGGCAATGATGACAATCCAGTTTTCCCGGCGATGCATGACGCAGGCATGATCGTCGCAGGCGGCACGCTGGCCGCGGCACATCAGATTCACTCCGGCCTGGCCCGGCGGGTCGTCTCCATCGCGGGCGGTATGCACCATGCGATGCCCAACTATGCCGCGGGCTTCTGCATCTACAACGACTGTGCGATCGCGATCTCCTGGCTGCTTGATCATGGATACACCAGGATCGCGTATATCGATGTCGACGTTCACCATGGGGATGGTGTCCAGCACGCGTTCTACGACGACCCGAGGGTCATGACGATCTCACTGCATCAGCATCCCGCCACGCTGTGGCCGGGAACCGGATGGCCAGCGGAATTGGGCGACGGAGCGGCCGAAGGGACGTCTATCAATGTGCCGATGTTGCCGGGCACCCCAGACTCGCTGTGGCTACGTGCGTTCCATGCGATCGTCCCTGGTGCCATCAGGGCCTTTGAACCACAGATCATTGTGAGTCAGTGCGGAGCGGACACCCACCGCGAGGACCCTCTCGCGGACCTCGCACTCACAGTCGACGGCCAGCGGCTCGCGTTCCGTGCAATGCGCGACCTCGCGGACGAATGCTGCGAGGGAAGGTGGCTCGCGGTCGGTGGTGGAGGCTACGGGCTGATCCGCGTGGTGCCACGATCGTGGACGCATCTCATCGCGCTGGCTGCTGGTATCGATATCGATCCTGCGACGGCGATACCGGACTCGTGGAAAGAGCGGGCCAGGGGTTTCGCGCCCGATATCAGACCGCCGGAGCGAATGGGCGATGAGGGCAGAGTGGAGTTCGACCGGTGGAGCGGCTCCGTGGTCGGTCCGGTTACCGGGCCCCCGAGCGCCGAGCGTGAACTAGCGCGAATTGACAGTGCCATTCTCGAAACCCGTCGTGCAGTGTTCCCACTGCTCGGCCTCGACCCGGATGACCCACGTGACTGAGAACCTGCCTGAAACACGCGTACCACCGTCTTATCCGGTCAGCTGGGAAGCCGACGTGCTTGCCGCTGACGGTGGCGTGGTACACCTGCGCCCTATCACTCCCGCGGACAGCGATGCGCTCGTCCGCTTCCACGCGGGCCTGTCAGAGCGGACACGCTACCTGCGCTACTTCGGTCCGTACCCGCGGATGTCTGATCGCGACGTCAAGCATTTCACGAACGTCGACCACCGCGATCGCGTCTCGTTCGTACTCATACTCGGGGATGACATCATCGGTGTGGGCCTGTACGAAAGCCTCCATTACTCGGGGACAGACAACTCCGCTGAGGTGGCTTTCGTCATTGCCGATGCGCACCAGGGTAGAGGTCTCGGTTCGATTCTGCTTGAGCATCTCGCCGACGCGGCAGCGCAGAACGGCCTGACACGGTTCGAGGCTGAAGTGCTCGCGGAAAACCGCGGCATGATCGCTGTCTTCAAAGAAGCTGGGTATGAAGTCTCACGCAGCTACGACGGGAGCGTCGCCCACCTCGCGTTCGACATTGATCCAACGGAGGCGCGGTTCACCGTCCGTGATTCCCGGGAACGCATGTCTGAGGCGCGCAGCGTCCGCAACGTGCTGCACCCAGGGTCGATCGCCGTGATCGGCGCATCAACCGATCCGTCGAAAGTGGGTGGCGCGGTACTGCAAAACCTTCTTGCCGCGGGCTTCACGGGTCCGGTGTTTCCTGTCCATCCGGATCGGGTGTCGGTTCGAGGTGTGCGCGCCTATCCGACGGTCCGTGATATCCCGGATGAGGTGGATCTCGCCGTGGTTGCTGTACCAGCACCCGCGATCGATGAAGTGCTCGACGATTGTCTCGCTAAACGAGTCAAGGCGCTCGTGGTCGTGTCGGCGGGGTTCAGTGAGGCCAGCCTCGATGGTGTCGATGCTGAACGTCGACTCGTGCAGTCGGCGCGAGCGCACGGGATGCGCGTCATCGGCCCGAACGCGCTCGGCGTTGCCAACACCGACCCCGCTGTCGCGATGAACGCGTCCCTCGTGCCCATCTTGCCCCCGCGGGGGCGAATCGGATTTTTCTGTCAGTCGGGCGCTCTCGGTATCGCAATTCTTGACACCGCGCGGCGCCGTCAGCTCGGCTTGTCCACCTTCGTCTCAGCAGGAAACCGCGCCGACCTCTCGGGAAACGATCTGCTCCAGTATTGGGATTCTGATCCTGAAACTGACGTGGTCCTGTTGTACCTGGAAAGCTTCGGCAACCCGCGGAAGTTCTCGCGCATCGCTCGCCGCGTCGCGCGAAGCAAGCCGGTTGTCGCTGTGAAAAGTGGACGGCATGCCGCACCGTTCGCGCTGGCCGCGACCGGTGTCGCGCTTGATGAGTCAAGTGTGTCGGCATTGTTCGAACAAACTGGTGTCGTGCAGGTCTCGAGCATCTCCGACCTTTTCGACTGCGCGTTGCTGTTCGGCTACCAGCCGCTGCCGGGCGGGCCGCGCGTGGCCGTGGTCGGGAACTCGACTGCACTCGGTGTCCTCACCGTTGATGCGGCGCGGGGTGAGGGCCTCGACGCGGCGGACCCGGTTGACGTCGGACCGCACGCAACGCCCTCGGAATTTGCGAGCGCGATCTCCGCAGCGCTGGGTTCTGAAGACGTCGACGCCGTGATCGCAGTCTTCGTGCCGCCCGTCGCGGTGCCGGCGGAGCCGTACGCGGCAGCGCTGCGTGAGACGGCGAGGGGAGCGGCGAAACCATTGCTGACAACCTTCCTGGGCAGCGAAGGCATCCCCAACGAACTCGCTGTCCTTGATGACAGCGGCGCGCCATTGCGCGGTTCCGTACCGTCGTACCCTGGCCCGGAGCGCGCTGTGGCGGCGCTCGCGCGCGCGTGGCGGTACTCGCGGTGGCGGAATCAGCCGGTATCGAAAGTCGTGCGGCCAGACGGGATGGATCCGGACAAGGCCAGAGACATGATCCGGAAATGGCTGCCCGTCTCAGGTCACCGCTGGCTCACTGACGAGGAAACCAACCGCCTGATCGAATGCTACGGAATCGAGGTCGTCCCGTTCCGCGACGTAAATAGCCCGGAAGAGGCAATCGTGGCCGCAGGCGAACTGGGATTTCCCGTCGCTGTCAAAGCGGTCGGGGAGCAGTGGCAGTACCGAACTGACCTGCTCGGCGTTCGCCTGGACCTGACGAGGGAAACTTCGGTGCGCCTGGCGTATGAGGCAATCGCCGAGATAACCGGGTCATCGATGGTGCGGGTGCAGAAGATGGCAGCGAAGGGGATCGGCTGCACACTTGGCCTCCAGGATGACCCTTCATTCGGCACCCTCATTACTTTTGGGCTCGCGGGTGTGATCTCCGAGCTAGTCGGCGACCGCGCCTATCAGGTACCGCCGCTTACTGAAGAAGCGGCCAGCGCCCTCATCAATGCGCCGAAGGCCTCGCCACTGCTCGACGGTATCCGCGGAGCACCGCCGGCGAATAAAGCTGCTCTTGTTGAACTGGGCCAGCGTGTGTCGGCCCTCGCGGTCGATCTGCCCGAGGTGCGGGAATTGCTGTTTCACCCAGTTCTCGCGGCGCCGGAGGGAGCGTCCGTCATCGGCGCTCAGATCCGCATCGGCAAGGAGGTCGCGTACCTTGACCTCGATAACGCAGCAGGCGCACGGCGCCTGCGATAGAGAAACGAAGGCGCGGGCCAGACTCCCGACAAGTCTGTCCCGCGCCGTGAACAGGTGGTTATGACGCGTAACCGCGCAGCTTCTCCGCGCGATCACCCTGGCGCAGCTTCGTCATGACCTCGCGTTCGATCTGACGGACCCGCTCGCGCGAAAGTCCAAAGATCCGGCCGATTTGATCGAGTGTGCGAGGCTGGCCGTCCTCGAGCCCATAGCGGAAGGTGATGACCTGGCGCTCCCGCTCATCGAGGGTGGAGAGGACCGTTCGGATGTCGCTGTGCAGCAGTCGTGTGATCACTGCGGTCTCTGCGTCAGTCGCATCGGAGTCTTCGATGAAGTCGCCAAGCGGAGCCTCTTCGTCATTTCCGACGGGCATATCGAGACTTACCGGGTCGCGGCTGTGGTCGAGGAGATCCTGGATCTTCTCCTGTGGGATGCCGGATTCACGCGCCAGTTCTGCTTCTGTCGCTTCGCGGCCGAGTTGCTGATGCAGCTCACGCTTGATGCGAGCGAGTTTGTTGACCTGCTCGACAAGGTGTACTGGGAGCCGGATGGTGCGACTCTGATCGGCCATGCCGCGGGTGATGGCCTGCCGGATCCACCACGTCGCATAGGTCGAGAACTTGAAGCCCTTCGCGTAATCGAACTTCTCCATCGCGCGAATAAGCCCGAGGTTGCCCTCCTGGATGAGATCCAGCAACGGCATACCACGCCCGGTGTAACGCTTCGCTAGTGAGACGACGAGACGGAGGTTCGCTTCGAGCAGATGGCTGCGAGCCTTCTGCCCGTCACGGACGATATAGGCGAGATCCCGCTTCTTCGCAGGAGTCAGCTTCGGTGCGGTCTGCAGGATATGCGTCGCGTAGAGGCCTGCTTCGATGCGCTTCGCCAGCTCCACTTCGTCCGCAGCCGTCAGGAGTGCTGTGCGCCCGATACCATTGAGATAGACACGAACAAGGTCAGCGGCGGGGCTTTGCGAATCAAGCTCAGCTGCGGTGAGATCCGTAGCTCCATTCCTGCGGCGAGTGGTCGCGGGGCTGGTCATTGCGTGCCTCCTCATCGATTGTCGTACATAACAACAACGGTCGGAACCCCGGAAAAAGTTCCCGGGTACTCTCGTGTGCGGTGACGCTGACCTGCGTTGATCTTCCTCGGAACTGAGAAGTTGCTGAGAATGGCGTCCTCTGCGGAACCAAAGTTACTGGCTAGTTGCGGAGCTGACTGCGCCTCAGGTGTGCACGAGTACGGTGAACGGCCCGTCATTGACAGACTCGACCGCCATGTCCGCCCCGAACGCCCCGTGCTCGACCTTCAGCCCCTGTGCATGCAGCGCCTGGGAGACTTCGCTGTAACGCTGCGAAGCTTCGTCCGGTGCTGCGGCGGCGATCCAGGATGGACGGCGGCCCTTCTTCGTATTTCCCAGGAGCGTGAACTGGCTCACCAGTAATACCGGTGCCCCGATGTCCAGCGCGCATTTCTCGTCGCGGAGGATTCGCAGTTCGGCGATCTTGCGCGCCATGATCGACACCTGCGTCGGCCCGTCGTCGCGTGCCACACCGAGGAGCACGAGCAAACCAGGTGACTGAATTTCACCGACGACGTCGCCGGCCACGGTGACAGACGCTCGAGTGACACGAGAGATCACGGCGATCACGCTGCTCCACCTCGGTTGGAGAAGATTTCTGCAGGGAGGACGATGCCGTGCCGGATTAGCGCCTCCGCGAGCGCGAGGCCGCTGGCCACCATCTCCTCCGAAGCCTCATCAGTCGTCGCCGCGAGCAGTTCGAGCACGTCGCCGAAGGGCAGGCCCTCAACGCCGCGCAGACCCCCGAGCAGCATCACGCCGAGATCGTCTATCTCGTGCTGCCAGCGTGGCCCTTCTGTGCGGTGAATGCGCGTCACCACTGAATCCCAGCCGTCTGCGCCGGGCACCGACACTCGTTCCAGCGCGCTGTTGGGATTCAGGACCAGGCGTTCGGTCAGTAGGTCATGTGTCCGCAACCATGCGACGCGCTGCAGGTATTGAGACGCTTCATCGCCGAGAGGGTCGTCGAACGAGTGGCGTAGGTCCTCGCAAAGAATGTCGGAAGGTGCGTCGGTGCGACGCAGAAAGACGAACCCGAAACCGATCGCATCGACCCCTGCGTGGTCGAGATGTGTGAGCCACTGTTCCTGGCGAGCGATCCCTGCTGGAGTGCGCAAGTCAACGTCGGTGTCACGAAGCCAGGTGGACACATAGAGATCCTTGTCGGCGATGTCTCGCTGGACGAACCAAGCGTCGACACCCTCGTCGGGCAACCACGACGCGACACGGGCACGCCAATCGGCCCCCTCTTGATGCACCCAGGATGCGAGCAGAGCGGCAGTGCCGCCAGGCCGCAGATGTTCGACGCTCTTCTGGACCACCAAAGCGCTCGCACCGTCGAGTTCCAGACCCGAATCACGGTAGGTGAGTTCCACGGACGGTCCGCTGACTACGAAGGGCGGATTCGCGACGATCTGATCGAAGAGCTCACCCTCGACGGGTTCGAACCACGAGCCAGCGCGCACGTCGACATCGATGTTGTTGAGCGCGAAGGTTGCTTCAGCGAGACGGAGCGAGCGGGCACTGATGTCTGTGGCAGTGATCGAGCCCGCGTAGGTTGCGGCGTGGACTGCCTGAATCCCGCAGCCAGTTCCCAGATCTAGGACTCGCTCTGCGGGCCCCACCGGGGTTGCCCTCAGGAGCGACAGGGAAGCTGCACCGACGCCGAGTACGTGATCCGTACTGAGTTCACGGTCGCTCATCGACGCGTCGAAGTCCGAAACTATCCAACGCGTACCGCTGCCGGTGTCGAGTGGACGGATATCGATTGGTGATTCCGCAACCCCTGCCTCATTCGGCGCGAAGAGGCCCGCACGAATAAGCTCACGCGCACTAAGAGGGGCGAGGGCGTGTATGACATCGTCTGCAGGCAGCGGATCGCCGAGCATGAAGTACCTGATGAGCAACCCGAGTTGCCCGGCATCACGGCAGTATCGGCGGACTGCTCCAGGCTCACCCCGGTCGAGCGCAGCGAGTCCGGAGTCGCCTAGAACCTCGATCACGCCGTCGGCAGTAAAACTGATGCTCTCAAAGACTTCGCGCAGCGTGGTCCAGACCGCAGTGGTGTTTTCGTGCGTCACCCGTCGATTGTCTCGTGCTTTTGCTGTTCGATCGCGCGCTGCTCCTCTTTGATGGCGCGCCTGCGCGCGTCGTAGCGGTCTGGTTCACCTTTCCGCCGGGGCGGACGGTCGTTGGCGACGAGGACAGCAACCCATGGAAGAGGGATCGACAGCGCAATGATAAGCAGGGGAACCCAGCCAGTGCCCGTGACCGAGTAGGCGATCGCCGCAAGTATCAATGCGGGGATGCGGAACGACATGAGAATCGTGTACTTCCGCACTCTGGCCCGGTGCTGCTGTTCGAACGACTCTGTTGCGCCCGTGATCAGCAACGGCTTGGAAGGCTTGCCAAATGCCTTCGCCGTGGATTCGTCCCCGGTGAAGAATCCGCCCTGGGAACTGCGCGGATGATTCGTCATGCTTCTACTCTCCCACTCCGGTGAGAACGAAGCCACTTCGGCCTCGAATCCGAGTACGGCATTATTAGGAATGTGAGCACCGAAACGAAGGAACGTCCCGATACGCGGACCGATGAGACAACCGGCGACGATGTACCCAAGTTCTTCCACTACGTGCGTAAGGACAAGATTACAGAAAGTGCCGTGACAGGTAACTACGTCGTGGCGTTATGCGGAGAAGTATTCCCCGTCACCCGGTCAGCCAAACCTGGATCGCCTGTGTGCCCGGAGTGCAAAAAGATCTATGAGCGTATGCGCTCGCAATAGCTGGACCACCTGGCTCGAGTTCTGCTTCGCCCACCTCTGAGCGACAATCGCGATTCCCGGATAGATTGTCGCTCAGAGGTGGGCGAGGCGCGCTTGCCTCGGCGGGGCGCTCCATGCGGGAACGCCCTAGGGTTTTTTGAGCTGTTCGACCACTTCGTCGTCCTCAGCCGGATCAGCCTCGTGCCTGCCATGGTGGCTGCGCAGCTCGCTGGCCGGCTGATCGGTGACCACTCTGATCGACCCGGACGCGAGCCGCAGCAACTGAGACGTGACGGGCCGTTGTTCGTCGGGACGCTCCGATGCTGCCTGCGCCTGGTTCGCGAGCCACCGCCTCACCTGTTCGATTCGTGTCGCGCGTGCCGGCCAGATCTCCTGGATCGTCGCATTGAACTCCGCGCCCAGCATGATGGCAAAGCCAAGGAAGAACGCGAAAAGCAGGAACGCGATTGGCGTTGCCAGTGCGCCATACGTGTAACCGGTTCGTGTGATCGCTCCGAGGTATACGCGCAGGCCGGTACTCGCCGCGTAGAAGACCACACCGGCGAGGACCGCGCCCGCAAGGAGCCTGTGCCACGGCAAGCTGCGGGGCAGCGCGACCTTATAGAGCGTGGTCAGGCCAAACAGCAGCAGAACCGCAACCGCCGGGTAGTAGAACGTGCGCACCATCTCCGAACCCAGGTGATCCCACGAATCAGGAATGAGGTCCATGATCAGCGCAGGTCCGAGCGCAACGAGTGGCATGGTGAAGACCGCGAGGAATAGAAACACGACGTAGAGGAGCAGCGCGAAAAGGCGCTGCCACACCGGATGGCGATGCTCGTTCTGGCCGTGCGCCTCCACGATTGCGTCGACGAATGCGGAAATCGCTGAGGAACCCGCCCACAGCGACAGCACGAAGCCCACGGACACGAACTCGAGGCGGCCGCGGACGAGCACATCGTTGACGGTGGGCTGGATGATCTGGTCAACGACGCTCTCATTGAACACGGCGCCACTGAAGGTGATGATCTTGCCCTCGATGATATCGATTGTGTTCGGGCCGAACCAGTCGCCGACATACCCAAGCATCCCGAGCACCCCGAGGAAGAGGGGCGGCAGCGATAGCACCTGCCAGAAAGCAGCGGTGGCGGAGTGGGAAAAGATCGAGTCGTCCCATGCCTTCACCGTGGTACGCCCGATCACCTGACCGGTGCGGCGTATCGGGTGCCAGCGGTGGGCCCGGGCGGGGCCGTCACCGCGTGTTGGCGTTTCTTGTTCGCTCATGGCCTCTCTAGGATGCTCGACGGGCCGGAGCAGAGCGGGGAAGCGGTCTGTCGTGTCTGCGGCGGAGGATAGGCGGTCCGGTGAAATAATATGGGTCGCGCTAGCGTCCCGCCCACTGCGCCAGTGTGGTGGTGCCCACGTGATGAGACCATGTTCGTTCTGTGTGCGGCGCTGCGGCTAGCGTGCAACGTGACTGCCGCGCAGAGTCTGCGGCGAAAGTGTGAGCTGACAAGGAGTGTGTGTGCAGGCGGAAACGGTGCAGTCCGGCGTCAGGGCGTCAGTGGTGACGCTGCGTGCCTGGCAGCG
Source organism: Hoyosella subflava DQS3-9A1 (assembly GCF_000214175.1). Taxonomy (NCBI): domain Bacteria; kingdom Bacillati; phylum Actinomycetota; class Actinomycetes; order Mycobacteriales; family Hoyosellaceae; genus Hoyosella; species Hoyosella subflava. The sequence goes on from NC_015564.1 coordinate 1,832,152, forward strand.
GCGCGCTCTGACGAAGTACCTGGCAACCAAGCCCCGGGATTTCCTGGCCGTGGCAACGCCTGGTGCGGGTAAGACGACCTTCGCCCTGCGCGTCGCCGCTGAACTGCTCGAGGACCGCACCGTTGACCAGATCACGATCGTCGCGCCCACCGAGCATCTGAAGCATCAGTGGGCAGATGCCGCGCACAGGCTCGGAATCTCGATCGATTCGCGGTTCAGCAACTCGACCGGGCAGACCTCGCGCGACTACCACGGTGTCGCTGTTACCTATGCGCAGGTCGCGTCGCACCCGTTCAAGCATCGCGTCCGCACCGAAAACCGCAAGACGCTTGTGATCCTCGATGAGATTCACCACGCGGGCGACGCGAAAAGCTGGGGTGAGGCCATGCATGAGGCCTTCTCGGATGCGACGCGGCGCCTTGCGCTCACCGGAACACCGTTTCGCAGCGACGACAGTCCCATCCCTTTCGTTACCTATGAACCGGAGGGCGGTGGTCTCTCGCGATCCAAGGCAGACCACACCTACGGGTACTCAGACGCTCTCGGCGATGGCGTGGTGCGCCCAGTGGTGTTTCTCGCCTACTCGGGTGAAGCCCGGTGGCGAAACAACGCGGGCGAGGAGTTCGCCGCGCGACTCGGGGAGCCGCTTAATGCGGAACAAACCGCCCGGGCGTGGCGCACCGCCCTCGACCCGAACGGAGACTGGATCCCCTCCGTACTCTCTGCGGCGCACACTCGGCTCGGTCAGTTACGCGCACGCGGCATGGCGGACGCAGGTGGACTGGTCATCGCGTCCGACCAAACAATGGCCCGTGCGTATGCGCAGGCACTTGAGGAGATCACAGGGGAGAAGCCTGTCCTCGTCCTGTCGGACGACCCTGCATCGTCAGGCCGCATCGCTGAGTTCAACGCGAGCGGCGACATGTGGATGGTCGCGGTCCGCATGGTGTCGGAGGGCGTTGACGTCCCCCGACTCGCTGTCGGGGTATACGCCACGAGCGCTTCGACGCCGCTGTACTTCGCGCAGGCCATCGGACGCTTTGTGAGGCTCCGGACACCAGGGGAGACGGCGAGCGTCTTCCTGCCATCAGTGCCGGTCCTTCTCGATCTGGCGAGCAAGCTCGAGGCTCAGCGTGACCATGTGCTCGGCAAGCCCCACCGCGATAAAGAGGGCTTTGATGACGAACTCCTTGCGCAGGCCAACCAGCAGAAGGATGAACCAGGGGAAGACGAAAAAGCCTTCACGTCACTCGGGGCACAAGCCGAACTAGATCAGGTGATCTACGACGGTTCGTCGTTCGGCACCGCGACGTTTGCGGGCAGTGATGAAGAGGCCGACTATCTAGGGTTGCCCGGTCTGCTCGACGCTGACCAGATGCGCGCGCTGCTGCAGCAGCGTCAGAGCGGTCAGATCAAGAAGCGGGCCCAGGAAACTGCGCCAGTGCGAGAGCCGGATGCTGCCGGGCCCGTGCCGGAGCGAAGCGAGTCGACCGCCGAGCAGCTCGCGCACCTGCGGCGGGAACTGAACACGCTGGTTGCACTGCATCACCACCGTACGGGCAAAACGCATGGCACGATCCACGGTGAGCTGCGCAGGACATGTGGGGGCCCGCCCACGGCTATGGCGACTGCAGAGCAGATCCGTGACCGGATCGCGCTGCTACGCAACTGGTAGCCAGTTCAGGAAGAAAAAAGTGGAGCCCCGATCGGGGCTCCACTGTGAACGTTTCTGGCGGTTGGGACCTCTAGTCGTCGTCTGCTGCTACCGCGACGATGGCTTCAAGTTCCGTGAGCTTTGGCTGGAACTCATTCGCGTGATGGTTGCAGAAGAGGAGTTCGCCGCCCGACGGGAGTGTCGCCATTACCCGGGCACGGGCGCTGCACCGGTCGCAGCGATCAGTCGCAGTTAGCCGGACGGTGGTCGCTGTTGCGGTCATGTCTCCTCCATTCCGGTGCCCGGAGGCTCCCTGTGTGTGGACACGCGGTCAGTCCGTGGCTCAGGGCCATAACCCGCATCCCTTACCCGAATATACGAACGGGGCGACCATCTTGTTCCCGCATCATGCCCGGATGTGGTTTATCCAACAGTAAACGCCCGGACAACTAATGGTTGTCCGGGCGTTAACCAGGAAATCAGTCGAGGTAGTCCCGCAACACCTGGCTGCGGCTAGGGTGACGCAGCTTCGACATGGTCTTTGACTCGATCTGCCGGATGCGCTCACGGGTCACCCCGTACACCTGCCCAATTTCGTCCAGTGTGCGGGGCTGGCCGTCTGTCAAGCCGAATCGCAACCGCACCACACCGGCTTCGCGCTCAGAAAGGGTTTCAAGCACCGACTGCAACTGATCCTGCAACAATGTGAAGCTCACGGCGTCGACAGCGACGACGGCTTCACTATCTTCGATGAAGTCGCCGAGCTGGCTGTCCCCTTCGTCGCCAATCGTCTGATCGAGCGAAATGGGCTCGCGAGCATACTGCTGAATCTCGAGGACCTTCTCCGGGGAGATGTCCATCTCTTTGGCGAGTTCCTCAGGAGTGGGCTCGCGACCCAGATCCTGCAGAAGTTCACGCTGAATGCGGCCCAGTTTGTTGATGACCTCGACCATGTGCACCGGTATACGGATGGTGCGAGCCTGATCGGCCATGGCCCGGGTGATGGCCTGCCGGATCCACCACGTGGCGTACGTCGAGAATTTGTACCCCTTCGTGTAGTCGAATTTCTCGACTGCACGGATCAAGCCCAGGTTGCCTTCCTGAATCAGATCGAGGAAGGCCATTCCGCGGCCGGTGTATCGCTTTGCCAGCGACACGACGAGCCGGAGGTTTGCTTCGAGGAGATGGTTCTTCGCACGGTTTCCATCCCGCACCACCCAGCTGAGGTTCTGACGCAGCGGCGGCGCTACCTTCTCACCGGCCTCGGCGAATCGGCGCATTTTCTCTGCCGCGAAGAGGCCAGCTTCGATCCGCTTGGCGAGTTCGACTTCCTCTTCGGCGTTGAGAAGTGCAACCTTGCCGATCTGCTTCAGGTAAGCACGAACGGAGTCCGCGGAGGCGGTGAGCTCGGCGTCCTTGCGCGCCTGGCGCAGGGCTTCCGACTCCTCCTCGTCCCAGACGAAGTCCCCGGACGGATCTTTCTCGTCCTTATCCGGCGCTTGGCTGCGGCGGCGGCGGCCCTGCGCGGCAGTCGCGGCGTCCGACGCGTCGAGTTCCGCATCGCTGAGTTCGATCTCCGCGTCGGCTAAGTCCTCGCCCGGTTCGATATCGGGAAGACCGTTTTCTTCTGCCTCGGCATCAGCATCGACGGATGCGGGTTCGGTTGCCGACGGTGCAGCTTTTTGCGCAGTCTTGCGCGGCGCCTTCTTCGTGGCGCCCTCGGAACGTGTCGTCTTCTTGGCTGCCCGGCGCGCTGTCTTAGCGGGAGCCGCTGCGCCGTTCTCGGCAGCAGGTGCCGTGCCAGCGGTCAGCGCCTCCTCCTGGGCTGCTTGCTCGGGAGCAGTCTTCGCGGCAGTCGCCTGCTTGGCGGCCTTCGCTGGCGACTTCTTAGCGGGGGCCTTGCGGGCTGCAGTGCGCTGGGGAGCGGTAACTGCACCAGTCCCAGAGTCGGAATCTGAGCCGGCAGTGCCCGGGGTCTCGGTAGATGCCACGTACGCCCTTTCGTGACTTCGTCGTGCGGCGTTGAGCCAGGTTCGTCGGGAGAACCGTGCTGGCGGAAAGTCCTTCGGAGTGGCCCGCAGTGAACAGGCCGCGTTCCATTGTAACGATCCTGCGAGAGTGACGAGTGAGCGATCGGCGTTGAGCCTCCCAAAAAGCCCGATTAATCCGAATATGCGGCAACGGCCCCGCCCACGATTCCCGCGGTGTTACGCAACTGGGCTGGGATGATGCGCGTTTGCGTTGTCAGGAGCGGGATCCACTTGTCACTTTTTTTGCTCACGCCGCCGCCCGCGATGAAGAGGTCCGGGGAGAAGAGCGCATCGTAGGTGCTGAGCACGGTGGATACCTCCGCGGCCCAGTCCGTCCAGCTCAGATCATTGCGTTCACGAACAGATGCCGCGGCACGGTGCTCCGCTTTTTTTCCGCCGACTTCCAGATGGCCCAGCTCGCTATTCGGAATCAGAATTCCGTTGTAGAGCAGCGCTGAACCGATACCTGTCCCGAAAGTCAACAGGATGACGAGGCCGTTCTCGTCACGGCCAGATCCGAACTTCTGTTCGGCGAGTCCCGCCGCATCGGCATCGTTAAGGACAGTGACCTTCCGCCCGTCGAGTTCTGCTGTGAAGAGAGCCCGAGCGTCCGTACCTATCCATGTGGGGTCGATGTTTGCGGCGCTGTATGTCACGCCATGTTTGACGACCGCGGGAACGGTGACGCCAACGGGCCCGTCCCAGTCGAACTCCTTCACGATCGCCGCCACAGTTGCTGCGACCGCTCCGGGGGTCGCGGGCTGAGGGGTGTCAATCCGGATACGCTCAGTGGCCAGCACTCCGGTTTCAAGGTTCACGACGGCACCTTTGACGCCGCTGCCGCCGATATCAACACCCAGACCCAGCCGGGGTGGCGGGCTGTCGGCGGACGGTGTCTGTGGCTCGGTGTGCATTAGTGCGCCCCCTTGCTGCGGTTTGGCTGGCACCAGCTAGTACTCGTGTCACCTTAGCGCCCTCGGTGGCGCGGAAGGCGTGCATGTGCTGCGATGGACGCGTGCCGGAAGACAGCAACATCGCCGACCTCGCAACCGATCTCCGTGTTGTGGCCGAAGAAGTAGCTATGGAAGCTGCCGCGTTCGTGCGGCGGCGTCGGCCGGAAGTGTTTGGCGCCCCAGGCGGCTGCGTCGCCACCGGTGCCGTGCAATCGAAATCCACGCCTACGGACCCGGTCACTATCGTCGATTCGGAATCGGAACAGCTCATCCGAGAGCTGCTGCGCAAGTACCGTCCCGACGACGCGATCCTTGGTGAGGAAGGCGGCGGGGACGCGAAGGACACTGTCGGCGTCCGCTGGGTGGTCGATCCTATCGATGGAACAGTTAACTTCATGTACGGCATCCGCGCGTATGCGGTGTCCGTCGCCGCGCAGATTGACGGGCGGTCGGTTGCGGGCGCAGTGGTCGACGTCGCGGCGGACCTGCTTTATTCCGCTGCGACCGGGCAGGGCGCGACATGTCGGCAGGGAAGCAGCGGTGCTGCCGATCCCCTCAGTTGCAGCGCAGAAACCAGCCTGAGCCACGCCCTCGTTGCCACAGGCTTCTCATACTCGGCGCAACACCGGCGCCGGCAGGGTGAACTTGTCGCCTCGATCCTCCCTGTGGTCCGCGACATCCGCAGGATCGGGTCAGCGGCCCTGGACTTGTGCATGGTGGCATCGGGTCAGGTCGACGCGCACTACGAGCACAGCCTGAATCCGTGGGACTGGGCCGCGGGGAGTCTGATCGCGACCGAGGCTGGCGCCGTGGTCAAGGTACCCGCAGCCACGGAGTCCGGGACGTCCCACGTCACCGTTGCTGCGGCTCCGGGCATAGCGACGGAGTTCCTGAGCCTGCTCGAGGACAAAGGGGCGCTAGAGCCGCTATAGCACCCGTTCAGCAAAGTGCTGCACGTGCCAGGTCGATGGTCTCCTTCTCCGGGCCGTCGCCTCCGCGGAGCAGTTGGAGTGCAAGCTCAGCGTCAGGTGACGGGGAGATATTCCGGAAATAGGTACCAAGTGCGAGATCGACCGTAGCGTCGCCCCTCTCATCCTCGATGAGCTCGACGCACGGGGCTGCCAGCCACAACGTGCTCGCGGCGGCGAGACCTCCAGGTCCGAACCTGATCTGACCGTGGCACTGAAGGTTCTGATCCGTGTAAATGGGATCGTTCCCAGCCTGGACGTCAGGAGCTGACTCGTAGCCGAGATCGCTGAGTTGGGCCGCTACCGCCGACGCTTGACCAGCTTCGCCGTTCGCGTTGAAGACCCGCACCTGAGTCTGGGGCAATGGGGCGGGCGGAACTTTCACCATCTCAGATCTCGCGAATCGTTCTCCGAGGGGCGGCGATCCGGGTGGCGGATCATTGCAGTCAATCGCGCTGACGGGCGCTTTCTCAATCGAAAGAACCTGAATCCAGACGATCGCTGCCGCGGCGCCCAGCACAGCTACAAGGATGAGGATGGGCAGGGGCCGTCGGCGCCTGTACGGCTTGCCGTGGGGATCGGTGGCGTGCCCTTCGGTGATCAGCGAGACCACAGTCTGGTGGGTCCTTCCTTAAGCGGAACAACTCTGCAGCGCAGTTCGTTGTGGGGGAGTCTAGCCATTAGACTGCGCCCGGCTGCATTGTGGCATGCCGACAGGCCGGGAAAATTGCGCTAGTCGCGGTGCGGCCCACCGCAGCCTTCGAGAAAAGCGCCCGGAGGAAGCGTGCACGGGGAACAGAAGAATAGCGATTTGGTTGCACCCTGTCGGTTTGCCGTCGGAGTTCTGGGTAGGTTCGCTATTGTCTGGCGGCTGGTTGTTCTCGGCGACGCGCGATGTGAGAGGTATGTCACAAACCACAGGGCGCTGAGGTCGGGCATAAAATGCCCGACTGGTACGTTACCCACCCGCACACGTACTCTGTGCCCGCCTGCCGGAGCAGTCCCTCTCGAGGGCCTGGCCGGAAATGTCCGGTCGCGGCGGCGTGTTATTGAGAATATGGCACAAGCGCCTGGTAACAGCGCACGTGGATAGGGGATGAAAGTAAATGCCGACTGATTACGACGCGCCGAGGCGCAGCGAAGCGGACGACTTGTCCGAGGACTCGCTGGACGAGCTGACGTCGCGCCGTGAGGCTCAATCGTCAGCTGTCGATATCGACGACTCGGACACTGCCGAGTCTTTCGAACTTCCTGGGGCAGACCTCTCCGGTGAAGAACTCTCGGTCCGGGTGATCCCGAAGCAGGCCGATGAATTCACCTGCTCGCAGTGCTTCCTGGTCTTCCACCGAAGCCGGCTTGCGAGCAGTGAGGGCGGTCCGCTGGTGTGCCAGGATTGCATCTGACGGCTTCGCCAGTGACGGGTGTGAGTCACACCAGTTCGCCGTGAGGAACAGGTGAGCGAACCGACGTGCGTCGGCGCGCCGAGCGTCGCGCTGCTCGGCCCGCCAGTAATTAGCGGCGGATGGCGGAGTCGATTGCCTCAACGAGACGTTCGGGGCGGCGGGTGCTGACGAGCCAGTAGGGCGTGGGGTCCTCAGGGTCGTTGAGGACAACAAGCACCATTGGCCGCACCCAGTTCCTGTGCTGAACGTACGCCGCTGGGTCCAGTTGCCGACCCATTGCTGCCCGCTTCGCTGAGGGCGGGATCACCGCGGTCCGGGCAATGACGCTCGTGGGGAGGTGAGCGTCCCCCACGTGCAGCGCGGGACCTTCTGGCCCGTGGTGAGTAACCCGCAGCGTGGTACGGGAGAGATACCACAGCACCCAGAGCGGGACAGGCGCGAGGATCACATAGGGCAGCCAGGCGGGCAGAGCGCTGATGCCTAGCGCAAACTGGGTTGCTACCAGGGAAGATGCAACAAGTCCTAGGGGCCACCACCACCAAGGGACCCACAGCTGCTCGGTGAATTCCGCCTGCGTTTGTTCTTTGGGGGACTGTGAAGCGTGTTCGGGCACGAGAATAAGAGTAGTCTCGCCGAACGTGCGCACCGAAAACATGACTGATCTAGCGATCCCCGTAGTGCGGCTCGATCCGGGCTTGCCGCTCCCATCGCGAACTCACCCAGGCGATGCTGGAGCCGACCTGTTCTCGGCGATTGACGTGACGATCGAACCCGGCGAGCGTGTTCTCGTCGGGACTGGCATTGCCATTGCCCTCCCGGAGGGCACTGTTGGACTCATTCATCCCCGGTCGGGTCTCGCCGTTCGCACCGGTCTCTCGATCGTGAATACCCCAGGTACTGTGGATGCCGGATACCGGGGTGAGATCAAAGTTTGTCTCATCAACCACGATCCCCGCACGGCCATACACGTCCGGCGCGGAGATCGGATCGCGCAACTGGTGGTGCAGCGGGTGGAACTTCCCGCGTTCGTGGAAGCCGAGTCGCTGGGCGAAACAGCGCGGGGCGACGGTGGCTACGGCTCGAGTGGTGGACACGCAAGTCTGGCTGCCGATGCATAACTCGCGGCGTGTGCGCCTCACCGGGTTGCGCGCGAGGCATCAGGAAGGGAAGTGAAGTGGGCTTTCTTCGTCGCAACAAAAACTCAGAAGTGAACCCCGAATCAGAAGCGCCTCCCGAAACGGGGATAAGCGAAGGCGATGTGCCGGGGAGTCGTGAATCCGACCGCTCGAACGGTCCATTCGACTCGGGCGAGGTCGAGCAGCCTGCAGCAGGTGAGAAGCGCCTCGATCTCGGAGCGTTTTCCTTGCCTCTGCCCGCAGGTGCGCAGGTCCAGGTCGAGATGGCTAAAAGCGGTGGTGTGCAGGGTATTCACCTCGCCACCCAGTTCGGCCGGATTACCGTCGCCGCCTACGCGGCACCACGGTCGTCGGGAATGTGGCGGGAGGTGTCGGGCGAACTGAGCGAGTCGTTGCGTCGCGACGGCGCTGAGGTGACGACCGACTCTGGCCCGTGGGGACCGGAAGTGACCGGGGTAACGAAGTCTGCCGACATCCGTTTCATCGGGGTAGATGGGCCACGCTGGATGATCCGGCTCGTAGCCGCAGGACCCCCGGGGGCAGGCGTGCATAACGGTGATCTCGCCAGAACGGCGCGCGAAGTACTGTCGGGCACCATCGTCTCCCGCGGTGACGCGCCGCTCCCTGTCCGTACACCGTTGCCAATCACGCTGCCTAAGGCGCTCCAGCAGCAACTAGCGGCGATGCAGCAGCAGCAGGCTATGCAGGCGGCCAAAGCTAGCGCAGCCCAGCAATCTCCGCAGCAATCGCCCCAACAGGCAGCGCCAGTGATAGATTCTCCGGAATCGGGCGAAGCGGACGCGGGTAATGCGTCAGAGGGCGCCGAGCGCCCGCAGTGAGTTGAGGCAGCCGTGACCGAGCATCGCTGGGTCACGGCCCGCGTCAATGAGAGTGACTGGGGTGATATGCGCCCGCGCGAGCTGTGCATGCCACTGTGTGGCCGCTTCCCACGGGTGTACTGGGTCGTCCGGAGCCGCGGCGATGCCTACCGGCACCGACACCGAGCGCAGCACATCGCCGGTCACAGCGCCAAACCGGCCCGCCTCGTCCAGTGCGTCGGCAAGCGCGGGCCACTGATCTCGCCACGAAGCCTCGAGTTCATCTGCCAGCCAGTCCGGACTTGACGCGCGCATTTCTCTGATTACGGAGTCAATTCCGTGCTCTCGGAGCAGCGCGGCAGTATGGCGGGCGCTTCGCGCGGCCGGCGCGGCGTCGGGAGAACCGGTCCAGGCGGGCAATGCGGCGACCACGCCTGCAGCGCTATGCGGATTCTGGGATGCCCAAAGCACGCCGACAGCAGCGCCGATGGACACGCCCCCAGCGAGCACGCGACGGCCGCCCTGAGTCGCGTGACTGAGCGCTTCGAGCGACGATGCAATGAGTCGCCGTGGGTCCGGCTGCACCGCTCTTAGCGGGATTCCTGCTTCAGCGAGCGCGGGTCCGAAGGCTCTCCGGACAAAATCCGCCCGAGACCCCGAGCCTGGAAGTAGCACAGCGACGTCCGCTTGCACCCTGTCTGGGGCTTGAGGCTGGCATTCTTGTGCGTTGGACACCTGTCTATCGTGCCTTGTCTTGCAGTTCGGCCGATCGGATGGCGCGCGGTGTGCCCGAGATGTGGCACCCTCATAGTGTGTTCGATCAGCAGCAGTCACGGCTCGACCAGCTAGGTGGGGTCAGTGGTCTCATCCAGTCGACGGTGCCCATCGTGGTTTTCATCGTCACCAACACCATCGCTGGCCTCACCGCCGCGATCTGGGTCGCGCTGGGCGCGGCGGTGGCGGTGCTGGTGTGGCGAATGGTGCGCAAGGACGCCATCCAGCCCGCCATTTCCGGCTTCATCGGCGTGGGCATCTGTGCGTTCATCGCGCACCGCACAGGGGAGGCGCGGGGTTTCTTCCTCTTTGGTATCTACACGAGCCTCGTGTACGGCTCGGTCTTTTTGCTGTCGGTCCTGGTGCGTTGGCCCCTGGTCGGCGTCCTGTGGAGCTTCCTCAACGAGCGCGGTACCGCCTGGCGACGAAATCGGACCGCGCTGCGGTACTACGATCTTGCGACCGGGGTGTGGGTGCTTGTCTTCGGTGCGCGCTATCTCGTTCAAGCGCACCTTTACGACACTGACCAGACCGGCATGCTCGCGTTCGCCCGGCTCGCGATGGGGTGGCCACTCGCGGCTGTTGCATTCCTCGTCTGCGTGATCGCCGTCCGCAAGGCTGATCAGGCGATCGAGGACGCTAGCCGTGGCGACGAGGCGTCAGCCTCCGGTGAAAGCGATCCGGACGAAGCTGCGCCGCACAGCGGTGAGCAAGGAACCAGGCTCTAGTGGACGATGCCACAGAGCGCTGGCGCGGGCAGACCGTCGAAGTAACACTTGGTGATCCGGCACATGGTGGGTGGTGCGTGTCGCGCCACGATGGGCGCGTCGTGTTTGTGCGCCGCGGTATCCCTGGTGAACGGGTCCGGGCGCTGATCACGGATGACCGCGGCGGAAGCCACTGCTTCGCCGAAACGGTCGATGTCGTGGACCCTTCGCCCGACCGGGTTGAGTCTGTGTGTTCAGTCAGTGATGCGGGAGCGGGCTGCTGCGATCTCGCTCATATTCTTCCCAGTCGGCAGCTCGATGTGAAGTCGGCGGTTGTATCAGGCCAGCTTCGGAGGATTGCGCACATTGACCGTGCGGTCGGTGTTGAGACGTTGCCGCGAGACCTGAGCCCCGGAGCGGTCAGCGTCGGTGGCTGGCGGACGAGGGTCCGGCTTGGCGTGGACCGCACGGGCGCTGCTGGCTTCCGGCGCCACCGGAGCAACGACCTCGTAACGCGCCTCGATTGCCCACAGCCTGTGCCTGGCCTTCTGTCCGGCATCGGCGCCCGCAAATGGACAGCGGGGGCGGAACTCCAAGTGGTTCGTGACGGCGACGGCACCAGGCACATCATTGAGATCGCACCGGCTCACGCGGGGAGGCGCCGACCCAACCGTACCGACTCGGCGGAGCAGCAACGCCGGTCTGCGGCTGCACGCCGCGCCGCACGCGCCCGCCCCCGTTCGGAGGCGGTGCGCGAGGGTTCGGGGCGCGCCGTGGAATACGTGCAGGGACGAGCTTTTGAGATCGCCGCATCTGGATTCTGGCAGGCGCACACAAGCGCAGCGGAACAGTACGCTGGGATCGTTGCGGAATGGGCCGATCTGCGCCCGGGCGAGGGCGCCTGGGATCTCTATAGCGGGGCTGGGGTCTTCGCCTCGGTCCTCGGAGCTCAGACAGGTAGCGGAGGTTATGTCGAGGCAGTCGAGGCTGCGCCGCAATCTGTTCGCGATGGGGTGGCCGCGGTCGCGGACCTTCCGCAGGTACGCTTCCATCGGGGCGCGACTGAGCGCGTGATCGATACCCTCTCCGCAAACCCCGCCGTGGTGGTTCTGGACCCCCCGCGGGTGGGTGCTGGCCGCGCGGTGATTAGCAAGGTCGCCGCCGCGGCACCGCGACGGATCATTCACATTGGCTGCGACCCAGCCGCCTTCGCGCGTGATTGCGCACTGTATCGCGCCGCAGGTTACAGTCTGGCAGAGTTGCGTGCGTTCGACGCGTTCCCACTCACACACCACGTCGAGTGCGTGGGTATGTTCGTGAGAAACCGTTGATTGGCCCACATTGGCTGGAAGCGGCCCGCTATATCCGTAGACTGGACAGAACCATGACGCTGGGACGGTGAGGTCCGTGCCGCTCGAACGAATGGAGTTACTCGTTGGGGTTTCTGGAGCGCGTTCGAACTCCTGGTGACGTCAAGGAGCTCGCACCCGAGGATCTCTTGGTTCTTGTGGGCGAGATCAGGGACTTCCTGGTTCGCAAGGTGTCAGCCACCGGTGGCCATCTTGGCCCGAACTTGGGTGTCGTTGAACTCACACTCGCGCTGCACCGCGTCTTCGATTCCCCCCACGATGCGCTTCTTTTCGACACCGGCCACCAGGCCTACGTGCACAAGATTCTCACCGGTCGCGCAGACCAGTTCGACACGTTACGCAAGCAGGGTGGCCTGTCGGGTTACCCCGCGCGTTCGGAGAGCGAGCATGACTGGGTTGAGTCCTCGCACGCATCCGCGGCGTTGTCCTACGCGGACGGGCTTGTGAAGGCCTTCGGCCTGACCGGGCAGCACTCCCGGCACGTGGTTGCGATCGTTGGCGATGGCGCACTCACTGGCGGAATGTGCTGGGAAGCGCTGAACAATATCGCACTCGACAAGCAGCGGCCCCTTGTCATCGTTGTCAACGACAATGGCCGGTCATACGCGCCGACGATTGGCGGGCTCGCCGATCACCTCTCTGCGCTCCGGCTTCAGCCCGGCTACGAGAAAATGCTGGCGAGCGGCCGAAAAGCGATCAAGGGTATCCCGATGGTCGGTGATGCGGCGTACGCGATGTTGCACGGAATGAAAGCAGGAATCAAGGACGCCGTTAGTCCACAAGCCCTGTTTTCTGACCTCGGAATCAAATACCTCGGCCCGGTCGACGGACATGATCTCGGCGCAGTGGAATCCGCGCTGCGACGCGCGAAGGATTTTGGCGGCACGGTGATCGTTCACGCTGTCACCCGTAAGGGTATGGGCTACCTCCATGCTGAGAACCACATCGACGATCAGATGCACGCGACCGGCGTGATCGACCCGGAGACAGGTCTGGCGAAGAGTAAACCCGCTCGTGACTGGACGTTGGTGTTCTCTGAGGAACTCATCGAACTAGCGCGCGAGCGGGAAGAGATCGTCGCGATCACGGCAGCGATGGCTGGTCCCACCGGCCTTGCCGCTTTCGGTAAGAAGTATCCGAACCGCATGTTCGACGTCGGAATCGCGGAGCAGCACGCACTAACGTCGGCGGCTGGCCTCGCTCTCGGCGGAATGCACCCCGTGGTGGCTGTCTACTCGACCTTCCTGAACCGTGCTTTTGACCAGCTTTTGATGGACGTCGCGCTGCTGAAGCAACCTGTCACACTCGTCCTCGACCGGGCGGGCGTCACCGGCGCCGACGGAGCCAGCCACAACGGAATGTGGGATCTCTCGATCCTGGGCATTGTGCCCGGCATGCGCGTAGCAGCCCCGCGCGATGCCGCTACCCTGCGTGAGGAACTCGCGGAAGCAGTGTCGATAGTGGATGGGCCTACCGCGCTGCGATTCCCCAAAGGTGCGGTTGGGCCGGATATCCCCGCGCTCGAGCGCGTTGGTGACGGTATAGATGTCCTCCATCGCGACGCGGATGCGGATGTTCTCCTTGTTGCGGTGGGACCGTTCGCGCGGCTTGCGCTCGACGTGGTCGACCTACTCAAGAAACACGGGATTGGCACCACAGTCATCGATCCCAGGTGGGTCCTGCCGGTGAGCGAGGAGCTCGTGAAGCTTGCCGAGCAGCACCGTCTCGTGGTCACAATCGAAGATTGTGGCGTGCACGGCGGAATTGGGTCCTCGGTCGCTGCGGTGCTGCGTGCGGGCGGGGTCGATGTCCGCACCCGTGAGCTGGGTATCCCACAGCGCTTCCTCGACCACGCGTCACGCGACCAGGTGCTGGATGAACTCGGGATCACGGCCCAGAACATCGCGCGACAGGTGACCGGGTGGGCCGCGCGGCTGGGAAGCACAGCGATCAGCGAGGCTGGGCTCGATAGCTCAGCGCCCGTCACCGGCTCCTAGCCTCGTCAGGGCCGAATCACCCCTCGATTCTGCGGATTGGGTCATCGTCACGGCCGAGAGTGCGGCAGAAGCCGATTACGACAACCCGTGTGGTGTCAATCTGCAGGTTGACGGGATCTTCGCCGCTTTCGCTCAGATAGGCCCGGATAGTTTCCCGCTGCGCCTGCTCGTCCTGCGACAGGAAGTCCCCGCATCGCGTGTCACCGCCGCGGTTGCCGAGAATGCCCCCGCTACATGCAGGAACGAGGGCGACGACGGCTAGCGCCGCACAGAGAGCGGAAGAGGCTATTCTTCGCGTCATTACGCATCCTTTTCGTATGCGGAGCCAGGGGCCGATAAGGCCCTCGCGAGGGGCTGTACGGCGAGTGCTATTTGCCAGGGCCGCGCCTCGCCTTCCTTTAGCGCCTGCATGAGAGAGTCGCTGGTGGCGGGCTCGGGCGGGCTAGCACATAATCGCCGTACGAGGTCGGGGGCGAGCAGGTTCTCGACCGGAACTGAAACAGCGTCACTGACCACCGTGAGTTCCTTCCGCACCGCAGACAGCCGGTTCGCGGCGTCCGTACCCGGGCGAGGCCGGGCCGCGCCGCGGGCTGTGTGATCGGTGGGGGCTCGAAGCGGTGGCAGCTCGGAACCGGGGAGCGTACGTGCTCGCTCGATGGCGTCCAGCCAGCGGTGGGCTCTGCGCCGCTGGCGTGGGCCACCGAAACCGGGAACCGCGCGCAGGTCCGCTGCGGTTCGCGGACGCCGTACCGCGGCAGCCACGATAGCGGCGTCAGGAAGTATCCGCTTCGGCGCGATGTCTTCTTGTTCAGCAATCATGTCGCGCGTGAACCACAGTTCGCGTGCCGTAGCGAGCCCACGCTTGTCACGGATGGTGTGAATATTCGCGGTTCGTCGCCACCGTTCGGGTGACGGCGCAAGAGCGGGCCGGGTGCGCACGAACTCGAATTCTTCGGTAGCCCACTCGCGTTTGCCCTGATAGGTGAGTTCTCGATCGAGTGCCTCGCGAAGGTCCAGCAGGATTTCGACGTCGAGAGCGGCGTAGTTGAGCCAGGAAGTGGGCAGCGGCCGAGAGGACCAGTCGGCTGCCCCGTGCCCCTTCGCAAGTGAGAATCCGAGCAGGCTCTCGGAAATCGCCGCAAGCCCAACGCGTTCGAGGCCAGCGAGTCGGCTGGCAAGCTCAGTGTCGAATAGTGCCGTCGGAGTGAGACCTAGTTCCGCGAGCCCTGGCAAGTCTTGGTCCGCAGCGTGAAGCACCCATTCGAGGGGATTGATCACGGCGGCGAGCGGTTCGAAGGAACCTCGCAGTGGTATTGGGTCAATCAGAAACGTTCCGGACCCGGCACGGCGCAGTTGGATGAGATAGGCCCGCGCGGAGTATCGATATGCGGATGCGCGTTCTGCGTCAACCGCGAGAGGCCCGGTCCCAGCTTCGATTGCGCGAGCCGCCACCGCAAGGGCGTTCGCGTGTTCAATGAGCGGCGGCAGACCCTCGCGCGGCGCTAACAGCGGCACGGGCTCGCTGCCGTCACCGCCTGATCTGACCTCGCTCATAAGGCGCTAGCGTACGTGAGGAATAAGCCGCGAGCAGGCGGACTGGGCTACGAGGGTTCGCGTCACTGCGTACGAAAGCGGCCGTTGATCGAGGTGATCCCGATGGGCGGCAAACCCGCCGCGTATTCGAGCACCTCGCAGAAAGCTTCAACCTGTGCCTTAAGGTCCAGCGTCTGAGGTGTCCACGAGGCGCGCATCTCCAGTTGGTGTGCTTTCGGCGGCCCAGCGATATCGCCATACCGAACTGACGTCGTAGCAGTGACGGTGCCCCCGAGCGCCGTGTAGTCGTGTGTCCGGGCATCGAGTGCGTCTTTGAGCCAGCTCCACGCGACCTCGGGAAGCAAGGGATCTTCGGCAAGCGCGGCATCCACGTCAGCCTGAATGTAGGAGACGAGCCGGAAAATCCCGTTCCAGGCTTCGTCACCGTTGGGGTCGTACAGCAGAATGAGGCGGCCGAACGCGTCGCCCTCTGAGAACTCCCGCACGATGTCACTGCCGGGGTGTTTGACTTCCGCTCCGACCGCGTAGCTGTAGGGCGCGAGTCGCTGTGGCGGCCGGATGGGGCCGACCACGATCTCTGGGCGGACTGCCGCACTCGACATTGATTCAACCGCGGTGCGGAACTGCTCCGGCTCGGAATGAGGGCTTGGCGTCGTCACAGGTTCGGACGGTAGTGTGGATCACACTGCGCTTAGAGGAGGCGCGCCGACCCCACGCCTGAGTGGAGCCGATCTGTACTGAATTGAAGTTTTTCGGCGTCCTTACTGTTATCTGGTGGCACCTCACTCTGCGCCGCATGCGAGGATGGAGCCATCATGAGCGCCACATCGCATAGTAATCTCGCCTACCCCCATCGTCGGGTTCTGACCGACGCGCCTTTCCTCGCTGCCGTCGACGGGCGTCAGCCCACGCACCGTCCAGTGTGGTTTATGCGGCAAGCGGGCCGATCGCTACCCGAGTACCGTGAACTCCGGGCCGGTATCGGTATGCTCGAATCGTGTTTTCGCCCGGATCTGGTCTGTGAAATCACGATGCAGCCGGTACGCCGCCACAACGTCGATGCGGCGATCTTATTCTCTGACATCGTCGTGCCGCTGAAGGCCGCCGGAGTTGACCTCGACATCGTTGCGGGTCGGGGTCCAGTTGTCGCGGAGCCCATACGTTCCAGTGCGGATGTCGCGCGGCTTCCGCGGTTGCAGCCTGATGAAGTCGCGGCAGTCGCGGAGGCGGTAGCGCTGCTCACGGGCGAATTGGGCGACGTCCCGTTAATCGGGTTCGCGGGAGCGCCCTTCACGCTCGCTTCCTACCTGGTCGAGGGTGGGCCGAGCCGCCACCACGCTCAGACGAAAGCGCTGATGCACAGTGCGCCCGATGTGTGGCATCAGCTGCTGGGAAAGCTCACGGATATCGCAATCGTGTTCTTGAAGACGCAGGCGCAGGCCGGGGTAGATGCGGTGCAGCTTTTTGACTCCTGGGCGGGAGCACTGTCGCTCGCTGAGTACCGCGAATTCGTGCTGCCGCACTCGACCCGCATCTTCGACGAGCTCGAGGAAGCTGGCGTGCCGAGAATCCATTTCGGTTTGGGCACCGGTGAGCTCCTCGGCGCGATGGGCGAGGCGGGGGCCGACGTCGTCGGTGTCGATTTCCGCATCCCACTGCACGAGGCTGCGCGCCGAGTAGGCAAGGGCAAGGCTCTGCAGGGCAACCTCGACCCCGCGCTGCTCTTCGCAGGCTGGGACGCGATCGAGCGGGAAGTGCGGCGTATCGTCCGGGAAGCTGACGCCGCGGTGGGAATCGGAGCGCGCGGGCACATCTTCAATCTCGGGCATGGAGTGTTGCCGGAAACTGACCCGACGGTGCTCACTCGCGTTGTGGAGCTCGTTCACTCGCTGTGAGGTTCCCGTGAGTATGCCAGTGCGTCACGCTCTCGTGCTCGGTGGTGGCATCGCAGGGCTCACCGCCGCCTATCGGCTGCGGCAGGCGTTGGGACCAGCTGCCGCCATCACTGTATGTGAGGCGTCGGAAAGCCTAGGGGGCAAGCTCCGAACCCTCACGATCGACGATGGCCCCGTCGACGTCGGCGCCGAAGCCTTCGTCCAGCGGCGCCCCGAGGTCCTCAGCCTTGCCAAGGAACTCGGGCTCGGTGACGAGCTGGTGACGCCGTCGAGCGTTCGTCCTGTGATTTGGGCGGACGGATCCGCGCATCCGTTGCCGCCAGGGGCATTCATGGGTATCCCGGCCTCGGAGGCCAGCATCAAGGGTTTGAAAGGCCTTGTCAGTGCGGCAGCTGAGGGTTACGCAGCAGGCGAAGCTAAGCGGCTCTTCACGTGGGAAACTGGCGCGGATTGGAGCCTCGCGCAGCTTGTTCGCGAGCGTTTCGGTGAGGAAGTCGTCCGTAAATCTGTCGACCCGCTTATTGCTGGTGTGTATGCCGGTGACTCAAGCACGGTGGGGATCCGCGCGGCGATTCCGGAACTCGCCCGGGCACTCGATTCAGGTGCGGCGAGTCTGACAGCAGCCGTCCGCGGCGCGTTCAAACCCGCTACGGGGAGTGGGCCGGTTTTCGCGACCTTCCGCAACGGCTACCAGACGCTGCTGAACGCGCTGGAGCGAGCGGCTGGTGCCGAAGTTCGGCTTTCTGCTTCGGCACGAGTGCTGAGCCGCGCGGGGAAACGCTGGAGGACAGACGTCGCGAGCGATGCGGATATCGTCATTCTGGCTTTGCCGGCGCACGCACTCCCAGGCGTCATATCCGGTCATGCGCCTGCCGCTGCGGCAGCTGCCGCGGAGATCAGACATGCGAGCAGCGCAGTCGTGACATTCGCATTCGATGACGACTCGGTGCTGCCTGAATGGTCGGGGGTGCTCGTTGCGGGCGGGGAGAAGCTCGATGCCAAGGCAGTCACGCTGACAAGTCGCAAGTGGCCGCATCAGGGCGGTCGCGGGCTGCTGCGGGTGTCGCTCGGGCGCTTTGGTGACGATCCGCCTGTCACGGCGCTCCCGGACGAGAACCTGGTCCGGGTCGCGCGTGCGGATCTGCGCGTACTAACTGGAATCGATGTGGATCCGCGGTTGTCGACGGTGCAGCGCTGGCCTGACGGCCTCCCGCAGTACGAGCCAGGCCATCAGCGCCGCGTGCAGGCTATCGAGGAAGGCGTTCTCCAGTTGCCGGGTATCGGGGTGGCGGGCGGCTACCTGCATGGCGTGGGTGTACCAGCGTGCATCGCCTCCGCGGACGCTGCCGTCACGAAAGCAATTGGCGACGTGGCAGGATAGGGGCCATGGCACGGCTTGATTACAAGGCACTCAACGATACGATCCGCTACCTCATGTTCTCCGTGTTCCAGGTTGAACCGGGAATTCTCGGTGACGAGCGGGACGCGGCGATCAAGGAGTTCGATGCGTTCGTCGCGTCGCTCGAAGAACGCGGAATCGTCGTGCGCGGCGTCTATGACGTTTCTGGGCTGCGGGCAGATGCGGACTTCATGATCTGGACGCACGCCGAACAGGTCGAGGACCTCCAGGCCGCTTACCAAGATTTTCGGCGTACCACAACACTGGGGCGTATAAGTGCGCCGGTGTGGAGTTCGGTGGCCTTGCATCGGCCCGCAGAATTCAACAAGAGCCACGTCCCTGCGTTCCTCGCCGGTGAAGATCCAGGCGCTTACATCTGCGTCTATCCCTTTGTTCGCTCGTATGAGTGGTATCTGCTTCCGGACGACGAGCGGCGCAAGATGCTCGCGGACCACGGCAAAGCTGCGCGCGGTTACCCTGACGTCCGCGCCAACACCGTCAGCTCGTTCGCGCTCGGTGACTATGAGTGGATTCTCGCCTTCGAAGCTCCAGAACTGCATCGCATTGTCGACCTGATGCGGGATCTCCGAGCGACTGAGGCGAGGCTCCACGTTCGCGAAGAGATTCCATTCTTCACCGGCCCGCGCGTGGATGCCGCTAACCTCATCCACGCATTGCCTTGATCAGCTGTCTGCAGGAACCAGCCGCAGGCTGATCGAGTTGATGCAGTAACGCTGGTCGGTGGGGGTGGGGTAGCCTTCGCCCTCGAATACGTGGCCGAGATGACTGTGGCACGTGCTGCACAGCACTTCGACGCGGCGCATACCAAGCGACTTGTCTTCCCTCAGGATCACCGCAGAGGATGACGCTGGGTCGAAGAACGACGGCCAGCCGCAGTGGGATTCGAACTTCTCTGTGCTGCGAAAGATCTCAGCCCCGCATGCACGGCATTCGTACACTCCTGGCTGCTTCGTGTCGGTGTACTCACCGGTAAACGGTCGCTCCGTACCCGCCTGCCGCAAGACGACGAACTCCTCCGCGGTGAGGCGCTGACGCCACTCCGAATTTGTGAGCTGAACCTTCGGCGCGGGTAAATCCTCATTACTCATGCTTCAACGCTAATACGTTATTCGGGAATGCGTTCGCCCTGGGTGTGCACGATCGTCACTTCGAGCCACGATGGCACCGTCCGCTCGAGATCAGACATCAGCACCTCAAGCGGGGGCGGAAGATCAGGGCTTCGCACATCGACGGTGATCCGTGCACCGTTCGAGTCCACGTTCTCAATATGGCCCCGAGGAGTGTCGGCTATCCAAATGGTGGCGGCCGCCCGCACGTCCGAGACCCACTTCGCAACAACAATCTGAGTCACCGTGTTCACGGTAATGGGGATCGCAACGACAACGAGGAACGCTCCTACCGCGAGATACGCGTGTCCGCGCCGGAATGCGCCGTCGTGCTGTGCCGCGGCGGTGTAACCAGAGATCGCGAGAACGAGGACACATGCGGTGACAAGGGCAGCAACGTTCGAGAGAAAAAGAAGCAGTGCGCCAAGCCCATGAAGGAAATCCCCCGATCCGAAGCATACTCCAGCCACAGCGAGCGGAGGCACTAGCGAGATGGCGATGGCCACACCCGGAAGGACATCTCCGAGATCACGCCGGGCAATGGCGAATGACCCTGCGAGCCCAGTCGCGATCGCAGCGACAAGATCCATGACGCGAGGCGAAGTGCGCGAACTAATCTGCGAGTTTTGCATGATGTCCGGGACGTCGAACATCGCGGCAGAACCGACAAGACCAATAAGAATGACCACAAGCGCGCCAAGTGCCACTACCGTGGCCGACCGCGCTATCAGTCGAAGTGAGCCGGTGACAACCCCGAGGGCCATCCCCAGGATGGGCGTGGATAGCGGCGCGATGATCATTGCGCCGATTACTGTTGCGGTTGAATCGGTAATGACACCGGCGGTTGCGATCACCCCGGAGAGGGCAAGCATTGTCCAGAACGCAGAACGTTTGGCCTGTATATCGCCTGAATGCAGATCGAGTCGATCGTGCAGTTCATCCAGGGTACGAAGTGCGCTCGCCGACATCACGTGTTGAGTATCGCTGAATCACCTCGCCCGAAGAGCCTGGAACTGGTCGCGATCGTGCAGCAAATCTGCTGTGTGGGCTCGAAGACCTGCTCAGGGGGCTGGCGGTGTCCGGTACTTCGTGGGCACGCCCGCGTACTCCACGTCATCGCGAATATAGGGCGGGTCGAGTCCCTGATCCAGAGTGCCCGCTTTCCGTGCATCGAGGTAACGGTTCACGAGCACTGTGCAGACCACAATCAGCAGGAGGCTCCACCCGAGCGTCGTGCGGAGGAACTGCAGCGCTTCACCCGTTTGGCGCCACGGCACCGAGTACCACATGTCGAACGTGAGGAAGCCGTACGCCGCGAGCCATGCGGGCCAGTTCCGCATGACCGAGCGCTTCATGACCACTGTCATGAGCAGTGGGAAGATCAGCATCGAGTAGTACATCTGGCCGAGCGACCCGAGCAGGAACTGGGCGGTAAGGATCACGCCCGACGCTGTGCACAGGAAGAAGAGTTCATCGTCGCGGTAGTAGCGGTAGAGCAGCCAGAGCGACGTCAGGGTGATGACCGCGAAGAGTCCGCGAAGTCCGAGGACCATCCAGTCAGGCAAGCCGTAGTAGACCGCGTTGCCGGAGATTGCACTGTTGAAGTAGTCCCTTGATTCGGCAAGGTAGGGGACGGTTTCGCGCACAAATCGCCCTGGATCTTTGGACAACGGCCAGGCGATGGCTGTCAGCACCAGCGGAATCCCGAGGGACGCCACAAATGGCTGCCACTGTTTCTTGATGAAAGGGAAGATCAGCAGCGGCGCCAAGATCGGTTTTATCGCGATCGTTAGCCCCATCGGCACCCCCGCCCACCACAAGCGGCGCTCGAGGAGGAACTTGAGAAACAGAATCTGTGCGAGGAAGATTAGCCCGTTGATGTTCGTGTAAATGAGCGTGTTAGATACCGTCTCGGTGGAGAACATCGCGAAGATCGTGATGGGCATCGCGACGGACTTCAGGCCGTAGCCGAACATCTTCAGCAGGTAGTATGCGGCGACCAAAATCCCGATGGCATTGATCACGATGTACAGGCGCCGCGCAAGATCGTAGTCGAGATAACCGAGCGGAGCGATCATCAGGGTGCCGCTGGGCGGGTAGAGATAGTGCGGGTCTGTCCAGTTGAAGTTGCCGAGGTAGACATCGGTGTAGTTGATGAAGTTGACAGCTGCCGTGTAGATCGGCAGAAAGTCGTTGGTCACTGCGCCGTTGAACGCGAGGATGACAGTGCGGTGAATGACCGTCATCACGGCGAGCGGCCACATCACCATGCTGATGATGTCCGCCGTGCTCAAAGGCGACCTTGACTTCAACTGTGAGGGAAACACGCAGGTAAACTACCCCAAGTCGGACGCGGATGCGGTATGCCCCGCCGCACGTCACATTTACGCCGGGCAGGTATTGTCCTCGGGCACCCGGCCGTTGGTGATCATCGCTGCGATGAGCTGAGCGCCGCACTGGGAGTGGAGAAGTACGCCGTGCCCCATGCCCTGCCAGCCGAGCCGGAAGGTTGGGGCGCCGCTTGCCAGCAGTGATCCTCGCAGATCAGCGCTTGTTCCACGCCCAGACCAAGGGTCGTTTTCCCCTTCCGCCAAGAGGGTGGGCGCGGACAGTTCGTCCGGGAGTTCTACCGGGTCGATCGCGGGCCACGCTGCACAGAGCAACTGCCGCAACGCGAGAACCTCGCCAACGTGGGGATAGTCACTGCGCCAGCCGTCGAGAAGTTCGCGGATGTTCTCGGGGACCGCACGTGTGGTCGCGTCGCTGCATTGGCCGATGAACTGACCATCATCACCCATGATCGAGTGCATGTCGTAGCTGAGCTGAATCAGCCCATCAGCTGTGCCCCCGCGGGCCGCGGCAAGTTCCTGGGCGAGCCGCTCCATCCGGTCGTTTGGGGGCTCGCTGCTTTCGCCGAGAGATCCGAGTATCGCGGTGACGACGGCCCCCGGTGTCAGCGGTCCTGCCTCGCCGGTTGCGGCTCGCTCGAGGAGGCTGCGAATCTCGCCGAGGGGGTCTGGCCCCAGCGGACAATCGATGGATTGGCAGTACGAACCGAACGTCCCTAAGGCAGCTTCTGCCCCTTCCGCTTGCTGGGCCGCAACAGCGAGTGAGTCAGCACCCGGCATCGAAGGACCCGATTCGGCCACCGCTGGTGCCGAGTCGATGACCAGCCGCGAGACGCCACTCGGGAACAGCGCAGCATACGCCAGCGCCACCACGGCGCCATTTCCCACTCCCGCGACTGCCAGCGTGTCGACACCCCAGAAATCACGCAAAGCATCCAGGTCATGGGCCGCGTTGGTCGCGGTGAAGAGGGTTTCCAGAGGTTCGATGTGGTCGGTGCACGCTAACGTCGAGTCCCGCCCCACAGTTGCGGCAGCGTCAACAGGGTCGCGGCCGGGCGTGCCCGCACCGAGGTCGATCTGCTGCTCCTCCAGAGCGCGGGTGAAACAGCTGACGCGATCTGAAAGGCCAGTTCCCCGCCTGTCTACCGCGACAATGGGCCGTTCAGCGAGGATCGCACCGCTCGTCTCCACCATCGTCGCGAGCGCACGGGAGGCGGGCTGTGAGGCACCCGTCGTCAGAACTAGCGGCGCTACGTCCTCAGGAGTTTCAGCTAATCGCGCCCGTGTCAGCCCGATGTTCAGCCATTCCGCTACCTGCCCGTCCGGATCTGAAGGTACCGCGAAGGACACGCATTCGAGAGTGACACCGGGCAGGTCGATGTCGAGGTTGTAGTGCGCCAGAACCGTCGCCGTGCAGTCCTGCCAGCGCATCGCAGTCTGGGGCGCTTCCAGTTCCGGCGGTGTTCCGTCAATCGGGTCGTCGCGCGTCCCAGCTGGCGGAGGGCCGTAATCAATTGCGACGTCAGGTCTGTTCGAGGGAACCGCCCCACAGGCCGAGGCGAACAAGCAGGCCCCCAACAACAGGGCGAGCACTGCTCTGCACCTTAGCGGTGAGTGGTCGACCGTGGCGCGGTTCTGCACCTGCGCGCACCCCTTTCACTGGCCTGGCGACTCCCGGGATCGGACCCAGCGCGTGAACACCGTTCCGTCATCCCCTGACAGCGTATGCGCGAGTCGCATTCTCCGCTGCTGTGGCAGTTCACCAGTTGCGATCCTGCCGCTGCTCCCGGCCGTGAGCACAGGGGTGATGCTCAAACAGAGATCATCTACGAGGTCTGCGGCCAGCAGCGCGCCCAGCAGGCTGGGTCCGCCCTCGCATAAGACCTTTCCACGGTTCTGAGAACGGAGAATCCGGAGGATCTCATGGCTATCGAGGGTGCCGGTCGGGTCAAGTCTGATTTCGTTCACCTCGGCCCCCGCCGCGCGCAGCGCTGCGATGGCGCCGTGTGGCGCGTTCTCACTGGTGAAAATCAGCGGCGGGACAGCAGTGTCAGTGAAGAGCCGTGAGTGCGGGTCAAGGTTCGCGCTTGCGCTCACGACTGCGATTTGCGGGACAGCTGACTGCCCAGCCTCGAGTCGTCGCTGCCGAGCATCGTCACTGAGGGCAACGCCCCCGTAGTTTTCCGCCCGAACCGTTCCCGCGCCTACAACGACGACGTCGGCGAGTTCCCGCAGCAGACCGAACAGGTGCTTGTCCGTTCCGCTGGAGAGCGCCCCAGACAAACCGCCTGAGGTGACAGCTCCGTCGATACTCGAAACGAAGTTCACTCGGAGCCATGAAGATTCGGGGTAGCGGTAGATTTGGCGGAGCTCGGCATCGTCGCAGGTAGCTGTGAAATCTGTCGCACATTTGAGGTACTGCACAGTGTCTATCTGACCACGCGGATACGATGCACGAATGACTGAGCGCCTGATTGACCGGAAACCGGTGATCCCCGCTGATCAACTGGTGGCTCAAATGGTGCCGCCGCCGATGTTCAACGACGTCAGTTTTGACTCGTACATTCCGGATCCCAAGGAACCATCTCAGTCTGAAGCAGTCCAGACCGCGAGCGAGTTCGCCAGCGAAGTGGCGAAAAGCAAAAAGGGCAAGCGAGGTCTGTTCGGGCGCAAATCGAAGAATACGACCGGCAGCGGCCTATATCTCGATGGCGGTTTCGGCGTCGGCAAAACACACTTGCTCGCATCGATCTACCACGCTGCCCCCGAACCGAAAGCCTTCGGCACGTTTGTGGAATTGACCCATGTCGTCGGCGTTCTCGGCTTCATGAAGGCGGTCGATGAACTGGCCAGCCACTCGGTGCTGTGCATCGACGAGTTTGAACTTGACGATCCCGGTGACACGATGCTGGTGTCGCGGCTTCTGACGGAGCTTTCGGCGCGCGGCGTCTCAGTCGCAGCGACCTCCAACACGCTGCCGGGCCAACTCGGCGAGGGCCGCTTCGCTGCGCAGGATTTCCTCAGAGAGATACGCAAGCTGGCGTCCGTGTTCGAGACGGTACGTGTTGACGGGCCTGACTATCGCCACCGCGACCTGCCGCCGGCCCCCGAACCTACGGATCCCGCTGACCTAGAGAAACGAGCGGCCGAAACGCCCGACGCCACCCTCGATGACTTCGACGAGCTGTGCGAGCACCTTAGCAAGCTGCATCCGTCCCGTTACGGCAAGCTCGTCGAGGGCGTTTCCACCGTATTCCTCGACAATGTCGGTCCTGCTGACGATCAGGCCGTCGCGCTTCGTTTCGTAGTGCTCGCAGACCGGTTGTATGACTCGAGCATCCCTGTGATCGTGTCGGGTGCACGGCTGGACGAGATCTTCACCGAGGAAATGCTCGCAGGCGGCTATCGCAAGAAGTACCTGCGTGCGACGTCACGTTTGCTTGCCCTGTCTCGTTTCGGTGCCGCAGCGAACAACAACACCTAAGGCGTTATCTGCAGCGGCAAAGCGAATATGAAATCGTGTTCAGTTTCCCCGCCGACGGTGAACGTCTTTGTGCCGGCCTTGGCGAAGCCACTTTTCTGGTAAAAGCGCTGAGCCCGGACGTTAAGTTGGTTGACCCCGAGCCACAGCGTGGCTGCGCTCGTCTGGCGCGCGTACTCGATTGCACTGCGCATCAGCAGCGTCGCCGCACCGTTTCCGTGGTGGTGGGGGAGGACGTACAGCTTGCTGAGTTCGATCGTGCGCCCTTCCGGCAGTGAGTAGGTACTCTCGCCAGGTGGCAGACCTTCACGCAAGAGCCCATAGCCGATAGCTTCGCCCCGCTCTCTCGCGACAAAAACCGCGACCGCGACGTCGTGTAGGTACTCGCTGAACCGCGCGGGGGAGAGGTTACGTGTGATGAACGTTGCGATGTCCGCTCTGGTCGTGTGGGGCGGGCAGGCCAGAGGGAAGGTGACTGCCGCGACGTAGGCGAGTTCACCGGCGTCGGAAGGCGCTGCACGCTCAATTTCCAGGTCCGCTGGAATCACGTCGGCTGGCGCGGGTGAAGCAACGTCCGTCATCTGCGGGACCCTTTCGTGAACTCATAGTGTTCCCTCAAACCTTGCATGAAAATCTTGCACCCGTCACGTGCAGAGAAAGCAACGTCGATCGGCCGCGCGGGAGATGCGTTTCTCGACAGATGTTTGGGGCGCCAGCAATGGGTGCGGGGGGTTTAAGGGCACGGTTGCGGGTAATTCAAGGTTATCCCCGGCTATGGGGCGGGGAGTAGGGAGAGTAGTCATGGCTGACAACGGCGGCGAACGGCTGACGGAGGAACCGCAGGAGGAACGCGGGGCACCAGGCTCGCGGGACAAAGGGAGCGCCGGCCCCGGAGGGGGACCGGCAGACAGGCCGGCGGGTTCGTTTGACGACGAGGAGATGCAATCAACAACGGAGGAGGAGCCGACTAGCTGACCGCGCACTGGAAAAACAGCTAAGCCCCGGCTTCACCGGGGCTTAGCTGCTCTCACTATGGTGCGCGATACTGGGATTGAACCAGTGACCTCTTCCGTGTCAGGGAAGCGCTCTCCCACTGAGCTAATCGCGCGGGAACCTCGTAAAGAGGTGGAGACGGGAATCGAACCCGTGTACACGGCTTTGCAGGCCGTTGCCTCGCCACTCGGCCACTCCACCGTAGGGGGTCAAGCCCAACGTCTTGAGCGGATGACGGGATTCGAACCCGCGACCCTCACCTTGGCAAGGTGATGCGCTACCAGCTGCGCTACATCCGCATGCTCCGTGCCTCCCGGGTTGGTTCCGTTCGGCGGTGCGGTTGAGAACATTAGCTGAACCCAGCCGCTGAGACAAATCCAAAGTGTGAGGGCGGTGTGTTGCGATCCGCCTTGAGCTGCGCGCCCACCGGTTGCGGTGCAGCGGCGAACGGACATTGCTCGGACGGTTGGTGGCTAACGTCGCCCCGTGCTATCGTTTCGTCCGCGTCAGAGCTCGACGCATGGCACTCTTTGGTCCCGTAGCTCAGTGGGAGAGCGTTCCGTTCACACCGGAAAGGTCGCTGGTTCAATCCCAGTCGGGACCACACTGGAAAACTGCAGATGAGAGACCCTTTCCGGGATTTCCGGGAATTTCCTTTGCTGTTCCGGGGTTCGTGACTTTTGCAATTTTCGGATGTTGGCCCGCGGCGTTCAGCCGACCACGGCCGGGAACGAGCAGGTACCGCAGCTCCTTCTCCCGTGCGGTCCAGCGCGCCCGTTACCGCCACAGATCGTCCGGGAACAGGTCGGCGTACGTGTTAGTGCCAGGGCAGCCGAGGCGTGCCCGAGCAACGTCTGGGCCGCTTTGACGTTCGCGTCGGCGGACAGCGCAAGCGACGCGGCAGTGTGATGAAGATCATGCGGGGTGCTGCGCGTGAACCCGGGGTCACCGCGTGCCCGGTCGCTTCGACCTCAGTTCGCGCGTGCCGTCCCGACGGGGAGCTGGCACGCGTGGACGGCCCGGGACGAAGACGCGCCTGCGCGACTCGCCGCGGCGGCACGCAGACCTACCGGGAGGCGTTTATCTCCGTATTCGTCGACCGCACTGATGCAATCGCGCGGGCGATCCGCGAAATATGGCGCGCCAAGAGGCCGAGCAGAGCGTAGTCATGCGTCCGCCCTAGCCGGTGCGGCCAGAGACCCCTGGTGCCGGTCCGCGGGTACGGCGCGCGTGCGCGCCAGTCTCAGAGACGCAGCGAACCCGGAATAAGTTCTCCGGGGCGGGGCTCTTACTTATGTGAGTCGCTTTCAGTGCGAGTATCCGTATTCGTCAATCTGCACGGAGACGCGCTGCTCCTTCTGCATCGCTAACACGATCCAGACGATGCCCCACAGGAGCAGCAAGCCGCAGGTGAGTAGCCCGCCTAGCAGTGTGATGAGCGCGTGCAGGACGTGGTTGCAGGGCTTGCCGTAGACCACGATTGCACTGAAGTCGGTTTGTGACTCGACGCGCGCGCCCTGGCTCACTTCGTTGTTGAGTGCGATGGCAAGGTACTGTCGGCGCATTTCGTCCGGCATCCGCTTGGACTGTTGCGGAAGGGACCAATCCGTGTGATGTGAGTTCTCCTGGCTAGCAGCGGGAATGAGAGCTTATCCTAAGATCGGTCCGGGAAGTGTCGGGCACACATCAGTGCTGTCCCGCTGCCCTCTCGCCCGCGGCGCTCACTCTGCCCGGTATCTTCAACGACCTGGTCGGCACCTCCTCGACCCCGCGAACGACACGCAATGACCCATGTTGACACTACGCTCGCTCAGACGTCGCCTGAGGGTGTTCCCGGCCGCACCGACCCGGCTGGCTCCTCACTCCCGGTATCACCGAGACGGAGTTGTGGGACCGGTTCTGAGCCCACTGCGGTACCGTAAATGGAGCAGATGAGCGAGCCGTCGCCGAGGTGATGTGGGAGGCCCGTGCTGCAGGACCTGCTCGGCCGGCCAGTGACCATTTCCCGCGTCCAGCTCGGTGACATCGCGGGGCACGTGTGCGTCTCCCCGCGACCTGTCTGCGGCTGATCCGCGAACTCGACACCCCAGGGGAAGGCCAATGAGTCATTCCAGCCATCGATATATCCCAATCGGCGGTGGTAGTTCATCGCACGGCTAGAGCCACCAGCTTTCCGCCCAATCGAAGATCTCCCGTTCCAGCCCAGTTGGCGTCCATGCTTTTCCCCAATGGGCTGGGTCATTGTGGACAGCCTTTGGAATAGCCCCGAGACCTTCGCGGAACGGCTCACCTCAAATTGGGCCCTAAAGAGCCATTTCGCAGGTCAGGAGGTAGAAAGCGCGGGAAATTGCGCAGATTTGATGTAGGGAACATCATAGTGCCGGGCATGTGAACTGGGGAAATGATGAGACTCGTTTCAGGAAAGCAGCCTATCGTCTACCCGTTCGGTTTGCCGGTTGCGAACAACCATCACCGTGCTCGTGCTTGGACACCGTTGCGTCCTCCACAATCACAATTCCTCTTCATCACGATCCGGGAGACGTTACTTCCGGCGGAATAGACGCGATTAGTCTGATTGGTCGCCGACCACACGACCTTGTTCCCTTCGTACATTGTGACGCTGTAGAGCAGGTATCCGCTGGGGTTGTTCGCCCATAGCAGGACATTCTCCTTCGGATGGCCGGGTGTGAAGTGGATCGTCGTCGTCAGATCACGATCTCGGAATTCGTAGTTGCCGCTGTACACGTATGTGGTCGATCCAGCGGAGGCGATTCCGGTGTTGACAGATATCCCCAACAGCAGTGACAGCGCTACGGCCGATCCGATCCTGCCGAAATTCTTCATGGTCGTTTCAATTCTCTCGATGGGTAAAGGAGACCAACCATTCTGACTTCGTTGTGAAATTCAGATTGGAGAGCGAAAAACGAGGGTAAGCGTGCGTGCCAGGCTTGTTAAGCTTACGCTCCGAAAACGATCTCCCTTGTCAGCCAATCGAATTAATTTTAAGCGACTGAATGACACAGCGATCTCTCACCCATGCCAGGTCCTCATACCGCGCGACTGACATCGAAGCCGGCATCCGGGAGAAGGCAGACCGGACCGCGCGGTGGGTCAGCGAGCTGCAAGAGACCGTACCGATGCCCATGTAGGGCCGTGGCACCACATCGAGGTGTGCGACCCGGTCGGCGCGCCAGCTATGTCGTCGCCGACCTGCTGCCCGGCCCGGCAGACACGACTACATTCGCGGCCGACGAGTCGATCTCGCCCAGAGACGGGGACGACGGTGTCCCGGCGCTGTTCGACAACGGTTGTCTGGCTCCGCGTGTGGGTGCTGGGCACGGCCGGGGCCTGCGGGGGTTCCCGCCGTCTGGGGATGCGAGACGCTGGCGGGGGCGGTGTGCATAGCCATCACCCCGGTCATACGGCCAGCCGCACCAATGAACACGCTGGTGGAGGAGTTACGGGCGGGGAGGCATAGCTGAGCGGGTGTCTTTCGCACGTGTGTGCGCGTGGGCTGGCGGCGTGGTTGCGGGGGGACTGTGGATTGGTTGTTGGAGGTATGGGTAGCGGTGCGAGGTGTGCCTAGTATCTAGTGGTTATGCGTGGTGTTTCTGCAGGGATGGAGTGGTGTATGCCGGGTTTGGGTGCCGGTTTCGCCGGGGCTGTAGCAGGGAATCGATTTCTAGTGTCTAATTCCTTGGCTAGATAGGCGAATGGACGCCTTCTGCCTCCGGGTCTTTGGGTGTACCTGTGTATTCCGGATCTCGGAGTATCGTTGCTCTAGCCGACATTTCGGGCATCGGCCTTCAGTGTCGGGGAAGCATCAATGGGTAGACATTCGAAACCAGTACGGAGGTCCGTGCAGGGCGATGCTGCGCATCCGGTCAGTACTCGACCAGGGCTTGTTGCGAGGTCGTGGCGCTTCGTCAGAAAACTTAGCCTGGGCAAGAAAGCGCTGCTAGCGCTAGGGACGCTAGTTGGGGCTACGATCATCACGGTAGTCGGGTCACTCGTGACGCAGGCGGTCTCGGAGTGGTGCTCTCAAAGGAAGCCCCCAATTGCGTATGCAGTCAAGCCGCAGCTGTACCCAGCCATGGTGCTGATCCCCGCCACGGACCACGATGACATGCCGACACCGCCGTGGGAGGACCCGCGGCACGTCAGCGCGTGGGACAACGGAGATGTCACTGGCTGGGCCGAAGCCAATGGAGCACACTCTCCGGGCCACTTCGTATCGATCACGGTGCATGGGGTGTCAGACGAAACGGTTCGGCTGACAGATCTCCGTGTCAACGTCGTAGATGCGAGTCCCGCCCCTGCAGTGGTTCTCTACGCCAGACCTGAGCACTTTCCGCCGGGACTTGAGATCGCGGAGAATCGCAGTATCGCGTTCAATCTAGACACCGGGCAAAGGATCGCCCCTGAGGTACCGGACGGCTTGCGCGAAGCGCGCAGGGTACCCGCCATGTTCCCGTACTCCGTGTCAATTTCGGACCCGGAGACTTTCGACGTGTTCGTATTCACTGAACGGTGCGATTGCGCGTATGTGTTCGATCTGGATTGGGCTGCCCGGGGTCGGACCGGGACAATGATTATCGACGACGACGGCGCACCGTTTCGAGCGGTCGGTATGGGCGGTGGGATAGCCGGAGTCTGCGTCGAGGGTGCCACGGCGGTCCCGGGTTCTCCCATGCCCGTGGTCTGCTAATCCGACTTGACTCCCGGCGGACGCACTCGCGGCGTGCTAAAGGGTGCGCGAGCTTCTGGCCGGCTGCGTCCGGGATATCCGACGCCTGGCGTTGCCGACTTTTCCTCCGCTGTGGCCCGGTCGTGGATGATGGCGCCGCAGGTGTGGCATTCCCAGGTGCGGTAGTCGGGTTCCGTTATGGTTTGCCAGCCGGCGAGGTTCGTGTTCGCGCGCAGGGGTGCCCGTTGGGGCAGTGCGAGGAGGCTTTCTCGATGAGCCGCATACTGGCCGAGTGTAGGCCGGTGATCTGACACGCCGCGAGGGCCGGCGGTGCCGTCTACTTGTCGAGGCGCAGGACCTTCGGTTCGGCGGCGAGGCCACGCACCGCGACGGTCGGCGATTCCCGCAGGTCCGCTTCGGAGACCACGAGAGAGTCGAAGCCGGTGAGTTCGCGCGTGTAGCCGGCTTCACCAGCCGGGACCGCATCGAAGGTGAACGACCATGCGCAGGTGAAGGGCTGGTCTGAGTTCTGGAGCGCCTTGACGAACCCGGGAAGCGGTGTGAGCTCGGCGAGCGCGAGGACGCGGTTGTCGGCGCCGCGCAGCACGACCTGATCCCCGGTTGTGATCCGGCCGTCAGGGAACTGGCACGCTTCCCGGCCGCTGGTGCTGATGAGATTTCCTGATGCGCCGATGAAGGCCCCCTCGGTGGGGAAGGTGTCTGTCTCGGGTGTTGGTGCGGGTACGCTGCCGCAGCCGGTGATGCTGATGCACGCTGCCGTGAGGGCGGCGAACGTTCTGCGCATACGGGGCACTATCGCACTGGCAGCGGAGCGGCGGCGGGGATTCGCGGCGGTTGTAGCGCAGTGGCCCACGCGGACGGCCGGATTAGGCGGAAGCCCGGCACAGTTCTCGGGGGAGGTGTGCCGGGCTTCCTCGCCATCACTCCCGTGCTGCCCAAAACAAAGGGGGGAGGGCCGCGTGGGGAGCAGGGTTTACCGAAAGAGCACTAGCTTAGGCTGATTCGTCCGAACTGAGCTGCTGATGTTGAGCTCTGATCTCTTTTCCAAGATCGTTGCGAATGTCTGTTGCGATGTTGCTTTCGAGTTCTCCGGTCGGCCCACCGATGTAGACTCCGATGCTTCGACCCAGCTCGCTTAGGGTGCTGTTGCCCATTGCGAACGTCCGCGGGTAGGCGTAGTCGGCGAAGAATTCTAGGGGAAGGATCTCGTTGACCTTGCGCTGTTCACGCCAGTTCCACTGCGTGTAGAGGTCGACCGAGAGTGCGACTGATTCGGTAGTAAGTTGCAGCCGGAGCCTGAAGCGTGCGAATTCTGGTCTGTCCTGAGCACGGAACGATACAACAAGGGGTTCTCTGTCGCCTGGCAGTTGATCGTCGTCTGGCGCTTCAGCTGAAGAGTCATCTGCTTCGGGTTCTGGTTCGTCAATTTCTGGTGCGTCGCTACCTTGGTGAGCATCGTCCCATTCATCGGCGACCCGAATAGCCGATCTTTCTATAAACTCAACTTCGATCGACTCCACATTGGCGATCGCTTCGCCGGTCTCGATGACTCGCATCAAAGTCGCTCCAATGTGCGTTCCGTGGGCGTATCGATGCGGTACTCCGGCTTTCGCCCGCGTTTCGCGGGCTCGAACTTCCGCATTTTTTTGGATTTGATTTGCTTTCCGCGCCGTCCCTCCGGTAGGTCGACTGAGTACGTGTGCTTCATTTCGTCAGGCTTAGCGGCGTGAACTGTCGTTCGGTGCCCAGTGCGCGAGCGCCGAGGCCGACCTCGGGACGGTTCTGAATCGATGGTCGGGTAGGAGCTATTGATCGGCTCGACAACCACCTTGACGCGATATCCGAGCGTCATCATGTACTTAGCGAATGCGGCGGTGTAGATGTTCCCGTCGGAATTGATGACTTGTGACACTCGTCCTTCCGAGACACCTAACGTTTCTGCCACAGTCCCTTGCCGTACCGGCGAAGCCTTCGCCGCACGCCAGAGCAGGCGGGAAATCGATGCAGTGAACTCCGCAGCAGCGAGTTCGGCCGCGCCACGCGACGTTTTCGCGTACTGCTCAACCATCGAGTAGGGCTGATTGGTCATGTTTAACATCCTCACGACGACACGTACTGGCGTCTCGTTTGTATCGCTCTTCAGTTTGTCTGGTGAGCTTCGGGAACCCGTTTGTTAAGCGGATTTCCTCATCAAGATCCGGAATCATCCATGTGTATGAATGTGAATAGGGACTGGTCTCGGGAGTGCGGTAGCAATACTTCTTCTTATACGCACCGTTGCCAGGTGTGTCATAGAACGCGAATCTGACGCGTCGGAACTTGAACTCAAATAGTCCATCTCCGAGCCCGTTCATGGATTTAGGGCGGTTACCCTCGCTATGCTCCGCGTAGTACCTGAATAGTTCCAGTAGCGCGGCATATGAGTCGATCTGCTCGTCAACGTTGAGGTTGTGAGCCCCACTGTCTGTCCAGGTCCCCTGTCCAAGCGCCTGCCAGGCCTCCCGTGCCGGTTCGTGCCGGTTCTTGGTGAAGGCGAAGGTAATCCTGTGTCGCGCACCTTCAGCAATCACCTCCCTGCCTCTCTCATCTTTAGCCAAGACTAAACCACCCGGGCCTCTCATGGTACTACTCGTCGGAAAAGTATGGCCGACCTCATCTTGCTTACGATCTTGCTTGACGATTGACCGCGCGTCTACGCACGAAGCAGCCGCCTTGCCTTTAGTCGGATGGGCTTGACTTCGCAGTGACTTCCTGAGACTCGACACAACTCACTTGGCCTAGTGAGGGTGACGCGGCGAATCAGCTTCTAGCCCGCCGCCTACTGGTTACGCCGTGTCGCTTCGAGCAGCTTCCGCACCAACTCCACCAACTCATCCGCCGACACATTCACCTTGTCCGTCCGCGTCCCGGACCCGTAATCCGGCGTCGCGAACACCCGGTCCGCGAGCGCAAGCATAACCTTTGATCTAGACTCATCGTCCAGGAGTCCTTCAACGTAGGCGCCAACGGTTTTAAGCTGTTCGCTCACAGTTTGCGCCCACATGCGCGCCTCCCGGTGATGACTCGCGATCCGCGCCGCATATCCGGCTAGCGCGAGCAGCGGCACCGCAACCCACGCATGCAGCGCGGCGTCTTGCCAGGTGAACTCGTAGTCAGTCGTGAAATGGCGGTTGACGAGCGCGGCGCTGTAAACGACCAGCAGCGCAAGTGCTGCCGCAGCTGTGATGGTCCATCGGGTGGTGGATGTGCGCTCTGTCGTCGCGAAGTCTGCGAAGTATGCACCGAGGCTCGCGGTCCCAGCCATTCCGGCGGCGTCCTGCGCCTTCTTCGCGGCGCCCTGTGCTTCGCTTACGAAATGGGCGGCTCTGTGCACGAGGACGTCAGAGCCGTCGATCAGGGTTAACTGCTTAGCGCGTTCCGCGACGTCTCCAAACGATTCCAGCAGTGTTCGGCCCGAAGTAGCTAGTCCGTCAATGCTGGAATTGTTGGCATTTTCGGCCAGTTGATCGGCAAGGATCTCGGTCGCATTGACTGCCGTTTCTACGGTCCAGTTGCGGAGGTACTGCGTCATTCGGTCCGCGTCCTTTGCTGGCTCACCGAATGACCTCGCGTAAATCACAAAATCTCTGAGTTCATGGCGTTCCATTAGCCGGACCATTCGGACTGGCTGCAGATCGTCCCGGTCAGGTGCGCTGACCGTGTATTCAGTGAAGAACATGTCGCGCAGAACATCCGCGTATGGCTTGAAGATCGGTTCCGCGAGTCCTACCTTGAGCAGTTTTGCCGCCTCCTCGAGCGCAGTCCTGACCGCTGCGGGGTCCTGTTCGATGGCGTAGAGCGATGGAATGTCCGAGAGATCGTCGGGGGATTCCTCCACCTTCTCGGCCAAGGGAGCGATTGCAGAGTCGTCGGTTGTCACTCGCTTATCGTGCCAGCATACACCGACAGAAACACACTGTTCCGCACCAGGTTTGCCCGATCCAAGGCTACGATCAACGACGTAAAAGCGCGTTTACTCAAGACCCTGCGAGGGCGTGTCAATGGCCAAACAGCGGACGGAACCGTGGAGTGCGGAGTGGTTGTTGCGTCCCTGGGTCGCGCGGTCTGTATGGTTTGTCGTCAGGACGCCTACAAGGTTGCTGCACATCCTCGTGACGATGCAGTTTGTCACCGCTGCGTCGCGAGCGGGCAGCTGATCCGGCCGCTGCAGGTCAATGATTGGATCGCCTTCCGAGTCAATGAGACCAACGTGTACACGGCGTACCTCAATGACCGGCCGCTGTAGAAATACACCGACAGCACCTACGGCGGATCGTTCGCGAATATCCATCGCAGCCATTTCGACGGAGTGGGCTGAGTCACTTCGAGTGCGGCTCTAAGTGACCGGGGCAGCTGGGAGGAGGACACCATGACGACACCCTCACGTGCCGGGCATCCAATCCTGGGACCAATGCCGGCTGCGCAGGCGAATCCGGGATTTCACCGGAAAGCACGCGGGTGGAGGAGACCCGTTTCTCGTGTGATGTTTCGCATGTTCATCTGGCGGGGGACCCGCTGACCCTGGTGCAGGCGTGGCCGCGAGTGCTGTGGCTCGACGGGGTAATGAGCCGCGACCTCGGGAAGCCCAACATCGTCGTGCCCGCGACCGAGGACCCCAGATATCACCCCGAACGACTTCCGGTTCACGATCAGCGCGGTCCTCGAGTCCGGGCTGATCCTGTCGGCGACGCTGACCACTCCGGTCGACGGCGACATCGAGCTGTCCGCGCTTGCGGCATGAGACCGCAGGCATACGTCCCCTGTGCGGTAGCGCATCTCTAACCCCAGAACCGTGGTTGTGCCCACATTTTGCCCACAAATAGTCGTGAAACCCGTCGACGGCCGGGTAGTGAAATCGCTGTTCCAACGGCATTTTGGCGAGTAGTGGGTCCCCCCGCGTTCCGTTCACACCGGAAAGGTCGCTGGTTCAATCCCAGTCGGGACCACACGAAATAAGCGTAAAGCCCCCGGACCTTATGGGCAGCCGGGGGCCTTACGCTTTTTGACCAGTTAGTTTCCGGTCGCCTTGTCGGCGACTTCGTTCGCCTTGTCCTTGGCCTTCTCGGCGCCCTTCTTGACTGAGGATTCGGCCTGATCGGCCTTGCCTTCGGACTTCAGCTCGTCATCGTTCTTCGCAGCCCCGGCCGATTCCTTCGCCTTGCCAGCGAGTTCCTGAGCCTTGTTGCTGATCTTGTCGCCGATACCCATGCTTCGGAATCCTTCCGATCGATTGGTTCGTGCATGGCGCTTTGAGCGCCAGCGCCCAGTCTGCCGAGACGGACAGCTTTTCGCCACAATTTCGCGAGGTATCGAAGGTATGTCCGATATGTCGGAACATGGCGGAGTGCCGGCTGGGGTGGCTACGTTTTCGAAGTACCGGCACAATGGGTTCATGATTCCGCGGTCGAACTGTGGTTCCGCACGATTTCGCTCCATAGGTCGACCGGGGCATGAGTAGCGCAACCGGCCCTGAACTGGCGACTCAACCAACCGATACGCCCCGTCATCGTCCCTTGCTTGCGGGTGCTCTGTCGGTGCG
Source organism: Hoyosella subflava DQS3-9A1 (assembly GCF_000214175.1). Taxonomy (NCBI): domain Bacteria; kingdom Bacillati; phylum Actinomycetota; class Actinomycetes; order Mycobacteriales; family Hoyosellaceae; genus Hoyosella; species Hoyosella subflava. The sequence goes on from NC_015564.1 coordinate 1,869,045, forward strand.
ATCGTTTATCAAAAGCCACCCTCTTTCGGCACTCGCCTACCGCATACTCATCGGCGTTCTGGGCGCGGTGGTAGTGATCGTCGGGATCATTCTGATTCCGTACCCGGGACCAGGCTGGCTCATCGTCTTCACGGGATTAGGTATCCTTTCCACGGAGTTCGCCTGGGCCCGGCGTGTCCTCGGATATGGTCTGGCCCGATATCACGCGCTACGCGGGTGGTATTCGCGCCAGCATCTGCTGATCCGCATCCTGGGCGCTCTTGTCACGGTCGCCGTCACGGTGGTGACGCTGTGGTTCTTCGGAGTGCTCGGACTATTTGCCGAGTGGTTCGGTATCGACTGGCCGTGGCTCGAAGGTGTTTTGATGTAATGCCCGGCGCAGCCGTTGCTGAAGGTGGCGGTCGCAATGGGCGTGAGTGATGCCGTCCACTCTGGACAGACGCAGATGAGGAGATTCGCACTGTGACCACGCCCGTGACTCGTTCCCAGGCCCAGCGCGTAGCCGTGCCGGCCGGGACGGCGGCCGGGCGGGCGGTATTCGACGCCGGCCTGCCGACTAAAGGCGCGGACGGCATAGTCGTGGTGCGCGACGCGGACGGAACCTTGCGGGATCTCTCGTGGACGCCAGACTCGGACGTGGAGGTTGAAGCTGTCGCGGCGGATACCGAAGAAGGTCGCAGCGTAATTCGCCATTCGTGCGCTCACGTGTTGGCGCAGGCCGTGCAGCACGAGTTCCCCGAAGCGAAGCTCGGTATTGGCCCGCCGATCAAGGATGGTTTTTACTACGACTTCCGGGTGGACCGGCCGTTTACACCCGAAGACCTCACCCGGCTCGAAACGCGGATGAAGAAGATCATCAAGCAGTCACAGCGGTTCTCTCGCCGAGTGGTCGAATCGGTGGAGGCAGCGCGGGAGGAACTGGCGAAGGAGCCCTTCAAGCTGGAACTGATCGACGACAAATCGGGCGTGGATGACCCTGAGGTGATGGAGGTCGGCGGCAGTGAGCTCACGATCTATGACAACCTCGACCCCCGCAGTGGGGAGCGAGTGTGGGGCGACCTGTGCCGCGGGCCCCACACGCCTACGACGAAACACATCCCAGCGTTCAGACTGACCCGCACTTCAGCCGCGTATTGGCGTGGCGATCAGAGCCGCGAGGATCTGCAGCGCATTTATGGCACAGCGTGGGAATCCCAGGAAGCGCTCGACCGCCACCTCGAACTCCTGGCCGAAGCGGAGCGGCGCGACCACCGCCGAGTCGGCAACGAACTCGACTTGTTCAGCTTCCCGCACGAACTAGGTTCCGGTCTGCCGGTCTTTCATCCGAAAGGCGGCATCGTCCGCAAAGAGATGGAGGACTACTCCCGTCAGCGCCACATCGAGGCCGGCTACGAGTTCGTCTATACCCCGCACATCACCAAATCGGATCTTTATCAGGTGTCGGGTCACCTCGACTGGTACAAAGACGGCATGTTCCCGGCGATGCAGATCGACGCGGAGCTTGATGACGACGGGAAAGTCCGCAAGCCCGGCCAGGACTATTACCTCAAGCCGATGAACTGCCCGATGCACAATCTGATTTTTGCCACGCGTGCCCGTTCCTACCGTGAGCTGCCGTTGCGAATGTTCGAGTTCGGGTCGGTCTACCGGTATGAGCGTTCTGGTGTGGTGCACGGCCTGACCCGGGTCCGCGGGATGACCCAGGACGACGCCCACATATATTGCACTCGTGAGCAGATGCACGATGAGCTGACCAGCATTTTGCGGTTCGTCCTCGACTTGCTCAAGGATTACGGTCTCGACGACTTCTACCTTGAGCTGTCCACTAAGGATCCGGAGAAGTTTGTCGGCTCGGACGAGGTGTGGGAAGAGGCCACACGCACGCTCGAAGAGGTCGGTAAGGCTTCTGGTCTGGAACTCGTGCCCGACCCAGGCGGGGCCGCGTTCTACGGACCGAAGATCTCCGTGCAGGCGAAGGACGCACTCGGACGCACGTGGCAGATGTCGACCATCCAGCTCGACTTCAACATGCCGGAGCGTTTCAGCTTGGAGTACACCGGCCCCGATGGGAGCCGCCAGCGCCCGGTGATGATTCACCGTGCGCTGTTCGGTTCGATCGAGCGGTTCTTCGGGGTGCTGACGGAGCACTACGCGGGCATGTTTCCCGCGTGGCTTGCGCCGGTGCAAGTAGTGGGCATCCCAGTTGCGGAGAAGCATGAAGAGCACCTATTTTCGGTAATCTCGCAGCTCAAGTCGGCTGGCATCCGGGCCGAAGTAGACGTCAGCGATGAGCGGATGCAGAAGAAGATCCGTACCCACACCACCGGCAAGGTTCCGTTCATGCTTCTCGCGGGTGACCGTGACGTAGAAGCTGGAGCAGTGAGCTTCCGATTCCACGACGGTTCGCAGCTAAACGGGGTACCCGCAGATCAAGCGATAGAGATTATTACGGGCTGGGTGTCGGGCCGGATTAACGCAGCCCCTGCCGCGGCGACGCTGCGCGCAAACGGGGCACCTTGATCGTGGACCACGACCAGCTCGTCGACTCCGGGGTAGGTGTGCCCGACCGGCTGCAGCGTATCTGGACACCGCACCGCATGTCCTATATTGCAGACTCGTCGGTCCCGGAAAAAGACGAGGGATGCCCGCTGTGCAGGATCCCGCAGATGAGCGACGAGGAAGGGCTGGTTATTGCACGGGGCCGCACGGTGTACGCCGTGCTGAACCTCTACCCGTACAACCCTGGGCACCTGATGATCGTGCCCTACCGTCATGTTGCCGACCTCACCGAACTCAACGAATCGGAAAGCAATGAGCTCACCGCGTTCACGCAGGTGGCACTACGAGTAATCCGTGGGGTGTCGCAGCCTCACGGATTCAACGTCGGGCTGAACCTCGGTGCCGCCGCCGGAGGCTCATTGTCTGCGCACCTCCATCAGCATCTGGTCCCGCGCTGGGTGGGAGATGCGAACTTCATCACCGTGACCGGTGAAACGAAAGTTTTGCCGCAGCTTCTGCGGGAAACGCGGTCGCTTCTCTCCCTGGCCTGGGATACGCCGCAAACTGAGACTTAACTCGCGTGCCACGCGAACGTCGGCGGGCCCGGCGCGCTTTCGCGCCTGTCCGGTTATAGGCTCTCGGTAACGTTCATCCATTTCATCACGGAAAAGGGCTGTCATGCTTAGCGTTTTCGGGCGACCGTCGGTGTCGAAAGTCACCGCGCCACTCGGAAGGGCGCTGGTTCGTGCGGGTATTAGCCCAGATGCCGTGACTATCGCCGGCACAACCGCTACGGTTGCCGCTGCACTCACGCTGTTCCCGACGGGCCACCTCTTCTGGGGTGCCGTGGTTATCGCCTTATTCGTTCTGTTCGATCTCGTTGATGGAGCAATGGCCCGGGCCCGGGGCGGAGGCACGCCGTATGGGGCTGTGCTCGATGCGACGTGCGACCGTATCGCGGATGGTGCGATCTTTGCAGCACTAGCATGGTGGGCCGTATACCACGAAGAGTCCAGGCCGCTCGTGGCTGCAACACTGATCTGTCTGGTGACCTCGCAGGTAGTTTCCTACGCGAAGGCGCGCGCGGAAGCGAGTGGCCTGACGGCGGACGGCGGACTGATTGAGCGGTCAGATCGTCTGGTCATCGTGCTTCTCGGTGCGGGCTTCACCGGAATTGGCGTGTTCTGGGCAATTCACGTCGCAATGTGGCTGCTCGCCATCGGCAGCATCGTCACCGTCATTCAGCGTGTGGCGGCCGTTCGGCGCTCACCCGGAGCGCTCGCTGTGATGACCGAAACTCAGCCTGAAACCCCTCAGGAGCCTCAATGAGCGACTCGCCCGCGCTGGTAGACACTTTTTCGGACTACGCATTTGCGACGGGGTGGCGGCTCGTTCGTTCGTTGCCAGAGCCAGTTGCAGCGGGAACGTTCAATATGGGCGCTGACTATGCGGCACGCGGCGGCGGCCCAAACCAGTTGCGAAAAAACCTCGCCCGGGTGCTCGGCGTCCACCCGGTCGCGGTCCCAGGCGTATTGATGCGCGCTGCTATGCGCTCTTACGCGCGGTACTGGCGCGAAGCGTTCCGATTGCCCTCTATGGACCTAGTTGAGGTGGCGCGGTCAATCGACGAGAGTGTCCACGGCCGCGAGAATCTACTGAACCCGCACGCGGACGGCCGCGGCGTTGTGCTCGCGCTGCCTCACAGTGGCAACTGGGATCTCGCGGGGGTGTGGCTGGTGCACACCCTAGGCAGATTCTCGACCGTGGCCGAGCGGCTCAAGCCGGAATCGCTCTATCAGCGCTTCGTCGACTACCGCGAGTCGTTGGGGTTCGAGATCTTCCCCACGAGCGGTGGCGAGCGACCACCTTCACAGGTGCTGAAGGAGAGGCTGACCGAAGGCAAAGTCGTGTGTCTCCTAGCGGATCGCGATCTGACCGCGGCGGGAATCCCGGTGGACTTTTTCGGTGGCCGGACCAGTTTTCCCGCCGGTCCGGCCAAGCTCGCGCAGGAAACGGGCGCCGCGTTGGTGCCCGTACACTGCTGGTTTACGCCAAACGGCTGGGGCTTCAAAGTGGAGCCTGAGATCGACTTGGCCCAGGGCGTCGCGTCGGCAACGCAGGAACTGGCAGACGTGTTTTCCCTGAACATTGTGCGATATCCGGCAGACTGGCACATGCTGCAGCCGCTCTGGTGGGAAGACCTGTCGAAGGAACGACTGGCCCGGATGGGAGTGTCGACCGAAGAGACTTAGTGCATGGCGTACAGGAGCGGAGAGACAATCGAGTAGGGGAGTCCGGGCGACTGGGGAGCCGGGATCCGTAGCGGATGGGAAGATATGCCGGCGAAAGAGCATGCGTTGTGAAGATCGGGATGGTCTGTCCTTACTCGTTTGATGTGCACGGCGGTGTCCAGGCGCACGTGGCTGAACTCGCTGGAGTCCTCATCGAGATGGGACACACCGTGAGCGTGCTCGCGCCCGCTTCCGACGATGTTGAACTCCCGTCGTATGTCGTCTCAGCTGGGCGAGCACTGCCGATCCCGTATAACGGCTCGGTGGCGCGGCTGAGCTTTGGTCCCGTCGCCTACGCGCGGGTACGCCGCTGGCTCACTGAGAATCAGTTCGACGTGGTGCACCTCCACGAGCCCAACGCGCCGAGCCTGTCGATGCTCGCATTGAGCCTCGCGGATATTCCAGTCGTGGCCACCTTCCACACGTCGACAACCAAATCGCTCGTACTCAGCACATTCCAGCCCGTCCTGCAGCCTTTGCTCGAGAAGATCAACGGAAAAATCGCGGTCTCTGAATTGGCCCGGCGCTGGCAGATCGAGTCTCTGGGATCAGACGCTGTGGAGATCCCCAACGGTGTCCATGTCGGGTTCTTCGCGACCGCGCGGCCTTTTCCAGGCTATCCACGCGCTGGGAAGACCATTCTTTTCCTCGGTCGCTACGACGAGCCCCGAAAAGGCATGGCTGTATTGGTGAAGGCGTTGCCCCAGTTGGTAGAGCGGCACCCAGATCTTGAGGTCCTCGTCGTGGGCCGTGGCGACGAAGCGGAGCTGCGCGAGGAACTCGGTCCGCTTGAGCGTCATTTTCGCTTTCTTGGGCAAGTGACAGACGCGGAGAAAGCAGCAGCCTTGCGCAGCGCCGATGTCTATTGCGCACCAAATTTGGGCGGTGAGAGCTTCGGCATCGTTCTCGTCGAAGCCATGGCCGCGGGCACACCGGTGGTAGCGAGTGAACTCGATGCATTCCGCAGAGTTCTCCGTGACGGGAGAGCAGGATGCCTGACACGAACCGGCAACGCCAACGATCTTGCCCGCGGAATCGACCGGGTGCTTACCGACGATGAATACCGTGAGGAAATCATCTCCGGCGCGAGTGTAGCTGTCCTCCATTATGACTGGAGCGTCGTTTCACGCCAGGTACTGCGCGTTTACGAAACCGTCGTCATGACAGCGCCAGTGCCACCGAAGCCGCTTCGGCGGGCATGACAAGGGAGGCTGATCGATGACCTCGTGGTGGTTTCTCCTCCTCACTGCGGCCGTTGTCGCGATTGTCGTCATCACTGTTGCCTGGATCATGACGACGGCGAGTCGGCTCGACCGGCTCCACATCCGGTATGACAAGGCATGGCAGGCGCTCGACTCTGCGCTGGGCCGCCGCGCCGTCGTGGCGCGCTCGATCTCCGATGCACTTACCCGCGCTCCCACGGATACTGACACCTCTATCCGGCATGCCGACAAATTGAAGCGTCTGTCTTTGCGCGCGGAGCGCGCTGACCGCGATGACCGCGAGGACGCGGAGAACGCGCTCTCCGCGGCGCTCGCACAAATTCGGCCTGCATCACTGAGTCCGCAGCTCGCTGCGGAACTCGCTGATGCTGAGGCGCGAGTCCTCATCGCGCGCCGCTTCCACAATGATGCTGTCCGAGACATCGCGACGCTACGCCGACGTCGTCCGGTGCGCTGGCTCCGTCTTGCTGGCACCGCGTCTGAACCGCTGCATTTCGAGATCGCCGAACGGCAACTGTCCCCGCAGTTCGAGGCCGCTGCGCCGCGAAGCTCAGCCCGAGTTGTGGTACTCGACCAGCATGATCGAGTATTGCTGTTGCGCGGCCGTGACCCCGAGGGGAGTGGGGAGTTCTTCTGGTTCACTGTTGGCGGAGGAGTTGAACCGGGGGAATCGCTCCGGGAGACCGCGGTCCGCGAGTTGCGTGAGGAAACCGGGCGTGACGTGCCGGTGAGGTCGCTCCGAGGCCCGCTATGGAAGCGCTCAGAGGTTTTCTCGTTCAACGGAACGGTGATGCGCAGCGAAGAGGAGTTCTTTGTGGTGCGCACCGGGGAGTTCGTCCCGTCGATGACTGGTTTGACGGACTTGGAGAATCGCGTGGTCAGCGATTACAAATGGTGCACACCTTCTGAAATGGAAACGCTCGCGATGGCTGGCGAGAAGGTATACCCGGAGGAACTGCCTCGCCTCGTCGGCGAAGCGGCAGCCGTACTTGAGGGTGAGCGCGAGGTCGTGACGCCCCGCCGGATCCACTAACTCGGGTATGTGGATGGGTCGGCCTTCGCACTTGCGGAGCCGACCTCCTAGGATGAAACCCCGAGAACTTTAGACCACCCAACTTGACGCCATATGCAGGAGAGACTTTCGTGAGCGCAACCCCTACCAATTCAATTGACGCCGGTTTGCCTGTTACCGGCACGGCCAGCGTAAAGCGCGGTATGGCCGAAATGCTCAAGGGGGGCGTGATCATGGACGTCGTCACGCCCGAGCAAGCCAAGATCGCGGAGGACGCCGGAGCAGTTGCCGTCATGGCACTCGAACGGGTACCCGCTGACATCCGGGCCCAGGGCGGCGTCGTCCGAATGAGCGACCCTGACATGATCCAGGGAATCATTGACGCGGTATCCATCCCGGTGATGGCGAAAGCGCGAATTGGGCATTTCGTCGAAGCCCAGATCTTGCAGAGTCTGGGCGTTGACTACATTGACGAGTCGGAGGTGCTCACGCCCGCCGACTACGCCAACCACATCGACAAGTGGCAGTTCACGGTGCCGTTCGTATGCGGTGCGACCAATCTTGGCGAGGCGCTGCGCCGGATCACCGAAGGCGCGGCGATGATCCGGTCGAAGGGCGAGGCAGGGACCGGTGATGTGTCAAATGCGACCACTCATATGCGAGAGATCGGCGGAGCCATCCGTCGGCTGACGTCCTTGAGCAAGGATGAGCTTTTTGTCGCGGCGAAAGAGCTGCAGGCGCCGTACGAACTCGTAGCCGAGGTCGCTGCGGCGGGCAAACTTCCCGTCGTGATGTTCACCGCAGGTGGTATTGCTACGCCCGCTGACGCGGCGATGATGATGCAGCTCGGCGCGGAAGGCGTCTTTGTTGGCTCCGGGATCTTCAAGTCCGGTGACCCCGTCAAGCGTGCCGCCGCGATCGTCAAGGCAACCACGTACTTCGACGACCCAGATGCGCTGGCAAGTGTTTCACGAGGGCTCGGCGAAGCCATGGTGGGGATCAATGTCGACGACCTCCCACAGTCGCACCGGCTCGCGGAGCGTGGCTGGTAACGCACGCAGCAAGATATCTGAGAAGTGCCACGAAACTTCACTGACGGGAGCACGAGTACATGGCGAGGATCGAAGAAGTCCTAGAGCTCGAGCAGATCGACCGTGACATCTACCGTGGAGCACCGATCGAAACGATACTCCAGCGCACGTTCGGTGGGCAGGTGGCGGGGCAATCGCTGATCTCAGCCGTGCGCACTGTCGATCCGGAGTACACCGTGCACTCACTCCACGCGTACTTTCTTCGGCCGGGCAAACCGAAGATCCCGACCGTGTACCGGGTGGAGCGGATCAGGGAAGGCCGCTCGTTTTGCACGCGCAGGGTTAATGCGCTTCAGGACGGCGAGATCATCTTCGTGATGTCGGCCTCATTTCATCGCGGTGACAAGGGCCCCGAGCATATGGATGAGATGCCGCCGGTGCCCAAAGCAGAGGATCTGCCCGACTCAGCGGACGCGGCAGAGTTCCGTGATCGCTGGGAGCTGAAGGAGTGGTCGAATTGGGACTTGCGCATTATCCCGGGTGACCAGACCGAAATGCATCCGCGCCTGGCTGCTCAACAGCGGGTGTGGATGCGGTATCGGGCACCGTTGCCTGACGACCAAACCACCCATGTCTGCACGCTCGCCTACATGAGCGACATGATGCTCCTTGGTTCAGCGCTGGTCCCGCACCGTGGTGTAAAGGTTCAAATGGCGTCCCTTGACCACGCGATGTGGTTCTTCCAGCCGTTCCGGGCGGACGAGTGGCTTCTCTATGACCAGACTTCGCCGTTTTCTGGATCCGGCCGGTCTCTGACGCAAGGCCGGATCTTCGACGCGCAGGGCAATATGGTCGCCGCGGTGGTCCAGGAGGGGCTCACACGCTGGCTTCAAGAACAGGGATGACCGTCGGCAGATTCCAGCGCTTCTAACCGTTTGCCCACCTTCGAGCGACAATGTCGACTTCCTGAGGCGATGTCGCTCGGAGGTGGGCAAACGATTTTGCGGTCGGCATGGGTTCTCGCGGTCATATGTGAGTCAGGCCACTATCGCTGGACGACTATCCTGGCTCGGTGATGTCCACACCGTTGATAGGCGTACTTGCGCTGCAAGGCGATTTCCGCGAGCACATCGCCGCCGTTGAGGCGTGCGGTGCCCGCGCGATCGGTCTGCGCCGCCGAGAAGAAATCGATGCTATCGACGGCCTGGTGATTCCGGGCGGCGAATCCACGACGATGAGTCGGCTGCTCACTGCGTTTGAGCTCCTCGACCCGTTGCGTTCACGGCTGAAAGAAGGGCTCCCCGCTCTCGGTTCGTGTGCCGGAATGATCATGCTCGCGAGTGAAATCCTCGACACGCGGCCGGATGCGCAGCACCTAGATGCCCTTGATATCACGGTGCGGCGCAATGCTTTCGGTCGCCAGGTCGACTCCTTCGAGGAGGATCTGCACATCGACGGTATCGAGGGCGGGCCGGTTCGGGCTGTGTTCATTCGCGCTCCCTGGGTTGAGCGGGTAGGCGCGAGTGTCGAGGTGCTTGCCAGGGTCGAGGCGGGCCCCGCGCAAGGGCGCATCGTTGCTGTGCGCGAAAACGCGGTAATCGCCACGTCGTTCCATCCGGAGGTGACGGGGGATCTGCGAATACATGACTTGTTCGTACAGACGGTCCGTGGATCTACCCTTAACAGCGGGTAACATCGGCTGACTGAAGCACTCCGCTTACTCTCTGGTACCACAGGAACTCGGGGAGAAGCACGAACGCCGGAAGGGATGCGCCAGGATGAGCGGCCACTCCAAATGGGCCACCACAAAGCACAAAAAGGCCGCGATCGACGCGAAGCGAGGCAAGCTTTTCGCCAAGCTGGTCAAGAACGTCGAGGTAGCCGCGCGTACGGGTGGCGGTGATCCAGCTGGCAACCCTACGCTCTTCGATGCGATACAGAAGGCGAAGAAGGCGTCAGTGCCCAATGACAACATTGAGCGGGCACGTAAACGCGGTTCCGGCGAGGAAGCGGGCGGTGCCGACTGGCAAACCATCATGTACGAAGGCTACGGACCGAACGGCGTGGCAGTGCTGATCGAATGTCTAACAGACAACCGCAATCGCGCTGCCGGTGAAGTGCGTACAGCCATGAGCCGCAACGGCGGCAACATGGCTGACCCCGGTTCTGTGGCCTACCTCTTCTCTCGCAAGGGTGTCGTCGTCCTGGAGAAAGGCGACCGCACCGAGGATGATGTCCTCATGGCGGTGCTCGAGGCGGGGGCAGAGGAAGTCAATGACCTCGGTGACAGCTTCGAGGTCGTGTCGGAGCCTGGAGATCTGGTTGCGGTGCGCTCCGCGCTTCAGCAAGACGCGATTGACTACGATTCAGCAGAGCTGAGTTTCCAGCCCTCCGTGAGCGTCGCCGTCGACGTCGATGGCGCGAGGAAGGTCTTCAAGCTGATCGACGCTCTTGAGGATTGCGACGACGTGCAGAACGTGTACTCGAACGTGGATGTCTCAGATGAGGTGCTCGAGCAACTCGAAGAGTAACGACCCGATGTCACCCTAGGCGTTGCGTCACGTTTTCATGCCCGGTCTCCGTTACGCTATCGAACGAATGTTCGTAGCTGGTGGCTGGGGTAGGTCGTGGAGGTGGCATGCGTGTCATGGGGGTTGACCCGGGTCTGACTCGGTGCGGCCTGGGCATTGTTGATGCCGGCAGTGGCCGGGAAGTTGCGCCCATTGCGGTTGATGTCGTCCGAACCCCGCCTGACCTCGAACTGTCCGCCCGCCTGCTGCGGATTGCCACCGCGGCAGAGGAATGGATGGATCTGCACAGGCCGTCTGTGGTCGCCATCGAGCGTGTCTTTTCCCAGCACAACGTCAGCTCCGTGATGGGGACAGCGCAGGCCGGGGGAGTTGTGGCCCTGGCGGCAGCGCGACGCGGCATTCCGGTTGCGTTTCACACACCAAGTCAGGTGAAGTCGGCGGTAACCGGAAACGGGTCCGCCGGGAAGGAGCAGGTCATCGCGATGGTGACCAGGATCCTCAATTTGCCCACACCGCCACGGCCCGCCGATGCGGCTGATGCACTTGCGCTGGCAATCTGTCACTGCTGGCGCGCGCCTATGCTCGACCGAATGGCACAAGCTGAGGCACTGGCGGCTACTGCACGCAAGAAATACCAGGCCCGCCTGGCTGCAGAGCGGCGCGCCCAGAAGAAAGTCAGCCAGAGCAAAGCCAGGGGAACGAAATGATTGCCTCGATCCGGGGGCCGGTGCTTTCTATCGGTCTCGATCACGCCGTCCTTGAAGCTGCTGGCGTGGGGTACCGCATCAATGCGACTCCGGGGACGCTGTCAACGTTGTCACGAGGTTCGGATGCTCGCCTGCTCACCACGATGGTGGTTCGCGAAGACTCGATGACGCTTTACGGGTTTCCTGATGAGGAATCACGTGAGTTGTTCACCTTGCTGCAGACAGTTACCGGGGTGGGGCCACGCCTCGCCATGGCCGTGCTCGCAGTGCTCGAGCCGCAGCTACTGCGTACTGCGCTGGCGGAGGGTGACGTCCGAGCATTGACCAGGGTCCCAGGGGTAGGTAAGCGGGTGGCTGAGCGTCTGGTCGTCGACCTCCGTGACAAAGTTGGTCCTGTGCACCCGAGTACGACGGACGCACCGATCGTGGGCCCGCGGAGTAGTAGCGTTGTGCAAGACCAGGTGGCTGAAGCGCTGGTCGGGCTGGGATTCAGCGCAGCGCAGGCAGAACAGGCGACGGCTGAAGCGGCGCAATTGCAGCCCGAGGCGTCGAACTCAACGCTGCTGCGTACCGCTCTCGCTTCCCTGGGGAAGAACAAATGAGCGAGACTGCTGATGACCCAGATATCCCGATGTCGTCGCAACTTGTCGAGGGCGACAACGATGTTGAAGGCAGTCTGCGGCCTAAGAGTCTCCGCGACTTCACCGGCCAGCCAAAGGTGCGGGAGCAGTTAGATCTCGTCCTCTCGGGCGCGAAGCAGCGCGGGTCGGCTCCCGACCACATTTTGCTGTCGGGGCCGCCCGGCCTGGGCAAAACCAGCCTCGCCATGATCATCGCCGGTGAACTCGGGACATCGCTGCGGCTGACCTCAGGGCCGGCACTCGAGCGCCCCGGTGATCTCGCTGCGATGCTCAGCAACCTGGTCGAAGGCGACGTTCTGTTCATCGACGAGATTCACCGAATCTCCAGGCCGGCCGAGGAAATGCTCTACTTGGCGATGGAAGACTTCAGAGTCGATGTTGTTGTCGGGAAAGGGCCAGGAGCTACGTCGATTCCGCTGGAAATCGCACCGTTCACGCTCGTGGGCGCGACCACCCGGTCCGGCGCGTTGACGGGGCCTTTGCGCGATCGTTTCGGATTCACCGGGCACATGGATTTCTACGAACCGTGGGAGCTGCAGAGCATCCTCGCGCGCTCGGCACGAATTCTGGGTGTCAGCCTCCAAGACGATGCGGGCGCGGAGATCGCGCGCAGGTCACGTGGGACACCGCGAATCGCTAACCGGCTCCTGCGCCGTGTCCGCGATTATGCGGAGGTGCGTGCTGACGGCGTCGTGTCTCTTGATATCGCGCGCGCCGCACTCGCGGTGTATGACGTCGATGACCTTGGCCTTGACCGGCTCGACAGAGCAGTTCTGCAGGCGCTGGTGCGCAGCTTCAACGGCGGGCCGGTCGGCGCAGCCACCCTTGCCGTAGCGGTCGGTGAAGAACCAGCGACGGTCGAAGAGGTGTGTGAACCCTACCTAGTGCGAGCGGGTATGCTCGCGCGCACACCCCGTGGCCGTGTCGCGACGGTGACGGCGTGGGAGCATCTGGGACTTGTGCCTCCAGCCGACACCGCCATCGCGGGGATCGCGGTGCGTCAGAAGGAAGAAACTATTTCCCTTTTCGACTCTGATGACCTGTGAGCCGTGATAACTCGGCATCGGCCACTGTTGATGGCACACTGGTGTACTGGTTGGGCGAGCAGCGCCTGACCACGCATACCTCGACTCAAGGATTGACACACTGATGGAACTGCTCCTGCCGCTTCTCGTGCTCCTGCTACTCGTTCCACTGTTTCTCTCGGTGCGGCGGCAGAAGAAGGAAGTCGACCGCCAAAGGTCCCTGCAGGACGCGCTCACGATCGGTGACCGTGTCATGACTACGTCCGGCATGTACGGCGATGTCGTGGCAATCGCGGACACCACAGTTGACCTCGAGATCGCTCCCGGCGTGGTGACGACGTGGCTGCGTGTAGTGGTGCGCGACATCGTGACAGAAGACACGGACGAACTGAGTGACACGTTCGAGCAGGCCGGAACTGATGATTCTTCCGCCGGTCCGGGTTCACCCGAGGGGAATGCGCCCGAAGGTTTCAATCAGCGGGGACCCGAACCCGGCAGGTAGTAACCGGCACCCGTGACCGGCACGCGCCGGTCACTTTCAAGGAGAATCGTTCGTGGCATCGTCGAGTAGACGGAAATACCCTCTCCGGGTGCTGAGCGCCTTCGGAGTTCTTTTTGTACTGTGTTACACACTGATCCTCTTCACCGGTGACCGTGGAGCAACTCCGCGCTTGGGCGTTGATCTCCAGGGTGGTACCCGTGTCGTGCTTACCGCGATCACGCCAGACGGGTCGAGGCCAAGCGAGGACGCGCTCCGGCAAGCACAGCAGATCATTTCGACTCGAATCGACGGGCTCGGTGTCGCTGGCTCCGAGGTGATTGTCGACGGTGACAACCTCGTCATCACCGTTCCTGGGCAGGACGGCGCTCAGGCGCGAACCCTCGGTGAGACCGCGCGAATGTTCGTGCGCCCAGTCATCGGATCGCAGCCTGCCCCAGATGCGCCGGCTGAGGGCGAGGACGATGAAGGCGCTGCGGACGACGATAGCGAGCCTGTTTCAGAGGTTCTCGATCCGGATGAACTCGCGGCTCAGATAAGTGAGGCCCGTGATCTGAGGCAGAGCGACGATCCCGCGGTGCAGGAGGAGGCCCTCACGTCACACGAGTGCGCCCCGACGGACATTCTTGCTGGCAATGATCTTCCGGATCGTCCACTCGTGACCTGCAGCAATGACGGGGCGATGGTTTACCTGCTCGGTCCGGTCTTCATCGAGGGCGAAGACATTGATAGCGGCAGTGTGAGTGATGGTTACAACCAGCAACAGGCACGCTGGGAGGTCTCGTTCCGGTTCGGCGGCGATGCAGGCCGCGACTGGGCTACGTTCACACGGGAAAACGTTGGGCAGCAGGCCGCATTTGTGCTGGACACCGCGGTGGTGAGTGCACCCGTTATTCGGGAACCAACCCCTGCAGGCAGTGCGACCTCGATTTCTGGAAACTTCACGCAAGATGAAGTTCGCGACCTCGCGAACCAGCTACGCTACGGTGCTCTCCCGTTGTCCTTCGACTCGTCACAGGCGGTGACAGTCTCGGCGACTCTCGGTCTTGCCTCCCTAGAAGCAGGGCTTATCGCGGGCGGGATCGCGATGGTCGCCGTGCTGCTCTACTCGCTGCTCTACTATCGCCTGCTCGGTGTTGTCGCAGCGTTCTCACTGACACTGGCCGGCATGATCGTGTACGGCATTCTTGTGCTGCTAGGCAGATACGTGAACTTCACGCTAGATCTGGCGGCGATAGCCGGCTTCATCATCGGTATCGGTATGACGGCCGACTCGTTCATCGTCTTTTTCGAACGAATAAAGGACGAGATGCGGGAGGGACGAAGTTTCCGTTCCGCGGTGGAGCGGGGCTGGCAGCGGGCCCGCCGCACAATTCTGACGGGTAATGCTGTGTCTTTCATCGCTGCGGCGATTCTGTACGCCCTCGCTGTGGGACAGGTGAAGGGTTTCGCGTTCGCGCTAGGCCTGGTCACCATTCTTGACCTGGTAGTGGTGTTCATGGTCACGTATCCGATTCTGGCCCTGGCGACCAAGTCGAAGCTCCTGTCCAACCCCCGTTTCAATGGGCTTGGTGCAATCACTCAAGTCGCTCGTGAGCGTGCGGCGCTTGCGGAGGCACCGAGTGCGTCGAAGGAGGCGCAGCAATGACCAGTCCCGATGCGGCCACATCACCGGCCCCGGTACCGCCCGGGGCGCCCCGGGCCGATGAGCTTCCACGCCACGGCTTCTTTTACGGGCTCTATACCGGAACGGGTGCGTTCAACATTGTCGGGCGCAAGAACCTTTTCTTCCTGATTGCTGGCGCAATCGTGGCCATATCGATCGTGGGGATCCTCATCCGTGGTTTCACCTTCGGCATTGATTTCGCCGGTGGAACGCGGGTTGACTTCCCTGCTGGTCAGGTAAGTGTGCAAGAAGCGGAAGAGGTCTTCACTGACACGCTGGGAATTTCGCCTACGACCTCGCAGGTTGTAGGTACAGGTGCCACCGCGTCGATCCAGATCCGGTCCGAAGCTCTTGAGGAGCCGCAGATCCAGGCAGTACAGCGGGCGTTGTTTGAGGCGTTCCAGCCGTTAGACGAAACTGGAACACCGAACATCAACGCGATCAGCGTCGCGGGAGTTAGCGAAACATGGGGCGACCAGGTCACTGAGCAGGCGATCATTGCGCTAATCGTCTTCTTCGTGATCGTATGCGGGTATATCGCGCTGCGATTCGAGTGGTACATGGCGCTTGCGGCGATGGCCGCCGTGACCTTTGATCTGACTGTCACGGCCGGGGTTTACGCGATTGTCGGTTTCGAGGTCAGCCCGGCAACCATCATCGGTTTGCTGACGATCTTGGGCTATTCGCTGTACGACACGGTCGTTGTGTTCGACAAGGTTCAGGAGAACACGCGCGGCGTTACCCAGACTACGCGGCGAACCTACGCTGAACAGGCCAATCTCGGCGTGAATCAGACCCTGATGCGTTCCTTCAACACGTCCCTTATCAGCGTCTTGCCCATCGCGTCGCTGATGATCGTGGCGGTCTGGATGCTCGGTGTGGGGACACTGAAGGATCTGGCGCTCGTGCAGCTCGTCGGTGTCCTCGTCGGAACCTACTCCTCGATCTTCTTCGCAACTCCGCTGCTGGTGTGGATGAAGCAGCGAACGGAAGAAATCAAAGAGCACACCAGCCGGGTGATGGAGAAACGTGCCGAACGCACGGGGGCACTCGCCGCAGCTACGGTTGGCGCTGGCACTGCGGTCACCGGAAATCCTGTTGCGGCCAGGACTCCGGAAAGCGCAAGCGGCACAGTCAGTGGTGAAGAAGCGTCTCCACCAGCAGGGGGCATCGCTCCAGGTGGGCGTAGGGGCCGCGCCCCGAGCCCAGGAGCCCGGCCCACAGGCAAGCGGAAGCGGTGACAATTCTGTCCTGGAAGGATGGCCGGGAATGAGCGGACGGTCCAGAATGCGGAGGACGAAAGCGGGGATCGCTGGACTTGCGGTGGTGGCGACCACGGGCAGCCTGGCGAGTTGTGCAACCTCAGATCCGCTGCGTGAAGTCACTCTCGGCTACGCCGTTGACGCGCCAATCACCACATACAACGCAAATACTGTCACTGGCGCTCTGTCCGCGGGCCCAGCCATATTCGGACGCGTGCTCACCGGATTGAGCTATCCCGGACCAGAAGGTGCACCCCTTGAGGACCGGGACTTCGGGACAATCGAACAGATAGCAGGCGAAGCGTTTACGTTCCAGGTGACGATTCGCGACGAAGCCGTCTTCTCTGATGGCGAGCCCATCACGTGTGACGATCTCGTGCTGGCGTGGGCGGCGGGTAGTGGCCGCTTCACCGTCGACGACCCTGACTCGGAAGAGACGCGTCCCCTGTTCGACGCAGCCAGCGACTGGGGCTTCGCTGATGTCGAGAACGTCGCGTGCGAGCCGGGGACGAAACAGGCACGAGTGGAACTGCGTGCGGGACGCCCGTTCACTGATTGGCGGGCGCTGTTTTCCGCGACCACTGTGATGCCTTCCCATGTGGCAGGTCGTGCGGCCGATGTACCGGACATCGTTGGGGCAGTCGCCTCGGAAGATCTTGACGCACTCGGGCGGCTCGCAGAGTTCTGGAACACCGGGTGGACTCTCGAGCCCGGGGCGCTGGATCTCTCCCTTTATCCGTCGTCTGGGCCGTACATGATCGAGTCGTTCTCCGAAGAGAACGGTCTGATTCTGGAGCGCAATCCGCAGTGGTGGGGCGAGCCGCCAAGGACGCCAAGGATTGCGGTGTGGACCGGCAGGGAAATTCGTGACGCGGTCGCTCGGGATGACGCTCATGTGGTTGATGTCGGGGCGGGGTCCGTCGCGGGGCTAGACCTCGGCGGTTTCACCGAACAGCTGGTGCCAGCGCTCAATATCGAGCAGCTGATCTTCAACACCAGGGGCATCTTCGGCAATGTCGATGCGAGACGCGCGTTCACCGCGTGTGTCCCGCGGCAGCGGATCGCTGATGACATCGTGGCGCCGGTGTACGAAGATTCCGCCAATCTCG
This sequence comes from Hoyosella subflava DQS3-9A1, assembly GCF_000214175.1. Lineage (NCBI taxonomy): Bacteria > Bacillati > Actinomycetota > Actinomycetes > Mycobacteriales > Hoyosellaceae > Hoyosella > Hoyosella subflava. The sequence continues at coordinate 1,886,541 of NC_015564.1, forward strand.
GCGAGCGGTACGGGCCGGTTGCAAGTTCGCGTGTAGTTCCGGTCGGCGCGGCAGGGTACGACTTCATTGCCGGACCCGCGCAGCAGGCCTATCTGCAGCCTGATATCGAGGCGGCGCGTGCGTTCCCTGAACTTGACGGTGCACGTATCCGGGTGGGCTACACGGGGCCTGACCGGCGACGCGAGGAGATCGTGTCGTTTCTTGCACGGACATGCAGTGAAGCAGGCATCATCGTGCAGAACGTGAGCTCTCCCGCGTTTGACCCTAGCGAGGCAATGCAGGCAGGCGAGGTCGACATTGTCGTGGGCGGCAGCGGTGGAGTTCAAGGACCCGGTGGACTGCGGTCTGCGGGCGCGCAACTCGTGACCCTGCATTCACGCAGCCCGCTCAATATCGGTGCGTTCAGCTTCGAGGCGCTGGACGGGGTCATCGCCGAACTCGCTATCACAGGACAGCAGGATGCTCGCTTCGAGAGGCTTGCGGAGGCCGAGCGAATCATGTGGGGCGAACTTCCGTCGGTACCTCTGTCCGTGCAGCCGCGCGTGACCGCTCACGATGACGTGGTAGTCGGGGTGGTTCCCAATGGGTCCAAGGCAGGCGCGGGGTGGAATATGGACAAGTGGGCGCGGGAGTGAAGCCGGGAAGACACGGAGCCGCCGATGAGCGCTGACGAGTCGGCGGGAGACTATATTGCCCGCCTCACCCGCACGGTGCCCGACTTCCCCCAGCCAGGCGTGACATTCGCAGACCTCACTCCGGTATTCGCGGATCCAGCGGGTTTGCGGGTCATTGTGAATGGCCTGGTGGAGGCGGTACACGCTCCGGGCGTCGGTGAGGTTGATCTCGTCGCCGGTATCGACTCCCGCGGTTTCCTGCTCGGCTCCGGCGTGGCTCTGATGCTTGGTACTGGAGTGCTGGCGATCCGTAAAGCAGGAAAGTTACCGCCTCCCGTACACAGCCGTGAGTACACCCTCGAGTATGGCAACGCTGCTCTCGAGATCCCCGCCGACGGCATAGCGTTCGAGGGGCGCCGTGTCCTCGTGATCGACGACGTTCTCGCGACGGGCGGGACGCTGTGTGCTGCGGTGGATCTACTGAGAAGCGCCGGTGCGGAGGTCGTTGCAGCTGCGGTGGTGGTCGAAATTGCGCAGCTCCGGGGCCGCGATCTTCTCGGAGGGGTACCACTGACAGCGCTGTCGCTCCAGTGAGGTTTAGAGTTGCATGAGAGTGATAGGACATCGATGCGTAAGCCAGGCGCCGACGAGTGACGGCTGACGAACGCGCGGGAGGTGATCGTGTGGGTCAGGATCCCGGATCGACGCGAGCCGACATTAGCTCGGGCTCCAGCGCATCTGTGAGCGAATCACGACCGGAGCGGGACGCCAGCGTAAGCGGAGGGAGCGGTCAGTCTCCGGTTCCGCCCTCCAGCCCGGCACCGCCCGTAGTAAGTGCCCCCACGTCGGCGTCACGACGCGTCCGGGCACGCCTCGCGCGGCGCATGACCGCGGGCCGAAGCGTGGGCGTGAAGCCGGTACTCGAGCCGTTGGTGGCGATTCACCGCGAGTTCTACCCGAAAGCCCCGCTGGCCACATTGCAGCGCGCCTACGACGTCGCTGAATCGAAACATTCCGAGCAGGTCCGTAAGTCTGGCGATCCGTACATCACGCATCCGCTCGCAGTGGCGTCCATTCTTGCCGAACTCGGCATGGACACCACGACTCTCATAGCGGCACTGCTGCACGACACGGTCGAAGATACTGGTTACAGCCTAGAACAGTTGCGCGAGGACTTCGGTGAGGAAGTCGCGCACCTCGTTGACGGCGTCACCAAGCTTGACAAGGTCGTGCTCGGTTCTGCGGCAGAGGCAGAAACGATCCGGAAAATGATCATCGCGATGGCGCGTGATCCTCGTGTGCTCGTCATCAAGGTCGCTGACCGGCTGCACAATATGCGAACAATGCGATTCCTGCCGCCGGAGAAGCAGGCGCGGAAGGCTCGCGAGACCCTCGAAGTTATTGCTCCGCTGGCGCATCGACTCGGCATGGCCACCGTTAAATGGGAACTCGAGGACCTCGCGTTCGCGATCTTGCATCCGAAGCGCTATGAGGAGATCGTCCGGCTGGTTGCTGACCGTGCCCCGTCCCGCGACATCTACTTGGAGAAGGTTCGCAAGCAGATAGACGACGCATTATCCGCAGCCAAACTCAACGCGGTTGTCGAAGGCCGGCCCAAGCACTACTGGTCGATCTATCAGAAGATGATCGTCAAGGGGAAGGACTTCGACGAGATTCACGATCTCGTAGGAATACGGGTGCTGTGCGATGAGGTACGCGGATGCTACGCAGCAGTCGGTGTCGTTCATTCGCTGTGGCAGCCGATGGCTCAGCGATTCAAGGATTACATCGCCCAGCCGAGGTATGGGGTGTATCAGTCGCTGCACACCACGGTCGTCGGCCCCGAGGGGAAGCCGCTCGAGGTGCAGATCCGGACTCACGAGATGCACCGGACCGCGGAGTACGGAATCGCTGCGCATTGGCGGTACAAGGAAACCAAAGGGAAGCATTCGAACGATGCCACCGAGGTAGACGACATCGCCTGGATGCGGCAGCTGCTTGACTGGCAGCGGGAGGCAGCGGACCCGGGGGAGTTCCTGGAATCACTGCGCTACGACCTTGCGCTGAAGGAGATCTTCGTTTTCACCCCGAAGGGTGACGTCGTGACCTTGCCTGTCGGGTCTACGCCCGTAGATTTCGCGTACGCGGTGCATACCGAGGTTGGGCATCGGTGTATCGGTGCGCGCGTGAACGGCCGGCTGGTACCACTCGAGCGCAATCTGGACAACGGTGAAGTGGTCGAGATTTTCACCTCGAAAGCTGAGAATGCCGGGCCTAGTCGTGACTGGCAGACGTTCGTCGTATCTCCACGCGCGAAAACAAAGATTCGGCAGTGGTTCGCGAAGGAACGTCGGGAGGAAGCACTCGAAGCGGGCAAAGATGCCATCGCGAAGGAAGTACGTCGCAGCGGCCTTCCGTTGCAGCGGATTCTGAGCGGCGATCTGATGGCGGCAACGGCGCGGGAACTGCGGTATCAAGATGTCGACGCGCTGTATGCGGCGGTCGGCGAACATCACGTCTCCGCGCAACACGTGGTGCAGCGTCTGGTCGCGCAATTCGGCGGTGTCGACGACGCGGAGGAAGAACTTGCCGAGCGAGCCACTCCGTCATCGACGCCGAAGAGGCACCGGAGAACAGCAGGCGATGTCGGTGTTCAGGTACCAGGAGCGACGGGCATCCTTGTCAAGCTCGCGAAGTGTTGCACTCCTGTTCCCGGCGACGACATCATGGGGTTTGTTACCCGCGGCGGCGGTGTCAGTGTGCATCGGACCGACTGCACGAACGCGTCGTCGTTGCGAACTGAGTCCGAGCGGCTGATCGACGTCCGCTGGGCGCCATCCCCGCATTCCATGTTCCTGGTGGCAATCCAGATAGAAGCGCTCGACCGTCACCGGCTTCTTTCTGACGTCACCAAAGCGCTCGCGGACGAGAAGGTAAACATCTTGTCGGCGTCGGTGACAACATCTGGCGATCGCGTCGCGATCAGCCGGTTTACGTTCGAAATGGGTGACCCGAAGCACCTGGGCCATGTTTTGAACGTTGTCCGAAATGTGGAGGGTGTGTACGACGTTTACCGCGTCACGTCAGCAACTTAGGCATCGGTGGCACCGGTGGCGAGAAGAAGGATTTGTTGTTCGCGACCGATGCCGGTACCAACTACATTTCTATCGCTGCGAGCCCGGCTCACGAGCCGATCTGGATGCTCATAATCTGCACGGTCTGCCGCGGCGCCCCCTGATGCTCAGGAGTTGTTCCCTCGGCAGCGATGTCTTCGATGAGTGAGAGCCCGTCGTCAACATTGCCGAAGACGGTGTAGACAGGCGGGAGCGGTGAGTCGTCGTAGACGATGAAGAACTGACTGCCGTTATTGCCTGTACCCTGATCTCTCATCGCCACCGTGCCGCGCGGATAGACGGTGGTGACCTCCGCTTCACCGCTGTCTAAGGCGAGCTGATCGGTGGGGAACTCGTTGGCGAATGCGTACCCGGGCCCACCTGTACCAGTGCCAGTCGGGTCCCCACATTGCAGCGTGAAGATGCCGCGCGTGGTCAGCCGATGGCAGATTGTGCTCGTGAAGTAGTCCTGCTCGGCCAGGCTGACGAAGCTATTGACGGCACAGGGTGACTTGGCGCGGTCAAGCGACAGTTCGACCACGCCTTCGCGGAGTTCGATCCTTGCGCTGATAACGCCGGTCGCGGGAACTGCCGATGTGGGCGGAAGCGTGACTGGACGCGCTGAATTTCCGGCGCGATCGTAGGTGCAGTCCACCCGCTCAGGAAGTTGATCGGTGCGCGCGCCGCTGACATCGAACGGTTCAGCATCGAGGATCACGCTCTCGTCGGCAGGTACCTGTTCCGCGAAGGGGCTAGCGGGCACGCCGGTGGCGTCAGCATTGTCGCTGTCGCCGCCTGAGCACGCGGCCAGCAGCAATGCTGGAGCCACGATGGCGGCGGCCACTCGACGTGCACGCTTCATGTTGTGCTCATCCTCTTACGGTCACTGTTGCGATGTCGGCGGGGTTGTTGGGCGGACCATCGTTGCCTGGCGCACCACCCTCCGCGACCTCGTCGATTACACGCAATCCTTCGTCGTCGATCGTGCCGAAAACGTTGTAGGCGGGAGGCAGCGGTGACTCGTCGTAGACAAGAAAGAACTGGCTGCCGTTCGTACCGGGTCCCGCGTTGGCCATCGCCACGGTACCCCGAGCGTAAACGGTCTGCGCGTACATGATTTCTTCTGGCGACTCGTACTGGTCAGCGGGGAACTCATCGGCGAAGCTGTACCCGGGCCCTCCAGCGCCGGAAGCGGACGGGTCGCCGCACTGCAGTACGAAGATCCCGCCCGTGGTCAGGCGATGGCACTCAGTGTCGTTGTAGTAGCCCTGCTCCGCGAGGCTTACGAAGCTGTTGACGGTGCACGGCGACTTCGCACGGTCAAGAGTGAGCGTGACCGGACCGCCACTCATCTCAAGGGTGACATCGACAGTGCCCTCAGTGGGAACGTCGCTCGTGGGTGGCAGCTCGGCCTCCCGCGCCGCCTCCATAGGGGATTCAGCGTAATCGCAGTCAACGGTAGGAGGTAACGCCTCAGACCGCGCTTCGGGCAGCGGCTCGGGTTCGGGTGCTTCGAACGGGTCCTGCTCGTCGGTGATATTGGTGATTTCATCCTCTGCCGCCACATCGGTGTCATCGCCGCGTGTGACAGCGAAGACCGCGACTGCAGCGCCCACAACGAGTACGACACCACCGACTGCCGCGGCGATGGTGAGTTGTTTCCTTCGCCGATCGTGCTCAGCGCGTTCCTTCAGCTGGCGCTCGAGCTTCTGCTTGGCGGCCTCTCTGCGCTCCTGGTTCGACGACACCGACGCATTACCTCCCTCATAGGCGGAATTACCGCTTGACAGGCTAGCCGCCTACCCTGAGAAGTCAGACCAACTGGGCCCAAAAGGTCTGTGGATGCAGCGAAAGCTAGGAGTGGCGTGTGCGTGTGATGGGTTTCCCCGCCGGGATGTTCCAGACGAACTGTTATGTGGTTGCGCTCGACGACAGGGCCGAGTGCGTCGTCATCGATCCTGGCCAAGAGGCTCTCGAGCCACTGAAGCAGGTCTTTTCGCAACACTCCTGCGAGCCTGTGGCTGTCTTGCTCACGCATGGACATCTTGATCACACATGGACTGCTCAGCCGCTGTGCGATGAGTATGGCATTCCAGCCTTCATCCATCCCGACGACCGCGAAATGCTCGCAACCCCGTCGGCTGGTCTCGGGCCGCAGCTCAGTGGATTTGTGCAAGATTCTGATTTCACAGAGCCGGGCACGGTGAAAGACCTCACTGACGGTGAGAAGATCGAGCTAGCTGGCATCGAGTTCGCGATTGACCACACGCCGGGGCATACTCGCGGTTCGGTGGTGGCGCGCGTGCAGGTGGAGACTGGTGAGGGGCCGCGACAGATCGCGTTCACAGGTGACACCCTGTTCGCCGGCTCGGTTGGCAGATCCGACTTGCCCGGCGGCAGCCATGAGCAGCTTCTGGCGTCGATCGCGGATAAACTTCTGCCGCTAGGTGACGACACTATGATCCTGCCTGGGCACGGCGACACCTCGACCATTGGCCGTGAACGGGCTGCCAACCCGTTCTTACAGGACATCCGGTAGCAGCAGAAAGTCGAACGAGCGAACGTGACAACAAGATTCTCCGCCCCTAAAGGGGTGCCTGACTACGTGCCGCCCGCATCAGCGGAATTCCTTGCGGTACGCGACGGGTTGCTCCGCACTGCGAGACTTGCCGGGTACGGGCATATTGAACTCCCGATTTTCGAAGATACCGCGCTGTTTGCGCGCGGTGTGGGGGAGTCCACGGATGTGGTGTCGAAGGAGATGTACACCTTCGCTGACCGTGGCGACAGATCCGTGACGCTGCGGCCGGAGGGCACCGCAGGAGTGATGCGCGCGGTGATCGAACATGGACTCGACCGCGGTCAGCTTCCGGTGAAGCTGAGCTACGCGGGTCCGTTCTTCCGGTATGAGCGGCCGCAGGCAGGGCGATATCGCCAGCTTCAGCAGGTCGGCATCGAGGCGATAGGTGTGGATGACCCAGCCCTTGACGCTGAGGTGATCGCAATCGCCGACCAGGGTTTCCGCGGTCTGGGACTGACCGGGTTCCGGCTCGAACTGACCTCGCTTGGAGATGACACGTGCCGCCCGCAGTACCGTGAACGTCTCCAGGAGTTCCTCTTCGGGCTTGATCTCGACGAGGAGACTCGTGAGCGAGCCCGCCTGAATCCGTTACGTGTCCTTGACGACAAGCGGCCGCACGTTAAGGAAATGACGGCTGGCGCTCCGCTGATGCTGGATTACCTTTCGGATAGCGCCAAGGCTCATTTCGATGAGGTTCTCGGCCATCTTGACCGTCTGGGTGTGGAGTACGTCATCAACCCGAGGATGGTCCGCGGCCTCGACTACTACACAAAGACGACGTTCGAATTCGTGCACGATGGGTTGGGATCGCAGTCCGGAATCGGCGGCGGCGGGCGCTACGACGGGTTGATGGCGGAACTTGGCGGACAAGCACTCTCCGGCATTGGGTTCGGTATTGGCGTTGACCGGACGGTCCTTGCGTTGGGGGCAGAGAACGTTACAGCGGCCAGCCTCTCGCGGTGTGAGGTGTACGGCGTGCCTCTCGGACAGGCGGCCCGCGAACGCATGGTCGTCCTCGCCCATGAACTGCGTGGCGCCGGCATCGCGGTCGATATCGCGTACGGCGGACGAGGACTCAAAGGTTCGATGAAGGCCGCAGACAAATCCGGCGCACGCGTCGCGCTTGTTCTGGGTGATCGTGACCTCGCTGAAGGTGTGGTCGGGCTGAAAGATCTCCGCACGGGTGAACAGCGGCCGATCCTGCTCACCGCGGTGTGCGACGAGGTGGTGGCGACCCGTGAGTGACCGGCCAGAACAAACTCAGCCACCGATTGCACTGGATCTAGTGCGCCGCGATGTTGTTGTGCCGAAACTGCGGCGCGTCGCGATGGTCTGTTTCGCAGTCGGCATCGTGGTGGCGCTGCTCGTCTCTCTCATGACTGAAACGTGGATCGCGGTCCTAGTCGGCCTGGGAATCGGCGGACCGCCAGGTTTGGGTGCGCTGCTCGCGGCCCGCCGCGCCTGCTGGCTGGATGGCCGCACCGTTTATTCTCGCAGCGTCACGACAAAGGGCGTGGAGACTGGAGGGCTTCAGCGCGCGGAGCTGACTGTGCAGCCGGGGCGGTTTCGGCAGATCCACCTGGCCTTGCAGGATCGTCAGACCACTGTCACGGTGCTGCTCGCGCTTTACGGATCGGACCGGGGAGCTGAACTCGATGTGATGGCGATGCGCCGCCTCGCTGACGTCCTTGCGATGAGTGAATCGATCAACGCCGCCACCGTATCGCGGGTACTTGTCGAACACCTCCGAGCGGAAGCACGCGGTGCGGGACTTACCGAGCGCCCTTTGTATCGTGCAGTTCACCGCGCTGAGCAGCATGCGAAGAACGGCAGAGTTGCGCTCACAGAGGACGATCTGGTCAGCCTCCTTGACACTGAGTAGAACACATGTTCGAATCGGTGGATGAGGTGGGATGCTCAGTCGGTGGCAGTTGACGACGGTGCGCTGCCTGGGCTGACACGGGCGGGTTTGGTGCGCAGTATCCGGTCACCAGAGTTCGACGGGGTCACGTTTCATGAGGTCTTGTGCAAGTCCGCGCTGAACCGGGTACCAGCGGAGTCGGGGATGCCATTTCGCTGGACGGTGAACCCCACACGTGGGTGCACGCATCAGTGTAAGTACTGCTTCGCGCGTCCGACACACGAGTATCTCGATCTCAGTGCAGGAAGCGATTTCGATAGTGAGATCGTCGTCAAGACGAACATTGTGCCAGTTTTGCGGCGCGAACTCCGGCGAGCCTCGTGGCGGCGTGAAAACGTGGCACTCGGGACGAACACCGACCCCTATCAGCGAGCCGAAGGCCGTTACAAGCTGATGCCGGGGATCATCTCGGCTCTGGCCGAGTCCGGAACTCCGTTTTCCGTGCTGACGAAGGGCACGCTACTGCGCCGTGACCTGCCGCTCCTGAGCGCCGTTTCGCGGCACGTTGACGTCAGCCTCGGGGTGTCATTGGCAATGCTGGACGAAGAACTGCAGCAATCAGTGGAGCCGGGCACCCCCACGCCACGTGCGCGACTCTCCCTAATCCGGGCAATTCGCGAAGCGGGTATGCCCTGTGGCGTGATGATCGCTCCCGTGATTCCGTATCTGACTGATTCGGCGCAGCAACTCGATGACTTGCTCGGCGCCGTGTCTGAAGCGGGAGCGACGAAAGTCACCGTTCTTCCCATGCACCTGCGGGGGAGTACGCGGGATGTGTTCATGAATTGGCTCGGCGAACAGCACCCCGCGCTGATCCGCAGGTATCGCGCGGTTTACGGGCGTGGCGCCTACGCCAGTACGGACTACCAGGAGTGGCTGCGGGCGCGCGTCGCACCCCTCGTGCGGAAACATTGCCTCGGGGCGAAGAGATCAAGTGGCGATTGCGAGCCGCGGATCGGCAAAGATCGGCGGGCGGTGCATCCCGCAACGGCTCTGACTTTGTTTTGACCTCCGCTCTGGGAGGCCAGGTTCGACCGAACGTCGTCCCAGCATGCGTGAGTGCGGCATGATCGACTTATGGGGCGCGCGGATGCGCTCAAGCACGTTGTCGCTGAGCGCAAGGATGCGGTACTCCGGCGGTCACTCGAAGTGGTGTCTGGCCCGGATGGCTACCTCGTGTCCGGTCGGGAATCCGAGGTTGACGGCTTCACTGGCAGGGTAATCGGTGAATCGTTGGGCGCTGCCTCCGCCGTGGCAGTCCCCGCCCGCCTGCTGCCTGCTGTCACGGGCTCAAAGACATTGGCCAGGCGAACAGCAGTTTTCGTCAAGGTCGCACCGGATGCGCGCGAGATACTGGCTGCGCGCGGAGTGCTGCCGTCAGGCACCGGGATCTTCCGGACAGCGATCAAAGGCGCCACTGCGGTCCGGTCCGCGCACCTGCACTGGGTGGCGTCGATGCTGAGCCCTAAAAGCGTCCTCAGTGCGCAGTTGATCTATTCGCTAATGTCCCTGCGGACGGCCGTGCGCGACACGGAAAGCGCGGTGGAGCGGGTGGGGAACGCAGCGGACAGTGTCCTCGCGCTTGCGCAGGCCTCACGCGCCGGTGACGTCATTGGTCACCATCGCAGTTTGTGTCGTCTCCTCGATACGGTCGACGAGTCGGGAGTGCTCGCTTCAGCTGATTGGGAGGCTGTGGCCCCGCTGGGGCCGATGCTGGAGGTCACGGTCGAACGACTGCGTGCTCATGCGAGTCGAACACTGGATTCGGTTCCCGCTGACGCGCCAGTCTCAGCTCGCGCCCGGCACCTCGGCGCCGCGGCTGTCGAAAATCGTCTGGGCGAAACACTTCAGCTTCTCGCTGTGGCTGAAGAGTCCGTGTACGTATGGCAGCAGTTGCGGACGGAACGCGTGCGTGCGGAGGAACCTCAGCACCTGGAACCGATCCTGAAGTCTGTGCAGCAGCAGTTACAAGAACACAGAGATCGGGACAGCGACGTTGTGCGAGCGATCAGGGAGCAGCTTGCGGGTGCCGGGGCGATCCGGGTGCGTGACGTGCCGAGGTGGGCAGCGGCGTCTAAACTCCGGAAAGCTGTATCAGGATTGCGTGATGATCTTGATCAGTTTGCGCAGGCACGTGAAGGGCAGCTCGCTGGCTGGCTCGATGAGGACGCCCCCGAGCGTCCCGCCACGCTCGGGGAAGTGCGTCGGCGTGCTGCCGGGGCGGGCCGCGTCGCGCGATCGACGCTCGGCAGCGTAGGCAACCAGGTGTCTGCCCTCTCGCACATACGCGGCCGGTCCGAGCGTCCCACTACGTGACCTGCGTTGTGCGGAATCGTTCGACAACCACCATGATTATCTGTGTGGTCAACGATTCTCTAGCCCTCCGGGAAGTCTGGTGAGCCCCGCTTTTCTCCGCTCACCATTGGTCGTCTGGGGTGCTGGCCTGATCGCGTATGTCGTGGCAGTGCTGAACCGGACGTCGCTGGGAGTAGCTGGGCTCGAGGCGACGCAGCGCTACGAAATCACGGCAGGGATTCTCTCGTCGTTTGTTGTCCTGCAGGTGGTCGTTTACGCGGCGATGCAAATACCTTCTGGTGTGCTGCTCGACCGATACGGCTCACGGATCATGATCACGACGGGTGCGGTGATCATGGGTGCCGGTCAAGTTCTGCTCGCGCTCAGTACCGATCTTGAGTGGGCAATACTCGCTCGCGTGCTCGTGGGGCTTGGTGATGCGCTCATTTTCATCGCAGTCATCAGGCTCATTCCGCAATGGTTCCCGAGTCGGCAGGTTCCGGTAGTAACTCAGCTCACAGGTATTCTCGGCCAAAGCGGTCAGGTGCTGTCGGCGGTGCCGCTGCTCTTGTTGTTGCGTGGACCGGGTTGGCTCACCGCCTACTTGTCGGTGGCGGCGTTGTCGGTGCTGGTGGCGATCCTGGCCTTGGTGATTGTGCGAAACGATCCGCTTGGGCGGGAAGTGACGAGCAGGGCATCCTCCCTTCGGGAGGTCGGGAGGACAATTTTCTCGGTGTGGCGCCAGCCGGGCACGCGCCTCGGGTTTTATGCGCACATGGGGACATCATTCTCCGGCAACGTTTTCGTGCTGCTGTGGGGGTTTCCATTTCTCGTTACCGCGCAGGAGCTCAGTGAACCTGCTGCAAGCGTGCTGCTTACAGTCTTCGTGGTCGCGACGATCGCCATCGGTCCCACGGTAGGTGCACTTACGGCGCGGTATCCACTTCGCCGGTCGTGGCTGGTAATCGCGATAATCGGCGTCAACGTCGTCATGTGGACTCTCGTGCTGCTCGTCCCGTGGCCGGCGCCGTACTGGCTGATCCTGTTGTTAGTGATTGCGATGGCTGCGGGCGGTCCCGGCTCGATCATCGGTTTCGACTATGCGCGCACGTTCAACGATCCTCGCACGCTCGGAGTTGCTCAGGGCATGGTCAACCAGGGGGGATTCAGCGGCACCCTCGTTACCGTGGGTGCGGTCGGTCTCGTGCTCACGCTGTTCGGTGAATTCTCCGCTGAGGCCTTCCGTGCTGCCTGGCTAGTCCAGTACCCGATCTGGGCGGTCGCGATAATTGGGGTGCTGGCGACTCGCCGGAAAGCACGCCGGGACCTCGCTGCACAGGGCGTTGTTCCTAGGCGTATACGTGACGTTCTGCGCCGGAAATCGAGGCCGTGAGCGCCGATTATGCGGCCGCGCGGCGGTGTGCCTCCGATGTGTTGCGGCGCAGATTGCTGAACATCTGCCTGCTCTGGGTTGCCCACTGCTGGGTGGTTTCCGCCGCCCTCGTCATTAGTGGGGTCGCTATCCAGTCTAGGTCGCCCGAGAAGACGTACCGCGAGCCCAGTTCATCGCTGAAGTAGTACTTCAGTCCTGACGGATAGACGCGCTGCGGGCCGTGCACCACGATGATCCGGGAGCCGTATTTGCCCCAGTAGGTGGCGAAAGGCGCGTCGAGTGGATCGAGGCGCTGCCCAAGCCAGTGTGTGGCGAAGGTCTCCGCGTGGAGGGGAGCGCTGCTTACCGCCCGCCGCACAAAGTCATGCGGAATCCGAAGTGCGCTACATATAGTGTCGAGCCTCACCGCGGCCATTGTTCCCCCTTTGCCCGAGGCCTGACGGTGGCTTATGGCTGCCGCCGTGCCCGTGCTGCTGGACCATAAATTCCAGCTTCCCCGATTTGGGTCCGTCCATCAATTATATTCCAGATGAAAGGACTCGCGTCGTAACGGACGCGGATCACAGGCAAATTTCCGGTAATGTTAACTCAAGGAATGGTAAAGTAGCGTCGGCCGAGGTCAGCTAAAGCGCTTCTCGGGACGGCGCTGGCCAGGCACACTGAGTGGGTGCCTGAACTTCCTGAAGTAGAAGCTATCGCGCACTTTCTGCGCAAGCACGCCGTGGGGATGGGGATCGCGCGTATTGATGTCTCTCAGATTAGCGTGCTGAAAACGTTCGACCCGCCAATCGATGCGCTCCGTGAACGTACGGTCTCGGGCGTACAGCGCTGCGGAAAGTACCTGGCGCTAGTGTGCGCTCAACCTGGAGACAGTGAGATCTTCCTGGTCTTCCACCTTGCGCGCGCTGGGTGGCTGCGCTGGTCCGATGCGTTGTCCCCTGCAGCGCCGAAACCTGGCCGCGGACCGATTGCGTTGCGAATTCACCTGAGCGGCGGAGGCGGGCTCGACCTCACCGAGGCCGGGACCAAGAAGAATCTGGCCGTGTGGGTGACCCGTGATCTCGCTGCACTTCATCAAATCGAGAGATTGGGAACTGACGCGCTCGAGATCACGGAATCGGAACTCAGCGGAAAACTCCAGGGTTCGTCAGCACGGTTGAAGACGTTTCTCACCGACCAGACAGTTCTCTCGGGCATCGGAAATGCCTACTCCGACGAGATTCTGCACCTCGCCAAGCTATCGCCATTCGCCCAGGCGAATTCGTTGTCCGAGGAAGCCGCCCAGAATCTGCACACGGCCATCTACGCGGTCCTCTCCGATGCAGTGACAAGGTGCGTGGGCGAGAGTGTTGCCAGGCTGAAGGGGGAGAAGCGGTCAGGCTTGCGAGTGCATGCCCGGACAGGGTTGCCATGCCCAGAGTGTGGTGCTCCCGTTAGGGAGGTTGCCTATGCCGACCGTTCATTTCAGTACTGCGCGCAATGCCAGACCGGCGGGAAGGTTCTGGCTGACCGCAGGATGTCTCGACTACTGAAATAGTCTTACCAGCGCGCCAGAACTTACAGTTCTGTAGCGGTGAACGTGTCGCACGCTTCTATGTCGCCACTCTGGTAGCCGCGACTGAACCAGCGCTGCCGCTGTTCGGATGAGCCGTGGGTCCACGACTCTGGAGTCACCCTTCCGGCTGCCGCTTCCTGGATGCGGTCGTCGCCCACAGCCGATGCGGCGGACAGCGCGTCAGCAATGTCCTGATCGGTGAGCGGGAGCAAGAACGGCTCGGTCTCCCCGGGCATTGGAGTTTTATCGGCGTGATGCGCCCATATCCCCGCGTAGCAGTCGGCCTGCAGTTCCACGCGTACCGCACCAGATTCTGGCCCGCGTGGGTCCGTTCTGGAACGCTCGAGGTTGCCGAACATGTTCTGAATGTGGTGCCCGAACTCGTGCGCGACAACATACTGCTGAGCGAGTGGGCCCGTTGAAGCTCCGAAACGGCTGCTCAGCACGTCGAAGAACGAAGTGTCGAAATAGGTGGTTTGGTCAGCAGGGCAGTAGAAAGGGCCAACCGCACTCGTCGCGTTCCCGCAGGCTGTCGCAACGGTGCCGGCGAAGAGGGTGACACCGGGCGGCTGGTATTGCAGCCCCGCAGCGGGGAGCTGACCGGCCCAGATCTGGTCGAGGCTTTGCGCAGCCAGCACGACGCGGCAGTTGATATCGCGGTTCGCGTCCTCGCCCGAGACGCAGTGGGAAATGTCGGGTCCCGTACCGCCTCCCGCGGGAGCTCCATCAGGGTCGGTAAGCCCGGGCAGCTGACTGGGGTCACCGCCCGTCAGCAAGACGATGGCGAGCACGACGAGGGCGCCGATACCGCCACCGCCAATAGCCATCTTTTTGCCTGCGCCGCCACTCGTGCGCACTCGGTTCTGATCGATGCGCGCGTTCGGGTTGAACGTCATGACGATCAGTTTTCCACGAAGATCCTCGCCTCTCGGCCAGATCGCTTTTCTCCCGCGACGCCTCGACCGAGGATCGCTGTCGGGCACCCTTTAGGATCATATGGGGGCTCATGCTCCCGCTTGTGCAGATAAGGAAGGATCCCTGTGCTTCGCACTCATCTGGCCGGTTCGCTTCGCGCCGAACATGCCTCGCATACCGTCACCCTCGCTGGCTGGGTGGCACGTCGGCGTGACCACGGCGGTGTGATCTTCATCGACTTCAGGGACGCCTCCGGAGTGTGCCAGGTGGTGTTCCGCGAAGAGGCGATCCTGGAGCGCGCCCACAAGCTGCGTTCCGAGTTCTGCATCAGCGTGACCGGGACGGTGGAGTTGCGTCCGGAAGGTAACGCAAACTACGAGATCCCTACGGGGGAGATCGAGGTAAACGTCACCGCATTGGACGTGCTGAACGAAAGCGCGGCATTGCCGTTCCAACTTGACGAGGACCACGTCGGTGAGGAGGCGCGCCTGCGCTACCGTTACCTCGATTTGCGCCGCGAAGGGCCAGGCGAGGCGATCCGGTTGCGGTCACGTGTCAACGCTGCTGCCCGGGGCGTACTCGCGCGGCATGAATTCGTCGAGGTCGAAACCCCGACGCTTACTCGTTCAACACCGGAAGGCGCGCGTGACTTCTTGGTTCCCGCGCGGTTGCAGCCCGGCAGCTTTTATGCCCTGCCTCAGAGCCCGCAGCTGTTCAAGCAGCTGCTGATGGTGGCGGGCGTCGAGCGGTATTACCAAATTGCCCGCTGCTACCGGGACGAGGATTTTCGCGCGGACCGCCAGCCGGAATTCACCCAGCTTGACCTCGAGATGAGTTTTGTCCGTCAAGAGGACGTCATTCTGCTCGCCGAGGAGATTCTTTCCGCGCTATGGAAACTCATCGGGTACGAGATGGACACTCCGGTTCCGCAGATTACGTACGCGGACGCGATGCGCCGTTTTGGCACTGACAAACCGGACATGCGTTTCGAGCTCGAACTCGTAGAGTGCACCGAGTTCTTTCAGGACACCCCATTCCGCGTTTTCCAAGCGCCCTACGTCGGCGCGGTTGTGATGCCGGGCGGTGCCAGCCAGCCGCGGCGTCAGCTTGATGCCTGGCAAGAGTGGGCGAAGCAGCGGGGCGCCAAGGGGCTCGCGTATGTGCTGGTTGCCGAGGACGGTTCTCTCGGTGGGCCCGTTGCGAAGAATTTGTCCGAGACGGAACGTGAGAAGCTGGCGGAACACGTCGGCGCGAAGCCCGGCGACTGTGTCTTCTTCGCGGCCGGCGCCCCAAAGGCACAGCGCGCACTCCTCGGCGCAGCTCGCGTGGAGATTGCCAAGCGCACCGGGCAGCTCGACGAGAACGCGTGGTCGTTCGTCTGGGTGGTCGACGCACCGCTGTTCGAGCCAGTGGAAGAAGCGACGGCCAGTGGCGACGTGGCACTGGGCTACAGCGCGTGGACGGCTGTCCACCACGCGTTCACCTCGCCAAGACCAGAGAGTGTCGACACGTTTGACACTGATCCAGGCTCGGCGCTGGCTTACGCTTACGACATCGTCTGCAACGGACACGAGATTGGCGGCGGAAGCATCCGTATTCATCGCCGTGACGTCCAAGAGCGTGTCTTCAAGGTCATGGGCATTTCGCACGAGGAGGCGCAGGAGAAGTTCGGCTTCCTCCTGAACGCATTCGCTTTCGGTGCCCCGCCGCACGGCGGTATCGCATTCGGATGGGACCGCATCGTCGCCCTGCTGTCGAAGTCGGATTCGATTCGGGACGTCATCGCATTCCCGAAGACCGGTGGAGGAGTCGACCCACTCACTGACGCGCCGGCCCCAATCACCGAGCAGCAGCGCAAGGAGTCGGGAATTGACGCGCGCCCGGCCCGCACATGATGCCAGCGTGCTACTGACCTGAGTGCCCGGCACCATTTCAAGGGCGGTGACAATGGCCGGCGAAGGACTCGCACCCACTGACGGGCTGAGCGAGGATCGGCGTGAGCTAAATGAGGCTGACTCGATTCTCGCGCTCGGCGGAGAGGGGCTGCGGCGCTTGCGCGGACGTGTGCGGCGGCTTGTCGCCAACGACGGCATCACTTTTGAGGCTGAAAATTCTGCGTGGAATCTCGATCCGATCCCGCTCGTCGTGTCCGCCAAGGAGTGGAACCGGCTCGAGGCCGCGATGGCGCAGCGGGCGCGCCTCCTCGACGCCCTCCTCACTGACCTTTACGGAGAGCAGTCAGTTGTCAGCCGCGGACTGCTCCCTCCGGAGATGGTCTACGGTCATCGCGGTTACCTGCGCGGGGCACACGCCGCGTTCACTGCGAATGTCCGAGCTCTATTTCTTCATTCCGCGGATCTAGCGAGGTTACCGGGCGGCGAGTTTGCCGTGATCACCGATCACGCGCAGGCGCCCCTCGGAGTGGGTTATGCGCTCGCTGACCGCAAAGTGCTGTCGCGCGCCATGCCGCAGCTCTACCAGAAGGCAATGCCGCGACCGCTCTCGGCATTCGTTCAGGTGATGCGTGTTGCATTGGCTTCTGTGGCCCCAGGACATATATCAGATCCCCTGGTGGCGATTCTGAGCCCAGGTCCCGAAAGCCCGGCCTCGTTCGATCACGCGTTCCTCGCCTCCGTGCTCGGGTATCCGCTCGTGGAGAGCACGGACCTCACGGTGCGCGATGGCAGGCTCTGGATGCGAGCGCTAGGCAAACGCCTCCCGATCGATGTTGTCGTTCGGTTTGTTGATTCCGCCGCGACGGATCCGTTGGACCAGCGTTCAGCATCACGAACTGGGGTTGCGGGGCTCACGGAGATGGCGCGGCGCGGCGTGGTGAGCATCGTCAATCCAGTGGGGTGCGGCGTGGTGGAAAACGTCGCTCTGGGTTCGTACCTCCCGCAGATTTCCCGGGCCCTCATCGACGAGGACCTCCTCCTTGAATCGGTGCCCGGGTGGTGGGCGGGCACTAGCGATGGGTTGTCGTACATTAGTGACCACCTGCCGAATCTGCTACTCGAGAACATCCGGACCGGCGAGTCCTATGTGGGCAGCGATCTCAGCCGTGCGCAGCGCGAAGAACTGACGCAACGCATCGGGTCCGATGACTGGCAGTGGTGCGCGCAAGAGCGCCCTGATTACGAACGTGAACCCATCGTCACAGGGGCGGGGGGAGTATCCACTGCGCCTGTGACGCTCCGGTTGTTCTCCGTGGCGCAGCGTGCCGGATACACGACCATGGCTGGTGGCTTCGCTTATGTCCCGATCGAACAGTCAGCGGGTGTGACGGTGCCAGGGATCGGCGCAGCCAAGGACATCTGGGTGCAGGCGGACAAACGTGGGGAAGGGACGCATCCCGGCGCTGCCGGAGAACTCCCCGATTCGTTCCCGGACCTGATCGCCGCCCAGCACGGATTGCCCTGGGAGGGAGTCAGTTCCCCCCGGGTTCTTAGCGATCTGTTCTGGCTCGGCAGGTACGCCGAGCATGCTGAAGACACGGCACGGCTGTTGAATGCGGTGCGCGAACGCTATCAGGACTACCGCTTTCGCCCCTGGCTCCCGGGAAGCGGTTCGCTGGGCGTGCTTGTGTCCGCCCTGGCGACCGTTGCCGACTCCCAGTCCGGGGCCTCGCTCGTGGCTGCAGATTCGGTGACAGATGCGACGGCCGATGCATCTTTCGCGCTCGCTGAGATGCGTTCCTTGACGGGTGACGGTGAGCGTGCTGGTTCCCTCGCTTACTCGGTGCGCCACCTGGAGTCGGCAGCCCGCGGGGTTCGCGATCAGCTTTCCGTTGATACGTGGATGGTGCTGACGGGTGTGCGTGAGGCGATCAGCGAGTTCTGCGAGGACGAATCCAAGGATCCGGTTGTTATGGCGGCCGCGCACACCGCGGTGCTGCATGGAATGCTTGCCCTCGCGGGCCTCGGCGCGGAGTCGATGGTGCGTGACCCAGGCTGGTATCTCCTGGATATCGGCCGGCGCATCGAGCGCGGCCTCCAACTCACACGTCTTATCGGGGCCTCACTGACGAAGCAGCTCGCTGCGGCGGAGGAGCGGGCGGTGATCGAGTCTGTACTGCTCGCCTGCGAATCATCGGTGATGTACCGTCGCCGCCAGCACGGCGTCGTACGGGTAGCGCCAATGGCCGAACTGCTGGTATTCGACGGCTCGAACCCGCGTTCCCTGATCTACCAGCTCGAGCGGCTGCAGTCGGATTTTGCGGGCCTGCCGGAGGAAACAGTCCCTGTCAAAGTAACGCGGCTGATCACCGATCTGATCACGCACATTCGCCGGGCCGACCCGTCCAATCTAGGAGCGACGGACGAAGAAGGGCACAGAACCGTGCTGCGCTCCTTGATGCACGCGATCGGCACAGGGCTGGGCGAGTTGTCAGAGATCGTCGAATCAAGTCTGCTTGCCCCGCCCGTAGATATGCAGCCACTGTGGGGGTCGGCGGAGAGGGCTGAATTCCCAGGCGGTGTGACGGCGTGAGCGACCGCCTGTACGAAGTCACGCACATTACGACGTACACCTACCCGGAGCCGGTGACGTCTTCTTACGGACGCGGTTACCTGACTCCGCTGGAACTCCCGGAACAGCGGCGGCGTGAACACGCCGTCAGTGTCTCTCCCGAGCCCTCGGATCAGTCGTTCATGACTGACTTCTATGGAAACACCGCCTTTTACTTCCACGTCACGTCGGACCACGACGAACTCGTCGTGACGGGCCGGTCGCTCGTTGAAGTCGATGCGCCGCAGGAGGGGCATTTGACGACGGGACCGGCGGGTGCGCCGTGGGAGCTTTCACGGCCAGTCGGGAGGGAAGCGGCACGGGCCGTCGACTTCCGGCTCGACAACGACCCACCAGAGGTGACCGACGTTGTGCGCGAGTACGCGGCGCCAATATTCGTGCCCGGCAGATCCCTGGCCGAGGCGATATGGGACCTTACCCACCGGATCTACACCGACTTCACATATCACTCCGGATCAACGACCGTGTCAACGCGGGTGGCGGAGGTGATGCATCGCCGGTCGGGGGTATGCCAGGACTTCGCCCGAGTAGCGATCGCCTGCTTGCGTGCGCAGGGTCTCGCGGCGAGTTACGTATCGGGGTATCTTGCCACGACGCCACCTCCTGGCAAGGAGCGGATGGTCGGCGCGGACGCGACGCACGCGTGGGCCGCGGTGTGGCTGCCGGGAGGCGCTTGGCTGGCGTTTGATCCCACGAATGACCAGTTTGTGGACGAACGTTATGTCACCGTCGCGCGGGGTCGAGATTTCGTTGACGTTTCCCCGCTGCGCGGCATCATCTACACCCGAGCAAAGACGAGTTCGATGTCGGTGTCCGTCGACGTGGCTCCGGTCGCGTCCGTGGGAACTTCCTGAGAGCCCGCTGAGCAAGCAAAAACCTGGGCCCAAAGCAGGTAGCCTGGTATGCGATGACCGCACTTTTTACCAATTCAATGACGGCTGTGGTGGCTGCCGCCCAGCGTGTGCTGACGAAGCGCTACGGCGTGAACGTCCATCTGGCCGATCCAGAGGATCTGGGGGGAAGCGGTCAAGCAGCTGTGCTTCGCGTTCGCGTTGCTGAATCTCCGATCCGCCTTCCCCGCACTCTCATCATCAAACAGATGTGGGACTCCCGTGCGAGCGGTGTTGAAGGCTTTATCCGGGAGGCCGCGTCCTACCAGTTCGCCAACTCGCTCGCACGCGATCAGCGTCCAGGGCCGGAACTTCTCGGACACGACCTGGACCAGCGCTTGCTCATTCTGTCGGACCTCGGAGACGCCCGAACGCTCGGTGTCCTGCTGACCGGTGAGAATCCCGCATCGGCCACCCACCTCCTCATGGCCCTCGCCCAAGCGCTTGGGCGAATGCATGCCGCGACAGCCGGCCGTGCCGATGATTTCGCGGCGCTACTGCGCCGGGCCCGCGGCACACTGTCCCCGCAGGCGACTGCCGACGATGTAGAGGCGGTGCTGCCCTCAGTCCCGACGCTGCTTTCTGACGTACTCGGAGTGAGCACGCCCGTAGAGGTGGTCAGTGCTGTGGAGTCCGCCTCGCAACTCCTCTCGAATGGGTCGTTCCGCGCGTTCACCCCTGCAGATCTGTGCCCGGACAATATCGTCGTGAGCACCGACGGAGTGAAGTTCCTCGACTACGAGTGGGGCGGGTTCCGGGACGCCACACTTGACCTCGGTTGCATGCTCGTCTCATTCCCGCAGTGCCTGTGCGACCTTGGTCTCACCGTTGAGCAGTCCGACGCGATGGTCGAAGCGTGGCGAGCGGAGATCGCAGGGCTGTGGCCGCAACTGCTCGACGACGATGTCCTTTACCCGCGGTTGCTCGACGCCCGAATGTTATGGGTGTGGCTGTCAACCGCATGGCACCTTCCGGAGGACTACGCGCGCCGCGCCATGGAGCGCGATCACGTCCTAGCAGTGCCGCCTGCGCAGGCGCTGGCGAGCCGATGGGCCGGTTTGGCGCTGGCCGCGGACCAGATTGGCGCCGACGCGATAGCTGATCACGCAGATCAGGTGATGGACGCACTCAATCGCCGGACTGGCTTCACCGGCTAGCTCAGCCGGAGAAGCCGGGAAGTACGGCTCCGTCGAAACCGCCCGGTGGCGCGCTGATACTCAAGAGCGACGCCACCGTTGGCGCCACGTCCATCGTGGTCACCGCCGATGTGAACGTTTGTCCGCGCGGGACTGACGGATGGCCGCCGCTCACAATGAGTGGAATCGGCAGGGTCACGTCGTGGCCATGGTTGCCAGGTATCGGGTTTGACAGCACAGTGGGATCGGTGAAGCGCCACCCTGGGTGACAGAACGCCACGAGGTCGCCTGCCCGCTCGCCGAGCCCGAATTGTGCGGTTTCGTGAGTTGAGGCCACCCCGGCATGTCCCTCTGCGATGCGGCGCATACGCTGCACCGCTTCGTCACGGCTCTGGGCCGCACCGGTCCAGTACCAGAGCGACGCGCCGCCGTTGTCGGCGATCATGACGTTATCCCGGAGGAGCGGGTCGAGCGCGAACGGGATCTGCAAGCTGATCAGCGATAGTGGCGCTGACCAGTCCATCGAGTGGTCGGCCACGACGATGATGACGCTTCGGTTCCAGCTTCCAGAGTCCCGCATGTAGGAAACGAAGCGACCAAGTTGTTCGTCGGTGTTGCGCACAGCAGCCGTGCGCGCATACCGGAAGCCGGTGCCAGTGACATCGATATGGCCGACGCGGTCGACGTCGCCGAGGTTGGAGAACGTGAGTCGGGGGTGGTGCTCGGCGAGAGTCCGCAGGAGCGCGTCCATCGTCGACTGATCAGGCGCGTGATCAGTGAGCGGAATCAGCGGAGACGGGTTCCAGTGCACAGATGCGCGGCCCTGGAAAAGCCCGTGCAGGTACTCCTTGGAGAGGACACTTGCTGTCGTGAGGCCCCGCTGGGTCCGGGCGAGATCCAGCATCGTCGGCACGGTGAGGTCATCTGGCCGCTCGAGATAGCGGAACTGTCCCTCAGTGCGGTCGAAGATCTTGTTCGCGGGTACGCCATTGCGGTGTGGGAGGACCCCAGTCATCATCGCCGCGTGGTTTGGCAACGTTTCCGCGACCTGTATAGCGTTCGCGGTGACGTAGCGGCTGCCCTCGCGGGCGAGCGCCGAGAGCACCGGCATGAGCGCCCCGTTGACCTCGTCGACGCGGAGTCCGTCGACAACCACCACGTGGACGTCAATTGCGCCACCTGGTGGTGGCGCAGCATTCGCTCGTGTCGCGACGAGGCCCGCGGCAGCAGCACCGGTTCCCGCGATAAGAGTGCGACGCGTGATTCGTGGGTTCTGGGACGGCATCGTGGTATCAGGACCTTCCTGGGCGGTGCGTGGCGGGATCGAGGACACGGGCGGGCTCGATCGTGGGACTGCCGTCGCGCGTTCGATATGACAGGGCGTGCCGGGCAGCAGTGGCGGGGTTCGCAAGGTTCCCCACAAAGAACCAGTCCATCTGCACGTGGCCAGGAGTCACCTCACAAACGCCGTAGCCGTGAGAATCCAGTTCGACGTAACGGACGTGAGGGTTCACCTGGCGGATTGCTTCTTCAGCCGCGGGACTGACAGAGCGCTCGGGCACGCCGAGGATGTCGTCGATGTTCTTCGATGTCACCGAGGGAACGACGAATTCAACGGCTGCCGTCCCGGCGGCGGGGTAGTTCGCCGGGTTTATCGGCAGTTCACTGGCCCACGTCGAGTGAATGTCCCCGGTCAGGAACACGACGTTGGACGTCCCGGTCGTTGTGATGGCGTCAATGATCCGTCGCCGGTCAGCCGTATAACCGTCCCACTGATCCGTGTTGATCGGGATACCGCCGCGTGGCAGACCGAGCATCGTGGTGAGGGCCTCCGTTGTCGCCGGTTCGAGCGGCGGGACCACCAGCGGAGCAATCATTACTGGATTGCCGATCAGCCGCCACCGCGCCGCGGCGGTTGTCAGTCCTGTGACCAGCCATGACATTTGATCGGAACCGGTGATCGTACGCTCGGTCGCGTCCACCGCAGGCCAGCCTGTACCGGCGGCGGCCGGCTCATCGCGATAGCTTCTGAGGTCGATCATCGACAATTCGCACAAGTCACCGAACTGAAGGCGGCGATACAGCCGGTCTCCGGTTCCTCCAGGCCGCACCGGCATCCATTCCAGATAGGCCTGCAGTGCGCTGCGGTATCGCGTTTCCCACGGCCCCTGCGAAGCGGCGTCATGGTTCTCAGCGCCGCCGCGCCATGCGTCATTTGCCGATTCGTGGTCGTCCCAGATGGGAATCCACGGCACTGACGCGTGGAGACGCTGCAGGTCCGGATCGCCCTTGTACTGTCCGTGACGGATCCGGTAGTCGGCGAGCGAGACGATGTCATGGGCAGGTTGATGGAACCTGACCGACCCGGCCTTACCGCCGTATTCGCCAGCGCCATACTCGTACAGATAATCTCCGAGGTGGATGACCGCATCGAGGTCGCCGCGGTCCGCGAGATGCCGGTACGCAGCGAAATACCCGGCCTCCCAATTCGAGCAGGAAACCACACCAAACCTCAGCCGTGAAACGCCGGCCGAAGGCGCAGGCGCAGTACGTGTGGTGCCCACCGGCGAGGTCACTTGGGCGGCGGCACCGAGCCCAGTAAAGCGGTAGAAGTAGACGGTGTCAGGTTCGAGTCCGCTTGCATCGATCTTGACGGTATGGTCTCGCTCCGGGCCGGTTGTCGCTGTGCCCTGCGCGGCCAGTGACGCGAAAGCGGCATCCCGCGACACCTCCCAACGCACGCTCACCGCGGGACCCAGACCGGAACCGGGCAGCGCTTCTGAGGAGGGTGTGATCCGGGTCCAGAGGACGACACGATCGGGCAGTGGATCACCCGAAGCGACGCCATGGTTGAACGCAGGGCCCGCTTGTGCGAACGCTACTGAATGTGATGCTGCGGCGACCGCTCCCGCACCCGAAAACGCTGCAGCTGAGCGCAGCAACGCTCGCCGTGAGATCACCATTGGCTAATCACACACTATGTGGCAATTCGTGCGCGTGGAAGCGGGCGAATTCACGGAGAGTTCAGCCCGAGCGCGGCACAGCACCAACTCGGGGATTGCAGAACTTCCGGTATCCTCGCACAGGTGAGCGAAGAGCTTGACGACGTCCTCTTCAGTACTGCCTCTGTACCGGGGCGAACTGAGCAGCGCGGGCCGGCCGGAACATCGCGTGGTGCGCTGCGGCCGCTGGCGGTTCGCATGCGGCCGGAATCGCTGGATGAGGTCGTAGGGCAGGAACATCTACTTGCTCATGCGTCGCCCTTGCGCCGCCTCATCGAAGGTTCTGGTGCCGCATCGGTGATCCTCTACGGCCCTCCGGGCACCGGGAAAACGACGATGGCATCGCTGATTTCCCAGGCCACGGGCCGCCGGTTTGAGGCGCTCTCCGCGTTGTCGGCGGGCGTCAAAGACGTCCGCGCCGTGATCGATCTCGCGCGCCGCCGCCTCGTCAACGGGGAGCAAACGGTGCTTTTCATCGACGAGGTCCACCGCTTTTCCCGAACTCAGCAGGATGCCCTTCTCTCCGCCGTCGAAGACAGAACGGTGTTGCTCGTTGCTGCCACGACCGAAAACCCTTCCTTCTCTGTGGTCGCACCATTGCTGTCGCGGTCGCTCATCTTGCAGTTAAAGCCACTCGACGCGCCCGCGATTGGAACCTTGATCGACCGAGCGGTTTCAGACTCACGCGGGCTCGCTGGGCAAGTACGTCTGACGGCCGAAGCCCGGGACCATCTGATCGCGTTGTCCGCCGGTGACGCGCGGCGTGGTCTGACGGCGCTGGAGGCGGCGGCAGAATCGGCAGTGGCGCGCAACCCAGACACGGCGTCTGCGCCGGTGGCTGTCGGCCTGGAAACAGTTGAAGCTTCCGTAGACAGGGCGGCTGTGCGCTATGACCGAGATGGCGACCAGCATTATGACGTTATCAGTGCCTTCATCAAATCAATCCGTGGTTCCGACGTCGATGCTGCGCTGCACTATCTCGCGAGGATGATCACCGCGGGAGAGGATCCGCGGTTCATCGCGCGCAGGCTTGTAGTGCATGCCAGTGAGGACATCGGCATGGCTGATCCGTCCGCGCTGCAGACGGCGGCGGCTGCTGCGCAAGCGGTACAGCTGATCGGAATGCCGGAGGCCGGCCTGACGCTGGCGCACGCGACGATTCATTTGGCGACGGCCCCGAAATCCAACGGTGTGGTGGCGGCGCTGAACGCGGCAATGAAGGACGTCGCCGCGGGCAAAGCGGGGCCCGTGCCTGCTCACCTCCGTGACGGTCACTATTCGGGAGCATCGTCGCTGGGCAGCGCCGTCGGTTACCGCTACCCGCACGACGTCGTGGAAGGGGTGCTTCCGCAGCAGTATCCGCCGGATGAACTGGTTGGGGTGGACTACTATCGGCCGGCCGGGCGCGGCACCGAGCGGGACTTGGTCGTCCGGGTCTCGAAGCTCCGCAAGATCATCCGGGGGAAGTAGACGGCCCTTCGCATCGCGATGCGGCTGAATGTCCGCCTCGCGGTACCCTGAACGGTGCGATTTGAACCGCACACCCGACTAGTACTTCGGTCACGTATTCAAGTGAGGACGAGCAGTGCAGACCCACGAGATCCGCAGACGCTTTCTTGACCACTTCGTCAAGGCTGGCCACGTTGAGGTTCCCAGCGCGTCCCTGATTCTCGACGACCCGAACTTGCTGTTCGTCAACGCTGGGATGGTTCAGTTCAAGCCCTACTTCCTGGGCCAGCAGACACCTCCGTACCCGACCGCGACCAGTGTGCAGAAATGTGTTCGGACGGGCGACATCGAAGAAGTGGGCAAAACCACCCGCCACAACACGTTCTTCCAGATGGCCGGCAACTTCTCGTTCGGCGACTACTTCAAAGAAGGCGCCATCACCCACGCCTGGACGCTGATCACCGCGTCACAGGACGAGGGTGGCTACGGTTTCGATCCCGCGCGTATCTGGGTCACGGTCTATCAGGACGATCCTGAGGCAGCGGAAATCTGGCAGCGAGTCGCGGGCATCCCCGCGGAGCGGATCCAGTACCGCGACGGCAAGGACAACTACTGGGATATGGGGGTTCCTGGTCCCGGTGGTCCGTGCTCGGAAATCTACTTCGATCGCGGCCCCGAATATGGCAGAGAAGGCGGTCCTGTGGTCGACGAGGATCGCTACCTCGAGATCTGGAATCTCGTGTTCATGCAGGATGAGCGTGGGGAGCTCAGTCCGAAAGCCGGCCACCCACCGGTCGGTGAGCTACCCAAGAAGAATATCGATACCGGCATGGGTGTCGAGCGCGTAGCGCTGTTGCTCCAGGGCGTGGACAACGTCTATGAGACTGATCTCGTACGACCTGTCATCACGAAGGCCGAAGAACTCACGGGGCGCCGCTACCACTCAAGTGACGATCACCACGAAGATGATGTCCGTTTCCGTGTGATCGCCGACCATGCCCGGACGTCCGCGATGCTGATTGCCGACGGTGTCAATCCCGGCAATGACGGGCGCGGCTACGTCCTGCGGCGCCTTTTGCGCCGGATCGTGCGGGCCGCCCGCCTCCTCGGCGCATCAAAGCCGGTTATGCCGGAGTTTATGAAGGTGGTCAGCGAGACCATGGCGGAGTCGTACCCCGAACTTTCCACGGACTTCAGCCGAATCGAGCGGGTCGCCTCGGGTGAGGAGGCGGCGTTCCTGCGCACGCTGGACACGGGCTCCCGGCTTTTCGAGTCGGCAGTCGCGGATGTGAAATCACACGGCCACACCGTTCTCGGCGGGACCGAAGCGTTCACTCTGCATGACACTTACGGCTTCCCGATTGACCTGACCCTGGAGATGGCGAGCGAGGCAGGCCTCAGCGTCGACGAAGCGGGTTTCCGGACTTTGATGGCCGAGCAGCGTGACCGGGCCAAGGCGGACGCTGCTTCGCGTAAGCAGGCACACGCGGATGAGGCTGTTTATCGTGAACTGCTTGACCGAGGCTCTACGGAGTTCACGGGATACACCGAACTCAATTCTGAAGCCAAGGTGATTGGACTGATCGCCGGTGGGTCTCGCGTTTCGAGTGCTCAAGCCGGTGACGAAATCGAGGTGATCCTCGATCGGAGTCCGCTCTACGCTGAGTCCGGAGGGCAGCTCGCTGACATCGGGAGGATCACCGCGTCGGGTGTCCGTCTGAAGGTGAAGGACGTCCAGAAGATCGGCAAGAAGCTCTGGGTCCACAAGGTGACTGTCGAAGAAGGGGAGATCACCGAGGGGGCGGACGTTCTCGCCCAGGTGGATCCCGAATGGCGCAAGGGCGCAACCCAGGGACATTCCGGCACACACTTGGTGCACGCCGCGCTCCGCCAGATTCTGGGGCCCAACGCCGTTCAGGCGGGATCGCTGAACAAGCCGGGTTACCTCCGCTTCGACTTCTCCTGGCAGGGCGGGTTATCGGAGGCAGCGAGACACGAGATCGAGGAAGTCACCAACGAGGCCGTGCTCGCTGACTATCCGGTCAATACTTTCGTGACCGATCTCGCCAAGGCCCGGGCAATGGGCGCGCTCGCCTTGTTCGGCGAGAACTACGGCGATCGTGTCCGTGTCGTCGAGATGGGTGGACCATTCTCGATGGAGTTGTGCGCGGGAACTCACGTCGCGAGCTCGTCTCACGTGGGGCCTGTGACACTTCTCGGCGAATCCTCGGTGGGTTCTGGCGTGCGCCGTGTCGAAGCGTATGTGGGGCTTGATTCCTACAGATATCTCGCTCGTGAGCGGGCGCTGCTCGCCGGTGTCGCTACCGCGCTGCGGGTGACCCCGGAGGACGTTCCCGCCCGGGTCGAAGCGCTCGTGGAGCGCCTCAAGGCCGCCGAGAAGGAGCTCGAGAAGCACCGAGCGGCAGCGATTCTCGCATCTGCGGGTTCCCTCACGTCCGCAGCGGAACGAGTCGGGAATATCCTTCTCGTCGCACAGGCCGCCCCCGACGGGGTGAGCGCGGGAGACCTGCGGACGCTGGCCGCCGATGTGCGCGGACGGTTCGGCAGCGAACCGGCAGTGGTTGCGCTCTTCAGCACCACTGCTGAGAAGGTCCCGTTTGTGGTGGCGACAACCCAAGCGGCGCGCGATTTCGGCATCAAAGCGGGAGATCTGGTTCGCGAGTTCTCTCCGCATATCAATGGGCGTGGTGGCGGTAAGCCAGACATGGCGCAGGGATCGGGATCACAGCCAGGCGGGGTCACGCAAGCCATCGATGCCATTCGGGCCGCGCTCGCGACCCGGGCAAGCTAGTGGCAGGCCCGCAAGGTGTCACCCCCGACCGGCCGGGGCCCGATGATCCAGGTCGAGGGCGGCGAATCGGTATTGATGTGGGGTCTGTGCGGATCGGCGTCGCCGTCAGCGACCCTGACGGGATTCTGGCGTCGCCTGTTGAGACAGTGACACGCAACACACGGGTGGTGTCCGATTCCCGGGAACTCGACCAGATAGCTGCCATTATCGAGGAGTACAGCGCCGTGGAAGTTGTCGTGGGACTGCCGCGCACGTTACGTGGCGAACAGGGCCACGCGGCCGATGCGGCGCTGACGTTCGCGGAGCAGCTCAGGGGCCGGATTCAGCCGATCCCCATCAGGCTCTCCGACGAGCGTATGACCACTGTGACTGCTCAGCGGGACTTGCGTGCTGCCGGAAGGAAAGCGAAACAGCAGCGCGCAATCATCGACCAGGCCGCAGCGGTCGCAATACTGCAGGGATGGCTCGACGAACGCGCGCGCTATCGACCCACAACGGAGGATCGTGAGTGAACGAATATCGAGAGCATGATCCAGTGGGATCGCATCCTGGTCCCGCAGGGCATGAGCCCGACGATTGGGACACGAATTACGATTCCGAGTTCGACGACACCAGCCGGGCCGAGCCAGCCTGGGTCGGAGCGGGGGAGGGCGGCACGCCCCTGCATGTTCGCCGGCAGCGCGAAGCAGCGAGGAAGCGGAGAAGACGGCGCAGCATCGCCGTTTTCCTACTCATCGCTGTGTTGGTTCTTGGTGGAGCGGTGTACCTCGTCCAGTCCTTCCTGGACGGGCGGCGGCCCGCACCGATACCGGACTACACAGGGACCGGCGAGAGCGACATCGTAGTTCGCGTCCAGCAAGGGGACGCTGGATCTGACATCGCAGCCACCTTGCTCGAGAATGATGTGATCCAAAGCACCACTGCTTTCATGACCGCAGCGCATGGCCGTGACGATCTCGGCACTATCCAGCCCGGGTATTACAAGGTCCGCACTCAGATTCCGGCCGCGATGGCCGTTGACATGCTGACGAGCCCAGAGACCCGGGTCGGATCCTTCATCATTCCGGAGGGCCGCAAGCTGCACACCTCCGTTTCGGTGGGCGGCGACCACACGACTGATGGCATCTACGCCCTCGTAGCCCGTGCGAGCTGTGTGGAACTCAACGGTGACGAGACGTGCCTGACCGAAGAGGCACTGCGAGCTGCGGCCGCGACCGCTGACCTGGCGCAGCTGGGCGTACCCGAATGGGCACGCGAGGAAGTCAGCCAGGCTGAGGACCCCGAACGGCGGATCGAGGGGCTGATTCGTGCCGGGCAATGGGATGTCGATCCAGATGCGACACCAGTGGAGATCCTCTCGGAGCTGATCTCGCGCAGCGCGCAAGCCTACGAGCGGACCGGCATTATCGAAGCGAGCGGGGCCGTGGGTGTCACTCCCTACGAAATGCTCACCATCGCCTCTTTGCTTGAGCACGAAGCGCTGCCCGGCGACTTCAGCAAAGTCGCACGAGTCATTCTGAACCGACTCGATGCTGGTATGCAGCTCGAGTTCGATTCGACCGTCAACTACGCCCTCGATTCAATCGAGATCGCGACCACGGATGACGCTCGCGCTGCGCGCACTCCATGGAACACCTATGCGATGACAGGACTGCCGCAAACACCGATCTCGTCACCGAGCATTGAGGCGCTCCAAGCAGTTGAAAACCCGGAAGACGGGGATTGGCGATTTTTCGTGACGATCGATTTCGAGGGAACGACTGTCTTCACGGAGACCTTCGACGAGCACTTGGAGAACGTACAGGTTGCGATCCGGAACGGGGTCCTCGCAAGTGGCCGATGAGGTGCGGCGCCGGAGGGCTGGAGTTCTTGGCAGCCCGATTGCGCACTCGCGGTCCCCGCAGCTGCACTTGGCGGCGTATCGCGCGCTCGGACTGAGGGACTGGACCTACGAGCGCATCGAATGCCGCGCCGGTGAACTCGCCGGCATTGTCTCCGGTCTCGGAGCCGAATGGGTGGGCGTTTCCGTCACCATGCCTGGAAAGCTTGAGGCGCTCGAGTTCGCGACTGAGCGCACTGAACGTGCGGTTGTGGTCGGGTCTGCCAACACGCTGGTTCGCACCGCCTCTGGGTGGCGGGCGGACTGTACGGACGTCGACGGCGTCACTGGCGCGCTGGCAGAGCTGGGTGTAACCGATGTCTCGTCAAAGCCAGCAATTGTTATTGGCGCGGGCGGTACTGCGCGACCTGCGCTAGTCGCGCTCGCGGAACTCGGCGCCAGCGAAGCTGTCGTTGTAGCTCGGGATGAACAACGCGCAGAGGGTGCCGTCGAGTGCGGCCTCCGTGCAGGGCTCAGTGTGACGTACGCGCCATTCTCGGACCTGGCGCGCCTTTGTCCTGACGCTTCGGCCGTGATCAGCACGATTCCAGCGGACGCGATGTCCGGGCATCTAGAGGCAGCGGCGACGGCCCCACACGTGCTCGATGTGATTTACCACCCGTGGCCCACGCCCTTGGCGGCCGCTGTACGGGAACGGGGCGGTCGCGTGACCGGTGGTTTGTCGATGCTGCTGAACCAAGCGTATGGCCAGGTCGAGCAGTTTACGGGAAGGCCTGCGCCGCGTGCTGAGATGGCACAGGCGCTAGGTCTCTCCGCGCTCTGACACGCGATGTTGTGGCTAGCTGTCGCCACGGTGCCGTGGATGGCCGCTCTCTCCATTATCGACATCAGAGCGCGGAGGCTGCCCAATTGGCTCACGCTTCCCGGTGCTGCGGTCATCCTGACGGTGGCGACTGTGAGCGGACATGGGTATGAAGCGATGACCGGCGGCCTCGGCCTGGCTGGCGTGTATCTCGTCACTCACCTCCTCTCTCCGCGTGGAATGGGTGCCGGCGATGTCAAGCTTGCCCTCGGTATCGGCGCACTCACTGGGACATTTGGGCTTGGTGCATGGTTCCTTTGTGCCGTCGGCGCGCCACTGCTGACCGTCGTTGCTGGTGTTGTCTCTGTGGCGTTTGTGCGCAGGGCGTCTGCGCTATCGCAAGCGCGCCGTATACGCTTGCCTCACGGCCCCTCAATGTGTGCAGCTGCTGTCGTGGCGATCGGTTTCGCTGTGGCGGCAGGTGAGTAGCGAGCGGGTGGCATCGCCGCCGCGAGCGGGACGATGCTGGAATGGTCCTCAACTCGTGGGAAGATGAGACACGTGCTGCGCTGGATAACTGCCGGAGAATCACATGGCCCTGCCCTCGTTGCTGTGCTGGAAGGCATGGTCGCGGGCGTTGACGTCACGTCAGCTGACATTGCTGAACACCTAGCTCGCCGCCGTCTGGGCTACGGGCGTGGTGCACGCATGAAATTCGAAGCTGATCAAGTGACGATCCTGGGTGGAGTCCGGCACGGGAAAACACTCGGTGGCCCGATTGCGATTCAGGTGGGCAACACGGAGTGGCCCAAGTGGGAACAGGTCATGTCCGCAGACCCAGTGGACCAGGACGTTCTCAACGACCTTGCCCGGAATGAGCCACTGACGCGACCACGCCCCGGACACGCCGACTTTGCGGGCATGCTGAAGTATGGATTCGATGATGCGCGCCCAGTTCTGGAGCGTGCGAGTGCCCGGGAAACCGCGGCCCGTGTCGCTTTGGGTACCGTGGCACGGCTGTTCCTCAAGCAGGCCATCGGCGTCGATGTCGTCTCGCATGTGGTATCGATCGGAGCGGCGGCGACCGAGTCCGATGCGCTGCCCATGCCGGCTGATCTGGCTGCGGTCGATGCAAGTCCCGTCCGCGCGTTTGATGCGGCCGCTGCCGATGCGATGATCAAGGAGATCGAGGCCGCGAAGCGGGCGGGTGACACGCTCGGCGGGGTCGTCGAGGTGGTCGTTCATAGTCTGCCCATTGGGCTCGGCTCGTTCATCAGTGGTGAGGACCGTCTTGATTCACGCCTTGCTGGGGCCCTGATGGGCATCCAGGCGATCAAGGGCGTCGAGGTAGGGGATGGTTTCGAAACAGCCCGCCGTCGTGGCTCCGCAGCGCACGACGAAATGGTCCCCGGTCCTGATGGCGTGCTCCGGCTCTCAAACCGCGCCGGCGGTCTCGAGGGCGGTATGACGAACGGGCAGCCATTGCGTGTCCGTGCGGCGATGAAGCCGATTTCGACTGTGCCGCGAGCACTGAAAACAATCGATATGAGTTCAGGCTCGGAAGCTGTCGCCATCCATCAGCGGTCGGACGTGTGTGCGGTGCCCGCGGCCGGTGTGGTGGCGGAAGCCATGGTCGCATTGGTCGTTGCTCAAGCTGTCCGGGAGAAGTTCGGTGGCGACTCACTCGGCGAGACACGGCGTAACTTTGAGTCGTACCAGCAGGAAGTAGAAACCCGGATGCGCTGGGAGGAATCCCGAAGCGGTTCGACCGCGGGAGAAGCGATCTGAGTGCCGCCCAGAGCCATTTTGGTGGGCCCGCCGGGCGCGGGTAAGTCGACGATCGGCCGACGGCTGGCGTCCGCTCTAGGCGTGCCGTTTTATGACACGGATGCCGCGATCGAACGGGAAACCGGACGCAGCATCCGCGAGATTTTTAGCACCGACGGAGAAGCGGGTTTCCGAAAAATCGAAGAGGACGTCGTCGGACGTGCCATCGCCGAACAGACTGGAATTGTTTCTCTTGGCGGCGGTGCAGTTCTTTCGCCCGTCACGCAGCAGGCACTGCGCGGGCATACGGTCATCTATCTGGAGATAACGGTTGCGGAGGGCCTGCGCCGCACAGGGGCCAACAAGTCGCGACCGTTGCTCGACGGTGACGACCCGGGCGCGAAATACCGCGCGTTGATGCGGCGGCGGCGTCCGATATACAAGAAAGTCTCCACACTGCGTGTGCGCACAAATGGCCGCAGTCCGGGGCGGTCTGTGCAGTACATCCTGCGCAGGATCGGTGGCGAACAACAACAACCGCGGACTCGGTGGCCGGTCCCTATGCGGCCAGGGCGGCCGATACGGTCGTCGCAACCCCCGCGAGACGAGCACAAAACGGAGGACAACCGGTGACTGAACCCGTGCAGGTGGATGTGCGCACAGAGAACCCCTATCCGGTCATAGTTGGCCGTGGTCTGCTCGGGGACATTGTGGAACGCCTCCGAGGTAATTCCACGATCGCGATCTTTTACCAGCCCTCCTTGGCACAGACCGCCGAAGCGCTCCGGGAGGCGCTCGAAAAGTCCGGCACCGACGCGCACCGGATCGAAATCCCAGACGCAGAGGCGGGCAAGGAACTCGCAGTCGCCGGGTTCTGCTGGGAGGTACTCGGTCGTATCGGCCTGTCCCGGACGGACACGATCGTCAGCCTCGGGGGCGGCGCCGCTACCGATCTTGCAGGCTTCATCGCCGGTACGTGGATGCGCGGCGTGAAGATCGTGCACATTCCTACCACTCTGCTTGCCATGGTCGATGCGGCCGTTGGCGGTAAGACCGGGATCAACACCGAAGCGGGCAAGAACCTCGTCGGCGTCTTCCATGAGCCCGCCGCGGTGTATGTGGACCTCGCGACACTCGAATCATTGCCGCGCAACGAGATTGTTGCGGGCATGGCGGAGGTGATCAAAACTGGGTTTATCGCCGATCCGGTGATTCTGGACCTGATCGAGCAAGATCCGGATGCGGCACTCGACCCGTCGGGCGCGGTGCTGCCGGAGTTGATCCGCCGCTCAATCCAGGTGAAGGCGGACGTCGTGTCGGCCGATCTGCGAGAGTCGAATCTGCGCGAGATCCTCAACTACGGTCACACTCTCGGCCATGCGATTGAGCGCCGTGAGCGGTACCGCTGGCGGCATGGCGCCGCAGTGGCAGTCGGCATGGTGTTCGCGGCAGAACTTGGTCGTCTGGCAGGTCGGCTTGACGATGAAACTGCCGATCGGCATGCCCGTGTGCTCACCAGTATCGGCCTGCCCACGACGTACGAGGACGGCGTTCTCGACCAGTTGATGGAGGGCATGCGGTCCGATAAAAAGAACCGCTCGGGGATGCTGCGGTTCGTGGTACTCGACGGACTAGCGAAGCCGGGTCGGCTCGAAGGTCCAGACCCGGCTCTGCTCGCAGCGGCTTATTCAGAAGTGGCACGGTCAGGGGAGACCCCGCAGAGCGGGGCCGTCCTGCTGTAGAACGCTATCTGCCGGTGCGGCGCTCATCATCGTCGATGCGCGCCTGCTCGGCAGCGAAGTCCTGATCGCTGTACTCGTCGTCCTCAATCGTGGATGACCGAGAGTGGGATTCGGCGCGGGAACTGTATTCGCCATCTATCCCGGAGGAGTGGTGTACGGCGACAGGTTCCTTCTGGTGATGCGCCTGAATGTGATGGCGTCCGAACTCGTCCTCCTCCTCGGCCGGGGCGGACCGCTTGCGCGAGTATTCGCCGTACGCGCGGCCGGTAAGAATGCCGATCTGTGCAGGAATCGAGAGAAGCAGCGTCACGAAGCCAGTACCGATTGTGAGCTCGAAGATCAGCGACTGAACGCTGGCGCCAGGAATCACGAAGCTCAGCAGCCATGAGGCGGCGCCGGAAACGAGGGCTGCCACCAGGGCGGCCTTCAGCCAGAACAGCGTGAGATCCGCGCGGTCCTCGGGGTCTTCGTTCTCTTGGGCGTCCCGTCGACCGTCGAAGAACGGCCAGGCGAGCGCAGCGAGAAGGACCACGATGAGCGCGATTGTCCGCTGCACACCGCCACTTTCAGGCCAGGTATAGATCCCGATCCCGAGTACAGCGCGCACGAATGTAATCACGGCAGCCAGCAACAGGCCACGAAGAAGCCACAAATCCATGCATGCAGAGTAACGACCCGCTCCGCGCGATGTGCGACAACCCACACGTTTTGGACACGGAAGGCCAATTCCCACCCGAAAAATGCTGAGTTTCCGCGTTTGAACAATGTTTTAGCCTTGTCTCGCGTGCTTGTGGCGCGATGCGCGTGACGCGCACCAGCTTGATGGAGTCGACTCCGTGAAAGGATTGGCCAGGAGGGCGTCGTCAGAAAGCGAGTGTGATGGTGGAGTTCGTCTCGGTTCCCGGTCTGCCCGAGGTTACGCGCGCGCACTTCGGCGATCGGCGCAAGCGGTTGCGCGAGGAGCTCGCACAACGGGGAGTCGCGGCAATGCTCGTGACGGGACTTGTCAACATCCGGTATCTATCGGGCTTTAGCGGTTCAAACGGTGCCCTTCTCATAGTGGACGAGGAGCATGGAGGCGACGATGCAACGATTCTGTGCACTGATGGGCGTTACACCACGCAAGCTGCCGAGCAGGCGCCAGACATCGATGTTGAGATCGCACGCGCGAGCGCAGTGGCACTCGCGAAGTGCGCGGCGAGCCGGTTAGGCGGGGTCACGCTGGGGTTCGAAAGCCATCTCGTCACCGTCGATCAGCATACGAAGCTGATCGCGGAGGCTCCCACGCTCACCTGGACTTCTGCGCCGGGGATAGTTGAAACGCTGAGAATGGTGAAAGACGACGCCGAGGCTGCGTTGTTACGCCGAGCCTGTGCGATCGGTGACGCTGCGCTAGCGGAGCTCATTACCAGCGGGGCCTTGCGGCCGGGCCGCACAGAACTCGATGTCGCTAGGGAACTGGAGTCCCTGATGTTCGATGCGGGTGCAGATGCGGTCGCGTTCGAGACGATCGTGGCAGCGGGAGCGCATTCCGCCATCCCGCATCATCGGCCAGCGCGCTCAGTACTGCAGGCAGGTGACTTCGTCAAAATCGATTTCGGTGCGGTAGCACGCGGCTACCACTCCGACATGACACGCACGTTCGTCCTGAAGACGGAGCCGCAGCAGTGGCAGCGCGATGTGTACGAACTTGTACACGCCGCGCAGGCGGCTGGCCGCGAAGCGCTCACCCCCGGAGTGGCGGGCGCTGATGTGGACGGCGCGGCACGCGCGGTGATCTCGGACGCCGGGTACGGGGAACGCTTCGTTCACAGCCTGGGTCATGGAGTGGGGCTCGAAATCCACGAAGCACCGGCATTGGCGCAGACAGCGACCGGTAGACTACTCTCCAGCACTGCCGTCA
This sequence comes from Hoyosella subflava DQS3-9A1, assembly GCF_000214175.1. Classification (NCBI taxonomy): domain Bacteria; kingdom Bacillati; phylum Actinomycetota; class Actinomycetes; order Mycobacteriales; family Hoyosellaceae; genus Hoyosella; species Hoyosella subflava. Next base: position 1,922,798 of record NC_015564.1, read on the forward strand.
CGGTTGAGCCCGGGGTGTATCTGCCGGGACGCGGTGGCGTCAGAATCGAGGACACGCTGATTGTCCGCGAGGGTGGGCCTGAGCTGCTCACTCACACCAGCAAAGACCTCACCGTGGTCTAGCTGGACATGCTTGAGCGTTGCCGATAGCGGTAGTGCACTTTTTCGGAAGAACTGAGGAGAGAATCGTCGTGGCCACGACCGCTGACTTCAAGAATGGGCTTGTACTGAAGATGGACAGCCAGTTGTGGCAGATCATCGAATTCCAGCACGTCAAGCCGGGCAAGGGTCCAGCGTTCGTGCGTACCAAGCTCAAGAACGTCCTCTCCGGAAAGACTGTGGACAAGACGTTCAACGCGGGCGTCAAGGTCGAAACCGCCACGGTCGACCGTCGCGACATGACGTACCTGTATCGCGATGGTGCTGACTATGTGTTCATGGACGGTGAGACATATGACCAAATCCACATCAGTGATGCCACCGTGGGGACGGGCGCCCGTTTTCTTCTGGAAAACACCGAGGTACAGGTCGCGATGCACGAAGGCGAGCCGCTGTATGTGGAACTGCCGGTAACGGTGGAGCTGCTTGTTCAGCACACCGACCCCGGTCTCCAGGGGGACCGATCGACGGGCGGCACGAAGCCTGCGGTGCTCGAAACAGGTGCCGAAGTGCAGGTTCCGCTGTTCATCAACACGGGCGAGAAGCTGAAGATCGATTCTCGTGACGGCAACTACCTCGGCCGCGCGTGAGCAACAACCGTTTCAAGAAGTTCGGCGCGAGGCACAAGGCGCGCCGCCGCTCCGTTGACTTCCTGTTCGAAGCGGAGGCCCGGTCGTGTAAGCCAACCGCAGTGGCATCCGAACGGGTTGCGCTGGCCGCGGAAAACGATCAAATGCCGCCGGTTGCGGAATACACGCACACCGTTGTCCGTGGTGTCGAGCAGAATAAGCAGCGACTCGACGACGTAATCTCCACTCACTTGCACGAGTGGACTCTCGAGCGCCTGCCGGCGGTCGATCGGGCGATCTTGCGAGTTGCGACCTGGGAGCTGCTCTACGCTACGGACGTGCCGTCCGTTGTTGCGGTGGATGAAGCTGTCGAGCTGGCAAAGGAACTTTCGACCGACGATTCGCCAGGTTTCATCAACGGAGTCCTCGGGCAGCTGGTCCTCGTCGCCCCCCAGCTCCGGGCTGCCGAGGAGCAGGCCGCTGCCGCAGTCGCTGCGCTTGACTCCGACGTGGGGCCTGAAAACGAAGACGGCGCCGCAGCTGGCGATGCTGAGGGCACCGGAAGTGAGGGTAGCCAGCCGGGCGAGAGCGGCCCGGGCACCTCGCGAGCCGACTGGTAAAGTCGATCGCGGCATAACGGCATCCTTTAACGATCCGTCCCGTGAGGCGGAGAAGGAGGTCTGGGGATGCCCCCAGAAGACAATCCGGCGGACGGCTCCGCGGCGCGCGCTTCAAGCGTTGGTCGTGGCACAGGGCAACCCGGCCGAAGCGGCGGCCGCGAGTTGCTGAGTGCAGCGGACGTCAGCCGGACGATCGCGCGAATCGCGCATCAGATCATTGAGAAGACGGCTCTTGACCAGTCCGACAGTGGGCGACAGGTCGTTCTCGTAGGAATTCCCACCCGCGGCTCGACACTCGCGCAGCGGCTCGCGACCAAGATCGAAGAGTTCACCGGTATCGCGCCTCCTGTCGGGTCGCTCGATACGACGCTGTACCGCGATGATCTGCGATCGAAACCGCACCGCCCACTCGAGCGGACGTCGATGCCTGTAGGCGGCGTCGACAACTGCCTCGTCATCTTGGTCGATGATGTGCTGTTCTCCGGCCGCACCGTTCGATCCGCACTTGACGCATTGCGCGACGTGGGCCGGCCCCAGATCGTCCAGCTTGCGGTGCTCGTCGACCGGGGCCACCGCGAGCTACCGATTCGCGCTGACTACGTCGGGAAGAACATACCTACGGCGCGTTCCGAAGACGTGCTGGTGCTGCTAAGCGAGCACGACGGTCGAGACGCTGTGGAACTCCGCTCAGGGGGCGAGGTCCAGTGAAGCACCTCCTGTCGGTTTCCGATCTCACTCCGGACACGGCGCTTGAGCTCCTAGACGAGGCGAACCGTTTCGAACAAGCACTGGTCGGCCGCGAAGTGCGCAAACTCCCCACACTGCGCGGGCGCACGATCATGACGGTGTTCTACGAGAATTCGACCCGCACACGCGTGTCCTTCGAAGTAGCGGGGAAGTGGATGAGCGCCGACGTCATCAACGTCGGCATCAGCGCATCTTCGGTCAGCAAGGGTGAGTCTCTTCGCGACACTGCGATGACGCTGCACGCAGCAGGAGCAGATGCGCTGGTAGTGAGGCATCCCGCGTCGGGCGCGCCAGCACAGATCGCGAACTGGACTCGCGGCCCGGACGGGACTGGCCCCGCAGTGATCAACGCGGGTGATGGCACCCATGAGCATCCGACCCAGGCGCTGCTCGACGCGTACACGCTCCGGCAGCGGCTCGGCGAGATCGCGGGCCGTCGCATCGTGATCGTGGGCGACGTATTGCACAGCAGGGTCGCACGTTCCAACGCCCAGTTGCTCGCGATGCTCGGCGCTGAGGTTGTGCTCGTTGCACCACCGACGTTGCTGCCGGTCGGTATCGACTCGTGGCCGGTGACTGTCGGACACAGTCTCGAGGCCGAGCTCCCCGCGGCCGATGCAGTGATGATGCTTCGTGTGCAGGCCGAGCGAATGAACGGCTCGTTCTTCCCGTCAGCGCGGGAGTATGCAATTAGTTATGGCCTCAATGAAAAGCGAATGCTGATGCTCCCTGAGCACGCAGTAGTGCTCCACCCAGGTCCGATGGTACGAGGAATGGAGATCGGCTTCTCGGTTGCCGACTCACCCCGTTCGACCGTGCTGCAACAGGTTACCAATGGGGTACACATCCGGATGGCAGTGCTATTCCGCCTGCTGATAGGCGTCGATGACGCAGGGGAGGCAGTGTGAGGGACAGTCCCAACCCATCCGCAGCGGTCTTGATCACGCAGGTCCACCTTTACGGCGAAGGCGACCTGGTGGACGTGCTCGTCGATGATGGGCAGGTCGCGGACATAGGCGCTGGGCTCAGTGCGGAGGACGCGTCTGTGATTGATGGCCGCGGTGGCATTCTGCTCCCGGGCTTCGTGGATCTGCACACTCATCTGCGCGAGCCTGGCCGCGAGGACACGGAAACGATCGCGACGGGATCCGCTGCTGCGGCGCTGGGTGGCTACACGGCGGTGTTCGCGATGGCCAACACGGACCCCGTCGCGGACTCAGCGCTCATTACTGACCACGTGTGGCGGCGCGGCCAGGAGATCGGCTTGGTTGATGTCCACCCCGTCGGGGCTGTCACAGTCGGTTTGAAGGGCAAGCAGCTGGCGGAGCTCGGGGCGATGGCGAGCGGCGAGGCACGCGTGCGGATGTTCTCCGATGACGGCCTTTGCGTTGAAGACCCCCTCATCATGCGGCGCGCGCTGGAATATGCTCGCGGTCTGGGTGTGCTGATTGCGCAGCATGCCGAAGAGCCGCGGCTCACCGTTGGTGCTGTAGCGCACGAGGGTGCGGCAGCGGCGAAACTGGGCCTGACCGGCTGGCCACGTGCCGCGGAGGAATCGATCGTCGCCCGCGACGCGCTGCTGGCCAGGGACGCGGGCTACCGCGTACACATCTGTCACGCGTCTACCGCGGGCACCGCTGAACTGGTCAAATGGGCGAAGTCGCAGGGCATCCAGATCACTGCGGAGGTAACTCCGCACCACTTGATGCTCGATGATTCGCGCCTGGAAACGTACGACGCGGTGAACAAGGTGAACCCGCCGCTGCGGGAGAACTCCGATGTATCGGCCCTTCGGCGGGCGCTCGCTGAGGGTGTAATTGACTGTGTCGCAACGGACCACGCGCCCCACGCAGCGCAAGACAAATGCTGTGAATTCGCGGCCGCGCGGCCTGGAATGCTCGGCCTGCAGACGGCTCTGTCGATCGTCATCGATGTGATGGTCAAGCCCGGTTTGCTGAGTTGGCGTGACGTTGCCCGCGTGATGAGCGAGCGGCCCGCGCAGATCGTGGGCCTGCCAGATCAGGGCCGCCCAATCGCGGTCGGTGAACCGGCCAACCTCGTAATGGTCGATCCGGATGTCGAGTGGATTGTCCGGGGCGACGATTTCGTGAGCATCTCCGACAACACGCCGTTCGAAGGACTGACGCTGCCAGGGCAGGTGCGAATGACGATGCTGCGTGGCCGGGTCACCGCGCAGGAAGGGAAGGTGAACCCCCTGTGACTAGGACTTTGCTCACTGTCCTCCTGTTCGCTATCTGGGTGCTGCTCGTGTGGCTGATGATCCGCTCGTGGCGGCGGCGTGGGGAGCGGCAGAGCGCGCTCGTTGGCCCTCTCCCGGAAGTGCCCGACGCGCTCGGCGCACCGTTACTTGGCCCAAGCTATGGGCTGTATGTGGGGTCAACACTGGCGCCCTCCTGGATCAATCGTGTTGCTGTCGGTGACTTTGGGAACCGTGCAGACGGCGAACTCAGCGCCTTCGACGAGGGCTTGCTCCTTACCAGGGAAGGCGCGAGCACCATCTGGATTCCGCGCGATCTGGTGCTGCACATCAGGACAGACCGAGGCCTTGCGGGGAAAGTCATCACCCGTGACGGCCTGCTCGTGATTCGATGGCGAACGAGCACTGGCGCCGAAATTGACACCGGTTTCCGCGCGGTCGACAAATACGAGTACGACGAGTGGCTGACCGTTTGGGATGCGGAGACCAGTCACGACGACAACAGAAGCAGCAACTCAAGTGACAACAACGTACAAGACGGAAAGAACGGTGTGAACGGGTGAGCGAAGCAGCACTGGTTCTCGAGGATGGCAAGGTCTATCGCGGCCGAAGCTTCGGGGCAGTAGGTGAGACCTTCGGTGAGGCAGTGTTCAGCACCGGTATGACTGGATACCAGGAGACGCTGACAGACCCGAGCTATCACCGGCAGATCGTTGTGGCGACAGCGCCCCAGATCGGCAACACCGGGTGGAACCTCGATGACAGCGAATCGTTTGGGTCCCGCGGTTTCGAGACTGCAGGACCAGCCGGCAAGATCTGGGTCGCTGGTTATGCGATTCGCGAGGCGACGAATCGAACTTCGAACTGGCGGGCCACGGGGTCGCTCGAAGACGAACTTGTCCGACAGGGCGTCGTCGGGCTTCAGGGCATAGACACCCGCGCGGTGGTGCGTCATCTCCGGTCGCTGGGCTCGATGCGGGCGGGCATCTTTTCCGGCGACGCGATTGCCCCGCCCGCCGAACTTGTCGACCGTGTCCGCAATCAGCCGGAGATGCTCGGTGCAAGTCTCGCCGGCGAGGTGTCCACCGCTAACGGCTACACCATCGAGCCGGAGGGGGAAGCACGGTTCACTGTTGCTGCTGTTGACCTTGGCATCAAGACGAACACCCCCCGGATGTTCGCCCGCAGGGGAGTGCGCGTGCACGTAGTGCCGGGCAACTCCACCATCGAGGACCTCCTGGAGCTCGATGCGGACGGAGTGTTCCTGTCCAACGGGCCAGGCGATCCTGCCACCGCAGACACCGCTGTTCAGCTGACGAAGGCCATTCTTGGCCAGCAGCTCCCACTCTTTGGGATCTGTTTCGGTAACCAGATCTTGGGACGCGCGCTGGGGCTGTCGACCTACAAGATGAAATTCGGCCACCGGGGGATCAACATCCCGGTCATCGATCACGCGACTGGGCAAATATCGATCACGGCACAGAACCACGGTTTCGCCCTTGAAGGTGAGGCTGGCCAGGAATTCGACACGCCTTTCGGTCGCGCCGTCATCAGCCACACATGTGCGAACGACGGGACAGTCGAGGGTGTGAGGCTCCTTGATGGCTCAGCTTTCTCCGTCCAGTACCACCCAGAAGCGGCAGCGGGGCCCCACGACGCCGCGTACCTTTTTGACCAGTTCATTTCCACGCTCGACGCAGCTTCGGCCAAGAAAGGCGCTGTGTAATGCCACGCCGCACTGACCTCTCCCACGTGCTCGTGATCGGCTCTGGGCCGATCGTGATCGGCCAGGCATGTGAGTTCGACTATTCCGGTACCCAGGCATGCCGAGTACTCAAAGAAGAAGGCCTGCGCGTCACGCTGGTGAACTCGAACCCGGCCACGATCATGACGGATCCCGAGTTCGCCGATGCGACCTACATCGAACCCATCACCGCAGACTTCGTTGAACTCGTCATCGCGCGTGAACGCGATAACGGGCATCCCGTGGATGCCCTGCTGGCGACGCTTGGCGGTCAGACTGCCCTGAACACAGCGGTGGCACTGCACGAGCGCGGCATCCTCGAAAAGTACGGAGTTGAGCTAATCGGCGCCGACTTCGACGCCATTCAGCGCGGCGAAGATCGCCAGAAGTTCAAAGACATCGTGGCGAAGGTGGGCGGGGAGTCAGCCCGATCTCGTGTGTGTTACACCATGGACGAGGTTCACGACACCGTCGCGGAACTGGGTTTTCCTGTGGTTGTCCGGCCGAGTTTCACGATGGGCGGCCTCGGTTCGGGGATGGCGTACAGCTACAACGATCTTGATCGCATCGCGGGAGGCGGCCTGTCTGCGTCACCCACAGCAAACGTGCTGATCGAAGAGTCGATTCTCGGCTGGAAGGAGTTCGAGCTCGAGCTGATGCGCGACGGTCGCGACAATGTCGTGATCGTGTGCTCCATCGAGAACCTCGACCCACTCGGCGTCCACACTGGCGATTCCATCACCGTCGCTCCCACGATGACGCTCACGGACCGTGAATACCAGGATCTTCGTGACCTCAGTATCGCAATTCTCCGCGAGGTGGGGGTCGATACCGGCGGCTGCAACATTCAGTTTGCGGTGAATCCCGACGATGGCCGCATCGTGGTGATCGAAATGAACCCTCGCGTTTCTCGTTCGTCCGCGCTTGCGTCGAAAGCGACAGGTTTCCCGATCGCCAAGATCGCCGCGAAACTGGCCATCGGATACCGCCTCGACGAGATCGTCAACGACATCACGAAGGAGACACCTGCTTCCTTCGAGCCCACGCTTGACTACGTCGTTGTGAAAGCACCGCGGTTCGCGTTCGAGAAGTTCCCCGGCGCGGATGCGACGCTGACAACGACGATGAAATCTGTCGGCGAGGCCATGTCGCTCGGACGTAACTTCCGGGAGGCGCTCGGCAAAGTCATGCGATCGCTGGAAACCAAGGAAACCGGATTCTGGACCGGCCCGGATCAGCATTTCAATTCGGTCGAAGAGGTCCTCGACGATATTCGTACGCCGCTTGACGGCAGGCTCTATCGCGTAGAGATTGCGTTGCGTATGGGTGCCACCGTCGAGCAGGTCTATGAAGCGACAGGTATCGATCCGTGGTTCCTCGCGGAGATCGCCGCACTAGTCGACTTGCGGGCGGAGCTACTCGCTGCGCCCGTCATCGAGGAGTCACTGCTGCGCAGGGCGAAGAACTCGGGTTTATCGGATCGGCAGATCGCCGCTTTGCGTCCCGAGCTCGCGGGTGAACAGGGCGTCCGGGTCTTGCGTCACCGCCTGGGGGTGCGGCCCGTCTACAAAACGGTTGACACCTGCGCGGCCGAGTTCGAGGCGAAGACCCCGTACCACTACTCGACGTACGAGCTGGATCCGGCGGCCGAGAGCGAAGTAGCGCCGCAGCGCGAGCGTGACAAGGTCATCATTCTCGGTTCTGGGCCGAACCGGATCGGCCAGGGCATCGAGTTCGACTACTCGTGTGTCCACGCCGCACTGACATTGTCGGAGGCCGGTTACGAGACAGTGATGGTGAACTGCAACCCCGAAACCGTCTCGACCGATTACGACACAGCTGACCGGCTGTACTTTGAGCCGCTCACGTTGGAAGACGTGCTCGAGGTGGTGCACGTCGAACAGCAGTCGGGAACCGTAGCAGGTGTGATTGTGCAGCTCGGCGGGCAGACGCCGCTGAAGCTGGCGCAGCAGCTGGAAGACGCCGGGGTTCCGATTGTGGGGACGACGCCGGAAGCTATCAACCTTGCAGAAGATCGTGGGGAGTTCGGGGATGTTCTGCAGGCTGCAGGCCTGCCCGCGCCCAGCTTCGGCACCGCGACGAGCTTCGCGCAGGCACGCGCGGTTGCGGCGAGCATCGGCTACCCGGTGCTGGTCCGCCCGTCGTATGTGCTCGGCGGCCGGGGAATGGAAATCGTTTATGACGAGCAGTCTCTGGAGGACTACATTTCCAGGGCGACGGAACTCACCCCAGAACATCCGGTACTGGTCGACCGGTTTTTGGACGACGCGATCGAAATCGACGTGGACGCGCTGTGCGACGGCACCGAGGTGTTCATTGGTGGCGTAATGGAGCACATCGAGGAAGCCGGTATCCACTCGGGCGACTCGGCGTGTGCCTTACCTCCGATTACGCTCGGCCGGGCGGACCTCGACGCGGTACGCCGGTCGACCGAGGCGCTTGCTGCTGGAATCGGCGTTAAAGGCCTCCTGAACGTCCAGTACGCGCTTAAAGACGATGTTCTCTATGTCCTCGAGGCAAATCCGCGGGCAAGTCGTACGGTGCCCTTCGTGTCGAAGGCCACCGCCGTCCCGCTTGCGAAAGCGGCCGCGCGCGTCATGCTCGGCGAGTCCATCGCAGACCTTCGCCGCAGTGGCTTGCTCCCGTCGGCCGGTGATGGCGGCACGATGCCGGTGAACTCAGCAATCGCGGTGAAGGAAGCGGTGCTTCCGTTCAACAGGTTCCGCCGTGCCGATGGCGCGGCGATCGACTCTCTCCTCAGCCCCGAGATGAAGTCGACTGGCGAAGTGATGGGGATCGACGCAGACTTTGGGGCCGCGTTCGCCAAGAGCCAGACCGCGGCGTATGGCTCGCTGCCCATCGAGGGGAAGGTGTTCGTCTCGGTCGCCAACCGTGACAAGCGTGCGCTGGTCTTCCCCATCAAACGGCTAGCCGACCTCGGCTTCACCATTCTCGCCACGAAGGGGACCGCGGAGATGCTGCGCCGCAACGGTATTCCCTGTACCGAAGTGCGCAAACTGTCGGGTGAAGTGCTGGCCGAAGGCGAACGGACGATCGTCGATCAGATCCGTAATGGTGAGGTTGACATGGTGATCAACACGCCTTATGGCAATTCAGGCCCGCGAATCGACGGCTATGAGATCCGCAGCGCGGCGGTGGCGACCTCGACTCCGTGCATCACGACAGTGCAGGGTGCGGCTGCGGCTGTGCAGGGCATCGAGGCGCTCCGGCGCGGTGATATCGGGGTTCAGCCACTCCAGGTGCTGCACGCCGTCCTGCGGGGATGACGACGTGGTGAGGGCACCGTTTGGTGCGCGGCTGAGGGTCGCGATGGATCAGCGCGGCCCCATCTGCGCTGGTATAGACCCGCACCCTCAGCTGATGCATGCGTGGGGGCTCTCGACGGACATAGCGGGGCTCACGGAGTTCAGTCGGCGGTGCGCAGACGCTTTCGCGGAGACTGCAGCGATCGTGAAGCCCCAGGTTGCATTCTTCGAGGCGTACGGGTCGCCGGGACTCGCTGTGCTCGAAGAGACGATAGCGGCGCTGCGCTCCGGTGGTGCCTTGGTGCTGGCTGACGCGAAAAGAGGCGACATCGGATCAACGATGTCGGCATACGCCCGCGCGTGGCTCGACGACGCGTCTCCGCTCGCGTCCGACGCGGTAACCCTCTCCCCGTATCTGGGTTTCGGTTCGTTGCAGCCGGCACTGGAGTTGGCGCAGCAAACGGGCCGGGGAGTTTTCGCCCTGGCGGCGACATCCAATCCGGAAGGCCGCACGGTTCAGCGCGCTCGGTGCAGCGGCGGAACCACCGTCGCGCAGATGATTGTCGATGAAGCTGGAAGCCGGAATCGGGAAGCTGAGCCTATGGGGTCAGTCGGTGTGGTGATCGGCGCGACCCTGAGTGAGATTCCAGATCTGAAAGACCTTAACGGGCCAGTGTTGCTGCCCGGCGTCGGCGCGCAGGGCGGCACTCCGGGGTCTGTGGCGAAGCTCATGGGGGAGTATGGCCACCTCGCGGTGCCAGCGGTGTCCCGTGACATCCTGAGATCAGGACCGGATGTGGCACGATTGCGCACCGCGACAACCCAGGCAGCCGAGAGTTTTGCGTTCCTGAAACAAAGCTGATTGGGCCCAGGCTGAAGTTGCGCAGTGCAGTAGTTCATGGACTGAAAGCCCAAGAAAACGGTGTAATTCTGTGATCTGGATCACAAATCGGCGAGATTTGCGGAAAGTTCCCGGTTTCGTTTGACGTTTTCCCTGCGTGTCGCAAGGATTGCCACGGTGACCGGCGATTGTCGCGGTATGGTCGATGCGCGTTTCAGTGCTCCAGGCCGACACGCTGGCCCGAAGTGGCTTAGCGAACCGTTGGCTTCGTGTGTACGGTCGCACTCGCCGCGGGGTTGCGGTGAGAACAACGAAGGTAGATGAGACGGAGGAATCGTGGCCCTTCCCCAGTTGACCGATGAGCAGCGAGCCGCTGCTCTGGCGAAGGCGGCGGAGGCACGCCGGGCCCGGGCAGAGCTCAAGGATCGGCTCAAGCGCGGTGGAACCGACCTCAAGCAGGTTCTCGCCGATGCGGAAACCGATGAGATCCTCGGCAAAATGAAGGTCTCTGCGCTGCTCGAAGCCCTGCCGAAGGTTGGCAAGGTGAAGGCTCGGGACATCATGACCGAGCTGGAAATTGCACCAACACGACGCCTGCGTGGCCTCGGCGAGCGTCAGCGTAAAGCGCTGCTGCAGCGGTTCGATTTCGAGGCGTGAGTGTGAGGTGTTTGCTGCCGTGAACGACTCGTCAGGCGCAGCCGTGTCTGGCACCGAATCGGCAGTACAGCGGAGGGGTCGGCTGGTTGTGCTAGCCGGTCCCTCCGCTGTAGGCAAGTCGACAGTTGTGAACCGTCTCCGCGAGGTGGTGCCAGATCTGTGGTTCAGTGTGTCGGCGACAACGCGAGATCCACGCCCTGGCGAGGTGTCAGGCAGGGATTATCACTTTGTGTCGCGCGCTGAGTTCGATCGGATGATCGAAGCCGGTGAACTTCTTGAATGGGCGGACGTGCACGGAGGCCTCCAGCGTTCAGGGACGCCAAAGACGCCGGTCGCTGAGGCACTCGCTGCTGGAAAACCTGTTCTGCTGGAGGTGGATCTCGCGGGCGCGCGAGCGGTCCGTGAACGGCTGGCCGAGGCGACCCTGGTGTTCCTAGCCCCGCCGAGCTGGCAAGTTCTGGTGGATCGGCTGTCGGGCAGGGGAACGGAACCGCCCGAGGTTGTCGCACGTCGTTTAGAGACGGCGCGCGGGGAACTCGAAGCGAAACATGAGTTCGATCATGTCGTCGTCAATGACGACGTGGAACGTGCGGTCGAGGAATTGGTATCCTTGCTCGTTGGGGCTTGACTGCGCAGCAGTTGCCGCCCCTGGTTGGCCCAGATTGGCCCCGACCGCAGTATCAAGAGGAGTATGTGTGACAACGCCTAGCGCTGACGCCACTGCCAGTGCACTACCTGTGTATGATCCGCCGGTCGGTTTGACGAACCCGCCGATCGACGAATTGCTTGCGCGCACGTCGTCGAAGTACGCCCTGGTGATCTTCGCTGCGAAGCGTGCCCGCCAGATCAACGACTACTACAACCAGATCGGCAGCGGGATGCTCGAGTATGTCGGCCCGCTCGTTGACCCTGGAATGCACGAGAAGCCCCTTTCAATCTCACTGCGCGAGATTCATGGGGACCTTCTCATTCACAACGAAGGCGAATAGCGGGGTACCCCAGTGTCCGCGACAGAAGCTGGCGCGCTGGACGACACCCCTCCTCGCAAGCGCGTCATCGTTGGCGTGACCGGCGGTATCGCAGCGTACAAGGCATGTGCGCTGGTGCGATCGTTTGCTGAGGCGGGCCATAACGTTCAGGTCATCCCAACACAGTCGGCCCTGCAGTTCGTTGGTGCCGCGACCTTCGAGGCGCTTTCGGGTAACCCGGTTCACATCGGGGTGTTCGAAAACGTTCACGAAGTTCCGCACGTGCGCCTCGGACAGGAGGCTGACCTCGTCGTCGTGGCTCCGGCGACGGCTGACGTTCTCGCGCGCGCCGCCCACGGCCGCGCGGACGATTTGCTCACGGCGACACTGCTGACGGCGCGGTGCCCGGTTCTCTTCGCTCCCGCGATGCACACTGAAATGTGGGAGCATCCGGCGACCGTAGACAACGTCGGAACGCTGCGGGGGCGCGGTGCGCTCGTCATGGAGCCCGCAGCTGGGCGGCTGACCGGAGAAGACACGGGTCCGGGACGGCTTCCCGAGCCTGATGAGATCTTCGGCCTCGGCAGCATGCTGCTGGAGCGAGCAGACGCATTGCCGCGGGATCTCGTGGGATGCAGGGTCGTGGTCTCCGCTGGTGGCACGCGAGAGCCGCTTGACCCGGTTCGTTTTCTGGGTAACCGGAGTTCGGGCAAGCAGGGTTACGCTGTGGCGCGCCTGGCGGTGCAGCGGGGAGCATCTGTGACACTGATCACCGGCCCGACAGGGGGCCTGACGGATCCCGCGGGCGCGGAGATGATCAGAGTTTCCACCGCCGAGGAAATGCGCGCTGCGGTACGGAAACACAGTGACAACGCCGATGTCGTGATCATGGCTGCGGCAGTTGCAGATTTCCGGCCAGCATCGATTGCCGAAAGCAAAATCAAAAAGGGCGCTGACGAGCCAGACACCATTCCGCTGGTGCGAAACATAGACATTCTTGCTGAGACTGTGCAGCGTCGCGACGAGGGTGAACTCCCGGCGACACGTGTCATCGTGGGGTTCGCCGCCGAGACCGGAGACGAGCACGGTGACGTGCTTACTCACGCGCGAAGCAAGTTGGAGCGAAAAGGGTGCGAACTACTTGTCGTTAACGCGGTCGGAGAAGGCAAAGCCTTCGAGGTCGATTCCAATATGGGGTGGATCTTGTCGCGGGATGGGGCCGAGAAGGCGCTCCCGTTGGGGTCGAAGAATCTGATGGCAAGCCGAATTCTCGATGCGGTCAGCGGCTTGCTGTACGCCGGATAAAGGCACTCAGACGTCGCTCGGCGAGTACGGCAAAATACCTCAGCCGTGCCTAGACTGGGCGTAACAACCACAGGGTAAACAACCGAGAGGCAGACGACGTGAGCCCGTCCAGTCGCAGACTGTTCACAAGTGAATCGGTAACAGAAGGCCATCCTGACAAGATCTGCGACGCGATCAGCGATTCCATCCTCGATTCGATACTCAAAGAGGACCCCCGCGCTCGTGTCGCGGTCGAGACTCTGGTGACGACCGGTCAGGTGCACGTCGCGGGTGAGGTCAGCACGACTGCCTACGCCGATATCCCGACAATCGTCCGAGAGCGCGTACTCGAAATCGGTTACGACTCGTCATCCAAGGGCTTCGACGGGAACTCCTGTGGCGTGAATGTGGCGATCGGCGCTCAGTCTCCAGAGATCGCCCAGGGCGTCGAGAATGCATACGAATCGCGCGTGGAAGGCCTCAGCGAGGACGATCTCGATCGGCAAGGCGCCGGCGATCAGGGCTTGATGTTTGGCTTCGCATGCCAGGACACACCTGAGTTGATGCCGCTGCCGATCGCGCTCGCGCACCGGCTGTCCCGCCGCCTTACCGAGACCAGGAAAACCGGTGTGCTGCCGTACCTCCGGCCGGATGGCAAGACCCAGGTCACTATCGAATACGTCGGCGAACGGCCCGTCCGGCTCGACACGGTAGTGGTCTCCACTCAGCATGCCGCAGACATCGATCTGGATAATCTGCTCGCCCCTGATATCCGGGACCATGTGCTCGGCGCGGTCCTGAAGGATCTCGATCTGCCCAACCTGGACACGTCTGAAGTCAAGCTGCTGGTCAACCCGACGGGGCGTTTCGTTCTTGGTGGCCCAATGGGGGACGCCGGCCTCACTGGCCGGAAGATCATCGTGGATACCTACGGTGGCATGGCGCGTCACGGTGGTGGGGCGTTCTCAGGGAAAGATCCGTCAAAGGTTGATCGCTCCGCTGCCTACGCCATGCGCTGGGTCGCGAAGAATGCGGTGGCAGCTGGGCTTGCAGACCGCCTTGAAGTTCAGGTCGCCTACGCAATCGGCAAAGCTGCACCCGTTGGCCTTTTCGTCGAGAGCTTCGGCACCGAGAAAGTCGACCCCCTCAAGATTCAGTCAGCGATCGTCGAAGTTTTTGATCTGCGGCCTGCAGCGATAATTCGTGACCTGGATCTTCTTCGACCGATTTACGCCCAGACCGCTGCTTACGGTCATTTCGGTCGCACCGATATCGACCTGCCGTGGGAGCAGACTGACCGGGCTGATGCGCTGCGCGCGGCAGCAGGTCTCTGAGCGGAGCAAAGCTGGAGCGAACAGCGGCAGTGCAGCGGCCGATTGCCCGGGTGCTGCCGATGCTGCCGCTGCCGCACCTCGATCGCGAGTTCGACTACCTAATCCCCGCCGAACTCGATGAGCAGGCACAGCCGGGGGTGCGTGTTCGTGTCCGTTTTGCCGGGCGGCTCGTCGATGGTTACCTCGTCGACCGCGCAGAAACCAGCGAGCGCGAGGGAAAGCTCGGCTGGCTCGATCGTGTCGTTTCTCCTGTTCAGGTCCTGACGCCCGAGATCTCCAGGCTCGTCGACGCCGTAGCCGAACGATATGCCGGCACTCGCGCCGATGTGCTGCGGCTGGCAATACCACCGCGTCACGCCCGCATCGAATCCGAGAACAGGGAACCCGTCGATCCGCCGGTCATCGCAGCCCCCGACGTATCGGCATGGTCCACATATACGCTAGGCCGGGCGCTGTGCGAAGCTCTCGGCGAAGGTAAGGCCGCTCGAGCTGTGTGGCAGGCTGTGCCGGGGGAGGAATGGCCGCGCCGTTGCGCGGAACTCGCCGCGCAAGTGGCCGTGACGGGGCGCGGAGCACTCATCGTGGTCCCCGATCAACGTGACCTCGATCGTGTGGCTAACGCGTGTAACGAAATCATCGGTGGTGGTACCGTCTCGGTGCTTTCTGCCGGGCTGGGTCCAGCGCAGCGCTATCGCCGATGGCTCGCTGCGCTGCGTGGGCACGCGCGCGTTGTGGTTGGCACGCGTAGTGCAATGTTCGCGCCGGTGCACAATCTGGGGCTTGTCGTGGTCTGGGATGACGGTGATGATCTTCACGCTGAACCTCGGTCGCCGTACCCGCATGTGCGGGACGTGGCGATCCAGCGGGCTCATCTGTCGGGTGCAGCGTTCGTATCGGCGGGCTTCGCCAGGACGTGTGAATCTCAGTTGCTTGTCGAGTCTGGGTGGGCCCAGGAAGTCGTCGCGCCGCGCGCGGAGGTTCGTGCGCATGCACCGCGGATCGTTGCGCTTGCCGATAGCGAGGCAGCCCTTGTGCGGGACCCCGCAGCCCGAGCGGCCCGGCTGCCCGCGATTGCGT
This sequence comes from Hoyosella subflava DQS3-9A1, assembly GCF_000214175.1. Lineage (NCBI taxonomy): Bacteria > Bacillati > Actinomycetota > Actinomycetes > Mycobacteriales > Hoyosellaceae > Hoyosella > Hoyosella subflava. The sequence continues at coordinate 1,938,302 of NC_015564.1, forward strand.
TCGCCGCTGCCCGCGATGCACTAGCCCGCGATGAACCGGTGCTTGTCCAGGTGCCTCGCCGTGGATACGTGCCTGCTTTGGCATGTCAGGACTGCCGGGCGCCGTTGCGGTGCCGAGTGTGTGCGGGGCCGATGGAGATGGTGAGCGAGGATGGCCGTCAGGCGTTTCGTTGCAGGTGGTGTGCTACGAGGGTCGGTGCCCCGAAGTGTGATGCGTGCGGCTCAGGCCGCATTCGGGCGCAAGTTGTCGGTGCACGCCGGACTGCAGAGGAACTGGGGCGGGCATTTCCGGGTGTCCCAGTCCTGACCTCGGGTGGGGAGGCAGTGCTCGCGTCGGTGCAGCAACGAAAATCACTTGTGGTGTGTACACCCGGAGCCGAACCGGTGGCAGATGCTGGTTATGGCGCTGCGCTGCTGCTCGATGGCTGGGCTCTTCTTGGCCGTGCTGACCTGCGAGTGTCGGAGGATGCTTTGCGGAAATGGATGCTGGCTTGCACGCTCGTGAAGCCGGCGTCGGCGGGCGGGATGGTGGTGGTGGTGGCCGACTCAGGCATTCCTGTTGTTCAGGCGCTGATTCGGTGGGATCCAGCTGGATTTGCTGATGTGGAGTTGCGGCAGCGTGAAGAGGTGGGCTTCCCGCCAGCGGTAAAGATGATCGCGATTGACGGTGACTCGACGGCAGTTGCGGATTTCGTGGCTCACGGTGACATGCCGCAGGGTACGGATGTGCTGGGGCCAGTGCCGCTTCCCGCAGGGGCCCGGATGCCAGTTCAGGGCGCGGGCGCGGATCCCGAGGACGTCGAACGTGTATTGCTTCGAACGGGCCGGAGATCTGGGGCCGCATTGGCTGGGGAAGTGCGCAAAGTGCAGGCCGTCCGGAGCGCGCAGAAGGGGGCGGGTCCCGTACGGGTGCAGGTTGACCCACTTCACATCGGATAAGGTGTTGCAATGCGATAGGTTCCGATATATCGTTAGAAGTGCGATATATCGGAACTATTCAAGGAGGTGCGCTAATGCGCCACGAACATCGCAATCGCAACAGCCGAGTGGAGGAGCGTCGCGCGGAGCGGCGTGCACGTCAGGAACGCCCCCGCGGTGGCCTGCACATCGAAGGCTTCGGGGCAGGTCCAGGATTGATCAGGATTGGTGGGCCTGTTGCACGGCGGACGAGGGGACGTCGCAGGGATGTCCGATCCGCGGTCCTGCTGCTGCTCGCTGAGTCGCCGATGCATGGTTATCAGCTGATTCAGGAGATCGAGGAGCGCAGCGGTGGCGAATGGAAGCCAAGCCCAGGTTCCATCTACCCGACGTTATCCGCGCTTGAAGACGAAGGTCTCCTCGTCATCGAACGGATCGAAGGCCGCAAGACCGCTCGTCTGACCGCCGAAGGCACAGAGTACGTGGGTGCGCAGCGTGAAACACTTGGCGACCCGTTCCTCTCTGACGGTGCAGGCGCCACTCAGGCGCGCGACTTGCGTGAACTGGCCCGCCTGCTCGCTGCTGCAGCACGCCAGGTCGCAGCGGTCGGCACAGTTGAACAATACGATCAGGCATCGACCATCCTCACCGACGCCCGGAAGGCGCTCTATCGGCTCCTCGCTGAAGACAGCGGTCAAGGCGAGTAGAAAGAAAAGGCAGAGGGGGTAGCTGTGCCGTTTCCTGTGGTTCTTGCCAGATTCAACCGTCACGTCACGAATAGGCTGGCGATGCTCGCGGCCGGCCGCGTGCCGGGCTATGGGATCGTGGTGCACAAAGGGCGCCGTTCGGGCAACGTGTATCAGACGCCCGTGAATGTGTTTCCCGACGGCAGCGGCGGATACCGAATTGCGCTCACCTACGGGACGGGCAGCGACTGGGTTCAGAACGTTCTTGCTGCGGGGGAGTGCACGCTGGAAACCCGCGGTACTGCAGTAACTCTCGTGAACCCCGTCGTTGAAACCGACCGTCGGTACGGGTGGGCGCCTCCGTTCGCCCGGCTCGTGCTCAGGGCGATCAACGCGCCTCATTGTCTCCATTGCCGGGCTGAGTAGCGGCAACCGAAAGTCGGCGCATCAGATGCTCGGTGTCACATTTGGTTTGCTAGCTCGTTGGCGGAGTCGATGGCGATGTCGATGGCGCGGGTCACCAGTGGCGATTGCCTGCGCTCGGCCGACCAGTGCAGATGCACCTCACGGACGGGCGATGGCCGCAGTTGGTGGATGCTGAGCCGGTTGTCGGACCAAGCATCGGATCCGCGGAGGGCAAGCCATGGCAGCACCGCGGAGCCTATGCCTGCACGGACCATTGACAAGATTGTTTCGTGGCCGGCGGTGCGAAATACGAACCGTGGACGCGCGCTACCGCTGGCGAGGACCCGCTCCAGCCATCTTTGGTGATAGGTGAGAGGCCAGCCCACCATGGGGTGCGGCCTGGGAGTTGCCCGCGCCCGAAATCGATTGGGCCGATCAGGCGGCGGTCATCAATTACCGAGTCGACGTCGAGCGCCCCTACGCCGGATCGCTCGGATTCGACGAGGAGCGTGTGCGTGCGCTGGCCACGCTCGAGGTGCACCGGAGTCGCAACATGGAGTCGGCGATGACGAACCACTTCATTGCCGAATCAGGGGCCGCGGTGGACCCCGCCGGGATTCGTGTGCCGACTCTGATTCTGCACAGCGCCGCCGACCCGATGTTTCCTCTCCCGCACGGCGAGGCCCTCGCCCAGGCGATCCCGGGTGCCCGACTCGTGCGGCTAGAAGGAGTAGGTCATGAAATCCCGCCGCCTGCCGTATGGGATGTGGTCATGCCGGAACTGCACAGGCACTTGCACCGCAACTAGCGAAATTGCGGTACCCGTGCGATTTTCAAGATCATTTGTGTGCCATTCTTATGGCAACAAACTGTTGATTAAAATTGCACACACTGTGGTAATTGATAAGTAACCCATTTGATCTTTTTTGCCCCGTAGTATCCCGTGCCAGGATGTTTCAGCTCGGCGCTGCGGAGGGCGGTCTGTGAGAAATTCGGGGAGTTTATTCTCAGGGGTGCGCGCGAGAATGGCATGGGCGTCTCTTGTTCTGGCGAGCCTGTTGGCCGTGCTGGTGGCGCAGCCGACCGGTGCAGAGGTCCGGGGACCCGCTATGCCGGAAGAGAACGGTCCGCGACAAACCTCGGCTACTGAGGCGAAACAATTTGACAAGAAGAATCCGGGCTATGTGCCCGCCGGAACCAACGAATTCGATTGTTCACCGTCGGAAACCGCGCCGTACCCTGTGCTGCTTGCCCACGGCACGGATGCGACTGCATACGCGGACTATGCGAGGCTGGGGCCTTTTCTGAAAGATCATGGCTATTGCGTGTTCGCGCTGAACTACGGACTGGGAAAGCCCGGCGTTAATTTCAGTCCCGCCACGGGACTTGATGCGGATACCTACGGGACGACCGACATGCGGCAATCGGCTCAAGAAGTTGCGGACGCAGTGACCCAAATCCGGTCTGCGACCGGCGCCGAGAAGGTTCACTTGGTTGGCTTTTCCCAGGGTGCGAACGTAACCCGCTACTACATCAATAAGCTCGGAGGTGCCGGGCATGTTGACGCCTGGGTGGGGATCGCGTCGCCTTCGTACGGCAGCGCCGCGCCGCCAACGGTGGCGCAGTTACCGGGGGGTGAAACTCTCGCTGACGACTTTTTCGCCCCGGCCCTGGTACAGCAGATCGAGGGCTCGGAGTTCCTCCGCGATCTTAACTCGCCCACGGACACCGTGGAAGGAGTGCGGTACACGACGATCGGCACGAGGCACGACGAAGTGATTCAGCCGGTGCGCAACATTCACCTCAAGGGCGCGGGCGCTCGGAACGTCTTCATCCAAGATGTGTGCGAAATCGACATGAGCGGCCATTTCCAGTTGCCCTACAGTCCTCTGGTCAGCGAACTCGTACTGGAAGCACTGGACCCTGGTTATCAGCGGAGCGACGTTTGCACCTTCGTGCCGCCAGGGCTGGGCTTGCTCGAAACCATCATCGTCAACAACTTCTAGAGCATCAGAGACCGGCGGCTGTACGAGCTCGCGCAAGCGGTCCCTAGACTGGTGCGGTCAGATCCGCTCAGCCACACCAAGGAGACCGATGCGGCTCGTGTTTGCGGGCACCCCCGAACCTGCAGTTCCATCGCTGCGCCGACTTGTGGAAAGCGGGAATCACGACGTCGTTGCTGTCGTCACCCGACCTGACGCAGTCGCGGGCCGTGGACGTAAGCAGAAACGTTCGCCTGTGGGTGTCCTCGCTGATGAGATGGGAATTCCCGTCCTCACGCCGCGTAGTCCGAGCGATCCGGAGTTCGTGTCAGCGCTGAAGGAACTTGAGCCTGATTGCTGCCCTGTAGTTGCGTTTGGCGCGCTTTTGCCGCCGACCGTGCTTGCCATACCCCGGTACGGCTGGATCAACCTGCATTTTTCGTTGCTGCCGGCCTGGCGGGGAGCAGCGCCAGTGCAGGCTGCGATCAGGGCGGGCGACGACATCACCGGTGCCAGTACCTTCCTGATCGACTCGGGGCTGGACACGGGTCCGGTTTTCGGGGTGGTGACTGAAACTGTGCGCGAGTCCGACACTGCGGGTGAGCTTCTCGGCCGGCTTTCGGAAACGGGTGCCGCCCTGCTGGAGAAGACCATGGACGGCATCGCTGACGGATCGCTCAGCCCAGTTCCGCAACCAGCAGACGGCAGCTCGTACGCCGGGAAGATCACTGTCGATGCAGCGCACATCGACTGGCATCAGCCCGCGTACGCAGTCGATCGTCACATTCGGGCTATGACTCCGGAGCCGGGCGCGTGGACGTTGGTCGACGGCCTGCGGATGAAGGTCGGGCCGGTCATGGTGACGGACCATCCAGATGCTCCGCAGCTCGCGCCAGGGGGCATTGCGGCGATGAAGTCCGCGGTCTTCATCGGCACAGCTACCGCGGCCGTGCGGCTCGGAACTGTTCAGCCGCAGGGGAAGAAGGCGATGGCAGCGGCCGATTGGTCTCGGGGTGCGCGGCTTACCGAAGGAACAGTTGCCCAATGAGAGGGATCATCCAGTGAACGCGGACGAGTCAAATAGCGGCCGGGAGCAGGGCCGTGGCCGACAGGGCCGCAACCGGAAAGATGTTCCGCGCGGGGGGCGGCAAGCGGGAAACACGCGACCGGGACCCCGGCGCAGCGGTGAAGATCCCGGTCGGCGCGGGCCACGCCGAAGTGAGCCGAAATCACTAGTGGACCCAGCGCGCCATGTGGCCTGGGACGTCCTGAACGCAGTTCGTACGCGCGATTCGTACGCAAACTTGATGCTGCCCGCACTGCTGCGGGAACGAAAAATCACCGGCCGGGATGCCGCGTTCGCGACGGAACTGACGTATGGAACCTGCCGCGCGTTCGGTCTCCTCGACGCGATTATCGGCGCGGCAGCGGACCGCGATGTGTCTACCATCGATGGTGACGTCCTCGATGTGCTGAGATTGTCCGGGTATCAGCTCCTCCGCACCCGGGTGGCCGCGCATGCTGCTGTCAGTACTGGAGTAGCGCTCGCAAGGGAACAGTCGGGCGAGCACATCACGGGATTCGTCAACGCTGTGCTGCGCCGGATATCCCAGAAGACTGAGGCGGAGTGGGTTGCCGAACTGTCGCCGCCTGATCCGATCGGACGGCTCGCGTTCACGCACGCTCATCCTCGGTGGATCGCCCAGGCTTTTGCTGACGCCCTTGGAGCGCAGGCGGGCGAACTGGCAGATGCTCTCGCTGCCGACGACGCACGACCGGTCGTCCATCTTGCCGCGCGTCCAGGGGAAATCACTGGTGAAGAGCTCGCGCTGATCACAGGCGGGGAAGAGGGCCCGTATTCGCCGTATGCTGTGCGCCTCGAATCTGGCGGTGACCCCACCGGGCTGGAGCCGGTACGCGATGGGCTCGCGTTCGTTCAGGACGAAGGGAGCCAGCTGGTCGCGCTCGCGGCGGTTCGAGCAGAAGTCGACGGTGACGACAGAGGACGCTGGCTTGACCTCTGCGCAGGCCCCGGCGGGAAAGCCGTCCTTATGGGATCGCTTGCGCGGATCGACGGCGCTCACCTCGATGCCGTGGAGGTTGCCCCACACCGGGCGAAGCTGGTCCGTCAGGCTGTTGACGGTTTACCCGTCACGGTGCACGAAGCGGACGGCCGTGACCCGCAGTTGGCGCCGGGCTTCGATCGGGTCCTTGTGGACGCACCCTGCACCGGCCTCGGCGCGCTTCGGCGACGACCCGAAGCGCGCTGGCGGAGGCAGGCAAGCGATATCCGGGAACTCGCGAAACTGCAGCGCGAACTACTGGATTCAGCGGTCAAGCTTGTTCGCCCAGGTGGGGTAGTGGTGTATTCGACGTGCTCACCGCATCTTGCTGAAACGTCGATGATCGTGGCGAACGCCGTCCGCAAGCACAAGCTAGCGGAACTCGACGTTTCCGCCGTCCTCGGTGATATCCAACGTGCGTCCAACGGGAAGAGCGTGCAGCTGTGGCCGCACCGGCACGGCACCGACGCGATGTTCGTCGCGGTGCTGAAAAAGCCGCAGCATCCAAGCAGCTAGCTGACGGGTAGCATCGCGGGAGTGCTGGAGAAGCGGACGTTCCCTGGGAGCGGCACCGAGCGAACACATGCGTTCACAGATGATGTACTCGGAGATGCGGATGCGGTCGGTATCGCGCAACGGATCCGTGACCGGGAGATTAGCCCCAAAGAGGCGCTCGAGGCGGCGGTATTACGGGCGCAGTCTGTCAACGGGCAACTGAATGCGATACAGGTGCCTGCCTTTGCGCGTGCGCGGGATTCGCTGCGCGTCGGGACGCACCCCGATGGTGAGTTCGGTTGCGTGCCGACATTTCTGAAGGACAACGTGAATATGGCGGGGCTGCCCACAACGCGTGGCTCGGTCGCGTTCTCTCCGACTCCGGTCCGCCGCGATGACCGCTTTGTGACGCAGTTTCTTTCGCTTGGTTTCAGTGTTCTCGGAAAGACGCGTCTTCCGGAGTTCGGATTCAACGCGTCGACTGAATTTATGGACGACGAGCCGACGCGGAACCCGTGGAATCGCGAGTACTCGGCGGGGGCATCGTCGGGCGGGGCCGCGGCGCTTGTTGCCAGCGGGGCGGTCCCAATCGCACACGCAAACGACGGTGGCGGTTCCATCCGGATCCCGGCTGCGGCCTGTGGGCTTGTGGGGCTGAAGCCAAGCCGTGGGCGACTGAGGTCAGAGCCGCTACACGATGCGCTACCGGTCCGGATCATTTCGGACGGCGTGCTGAGCCGGAGTGTCCGGGACACGGCTGCGTTCTTCACCGCCGCCGAACGCGTTTACTGCAACAAGGGCCTTCCGCCGATAGGCGAAATTGATCGGGCTGGCCAGCGACGATTGAGAATCGGCGTGGTGACGGATTCGGTCCTCGGACACCAGACCGACAGCGAGACGACAGCAGCGGTGCTGGCGACGGCCGAATTGCTCTCAGACCTCGGCCACCACGTCGGCGAGGCACCAACCCCAGTGGATGCTGGCTTCGCGGAGGACTTTCTGCACTACTGGGCGTTGCTCTCGGTGATGCTCACGGTCCCGGGCAGGTGGATTCATGGCCGGGATTTCAGCATGGATCGCATCGACGGACTGACTCGCGGCCTAGTCGAACGGTTCTGGCGCAACGCCCACCTGACACCGGCCGTGCTATACCGTTTGCGCCGGACCGGCGACCTCGTTCGGGCGAAGCTCGAACGGTGGGACGTCATTCTGAGTCCCGTGGTCAGTCATACGACGCCGCCGATCGGTTATCTATCGCCGCGTCAGCCGTTCAGCGAGTTGATCGAACGGCTGACAAGGTACGTCGCATTCACACCGCTGAACAACGTGGCGGGTACTCCTGCGCTGTCCCTGCCGCTCGCGAGTACGGCAGCGGGGCTGCCGATCGGAGTGCAGTTCTCGGCTCACGAGGGACAAGAGCGCGTACTCCTGGCACTGGCACTGGAAATCGAAGCCGCGGTTCCCTTCCGGAAGATCAGTGCCTGAGTTCACTCGAGTTCACTCTGGAGTTTGATCACTCGTGTGCCGTCATCTTGCGTGATGACGACGGCGGGATTGTCCGAGCTGCCATTGCGAGTAATGGTCTGTCCCTTGCTCTGAATACTCGTCTTCTCAGGCGCAATCCGCACAACCTCGCCTGAGGCGGTTCCATTGCCCCATTTCCACGCGACCATGTCACCGGCTTTGTAACTTTTGCTCATTTCTTGCCTAACTCGCTCGAGGTGAGTTGCTAGGTAATGATGTCCCCCAACAAATCCATCTGTAAACGTCAACAAAACCCCCCGATTTGGGCATGCTTTGTTGACCTGGGCAGATGGATTCGTGTGGGGGTGGGGGTGGGGCGGCAGGCAGCACCCTCAGCGCGCGGTATGGCGCAGCCACCACAGTCCGACGATGGGCAGCACAAGCGGGATGAAGAGGTATCCCTGGCCGAAATGTGACCACACTGTTGGCTCCGGGAACCATTCTGGGACAACGAAACTGATTGTTCCGACGGTGACAACGCCGACGAACTCGATGATGCAGGACCAGGTGGCAAGTCGCCGGGAAACCGAGCTGGCGCGCGCGAGCGCGAACGTCGCGAGGATGTAGAACGCAGCAGCGACAGCGGACAGGATGAAGGCGATCGGTGCGACGTGAAATCGATCCACGATCTGTACGAACGAGCGCGCTGCCGCCGCGAGACTGAACACCGCGTAGACGGCGATGAGAATGCGGCCAGTCCCCGTACGGGTGCGTTCGCGCACCACGTCTTCGTCGCTGCCAGATGTGCTGACTGTCATACTCCTGCGCTCCATAGTTCGTGCATTCGAAGCACCATCACGGGTACTGCAACGAGGCCTACCGTCAGTACTCCAGCACCAGCGCGACTCCGGTCACCCAGCGCCCACCAGGTGGCGATCGGGATGATGAACGGAACGCCGATCAAATAAAGCACCAACGTCAGTGCCGACACTTCGCGGTCACTTGTCAGGAGCAGCATAAACCCCGCGAATGCCTGCACGATGGTGAGCGCCTCAGTGAGTGCGAGCACGCCAAAGAGGGCCTTGTCACTCAGCCGGCGAAGATCGACGGGCCGATCGGCTATGAGTTTGATCAGCGCCCACAGCGCGGCGGTGAGAGCGAGCACTGTGATGGCGATGGAAAGTGCGGTGATCATCGGGTTTAAGACTTTAACACCGCACCTCTTAGACTCGCACCATGGCTGCACACCCAAAGGGTCCGATGATCGCCCCTTCGATCCTGTCCGCGGACTTCGCGCATCTCGCCGATGAGGCCGACGCCGTCAAGGGCGCCGATTGGCTGCATGTCGACGTCATGGACGCACATTTCGTCCCAAACCTCACGCTCGGCCTCCCCATCGTCGAAAGCTTGCTTAAGGCGACCACCATCCCACTCGATTGCCACCTGATGATCGAAAATCCAGACCGGTGGGCGCCACCGTACGCGGAAGCGGGTGCGTACAACGTGACCTTCCACGCGGAAGCCACCGATAACCCGGTAGCGGTCGCACGGGACATCCGTGCCGCAGGCGCCAAAGCGGGCCTGTCAATTAAGCCCAATACACCCCTGGATCCGTATCTCGAGATTCTCCGTGAGTTCGACACACTGCTTGTGATGAGCGTCGAGCCAGGCTTTGGCGGTCAGAAGTTCATGCCGCAAGTGCTGGACAAAGCTCGACGTGTTCGCAATCTTGTCGATTCTGGTGAACTTACACTCCTCGTGGAGATCGACGGAGGTATCAACATGGACACCGTCGAGGCGGCCGCGGAAGCCGGGGTTGACTGCTTCGTCGCAGGGTCTGCTGTCTACGGTGCCGACGACCCCTCCGCGGCAGTGGAGAAGCTGCGTTCGCGAGCGCGCCACTCGTCCCCGCACTTGGCGATATAGCGGGCGACTCATGCTTCATCTCAGTGATGCGATGCGGCTCGCCGTCCAGGCTTCGGAGCAGGTTCGGGGCACGACCAGCCCAAACCCGCCTGTTGGGGCTGTCATCCTCGACGTGGGCGGCAATGTCGTCGGGGTAGGAGCGACGCAGCCGCCTGGCGGACCGCACGCTGAGGTTGTGGCGCTGAAACAGGCGGGTGCCCGGGCTTTTGGCGGGACCGCGGTCGTGACGCTGGAGCCGTGCGACCACTTCGGCCGTACCCCGCCGTGCACCAAGGCGCTCATTGAATCTGGAGTCGCCCAGGTGCACTACGCTGTTTCCGACCCTGTCGCGGAAGCAGCGGGCGGGGCGCGGGCACTGGCGCACGCAGGCATCGTGGTCACGGCCTGGCATGACCCGGCCCCGGTGACGCAAGGACCGCTGCGGGCCTGGCTGCACCGCCAGCGGACAGGACGGCCGCACGTCACGTACAAGTACGCGGCGAGCCTGGATGGGCGGTGCGCAGCGGCAGACGGTTCAAGCCAATGGATTTCCAGCGTGGAATCTCGTGCCCGGGACCGGCTCGAACGTACCCGGGTTGACGCCATTGTCGTCGGGACCGGCACTGTCTACGCCGACGATCCGTGGCTCACGGCGCGCGCGCCAGACGGGACGCTCGCCGATCACCAGCCAATCCGGGTGGTGATGGGCGAGCGGGACCTCCCGAGTGGCTCGCGGGTAACTGATGATGCCGCCCCGACGCGCATCGTACGGTCCCGTGATCCCATGGACGTGATCGAAGCGCTCGACGACTGTCTGGACGTCGTGGTGGAAGGCGGACCGACCGTCGCGGGTGCGTTCCTGCGCGCAGGTCTGGTCGATCGAATTACCGCCTATGTGGCTCCGATTGTGCTGGGGGCCGGCCCTGCAGCGGTGGCGGATGCTGGGGTAGGAAATATCAGCGGCGCAATTCGGTTTCAGTGTGAGAGCGTTGATCGGCTTGGGGACGATGTGCTTATAAGCCTCATACCGCGATAACGTGGTTGACGGACAGCGGTGAGGAGCGTAGGCGAGTGTTCACAGGGATCGTCGAAGAACTGGGTGAGGTTGTCGCTACGGAGGTGCGGGGTGATTCTGCGCGCCTGACAGTGCGGGGACCACTGGTTACGTCCGACGCGTCGCACGGTGACTCGATCGCGGTCAACGGTGTGTGTCTCACTGTGGTTGATGTCCTTTCAGACGGCAGCTTCACTGCGGATGTCATGGGCGAAACCCTCCGGCGCAGCAGTCTTGGTGGCGTAAGCGCAGGCGGGCGGGTCAACCTCGAACGTGCGCTGGCCGTTGGCGGTCGTCTGGGCGGCCATATTGTGCAGGGCCATGTGGATGGCACCGGCGCCGTCATCAGCAGGAACCCCATGGAGCATTGGGAGGTCGTGCGGCTTTCGCTGCCCACCCACTTGGCGCGCTACGTCGTTGAGAAGGGGTCGATCACCATTGACGGTGTCTCCCTGACGGTATCGGCCGTCGGCCGGGATGAGTCCGGCGACTATTTTGAAGTGTCTCTGATCCCCACGACGCGAGAGTTGACCACGCTGGGCAGTGCCAGCGTCGGAGCGACCGTCAACCTCGAGGTCGATGTGATCGCGAAGTATGTGGAGCGGCTTCACAGCGTCAGCAGTGAAGGCTCCTCCGGTGAAGGGTTCCGTTACGGCGGTGCCGCCCTACAGGACACCGCCTCGGGCGGGGTCGAGGAGTAAGTGCAGTGATCAGATTCGACAGTGTCGAACGCGCGATCGCCGACATCGCCGCGGGCAAGGCGGTTGTCGTCGTGGACGATGAAGATCGTGAAAACGAAGGTGACTTGATCTTCGCCGCCGAGAAAGCCACGCCGGAGTTGCTGGCGTTCATGGTGCGCTACACGTCAGGCTACGTGTGTGTGCCGCTCGACGGTGCTGATTGTGACCGCCTCGGCCTACCGCCGATGTTTGCGACAAACCAGGACAAGCATCAGACCGCGTACACGGTAACGGTGGACGCGAAAGAGGGCGTTGGGACAGGGATTTCTGCGGCCGATCGTTCGATCACGTGTCAGCTGCTAGCGGATCCGGCTGCCCGCCCCGAAGACTTCACGCGACCCGGTCATGTCGTACCGCTGAGGGCGAAAGAGGGCGGCGTCATGCGGCGCGCCGGGCACACCGAAGCTGCTGTGGACCTGTCGCGGCTCGCCGGACTCCGGCCTGCAGGCGTGATCTGTGAGATCGTCAGCCAGAAGGACGAAGGCTATATGGCCAAGGCTGATGAGCTCCGAGTCTTCGCCGACGACCACAATCTCGCGATGATTTCGATCGCTGATCTGATCTCCTGGCGGCGCAAGAACGAGAAGCACGTCGTACGAGTCGCAGATGCGCGAATCCCCACGCCTTATGGGGAGTTCCGGGCCGTCGGCTTCCGCAGCATCTATGACGAGGTCGAGCATGTCGCGCTAGTTCTGGGGGATATTCCAGGTCCCGACGGCAAAGGCACGGACGTTCTGGTCCGGGTGCACTCAGAGTGCCTAACAGGAGACATCTTCGGTTCGCTCCGGTGTGACTGTGGTCCACAGCTTGACGCCGCGATGCGGATGGTGGCTGAGGAAGGCCGCGGCGTCGTCCTCTACATGCGTGGACACGAGGGCCGCGGAATTGGTCTGATGCATAAACTGCAGGCCTACCAGCTGCAGGACGCCGGTTCTGACACCGTGGACGCGAACCTGGCGCTCGGCCTTCCCGCGGATGCGCGTGACTATGGAATCGGCGCACAGATCTTGGTCGACCTGGGTGTGACAACCATGCGGCTGCTGACGAACAATCCAGCGAAGCGGGCGGGGCTGGATGGGTACGGGCTTGCCATCAGTGACCGAGTGCCGATGCCGATCCGTGCCAACAAGGAGAATATTCACTACCTGCGTACGAAGCGTGACCGGATGGGTCACGAACTCGAGGGTCTCGATGAGCATTTTGACCCGCGCGGGATCGAAGGGGGCGCGACATGAGTGGCGGTGGCGAGCCTGAACTTCGCCTCGACGAGGCGTTCGACGTAAAACTCGGGATTGTGGCGGGGCAATGGCATACCGAGATTTGCGAAGCTCTGGTATCTGGGGCACAGCGAATCGTCGACGAAGCCGGAGTCCGGAAGGTGACGCTGGTTCGAGTGGCCGGCTCGATGGAGATCCCGGTCGTGGTCCAGGAACTCGCCCGAACCCATGATGCGGTGGTCGCGCTGGGTGTTGTCATTCGTGGTGAGACGCCGCACTTCGAGTACGTCTGCCAATCAGTCACGGACGGTTTGACACGGGTCTCGCTGGACGAGGCAACCCCGGTTGGTAACGGTGTGCTGACGGTCAACACGGAAGCGCAGGCGCGCGATCGTGCCGGACTGCCAGGTTCGTCGGAGGATAAAGGGGCGCAGGCGTGCAGCGCAGCACTGGATACGGCAGTTACACTGCGCCGGCTGCGCCAGACTGGGGGAGTGAAGGCATGACAGCGAAGACCGGCGAATGGGAACTGGTCGTCCGGGCGCGGAAAATGCCGAAGTGGGCTGCGGTTGCCGCGCTCTCAATGTTCCTCACCTTTGTGGTGCTCGGGATCTTGCTCGGCAGTGCCAATACCGGCGTGTACTTCCGGCTTGCGGATCAGATTGCGATGGTGCTGCTGGGCGCGTTCTTCGGTGGCCTGTTCCTGCTTCTCGCACGTCCGAGATTGCGGGTAGGCCGGGCCGGGGTGGGTGTGCGTAACTTCTTCTCGGAGCGCCTGATCCCGTGGGAAATCGTGGACGGACTCAGCTTCCGGAGCGGCGGCAGCTGGGCTCGCCTGGAACTGCCCGAAGACGAGTACATTCCGGTGCTGGCGATCCAGGCCAAGGACGGTCGGCACGCGGTCGCTGCGGTCGAGAAGTACCGCGATCTGGAGGCGCGGTACGGATTGCCCCGCATCGATGCGGTGTGAGCTGCCTTCTGGTGTGCTGCGGACGGGAGTTTGTCGGATCGTGCCGCTAACCTGGGCTCGTGCCTGATCCGTCGACCTACCGGCCCGCCCCTGGTTCGATCCCGCTAGAACCGGGGGTCTATCGCTTCCGTGATGCCAGCGGACGGGTGCTGTATGTAGGTAAGGCGAAGAGCCTGCGCAGTAGGCTGAACTCGTATTTCGCGGACCTCACCGGGTTGCAGCCCCGGACCCGCAAAATGGTGACCACGGCGTCCGGTGTGGAGTGGACAGTTGTTGGCACCGAAGTCGAGGCGCTGCAACTGGAATACAACTGGATCAAAGAATTTGACCCGCCCTTCAACGTTCGGTACCGGGACGACAAGTCGTATCCCGTACTCGCGGTGACGCTGAACGAGGAGTATCCCCGCCTGTTCGTGTATCGGGGGCCGCGAAAGAAGGGCGTGCGGTATTTCGGGCCGTATTCCCATGCGTGGGCGATCAGAGAGACACTTGATCTGCTGCTGCGCGTATTCCCGGCCCGAACTTGTTCGGCGGGGGTCCTCAAACGACATCAGCAACTAGGGCGGCCGTGCCTGCTCGGTTATATCGGCAAGTGCTCAGCTCCTTGCACGGGGCAAGTTGGCGCGGCGGAACACCGCCGGATAGTCGAGGATTTCTGCGACTTCCTTTCCGGCAAGACAGATCGCATGGTCCGCGAGCTTGAGCGGCATATGAATGAGGCGTCGGAGGCGCTCGACTTCGAGCGCGCGGCGCGTTTGCGTGACGACATTGGCGCACTGCGCCGCGCACTGGAAAAACAGGCCGTTGTGCTGGGTGACGGCACTGATGCGGACGTTGTGGCTTTCGCCGCTGACGATCTGGAGGTGTCCCTGCAGGTATTCCATGTTCGCGGCGGGCGGGTTCGAGGCCAGCGCGGCTGGGTAATCGAGCGCGTCGGTGAGCAGGACGATTCCGAGATGGTGGAGGAATTCCTCACGCAGTTCTATGGCGAGCAGCAGGCTCTCGCCCACGATTTGCCTGAAGGTGCGCGTAAGAGCGCGAGCCCAATTCCCAAGACGGTGCTCGTTCCCATGCTGCCACCCAACACTGACGGTCTGGAGCGATGGCTCAGTGAATTGCGGGGGTCAGCGGTGCGCGTCCGGGTACCGCGACGCGGTGACAAGAAGGCGCTGGCTGAGACTGTGCAGCGCAACGCGCACGAGTCACTCGCACAGCATAAGCTGCGCCGTGCCGGAGACCTGACTGCGCGTTCTGCCGCATTGCAGGAACTGCAGGACACATTGGGTCTCGATACGGCGCCGCTGCGCATCGAATGTATCGACATCAGCCACGTGCAGGGGACTGACGTAGTCGGTTCGCTTGTCGTGTTCGAAGATGGCCTGGCACGGAAATCGGATTATCGGCACTATACGATCAAGGAAGCTGCCGGTGAGGGCCGTTCCAACGACGTCGCGAGCATCGCAGAGGTGACGCACCGCAGGTTCGCGAGGTACCGGAGGGCTGATGAAACCGGCGCGCCTGCCGACGTGGCCGCTTTCCAGGCGCTGGACCCCGAAACTGGTCGGCCGCGAAGATTTGCCTATCCGCCGAACCTATTCGTCGTGGATGGTGGCTTGCCTCAGGTTAATGCCGCGTCCGCGGCGCTCGAGGAGCTGGGGATCACCGACATCGCGGTCATCGGGCTCGCGAAACGCCTCGAAGAGGTGTGGCTGCCTGGTGAGGAGTACCCGGTCATTTTTCCGCGTACGAGTGAAGCGCTCTTTCTGCTGCAGCGAATCCGCGACGAAGCGCACCGGTTCGCGATCACGTTCCACCGCAGCAAACGGTCTCGCCGCATGACCGAATCTGTCCTCGACACCATCCCAGGACTTGGGCAAACGAGGAAGACCGCGCTCGTCACCCACTTCGGCTCCGTCGCGCGCCTGAAAGCCGCCTCATTGGGCGAGATCACCCAGGTCCCAGGAATCGGTGACATGACGGCGCGCGCCGTGCACGAGGCACTGAATAGGGATTCTTCGCCCGAGCGCTCCCCAGGGCGGGCCTCAGTCGAATAACCTCAGCTGTGGCGCTTCCGCGCCCGGCGAACCTCAGACGACTGCGAGGGACAGGAACACACGTGAGTGAGCTACAAAGCCCGCCCGATATTGACGTCACTCTCATTACGGGGCTTTCCGGAGCGGGCCGCGGAACGTCGGCGAAGGTGCTCGAAGATCTCGACTGGTACGTGATCGACAATGTTCCGGCTGAACTCGTGCCTCAAGCCGTGGACCTGAGCCTCGCCGCCGATAACCCGACAAAACGTCTCGCCGTGGTGCTCGATGTACGAAGCCGGGCCTTCGCTGGGGGCCTCGATTCCGTAGTGCGGGAGCTTGCAACGCGCAACATCACGCCCCGCGTGCTCTTTCTGGAGGCATCAGACGCTGTCCTGGTACGGAGGTACGAGCAAGTCCGCCGGAGCCACCCGCTCCAGGGGGACGGCACCCTTCTCGAAGGGATCGCGGCCGAAAGGAAGCTCGTGGCGCCTGTACGCGCGATGGCTGACGTCGTGATCGATACGTCAAGTTTGTCGGTGCACGATTTGCGGGCGCGCATAGAACCGGTGTTCGAGGATGCGAATACTCGCAAGGTCAAGATCGCGGTGCTTTCTTTCGGGTTTAAGTACGGCCTGCCGATCGACGTGGACATGGTGCTTGACGTACGCTTCCTGCCCAACCCGCATTGGATTCCAGAACTCCGCCCCTTCACGGGACGTGACGATGGTGTGCGGGAGTATGTGCTCAGCCAGCCGGGTGCGGGTGAGTTTCTGAAGACGCTCCGCGACTTGCTCACTCCGGTGCTGAAGGGCTATCGGACGGAGGGTAAGCGTTATATGACGATTGGGGTGGGCTGCACTGGTGGGAAACACCGGAGTGTCGCGATGACGGAAGCGATCGCACAGATACTGTCTGAAGATGACGGGGTCACTGTTCGTACTCGTCACCGGGATCTAGGCAGGGAATGACAGCGCCGAACTCACACACGGAAACGCCCCGGCCACCATCGATTGTTGCACTCGGCGGCGGTCATGGCTTGTACGCGACGCTGAGTGCCGCGCGGCAGCTCACCGACGACATCACAGCCGTGGTGACTGTCGCTGACGATGGGGGATCGTCGGGCCGGCTTCGCTCTGAGCTGGATCTGGTGCCTCCAGGTGACCTCCGGATGGCGTTGGCTGCACTCGCGGATCACGACAGTCATGCGCAACTGTGGCGCGATGTCGTACAGCACCGGTTCCGCGGTACGGGCGCACTCGCGGGTCACGCCGTTGGGAACCTCATCCTGGCGGGGCTTACAGATGTACTAGGGGACATCATCAGCGCCCTTGACGAACTTGGCAGAATTCTGGGGGTGCGAGGCCGCGTGCTGCCCATGGCCACAATCCCCTTGCAGATTGAAGCCGACGTAGTTGGGCTCGAGGAAGACCCGCGCATCAATAGGGTCATCAGAGGGCAGGTCGCGGTCGCAACGACGCCCGGCCGGGTGCGCCGTGTACGCCTATTACCGAGCGAACCAGTTGCGTGCCGCGAAGCGGTCGCGGCGATAACGGATGCCGATCTGGTGGTGCTGGGGCCGGGATCATGGTTCAGCAGCGTCATTCCGCACGTGCTCGTACCGGCGCAGCGGGACGCGCTGATCGAGAGCCGGGGCAAGCGCGCGCTGGTGCTCAACCTCGGTCCACAAGCGGGGGAGACCGCTGGATTCTCCGCCGAGCGGCATCTTCACGTACTCTCGCAACACGCCCCCAGTTTCCGGGTAGATCAGGTCATAGTTGATGCGGGCACGGTGCCGCCTGGCAGCGAGCGAGCTCACCTATGCCGGGCAGCCGCGCAACTGGGTGCAGAAGTGCGTTACGCCGACGTGGGCGTACCAGGTACCGCTAAGCACGACATTTTCAAGCTCGGCGCGGTGCTAGGCGAATTGCTGGGGGACAGTAGTCAGCGCACGGATTTACGGAAAGATAGTGAAGTAAGGATCGACCGGAAGGAATCGGCGCCGTGGCAATGACTGCGGAGGTCAAGGATGAACTCAGCCGTCTGTCTGTCACCCAGGTGAGCGCGCGAAAGGCAGAGGTCTCTTCGCTGCTCAGATTCTCCGGGGGACTCCATATTGTCGCCGGACGAGTCGTTGTCGAGGCAGACGTAGACATGGGTTCGATAGCTCGCCGACTGCGGCGGGAGATCCACGACCTGTACGGATACAACGCAGATATTCACGTAGTTGGCGCGAGCGGACTACGGAAAAGCACCCGATATCTTGTTCGGGTCGCGAAAGACGGGGAAGCGCTCGCCCGGCAGACTGGTCTGCTCGATCTTCGCGGACGTCCGGTCCGCGGTCTGCCCGCCCACGTCGTTGGTGGCGGTATTCAGGATTCGGAAGCCGCCTGGCGGGGAGCTTTCCTTGCGCACGGTTCCCTCACTGAACCCGGCCGTTCAGCAGCCCTCGAGGTCGGCTGTCCCGGCCCGGAGGCGGCGATGGCGCTGGTAGGAGCCGCGAGGCGGATGGGGATCGCAGCGAAAGCGCGCGAGGTGCGAGGCGCCGACCGTGTCGTTGTTCGTGATGGCGATGCCATTGGTGCGTTACTCACCCGTATGGGCGCTCAGGACACTCGCTTGGTGTGGGAGGAGCGCCGGATCCGCCGTGAGGTGCGCGCAACGGCTAATCGCCTGGCAAACTTTGATGACGCAAACCTGCGACGTTCGGCGCGGGCTGCTGTGGCAGCCGCAGCAAAGGTTGAGCGCGCATTGGAGATCTTGGGCGACGAGGCCCCGGAGCATTTGGCTGCAGCGGGGCGGCTGCGTATCAAGCATCGGCAGTCGTCGCTCGAAGAACTAGGGCAGCTTGCCGACCCGCCATTGACCAAAGATGCCGTTGCGGGCCGAATTCGCCGACTACTGTCTATGGCCGACCGCCGAGCACGTGAACTGGGCATTCCAGACACGGATTCAGCGGTCACGCCCGAACTTCTCGACGAAGCATAAATGCCGGTCCGATTGGACCAGGGTTGGGACTAGGGTGAAGAAAAGCCAGAGCACGAACCCAAAGAACCCACCCAAAAGAACTACCCAGTAAGCCGCTGAGAATACACGGCAGATATTCACGACAGATTGAAAAGGAGCTCACAGTGACGATTCGTGTAGGTGTGAACGGTTTCGGCCGAATTGGACGTAACTTCTTCAGGGCAGTCGACGCATTGCGTTCTGCTGGAAGCAGCGATATCGAAATCGTTGCGGTCAACGATCTCACAGCCACGGAGACACTCGCTCACCTGCTGAAATATGACTCAATTCTAGGGCGCTTGCCGTACGACGTGTCGGTTGAAGGCGACGAGATCGTTGTGGGAGAGCAGCGGATCAAGGCCCTGAGCCTCCGCGAGGGCCCGGCGGCGCTTCCATGGGGCGACCTCGGAGTGGACGTGGTGGTTGAGTCCACCGGCATTTTCACCGATGCGGCCAAGGCTAAGGGCCACATCGACGCGGGTGCGAAAAAGGTCATCATCTCGGCCCCGGCGAAGGGCGAAGACATCACGATCGTGATGGGTGTCAACGATGGCGAATACGACGGCAGCCAGAACATCATCTCGAACGCCTCCTGCACCACAAACTGCCTTGCTCCGCTGGCGAAGGTTGTTGATGACGAGTTCGGCATCGAGCGCGGTCTCATGACCACAATTCACGCCTACACGCAGGATCAGAACCTGCAGGACGGTCCGCACAGTGATTTGCGGCGCGCGCGTGCTGCCGCGCTGAACATCGTCCCAACCGGCACCGGCGCAGCGAAGGCGATCAGTCTCGTCCTTCCGCATCTCCGGGGCAAGCTCGACGGATACGCGCTGCGCGTTCCTATCCCGACGGGTTCTGTCACCGACCTGACGGTCAACGTGCGGAAGTCCGGTTCGATCGATGAGGTGAACGGAGCCTTGAAGGCGGCGGCTGAAGGGCCTCTCAAGGGGATCCTTAAGTACTCCACGGCGCCGATTGTGTCGAG
Source organism: Hoyosella subflava DQS3-9A1 (assembly GCF_000214175.1). NCBI lineage: Bacteria > Bacillati > Actinomycetota > Actinomycetes > Mycobacteriales > Hoyosellaceae > Hoyosella > Hoyosella subflava. The sequence continues at coordinate 1,958,224 of NC_015564.1, forward strand.
TGACATCGTCACTGATCCGCACTCATCCATTTTCGATGCACCGCTAACCAAGGTCATCGATGATCAGATCAAGGTCGTCAGCTGGTACGACAACGAGTGGGGCTACTCGAACCGCCTCGCGGATCTCGTTGGCCTTGTCGGCAAGTCCCTTTAAGAGGTCACCACACAAATGACGGTCAAAACTCTCCAGGAACTCCTGACAGAAGGTGTTTCAGGGCGCACGGTGCTCGTTCGTTCTGACTTGAATGTGCCACTTGAGAATGGACGCATCACGGATGCCGGCCGGATCATCGCATCCGCGCCGACGATCGGGGCTCTCGCGGATGCGGGTGCCCGCGTGATTGTGGCGGCACACTTGGGCCGGCCGAAGGGTGCGGCGGATTCCGCGCTGTCACTAGCTCCGGTCGCGCAGCGGCTCGGCGACGAACTCGAGCGTTACGTGCAGCTGGCAGGTGACGTTGTGGGTCAGGATGCGCAGGAACGCGCTGCCGGGCTCACCGAGGGCGACGTTCTCCTGCTGGAGAATGTGCGCTTCGAGTCACGTGAGACGAGCAAGGACGATGCGGAGCGTCAAGCGTTAGCGCGTGAACTGGCAGCGTTGACTGGAACTGGCGGCGCGTTCGTGTCCGACGGGTTCGGTGTTGTGCACCGCAAGCAGGCCTCGGTATTCGACGTGGCTCAGCTCCTGCCGAACTACGCGGGCGGATTAGTCGCGACTGAAGTTGACGTGCTCACGCAACTGACCACCGAGGCTGCCCGACCCTATGCCGTGGTTCTCGGCGGTTCGAAGGTGTCCGACAAGCTCGCGGTAATCGAAGCACTCGCACCGAAGGTCGACACCCTGGTGATTGGTGGCGGGATGTGCTTCACGTTCCTCGCCGCTGAGGGGCTGCAGGTAGGATCATCCCTGCTTCAGGAAGAGATGATCGACACCTGTAAGGATCTGCTGGATCGCTATGCCGACGTGATTCATCTGCCCGTGGACGTTGTTGCCGCGGACAGTTTCAGCGCGGACGCGCAAACCCAGACGGTGCCCGCCACGGGCATTCCGGAAGGCTGGATGGGGCTCGACGTGGGCCCAGATTCAGTTAGTCGTTTCTCGGCGGTGCTCAGAAACGCCAAAACAATCTTCTGGAACGGCCCCATGGGTGTCTTCGAGTTCCCGGCTTTCGCTGCTGGGACCCGCGGGGTCGCCGAGTCGATCGTCGAGGCTACCTCGAAGGGTGCATTCAGCGTCGTCGGCGGCGGTGATTCCGCGGCTGCTGTGCGTCTTCTCGGTTTACCAGAGGATGGCTTCTCCCACATTTCGACGGGTGGCGGAGCATCGCTAGAGTATCTCGAAGGCAAAGAACTGCCGGGTATCTCGGTACTCGCTGACGACACAGCATCGGAAGGATGAGGCATGCCGCGTAAGCCGCTCATCGCGGGCAACTGGAAGATGAACATGAATCATCTTGAGGCGATCGCGCTGGTCCAGAAGATCGCCTTCGCGCTGCCCGATAAGTACTACGAGAAGGTGGACGTAGTCGTCGTGCCACCGTTCACCGACCTGCGCAGCGTTCAGACGCTGGTCGAAGGTGACAAGCTGAAGGTCGCCTACGGGGCGCAAGACGTCAGTGTTCACGAATCGGGTGCCTACACCGGTGAGGTGAGCGGGCCGATGCTGGCGAAACTCGGCTGCAAATTCGTGGTCGTGGGCCACTCGGAGCGTCGCATTTACCACCGTGAGGACGATGAACTCGTTTCGAACAAGGCAAAAGCGGCGCTGAAGCACGGGCTGACCCCAATCATTTGCATCGGCGAGGGGCTCGACATCCGTGAGGCTGGCTCGCATGTTGAATACAACATCAACCAGCTGCGAAACTCGCTCGCTGGGTTGTCGCAGAAAGAACTCGCGAAGATCGTAATCGCCTACGAGCCTGTGTGGGCGATAGGAACCGGCAAGGTTGCGTCCGCGGCTGACGCGCAAGAGGTGTGTTCCGCAATCCGTTCAGAGCTGTCGCGCATAGCGACGCCCGAAACGGCCGGAACCATCCGTGTGCTGTACGGAGGTTCCGTCAGCGCGAAAAACGTCGGTTCGATCGTGACGGAATCTGATGTCGACGGTGCCCTTGTAGGTGGAGCCTCACTCAAGGCGGACGATTTCGCGCAGTTGTGCGCCATCGCCGCTGGCGGCCCCTTCTGATTCGCGGTAGCGGCATGCACTGATTGCTGAGCGCCGCGGTCCATCAAGCCCCAGGGCTGACATGATGGGCCGCGGCGTCTCCGCGTGTTCGAACTGATGCCGTACGACAGGTAAGATCGACCCGGCAACTGCGCCGATTCGGCGCCGAAGCGACGCAAACATAAGGACCTTCATGTCACTGTTTCTGGACATCGTGCTGGTCGCTACCAGTGTGATGATGATCCTGCTAGTCCTCTTGCACCGTGCTAAGGGCGGCGGTCTGTCCTCACTGTTCGGAGGCGGCATGCAGACCAGCCTGTCAGGGTCGAGTGTCGCGGAGAAGAACCTCACCCGGCTGACGATCTACATTGCGATCGTATGGGCGGTGTCCATCGTCGGAATGGGCCTTAATATCCGCTACGCGTGACCCTAAGATTGTGAATGCGGCTGCGGCCAGGCAGATGATGCTGGTCCGGCCGGATGGCCAGGACCTGACCGCCCTGTCCCGTTCCCTGTGAAGCTCTCCAGCCGTTTGCGGACCGTGGGCACCCGGAGCACGATGAGCAGCAGGGGAGTCGCGACCGCGATGCTGAGGGCGTTGAGGTAGCGCTCAGAAACCAGGTAGCCGACAACGGCTACCGCGCCCAGTGTGCCGTAGACGAAGGTGATGTAATCAACCGTCGGTCGCCAGTAGTTCCCTGCACCCCACGCCGCCACGACAGTGATGACAACAATGCACGCGGCCAATACCCACGACTGCCACTGGGCGGCGAGGGACTCCTCGCGCGAGTAGTCGACCTCCAGCCAGCGTGTAACTGTCATGAACGCTGCTGTAATACTCAGAACCGCACCCACCACCACATTGGCCATCTCGTGGCGGCTGAGACGTGCAGGGAGGCGTGTTGGCTCACGCCGACCTTCTAGCTCGGTAATCCGGGCCGGCGCCTGTGAGCTTTTCCTATCATGAGTGGGCGAACGCGTGAGGGTGTCGATCCATCGGTGAACCCCAAGCAGGAAAATGACTCCAAAGAACAGTGGAATCCATACGATGCCGACCAGCATTTCGAAATAGCGAGCGGTGACACCATCGATGATGACGGAAACCACCGCGAAAACCAGATAAACCCTACCGAGGAACCCTGCTGAGGGCCGCTGAAAGTGCTGGGAAGCCCAGCCGCTGCCGGGGACGATGACGGCGGCACACAGTCCGAGCACAATGCGCCGCCACAACGCTCCGTCGTCCGGCACCTCGGGCCACAAACTGCCAACACGAAAGAGCAACCCACCAGCTAGGGTGATGAAGATCGCGAGGTTGACTAGTTCGTGTCGTTTCACCGGAGGAGCTCTGCCGCGTTCTTGTCGAGGAACCAGGTGGTGCCGTCACGGCCTTGCGCTCCCGCGGCTGGGTAGTCAGCCGGTGACGCGCGACCGACGGCTTTGGCAACTGCGGGCGCCTTGTCCGCTCCCGCTACGAGGAACCACACGTGCCTGGCAGCGTTCACGACTGGGAATGTCAATGTGATTCGCTGGGGCGGGGGTTTCGGGGAGTCGAACTCCGCGACGACAGCGCGTTCGCGCTCGCTGAGTGTCGCTTTGCCTGGAAATAGTGAGTTGATGTGGCCGTCCGGACCCATGCCAAGCAGGTGGACGTCCAGCTCCGGAATCTTGCCGTCAGGGGTGAGGGAGCGCAGTGTCTCCTCGTATGCGCGCGCACCGGCAGTCGCGTCCCCGGCGAACTCACCTTCGTCGCACGGCATGCGGAAGACGCGGGCGGCATCCACAGGAACATGCGACAGCAGCGCCTCGTCCGCTTGCGCATCGTTGCGGTCCTCGTGACCTGCTGGGAGGAAACGGTCATCGCCCCAGAAGATCTCCACCCTGCCCCAGTCGATGGGGTCGCCGACCGTGCGCAAAGCTCGAAGCGCAGCGATTCCTGTGCTGCCCCCCGTCAGTGCGATTCGCGCAACGCCGCGGTCCGACTGCGCTGAGACGATTGCCGCCGCGAGCCGTTGTGCCGCCGCCGAGGCGAGAGCATCGCTGCTGTCGAAGACAAGAATTTCGGGGGAATGCTGAGCGTGCTGAGAATTCATACCCGAATCCATCTCACGAGCGCTGACGTGCGGCGTCGATCTGCTGCGACGTTGCCTCGAGCAGTTCGTTCCAGGACTTTTCGAACTTGTCGACGCCTTCTTCCTCAAGTTTAACGAAAACGTCAGCAAGATCGACTCCAGCATCCGCGAGAGCGCTGAATACGCGCTGTGCCTCGTCAGCGGTGCCGGAGACGGTGTCGCCGCGCACCTCGCCGTGGTCAGCGAATGCCTGCATTGTCTTTTCCGGCATCGTGTTGACTGTGTTCGGAGCCACGAGTTCGCTGACATACATCGTGTCGGAATAGTCAGGGTTTTTGACTCCGGTGGATGCCCAGAGTGGTCGCTGCACGTGCGCGCCCGCAGTCTTCAGTCCGTTCCAGAGGTCGTTCGAGCCTCCGAAGACACGTTCAAACGACGCGTAAGCGAGGCGTGCGTTCGCCACTCCTGCCTGACCGAGGAGACCGCGTGCCTCCTCGGTGCCGAGCTTCTCAAGCCGACCGTCGATCTCGCTATCCACCCGAGAAACGAAAAACGAGGCGACGGAACGGATCCGCGAGAGATCCCGGCCGATCTGCCGGGCCTGTTCGAGACCCGCCAGGTAGGCGCTGATGACAGCCTCGTACCGTTCGACAGAGAAGATGAGCGTGACGTTGACGCTGATTCCGTCCGCGATGACCGACGTGATCGCGGGCAGACCAGCCAGTGTCGCAGGGATCTTGACCAGCAGATTGGGGCGGTCCACTATCTTCCACAGCTCGTGCGCCTGCGCGATCGTCCGGTCTGTATCGTGCGCGAGCCGCGGATCGACCTCGATGGAGACCCGACCGTCCTGGCCTCCGGTGGCATCATAGACAGGCGTCAGGAGGTCACATGCGTTGCGGACGTCGTCCGTGGTGAGTTCCCGGACCACGTCGTCCACACCCGCGCCCCGACTGACTAGCTCAGTGAGCTGTGCCTCGTACGCGTGGCCGCTTGCAAGAGCGCCCTGGAAAATCGTTGGGTTCGTCGTGACACCCACAACGCTGCGGGTCTCGACGAGCTCCGCGAGATTGCCCGAACTCAGGCGCTCACGCGAGAGGTCGTCAAGCCACACCGATACACCAGCCGCGCTTAGTGCGGCAAGGTTTTCATTCTGAGTCATTAGTGGTCACCTCTACTAGAGAAATCCGCTACAAGTTGTCACCGGCGACCACGGACTGCGCGAAGCATCCTAGCCGCTGGTGCGAGCGAGGGAACGACGTGCCGCAGCCTCTACTGCCTCCGCCGTGAAACCGAACTCCCGGAAAAGCGTCTTGTAATCAGCGGACGCTCCGAAGTGCTCGATCGACACCGCTTCGCCGTAGGAGCCAAGGTGCCGGTACCACGGCATCGCAATCCCAGCCTCTACAGTCACCCTAGCGCGAACCTCAGGGAGGAGCACCCGATCCTGGTAAGCCTGATCCTGCTGTTCGAACCAGTCGAGACACGGTGCGGAAACGACGCGTGTACCAATCCCTTCCGCTTCGAGCGCCTTGCGGGCTTCAACCGCATACTGCAGTTCGGATCCGGTACCGATCAGGATGACCTGCACTTCGGTCGCCTCGGCGTCGTAAAGGACGTAGGCACCGCGCTTCACGCCCTCCTCAGCATTCTCGCGCGTGCCCTCGAGCACCGGGATGTTCTGGCGCGTGAGAGCGAGCGCGGTAGGCCCGTCGAGATGCTCGAGAGCTGCCTTCCATGCGAAAGTAGTTTCATTCGCGTCACCGGGCCGGATGACCGTCATGTTCGGAATCGCGCGCAGCGCCGCGAGATGCTCGATGGGCTGGTGCGTCGGGCCGTCCTCACCGAGTCCAACTGAGTCGTGCGTCCACACGTACAGTGCGGGCACCTTCATCAAGGCGGCGAGCCGCACGGCCGGGCGCATGTAGTCGCTGAAGACAAGAAATGTCCCACCGTACGGGCGGGTCGGGCCGTGGAGGGCAATACCATTGAGGATGGAACCCATCGCGTGCTCACGCACGCCGAAGTGCAAGGTTCTACCGTAGGGGTGTGCGTTCCAGTGCTTGGTCGAGATCGACACCGGGCCGAACGAATCAGAACCGCTGATCGTCGTGTTGTTGGATTCTGCGAGGTCGGCGGAGCCACCCCAGAGTTCGGGCAGGAGCGGCCCGATTGCGCCGAGAATGCTTCCAGAGGCCTTGCGGGTAGCCATGCCCGATTCGCTTGGATCCCAGGTGGGCAATGCCGATTCCCAGCCCTCAGGCAGTGAACGTGACGTGAGGCGATCGAACAATGTTTTGCGCTCAGTGTCGCGCGCCGCCCAGGCATCGAAGTCCGCCTGCCACCGTGCCCGCTCTGCGGCGCCACGTGCGACGACGTCCCGGGTGTGGGCGATCACGTCTGGGGCCACGTCGAAGCTCTTGTCCGCGTCGAACCCCAGCGCTTCCTTGACCGCGGAAACCTCATCGGTCCCGAGTGCGGCGCCGTGGGACGCGCCCGTGTTCATCTTGTTCGGCGCAGGGTAGCCGATGATGGTGCGCAAAATGATCATCGATGGCTTGTCCGTCACGGACTTCGCGTTCTCAATCGCGTCGAGGATCCCAGTCACATTCTCACCGCCGGCGACGCTCTGTACGTGCCAGCCGTACGCCTCGTACCGCTTCGCCACATCTTCACCGAGCGCGATTGCAGTGTCATCCTCGATGGAAATCTCGTTGTCGTCGTAGATCGCAATGAGATTGCCGAGTTCCTGGACCCCTGCGATGGACGACGCCTCGGAAGTCACACCCTCCTGGATGTCTCCGTCGGAAGCGACGACGTAGATGAAATGGTCGAAGGGACTCGATCCCTGTGGAGTGTCCGGATCGAAAAGTCCGCGTTCACGACGTGCCGCCATTGCCATGCCGACCGCTGATGCCAGGCCCTGGCCCAGAGGACCGGTCGTGATCTCCACACCAGGGGTGTGGCCGAACTCCGGATGGCCGGGCGTCAGGCTTCCCCACTTGCGTAGCGCCTTGAGGTCGTCGAGTTCAAGGCCGTAGCCCGAAAGGTACAGCTGAATGTACTGGGTGAGGCTGGAGTGGCCACAGGAAAGCACAAACCGGTCGCGGCCAGTCCAGTCCGGATCGGACGGGTCGTGCCGCATCACCTTCTGGTACAGGACGTAGGCGAGGGGTGCGAGGCTCATCGCGGTACCCGGATGGCCGTTTCCGGTGTTCTGAACCGCGTCCGCTGCGAGCACACGGATGGTGTCGACTGCCTTGGTGTCGAGTTCCGTCCAGTCGTCTGGAAGGTGGGGGGTGGTCAGGGTGCGGATCTCGTCTGTAACCGACACTGGCGAGGCTCTCCTGGATGCTGGCTGAATCGTCACTGGATGCTGGATCGTTTGCGAACCGGTAGGTCCAACTGTAATGGTGCCATTACAGCAGCCAAGTCTCCGAATCCGGCGGCAGCGCGCCGTCACTGCACCGCGATGCGTTACCGTGATTCGGCAGGGTCGTCCACTCGGTCTACCATCAAGTCATTTGGCAAGGTGATTTGGCAAGGTCATTTGGGCAAAGGGCTGTTGGGCAAACTAGAGTGCCCGGGTAACGCCGATTGGTATCGCGAGGAGAAGCAGTGCGGATTAGGGCGCAGGCAGGCGGGCACGGTTTCGCCCCCGGCGCACACGGCCACTCTCATAGTGCCGGGACGGCCGATGAGAATGGTGATGGCGGCAGTTCCGGGAGTGCGTCCGCCAGTGTGCCTGAAGGCCCTTTGAGCTGGGTCAACCGTAAGATCATGGCGTACATCGCGCTGACTAAGCCACGGGTTATTGAACTCCTGCTAGTCACCACAATTCCCGCGATGCTCCTTGCTTCACGGGGGACTGTCGACCCGCTCCTCATCCTTGCGACGCTTTTCGGCGGCGCGATGGCGGCGGCGAGTGCGAACAGCCTCAACTGTGTCGTGGACGCAGATATCGACAAGGTGATGAAACGCACGGCCCGTCGGCCGCTCGCCCGCGAAGCGGTGCCAACCTCTCATGCGCTTGTGTTCGGGCTTGTGCTGGGTGTGCTGTCGTTTACCTGGTTCTGGTGGGCGACCAATCTTTTAGCGGCGTCGCTGGCCGTGGTGACGATCTTGTTCTATATCTTCGTCTACACCCTGGTCCTCAAGCGGAGGACGTCGCAAAACATTGTTTGGGGCGGCGCCGCTGGGTGTATGCCCGTCATGATCGGCTGGGCCGCCACGACCGGGACCCTCGAATGGCCCGCGCTGGTGATGTTCCTCATTGTCTTCTTCTGGACGCCGCCGCACACATGGGCGCTGGCGATGCGGTACAAGGAGGATTACCGCGCTGCCGGGGTGCCGATGCTCCCAGTGGTGATGAGCGAACAGGAAGTCACGAAGCGGATCGTGATCTACACGTGGGTGACCGTTCTGACCACCCTTGCACTCGCCTGGTGGACAGGGGTGATTTACGCCCTGATCGCACTGCTCGTCGGCATCTGGTTCGTCGTCATGGCACAACGCCTGTACTCCGGCGTGAAGGCGGGGGTGCCTGTGAAGCCGCTCCGCTTGTTCCTGATGTCGAACAACTACCTCGCGGCGGTGTTCTGTGGCCTTGCGGTAGATTCCATCCTCGGATTCGCCACGGTGCCGCAGCTGCTCGGGCTGTGATCGCGCAGATTCGTCAGAAACAGGACATCCTCAAGGGAAATTCCTCTTGAGGATGTCCTGTTTCTGGTGAAGATTGAGCGCGATTATTTCGGGAGTAGCACGACAGACCCGGTAGTCCGGCGGCCTTCAAGGTCACGATGGGCGTCAGCGGCCCGCTCGAGGGGGTACTCAGCGCCCACCCGAACAACGAGCGCTCTGCTGCTGATCGCATCGAATACGTCGCCTGCGCGCCACAAGAGCTCGTCGCGAGTTCGAACGAAGTGCGCAAGCGAGGGCCGCGCGAGGAAGACCGAACCCGCTCTGTTGAGGCGCTGCGGGTCAAACGGTGGTACCGGACCGCTTGCGGCGCCAAAAAGGGCGACGGTGCCGCGCACGCGAACGCATTCGAGGCTCGCGTCAAAAGTGTCTTTCCCCACACCGTCATACACGGCGGCGACGCCTTCGCCGGAGGTGAGATCTCGCACCCTGCCCGCCAGGTCAGCAGAATAACGGAGGACCTCCGAGGCGCCAGCCTCCCGTGATAAGGCTTCCTTGTCCGCAGTCGACACGGTGGAGATCACTCGCGCGCCACGCTGCACTGCCAGCTGAGTTAGCTTCAGGCCGACCCCACCCGCACCTGCATGCACGAGGACGGTGTCACCCCGTTTAACCGGGTACACGGATGTGATGAGGTAGTGCGCCGTCATGCCCTGAAGCAGTGCGGAGGCCGCCACGGGTGCTGTCACCTCGGCGGGCACAGGCACGGCACCAGAGACAGGAACTCTCACCAGCTCGGCGTAGCTGCCCGGCGCTGACGCCCACGCGACTCGGTCTCCGACGGAGAACCCGGTCACACCGTCTGCCATGGCGACGACTGTGCCGGTGGCTTCGGACCCCGGTGTGTACGGCAGGTCGGTGGCATAGGCGCCAGTCCGGAAATACACGTCAATGAAGTTCACTCCGATGGCATCGGTGCGAACGAGCAATTCGCCCGGTGCAGGCTCAGGATCGGGAACTTCTGTAGTTTCCAGTACTTCCGGCCCGCCGAGTCGTGTCACCTGTATTGCGCGCATGATCGATTTCTACTCTCCTCGGCACGTCAGTGCGAGTGGGACGCGCCCGACAGCAGATCCCGCCGAGCGCAACGGTAATCTTGACGGCATGAGTGACCAGGAGAAATCGGCCACAGAGAAAACAGGGACAGCGGGTCCAGTCATACCGAGTGGCGTCCTTCCCGCGATCAAAGCGTTCATCAAGGACCACGGCGGCTCCGCGAAGGCGGTTCTGCAGCCACTTGGGCGCATTGGTGTCCGCGTCACCCTCGTTGGGGCTGACGGCATCATGGGGGATCAGGTGGTGCCGAGCCTCCCCATCGCGAGGGCTGTCGTTGACGCGGTTCCGCAGCTCGAGCTCGCTGACTGGGACCGGGAGCTGACCTCGACCGCTACACCCGCTCCGGAACACGCTCGCCGGATGGCGGCGTGGGTAGCGAACTCGTAGTCCGTGCCGACATGCTCGACCACAGCGCGGCCGTCGCGGCAGTGCATGCCGCGGCGCCTGCGATGTGGAAGGGAATGAGGTAGGCGGGGACCTGCATAAAGTACTGCACAATGCCGAGTGCCGCTTGTGCAGCGGCTATCGCGATGACAAACTTCAGGTTGCGCAGAACATTGCGTGGCGCTGCCACCGCGTAGAGTGCGAAGATCAATCCGATGAGCAGTGCGACGTAAGCGACCGTGAGCTGCGAATGCAAATGCACGAGCGTGACTATCTCGACTTCCAGCCGGTCCACATCTGGGTCACCCGCGTGGGGTCCAGCACCAGTGACCATGGTGCCCGCGACCAGCACGCCCACCAGAGCCACTGCGGTGAGGGCTGTGAGGCTGCGTAGCGGCCGGGGCGCAACAGGATGGTCGACTCCCTCATCGGGCTCGGAAATCTTGTTGTAGAGCACTACAGCGACCCAGACCATCGCCATGGACACGAGCAGGTGGACGGCGACCGTCCACCACAGCAGGCCCGTGAGTACGGTGATGCCGCCGATGACCGCTTGCATGAGCGTCGAGAGCGGCATCACCCACGCGTACGCGATTACCTCACGCCGCCGTCGGGCGCGTGTGACGACGAGGACGACCGCGATCGCCGCGGCCACCACCACGAAAGTAAGCAAGCGGTTCCCGAACTCCACGAGCTGGTGCAGTGTGGCGACCTCTTCGACCGGGACCGGCGTGAATGATCCTGGAAAACACTGTGGCCACGTCGGGCAGCCGAGACCTGAAGCGGTAACCCGCACGACTGATCCCGTCACGGCGATACCGGCTTGGGTGAGGATCACAAGAATCGCGACGACGCGCTGAGTCCTCAGCGAAGGCATCGGGAGACGGTCGACCAGACTGAGATAGGTACGGGAAAGCACAGTCTGATGGTAAAGGGAACGCTGGGTAAACGAAGAAACGGGCCCGTGCGCTGAGGCCGCCGCGAGATATGCTCAACCGTCCCGAATAGCGCCTCGCGTCGGGCACGTCAGGGCTGGGGCCTTGATTACTATCGCTGTGTCCGCTGGCTCGGCATATCTCAGACGCTTGAGCATATCTCGTGAAGCACGACACACCCGAGGGGTCATCAACTACCGGATAGGCTTCCTAAGAACAGTTCGATTCGGGCGAAAAAGCCATTTGCGGCGTTTCCTCACACCCAGCGGAAGGTGCGAAACGCGCCAAAGGCGCACGCGGCAGCCCATGCCGCGAGTACCGCATACCCAGTGACGTCTGCCGCCCCGTCGAATGCCATCGCTAGCGACTCGACCAGTGCTCCCGACGGTGTGATTCGCGCGAAAGCATGCGCAAGGCCGGGGAACTCCTCGCCGTAGAGTCGCGCCGCGATGACGAGGCTCCCGACGCCGGCGAGCGCGAACCACAGGATATTTGCGAGTGCCAGGACGATCTCTGCACGCAGCCAGCCGCCGATAAAGAGGCCCATCGCCGCGAACGCGACAGTGCCGAGCGCGACAGCGGGTACCGCTAATGCGAGTCCGGCGAGACTCGGGCGCCAGCCAAGCGCCACTCCAATCGCCACGAGCAGCACCATCTGCAGGCACACCACCAGCACCACAGCGCAGCTCTTTCCACCGATGATCGCCCACTTCGGCAACGCTGTGGCGCCGAGCCGTTTCAATGCTCCGTAGCGGCGATCGAAACCCACGGCTATCGCTTGGCCGGTGAATGCTGTCGACATGATCGCCAGGGCGAGGATCCCGGGAACGATCGCGTTGGTTCGTGATTCACCGAGGTCCCCGATGGGAAGCACCGCAAAACCGATAAGCAGCGAGATCGGGATCAGCATCGTGAGCAGTAGCTGCTCTCCATTGCGGAGCAGCAAGACCAGCTCGAGACGCGTCTGCGCGGCAAGCATGGGGAGCGGGCGGCTGGGTTGCGGCGACGGCGTGAACGTTCCAGCAGGGAAGCGATTCGCGGTGACGCGTGTGAAGCCGGACGGGTCAGACACAGTCAGCCTCTCAATTCACGGCCGGTGAGGTCGAGGAAGACGTCCTCGAGCGTGCGCTGTTCGACCCGCAGATTCGTGGCGAGCACGTTGATCCGCGCAAACCACGCGGTAACCGTGGAGAGCACTTGTGGCGTGATCTCGCCTTCGATCAGGTACTCGCCGGGGGAGCATTCGTGGCAGCGATACCCTTCTGGCAGAGCAAGGAGCAGTAGGTCGGTTTCCAGGCGTGGCGGAGCGCTGAAACGCAGTTGGTCTTGTGCGTCGCGCCGAGTGAGATCAGCGGGCGTGCCCTGATCGACCACGCGGCCGTGATCGATGATCACGATGTGGTCGGCGAGTTGTTCCGCCTCATTCATCATGTGCGTTGTGAGGAGGACGCTCACGCCGTCACGGCGGAGCGCATCAATCAGTTCCCATACGAGGTGCCGCGCCTGGGCATCGAGTCCTGCTGTGGGCTCGTCCAGAAACACCAGTTCGGGCCGCCCGATGAGGGCGCTCGCCAGCGAAAGCCGCTGTTGCTGTCCCCCGGAAAGGCGACGGTACGGGGTGTGTGCTGCTTCCGTCAGCCCGAGAGTGCTGAGCAGCCAGTCAGGATCAAGCGGGTTGCGCGAATAGTGGGCTATGAGGCGAAGCATTTCGCCGGCACGAGCGCCCGGGTAGGCCCCGCCACCTTGCAGCATCACCCCGATCCGTGGCTTCAGTCGTGCGGCATGCGCCGCGGGGTCGAGCCCGAGCACCCGCACCTTGCCGCCATCCGCAGTCAGGAACCCCTCGCAGATCTCGACAGTGGTGGTCTTGCCAGCGCCGTTGGGCCCTAGCAGCGCGAGGACTTGACCCGCTTCGACCGATAGGTCCAGTCCTTTGACTGCCTCGGTGGCGCCAAAACGCTTCGTAACCCCGAGCAGTTCTACCGCTGGGGTGCGGGGTGGCGGCAGTTGAGTAGTCACGACGAACCAGATTAGGCGCTCGGAGCGCTCCGGCGAAAAACGCCGTCCAGGAACGAACGCCACAGTGGCCGGGTGTAGAGGACCGCGAAGAGGACCGCAAAGGTCGCGATCGTGGCGATGACGGCTTGAAAAATTGTCCACGCAGGGTATTCAGCGCCGTTGGGCATGAGAATCACGCTGATGACGGCAGAGACTCCAATCGCAGGTATGCGGAAGACTGGTCGCGTTGCCCACGCGGCGAGCGGAATCAGCGCCCACAGCAGGTACCACGGCTGCACCACGGGGAAGAGGAACACAAGCGCGGCCATGGAGACTCCGAGCGCTCCGATTGCGTGCAACCGCCCAGAATGTGTCGCGAAGAGCATGCGGGTGATGATCATGGCAGCAATCGCTGCGGCGATCGGGCGCGTCACGTTGAGGATCGCAGTCGTGTGATCGCCCAGCCCGAGGAATACGCCAGCCTGCCCGGTAGCGAGGCCGAGCAGTGTGGGTATCGACATCCAGCTACGTACCGCATTAGCGGTCCCAAGGGTATTCACCCAACCAAATCCGAGCCCGCTGATCAGACTCATGCTCGCGATTCCGACAATCGCGACGATGCCGAGCAGGGCTGCGGCGGCAACCATCGAGATCAGCCCACGACCCCATCGGCGCGCGAGCGCCATTCCAACGAACCCGAGCGCGAGCAGCGAAGGAATCTTGATCGTCGCCGAAAGGACTATGACGAAGACTCCTATAAGGAGCAGGGCAAGATTCAGCCGGGTGAGTGGTTTTGACGATTCGATGGCGCGTAGCGCGAGTTCTGCTCCGACCACCATCATGCCGATCATGAGTGCCTCGTTATGGATGCCCGCGACGAGATGGAAGATGACCAGGGGGTTGGCGGCGCCCAGCCAGAGAGCGATCACAGGGTCGACTCCGCATCTGCGGGCCAGCCGCGGCAAGGCCCAGATGATCATCAGCACGCCGACAACCGCGAGGCCACGGTGCAGGAGAATTCCCGGAACAATGTTGTACCCGGTCAGCGACGCGATCCCCTCGCCCATCCACAGGAAGAGCGGGCCGTACGGTGCTGGCGTTTCGCGCCAGATGTTCGGGACCGTTCGCGTCAGCACGTGATCTACGCCTAGAGCCTGCGCCGGTCCTAGCGCGTATGGATCAAGCCCACGCGCGCCGATTTCACTTTGTGCAAGATACGAGTACACGTCGCGGCTGAACATCGGAGGTGCCACTAGCAGCGGTGTGATCCACAGCAGAAGCGTGTAGTCGAGCTGCCCTCGCGTCATGCGCCGCGGTGCTGACTGTGTGACGAACCCGCCGACGACGAATCGGCCGACCATGAGCCAGGCGAGCGTCACCATGACGGTTCCGGTGATACCGAGGGTCAGAGAAACTGTGGTCATGCGCGCCGGCAGGCCGAAGATGCGCATTCCGGTCACAGGGTTCTGGAGAACGGGTTGGGCGCCCGCCCCTAAGGCGGCGAAGGCCATGAGAATCGCACCAGCGGCCCCGAATCTGCGCACACCCTTCAGTTGTGCGGTTTCCACCGGATTGAGGCCGGGCTTGCCGAATTCCTGCCCATGAAGGTGGGCGACCTTTTCGTCGAGCTCCCGGAAACGCGTGCGGCGGGCGGGCGCGGACCACTGCTTACGGGCGCTTTCGCCCTGTGAATCCGCGTGATCAGTCTCCGGCACAGTACGAGCGTAGCGGTGGCATTAGACAGCGGTGCAGGTGGCGTGGTGAGCCACTCCACACCTGAGTGAGGGTGACCTGGGTAGAATCATCTCGGGAATTGCGTCACACTAGTGTTGTGAAAACAGCAGGAGTGTCCGACGGTGCGAGAGGTGGAGCTAGCCGCTCTGCCGGTGCGCCGCTGCGCTCCCAAGGTCTGGCCCCGTCAGGTTTTGCGCACGAAGGGCACACACGCGCAGAGGTTGTGCGGTTATTGCTGGAGCGCGGACCGATTACGGCTTCGGCGGTCAGTTCCCGCCTTGGATTGAGCGCGGCGGGTGTTCGCAGGCACCTTGATGTTCTTATCGACAATGGCTACGCAGAGATCGCTCCGCCCCGCGTCCTGAGAGACCGGGGACGTGGACGGCCAGCCAAGCAGTACATGCTCTCGGCTGCCGGACGGGATCATTTGCAGCACGCCTACGATGATCTTGCTACCGCAGCGATGCGTGAACTCCGGGAAATCGGCGGAGAACAGGCACTTGAGCGCTTCGCGGACCGCCGGGTGCGTTCGATTGTCGGTTCCGTGCAGCGGGATCCGGATTCTGTTGAACGTACCGCTGAGCGTGTCGCAGATGCCCTCACCGCTGCTGGTTACGCCGCCTCCACGCGCAGAGTGGGGCTTGGTGTTGAGATCTGTCAGCACCATTGCCCTGTGTCACATGTTGCAGCGCAGTTCCCGCAACTGTGTGAGGCAGAGGAGCAGGTTTTCGCCGAAGTGCTCGGGACGCACGTGCAGCGCCTGGCGACGATCGCCAACGGCGACTGCGCCTGCACCACCCACGTCCCTCTTACGGTCTTCGGTGACGCTTCGAGCAGAGATGTCGCCGATGCGCCACAAGCCACACGAAATCCCTCCGTTGCACAGCCCGCAGCGGATACCCATCGACTCCGGGAGGAGCGCACATGACAGTCACGTCAGAGCCCGGTGCGGTTGCCACGGGAACGGCGCCGCTAACCCAGGAAGAGACGATCGCGTCGCTTGGCCACTATGCCTATGGCTGGTCTGACAAGGATGACGCAGGCTCGATCGCGCGCCGCGGACTCTCGGAGGAGGTCGTACGCGATATCTCATCGAAGAAGGACGAGCCTGAATGGATGCTCGACGCACGTCTGAAGGCGTTGCGCATCTTCGACCGCAAGCCTCTCCCACAATGGGGCGCTGACGTCACAGGTGTTGATTTCGACAACATCAAGTACTTCGTGCGTTCCACGGAGAAGCAGGCGGCGTCCTGGGAAGACTTGCCCGAAGACATCAAGAACACCTACGACAGACTCGGCATTCCTGAGGCGGAGAAGCAGCGCCTCGTTTCCGGCGTCGCGGCTCAGTACGAGTCCGAGGTGGTCTACCACCAGATTCGTGAGGATCTTGAACAGCAGGGTGTCATTTTCCTCGACACCGACTCAGGGCTGCGCGAGCACCCGGAGCTGTTCAAGGAATACTTCGGCTCAGTCATCCCCGCTGGTGACAACAAGTTCTCAGCCCTGAACACCTCGGTCTGGTCCGGCGGTTCGTTTATCTACGTACCGCCTGGGGTTCACGTCGACATCCCCCTGCAGGCGTATTTCCGCATCAACACCGAGAACATGGGTCAGTTCGAGCGGACGCTCATCATCGTTGATGAAGGCGCGTACGTGCACTACGTCGAAGGCTGCACCGCACCGATCTACAAGACAGACTCGCTGCACTCGGCGGTCGTGGAAATTGTCGTTAAAAAGGGCGGTCGCTGCCGTTACACGACGATTCAGAACTGGTCGAACAACGTCTACAACCTCGTTACCAAGCGCGCCAAGGCCGAGGCTGGCGCCACAATGGAATGGATCGACGGCAACATCGGTTCGAAGGTGACGATGAAGTATCCGGCCGTCTGGATGACGGGCGAGCACGCGAAGGGCGAAGTCCTGTCAGTAGCGTTCGCCGGTGAAGGTCAGCACCAGGACACCGGCGCGAAGATGCTGCACCTCGCACCACACACCTCCTCGACGATCATCAGCAAGTCTGTCGCACGGGGCGGCGGCCGTGCCTCGTACCGCGGACTTGTCCAGGTCAACAAGGGCGCTTATGGCTCGAAGTCAACGGTCAAGTGCGATGCACTGCTCGTTGACACCATTAGCCGCAGCGACACCTACCCTTACGTCGATATCCGCGAGGACGACGTGACGATGGGCCACGAAGCCACGGTTTCGAAGGTGAGTGAGGACCAGTTGTTCTACCTCATGAGCCGTGGGCTGAATGAAGACGAGGCGATGGCGCTTATCGTGCGCGGTTTCGTCGAGCCGATCGCGAAGGAACTCCCCATGGAGTACGCACTTGAACTCAACCGCCTGATTGAACTGCAAATGGAAGGGGCCGTGGGCTAGTGACTGCCAGTACACCTGCTGGTGTCGGCGCCGCTGGGGTGCAGGGCGCGATTGCTGGTGAAAACCGGGAAGCGGCCGCAAGCACTGCAGGGGCAACTCCGGCCGTCAACAAGGGAGAGTTGTTCTCCTCGTTCGACGTGAACGCCTTTGAGATACCGTCTGGCCGTGACGAACTGTGGCGGTTTACGCCCATGCGCCGGCTGCGCGGTCTTCATGACGGCACGGCCACGCCGAACTCGACGGTTGCTATTGAGGTAACTGAGACGGAGGGCGTGACGGTGGAATCCGTCGGCCGCGAAGATCAGCGCCTCGGCGAAGCCGGTGCCCCGACTGATCGTGTCGCCGCCGCCGCGTACTCCGGCTTCGAGCAGGCCACGGTCATCACAGTCGGCCGGGAAGAAGAAGTCGCGGACCCGATCACGGTGACAGTGACTGGCCCCGGTGCGGGCAATGTCGCGTACGCACACCTGCAGATCCGCGTCGAAGCTTTCGGTCGTGCAACCGTCGTTCTGGACCACAAGGGTGACGGCACGATCGCGGACAACGTCGAGTTCATTATCGGTGACAGCGCGCGCCTGAGCGTGGTGTCAGTGCAGGACTGGGCGGAAACGGCTGTTCACGCCCGATCCGAGCACACTAAGGTCGGCCGTGACGCTGTTTTCCGGCACTTCGCGGTGAGCCTTGGCGGTGATCTCGCGCGGACTTCAACGACCGTGCGTTTCAGCGCACCCGGTGGCGATGCTGAACTCTTTGGCCTGTATTTCGCTGATGCGGGGCAGCACATCGAGCACCGGCTGCTTGTGGACCACGCGGTCCCGCACTGCAAGTCGAATGTCGTCTACAAGGGCGCACTGCAGGGCGAATCGGCAGCAGCTCACGCTGCTCCCGGCAGCAAAGGCGACGCGCACACGGTCTGGATCGGTGACGTATTGATCCGTGCTGCAGCGGAGGGCACGGAAACTTTCGAGCTGAACCGCAATCTCGTACTGACGGACGGCGCACGCGCTGACTCGGTTCCGAACCTGGAAATCGAGACCGGTGAAATCCGCGGGGCTGGCCACGCCAGCGCCACCGGTCGCTTTGACGACGAGCAGCTGTTCTACCTGCGCTCACGCGGCATCCCAGAAGACCAGGCGCGGCGCCTCGTAGTGCGCGGTTTCTTCCGCGAACTCATCGACAAGATCGTGGTGCCCGATGTTCGGGAACGCATCGATGCTGCGATCGAGGCCGAACTCGGCGCGATCGGCGCCTGACCAGACTGCTCACTTTTAGAGACTCGCTAAGGAATCGAATGTCCACGCTTGAAATTCGCGACCTCCAGGTCGAAATCACCCCCGGTGATGATGCGCCGATCAAGATCCTCAAAGGTGTCGATCTCACCATCAAGTCGGGTGAGACGCATGCACTGATGGGGCCTAACGGCTCGGGGAAGTCCACGCTGTCCTACGCGATCGCGGGCCACCCCAAGTACCACGTCACCGGTGGCTCAATCACGCTGGACGGTGAAGACGTTCTCGAGATGAGTGTCGACGAGCGCGCTCGTGCCGGGCTCTTTCTCGCGATGCAGTACCCCACTGAGGTACCTGGTGTCTCAATGTCCAACTTCCTCCGCACGGCAGCTACTGCGGTCCGTGGCGAGGCACCGAAGCTCCGCCACTGGGTCAAAGAGGTCAAGGAATCGATGCGTGAACTTGACATTGAATCGGCGTTCGCAGACCGGTCGGTGAACGAAGGTTTCTCGGGTGGCGAGAAGAAGCGCCACGAGATTCTGCAACTTGGTGTCCTCAAGCCGAAGATCGCTGTTCTCGACGAAACTGACTCAGGGCTCGACGTCGACGCACTGCGGGTCGTCAGCGAAGGCGTGAACCGATACAAGGAACGCGAGAACGGGGGAGTCCTGCTGATTACTCACTACTCCCGCATCCTCCGCTACGTTGAGCCCGACTTCGTGCATGTCTTCTCTGCCGGAAAAATCGTCGAGTCTGGTGGCAAGGAACTCGCCGACGAACTGGAGCGGAGCGGTTACGTTCGATTCACCCAGGCGGCGGTCTGACATGACGGCAACGGCGAACACTCCACTTGCGCAGCCGGTATCCCACGCGGACCCTGCTGTGTCGCTGGACGTCGCCCGTATCCGTCAAGACTTCCCGATCCTGCACCGCACCGTTCGTGACGGGAAGCCACTTGTCTACCTGGATTCGGGTGCTACATCGCAGCGCCCGGTCCAGGTACTCGATGCGGAGCGCCACTTCCTGACCACCTCGAATGCCGCGGTGCACCGTGGAGCGCATCAGCTCGCGGAGGAAGCGACAGATGCGTATGAGGACGCTCGGGCACTGGTCGCCGACTTCGTCGGTGCGAAATACAGCGAACTCGTTTTCACCAAGAACGCCACTGAGGCGCTGAACCTGGTGACGCACACCCTGAGTGACGACCGCTTCGCGGGCCGGACGATCCGGGAAGGCGACGAGGTCGTCATCACTGAGCTCGAGCACCACGCAAATCTCGTTCCATGGCAGGAACTCTGCCGACGCACGGGCGCGACGCTCAAATGGTACGGCGTCACAGACGAAGGCCGGATCGACCTCGATTCGCTGACCTTGACTGAGCAGACAAAGGTCGTCGCATTCACCCACCAGTCGAACGTCACCGGTGCGGTCGCTGATGTACCCGAACTCGTGCGACGGGCCCGCGAAGTGGGCGCATTAGTTGTTCTCGACGCCTGCCAGTCCGTTCCGCACGCTCCAGTCGACTTCCCAGCGCTCGACGTCGACTTCGCGGCATTTTCAGGACACAAAATGCTCGCGCCGTCCGGCGTCGGTGTGCTGTACGGACGGCAGGAATTACTCGATGCGATGCCACCGTTCATCACGGGTGGTTCGATGATCGAGATGGTGTACATGGACAAGAGCACCTACGCGCCACCGCCGCAGCGTTTCGAGGCGGGTGTCCCAATGACCTCCCAGGTGGTCGGGCTCGGAGCAGCCGTCAAATACTTGAACGACTTAGGCATGGATGCGGTCGCTGCACATGAGCGAGAGCTGACTGCTGCGACGCTTGAAGCGCTGACCAGCATCGAAGGTGTCCGCATCGTTGGTCCCCAGACGGCCGAGGCACGTGGTGCCGCCGTGAGCTTCGTAGTGGACGGGATTCACGCGCACGATCTGGGTCAAGTGCTCGACGATGATGGTGTCGCGATCCGCGTGGGTCACCACTGCGCGTGGCCATTGCATCGACGATTCGGGATCGCGGCGAGTGCGCGCGCCTCCTTCTACTTGTACAACACGCTTGACGAAGTTGAAGTTCTCGCCAAGTCGATCAGGCGGGCTCAGGAATTCTTCGGGACGGTCTGATGCGACTCGACCAGATGTACCAGGAAGTGATCCTGGACCATTACAAGCATCCGCACCATCGGGGTCTCCGCGAGCCTTTCGGTGCGGAGGTGCACCACGTCAATCCCACTTGTGGTGACGAGATCACGCTTCGCGTGCACGTCGAACGGGATGCTGTCGCCGACATCTCCTACGACGGTCAAGGGTGCTCGATCAGCCAAGCCTCGACGTCGGTGCTGACAGATCAGCTGATTGGTCTCCCATTGGGCGACGCGCTGAAAATCGTCGGTGCGTTCCAGGAAATGATCGGGAGCAGAGGGACAATAGAGGGCGATGAAGACCTCCTAGGGGACGGCATTGCATTTGCCGGGGTGGCGAAATACCCGGCTCGGGTCAAGTGCGCGCTGTTGGGATGGATGGCATTCAAGGATGCCGTTGTTCAGATAACTGAAGGCACATCCAGAGAAGGACAGCAGTAATGACTGACGCTAATGTGACAATTCCTCCGCTCGACGATGTTGAGGAGGCCATGCGCGATGTCGTGGATCCCGAGTTGGGCATCAACGTCGTGGACCTCGGACTCGTCTATGGCATCGAAATCGACGACGAAGCCGTGGCAACCGTCAACATGACGCTGACCTCCGCGGCGTGCCCTCTCACCGATGTGATCGAGGAGCAGACCCGATCCGCGCTGGTGAGGAGCGGCTTGTGCTCCGACCTCAAGATCAATTGGGTGTGGATGCCGCCGTGGGGGCCGGAGAAGATCACGGATGACGGGCGGGAGCAGCTCCGCGCTCTCGGCTTCACCGTATAGCGACACTGGATTACCTCTCGCCACACGCATAGCTGTCGCGAGGGCTACCAGTTTTCTCATGCGGTACGTTACGTACAGTCTTGGGCCAGATCTGTACAAATTGAACAGGCCTGCGTGAACGCACCCACAGGGTCTGCGACTACAGACGGGGGCGGACAACTCCGCGGATCAGATGTGTCCGCTTGCGATGAGCGAGTCCGCGGAAGATCCGCGTCATCGCCATGACGAGCCCGCTGACGTCAGTTCGGCCCGAAAGGTACGCCCGCTGCAATTGCACGGGCAGTGCGAAGAACTGATCGAAGAACTCGGGAACGTCGTCGGCTGGCAGTCGCAGAAAGCTAGCGAGTCCACGCCCGCGAAGTTCTGACACGACGCGGGCCCGTATCGGCCAAAGCACCGCTGAAAGATCCGATCTGAATGCGATCGCGTCTGCAAGCGGATCCGCCAGCGAGAGAGAGGCGGCGACGCTATAGCCGCTCGCCGGGTGCAGGATCCCTCCTCGCGCACCGATGCTGGTGACGCCGCGCTGTGTGTGCCGTGGGGCATGGACAGCGAACCGGACGCGTTCTACGGGTTCATGTCCGCCGCGCCGCACCCCATGGGCCAGTAGACGCGCATCAAGCCTCGCCTCGAGTTCAGCGAATGGGATCGGTGGCTGCCCGGCGAGGCACGTCTCCTCCAGCAGTACGCGTCCCTTCCCGAGAGGTATCGCGTAGAGAAACGACGGCGGACCGGAGCTGGCGGGGGAGGCACGCCAGTCCATGAACCACGCGGAACGTCCAGCGAGAACGGGCTCGGCCTCGCTGGCTGGGACGGTAACACCAAATGCGGTTTGCTGCGGATGGCGCGCTGCCCGAAGACCGCGCGCGTCTACGATGATCCGGCCGTAGAGATGTGTGCCGTCTGCGAGTTGAACGACTCCCGGCCGGACGTGCGTGACGATCTCTTGGATGACGGTGCTTCCGGTGAGCGTGAGTGACTGCTGCAGCGCAGCGGTGTCGAACACCACATAGTCACGGTCAATTCGCCATTCCTGCGTACCGAACGCATGCGGCTGATGTGCAATCGCCGCGATCGCCCCTGGCGATAGCCATGGGGGCAACTCGTCCGCCCAGGCGCCGTAGGTCGGTGTCCACGTTCTGTTCGGATGCGTATCGACAGCGATGACACGCAGCCCGCGCTCTATGCACCGATGCGCCAGAGAACGTCCGGCCGGACCGAGCCCAGCGACAACGACGTCGCCGCTAGCCGCAGTCACAGCACGCGGCTCTCAGAGAGCGCCGGTGGCAAGGAGCCCACCGTCGACGCGGACGGTCTCACCGGTAATCCACGCGGCGTCGTCCGAGACAAGGAAGCCAACCAGCTTCGCGACGTCCTCGGGGGTGCCTAGACGTTTCATTGGGTAGATGCTTGCGGCCTGATCTTCGCCCGCTGTGTAGAGGGCTTCGGCGAACTTCGTTTTGACGACGCCAGGTGCGACTGCATTGACGCGGATGCTCGGCCCGAGCTGCCACGCGAGCTCTTCAGTGAGACGGATCAGCGCCGCCTTGGAGGCGCCGTATGCAGATATCACCCCAGAAGAACGCAGGCCCGCCACACTGGCGACGTTGATGATGGCCCCACCGTGCTCGTTCATCCACGACTTGTAGGCCTCCTGAACATAACCAAGCGCCGCGACGACGTTGACGTCGAAGATCTTCGACACTCCGCCGAGGTCGGCTTCGACCAGCGGACCGTACACGGGGTTGATACCTGTGTTGTTGATCAGGATGTCGAGCGAGCCGAAGCGGTCAAGCGTCGCTGCGACCACGCCATGTCGTGATTCCGGATCACCGGTGTTGCTGGGGAGCGCCACTACACCTGCCTGGCCCGCATGCTCAGCGAGTTCGTGGGCAGTTTCCTCCAGCGCCTCGGCTTTCCTCGCAGTGATCGCGACGTTAGCGCCGCGCCGCAGCAATTCGGCTGCGATCGCTTTCCCAATGCCGCGGCTTGCGCCGGTGACGAGTGCGGTACGGCCTGCGAGGTCCTGAGAGGTCATTGCACCACCGTAGTAGCGGCACCAGTGTGAGCGTCAATCTGGCTGGGCGTTTTGTGGCGTGTCGCGTGGGTACATGTGATTTATGACATCGCGATTTGGTGGGTGAGCCGGTAGCCTAAGGGGCTGGACCTGAATGACGCGGGCTAGTCGCCACGTTGCTGTCCTCTCCCGCGTCGCCGAGAACGCGGGCCACCGCGCTTGAGTCGGCGCTTGATCCGCGAATTGCCAGGAGTTGTTGTGATTACCGCTACCGATCTTGAAGTGCGTGCTGGGATGCGTACCCTGCTTGCCGCGCCCGGGTCGGCTCTGCGCGTCCAGTCAGGCGACCGGATCGGGCTGGTGGGGCGCAACGGTGCCGGTAAAACGACCACGATGCGGATTCTGGCCGGCGAAGGGGAACCCTATGCAGGAACTCTGACGCGCTCGGGGGAGGTGGGTTACCTCCCTCAGGACCCTCGTGAGGGCAATCTGGACCTCCTCGCTAAGGACCGTGTCCTGTCAGCAAGGGGGCTCGACACCATTCTGCGGAAGATGGAAAAGCTTCAAGTTCAAATGGCCGAGTTCACTGATGACAGAGAACGTGACGCAGCCGTACGCAAATACGGAAATCTCGAAGACCGTTTCTCCTCGCTCGGTGGATATGCCGCCGAAAGCGAAGCCGCGCGGATCTGCAGTTCGCTCGGTCTCCCAGACCGCGTTCTGGAGCAGCCGCTCAGAACCCTGTCCGGCGGGCAGCGCCGCCGCGTTGAGCTTGCGCGGATCCTGTTCTCAGCCTCCGATGGCTCCGGCGGAAAATCGGGCACGACATTGTTGCTCGACGAGCCGACAAATCACTTGGACGCCGATTCAATCACCTGGCTGCGCGGTTTTCTTCAAAGCCATGAAGGCGGCCTGATTTTGATCTCGCACGATGTCGAACTCCTCGAAGCCGTGGTGAACAAGGTGTGGTTCCTCGATGCGGTCCGTGGTGAGGCAGATGTCTACAACATGGGCTGGAAGAAATATCTTGACGCCCGCGCGACCGACGAAGCACGGCGGCGGCGGGAGCGAACCAACGCGGAGAAGAAGGCGTCAGCGTTGCGGGCGCAGGCTGACAAACTCGGAGCCAAAGCTACGAAGGCAGCGGCTGCCAAAAACATGCTGCGCCGCGCTGACCGTATGATGTCTGAACTCGACGCCGAGCGCGTATCCGACAAGGTTGCCCGCATCAAGTTCCCGCAGCCAGCCACCTGCGGCAAGACACCCCTCACAGCGCAGAGCCTGTCGAAGTCGTACGGTTCCCTCGAAGTCTTCACTGGTGTAGATCTGGCTATCGACCGTGGCAGCCGCGTTGTCATCCTGGGCCTGAACGGTGCGGGGAAGACAACAATGCTTCGGATACTTGCCGGCCATGAAACCCCCGACACTGGTCAGATCGACGCGGGCTACGGACTGAAGCGAGGCTACTTCGCGCAGGAGCACGACACGCTGAATGACGCCGCCTCGGTGTGGGATAACATCCGGCAGGCCTCACCCGACGCGGGAGAACAGGAGCTACGAAGCCTGCTAGGCGCGTTCATGTTCACCGTAGCGCAACTTGAGCAGCCGGCAGGCACGCTGTCCGGTGGCGAGAAGACACGGCTTGCTCTCGCAGGACTCGTGTCGTCTGCGGCGAACGTTCTCTTGCTCGATGAGCCGACCAACAACCTCGATCCGGTGTCACGAGAGCAAGTGCTCGACGCGCTGCGGACCTACGAGGGAGCTGTCGTTCTCGTGACACACGACCCGGGGGCTGCTGAAGCGCTGAACCCGGAGCGGATCATCATGCTTCCCGACGGTGCCGAAGACCACTGGTCCGAAGAGTATCTGGAGCTCATTCAGCTCGCATAACGGCGTTTCGGCCAGTGCTGCCGGAATTCGTCTGCAATGGTTCTTGCCAACTTGTTGATCACCAGTTTGGCGATTGTCTACGCTGGAGAGATACAGCATTGTGCCAGCGGAATGGCCCAGAGCACGCGCGCCGCGCGCACGCCCCGAGCACACGTTAGGTGCAATCACCCGGCGCCGAGCTCAGTGGAGGTTGAGATGGCCGGTTCAGCAGGGTCAGCGGGGCTCAATAAGGGAGCAAGAATTACCGGCGAATCCAGAGAGCGCATCAGATCTGAGATCCGTCAGAAGTACGAATCGGGAGCGAGTATCCGTTCGCTCGCCGAAGCAATGGGCCGAAGCTATGGCTTCGTCCACAAGATCCTTGTCGAGTCAGACGTCAAACTGCGCGGTCGAGGTGGCGCGAACCGCCGCCGCCGTGTATCAGCCTGATAGCGACGACAACGGAAAATCCTGAAGTGCTTACGCCTTAAACAGCGTAAATACTTCAGGATTTGCTGTGTCCGCGGCGCACCGAGGCCTCGACCAGGTCAAGCACCGCGTCGAGATGATCTGTTGACTGCCCTGAAGCCAGATGTGAGACCAGACCATCCAGTACCAGGTCGAGATAGCGCAGAAGCACTTCGGTAGGGATGTCTTCGCGGAGCCGTCCTGCTGACCGCTGCCGTTCGAGACGGGCGGTAGCAGCGGCGGTCAGCTCACCAGACCTGTCGGACCATTCCCGCCGAAAATCAGGATCCGTTCGGAGTCTTCGTGTGATTTCGAGCCGCGTGCCGAGCCAATCGAACTGCGCTGGATCCTCGAGGAGGTTCCGCATTACCTGAACGAGTCCCTGCTCTGCGGCGGTATCCGCCATGCGGCGGGCGTCTTCATGTGCCAGCGCAAGGAACAGGGCGTCCTTGTCACGAAAATGATGAAAGATCGCGCCACGGGAGAGTCCGGTCGCCTCTTCCAGTCGGCGAACCGTCGCTCCTTCGTAGCCGAACTCCGCGAAGCATTGGCGGGCGCCGTCGAGAATTTGTGCGCGCCGGGCGACGAGATGATCTTCACTGACTCTGGGCACGTTGACTAGCCCTTCACGTGGAAACCCAGAGGGCTGCAGGCCCGGGGACCACCGAGTGGTGCGTTCCCGGGCCCGCAGCCGCGCACTGGGCAAATATTGCCTGCAGCAGACCGGTGCAGGTCAGCTCTTGACCATGTTGCGGAGCACGTACTGCAAGATGCCGCCGTTGCGGTAGTAATCCCGCTCACCAGGCGTATCGATGCGGACTACGGCGTCGAACTCAATTTTCTCGCCGTTGTCCTTGGTTGCGGTCACCTTCATGGTGGACGGGGTGACACCCTCGTTCAACTTCTCGATACCTTCGATGTCGAAGACCTCGGTGCCGTCGATGCCGAGCGTTTTGGCGCTCTCGCCTTCCGGGAACTGAAGAGGAACAACGCCCATACCGATGAGGTTCGAGCGGTGAATGCGCTCGAAGGACTCGGTGATCACTGCTTTCACGCCGAGCAGGCGTGTGCCCTTTGCGGCCCAGTCGCGCGACGAGCCGGAACCGTACTCCTTACCGCCGATGACGACGAGTGGGATACCCGCCTTCTGGTAGTTCATCGAGGCGTCGTAAATGAAAGCCTGCGGACCGCCGTCCTGCGTGAAGTCGCGGGTGTAGCCACCCGAGACATCATCGAGGAGCTGGTTGCGGAGGCGAATGTTCGCGAAAGTGCCGCGAATCATCACCTCGTGGTTGCCACGCCGGGAACCAAGCGAGTTGTAGTCCTTGCGCTCCACGCCATGAGCGTCGAGGTACTGCGCCGCAGGGGTACCGGGCTTGATGGGGCCAGCAGGTGAGATGTGGTCGGTGGTTACCGAGTCCCCCAGGAGTGCGAGCACGCGGGCGCCCTTGACGTCTGAGACCGGAGTCGTCTCAAGCGTCATGCCATCGAAGTACGGGGCCTTGCGCACGTAGGTCGAGTCCTCGCCCCATTCGAAGGTGTTGCCCTCCGGGGTGGGCAGGTTGCGCCACCGTTCATCACCCTTGAAAACGTCAGCGTAGGACTTCTTGAACATCTCCTGGCTGATCGCCGACTTGATGGTGTCGTCGATCTCCTGCGGCGAGGGCCAGATGTCCTTCAGGTAGACGTCGTTGCCCTCTTTGTCATTGCCGAGTGAGTCGGTTTCGAAGTCGAAGTCCATGGTGCCGGCGAGCGCGTAGGCAATGACGAGCGGCGGCGACGCCAGGTAGTTCATCTTCACGTCGGGGGAGATGCGACCTTCGAAGTTCCGGTTACCCGAGAGCACCGCGGTGACGGTGAGGTCATGCTCGTTGATGGCCTTAGAGATTTCTTCGGGAAGGGGGCCGGTATTGCCGATGCAGGTAGTGCACCCGTAGCCACCCAGATGGAAGCCGAGCTTTTCGAGGTACGGCCAGAGGCCAGCCTTTTCGTAGTAGTCGGAAACCACCTGCGACCCGGGCGCCATGTTGGTCTTGACCCAGGGCTTGCTCGTGAGGCCCTTCTCGACAGCGTTGCGCGCGAGGAGGGCGGCGCCGATCATGACCGACGGGTTTGAGGTGTTTGTGCACGACGTGATACCCGCAACCGCGACCGCGCCGTGGTCGAGAACAAATTCGCCGTGCTCTTCGGAAACCACCTTGATAGGTTTCGAGGGGCGGCCTTCAGAACCGTTTGCGGCAGAGTTGAGGTCACCTGCGTCGTCGTCGGCGAAAGACAGCGCCGCCGGATCTGAAGCGGGGAAGGACTCTTCGACAGCCTCGTCGAGGTGGCTGTGCGGAGTCGCGTGATTCTCTTCGACGTAGTTATGGATGTCCTTACGGAACGCGGTCTTCGACTCAGACAGCGGGATGCGGTCCTGAGGGCGCTTCGGGCCGGCGATCGAGGGGACAACTGTGCTGAGGTCGAGCTCGAGATACTCGGAGTACTCAGGTTCCCTGTCCGCGTCGTGCCACATGCCCTGCTCTTTGGCGTACGCCTCGACGAGCGCTAGCTGATCCTCGTCACGGCCCGTCAGACGCAGGTAGTTGATGGTCTCTTCGTCGATCGGGAAGATCGCGGCGGTCGAGCCGAATTCCGGGCTCATGTTGCCCAGAGTCGCGCGGTTGGCCAGCGGAACTTCCGCCACCCCCTGGCCGTAGAACTCGACGAACTTGCCGACGACACCGTGCTTGCGCAGCATGTCGGTGACGGTGAGAACGACATCGGTCGCGGTGACGCCGGGGTGGATCTCGCCAGTCAGCTTGAAACCGACGACGCGCGGTATAAGCATCGAGACCGGCTGGCCGAGCATCGCGGCTTCGGCTTCGATGCCGCCCACGCCCCAGCCGAGCACACCGAGGCCGTTGACCATGGTGGTGTGTGAGTCGGTACCGACACAGGTATCCGGGTATGCCTGGCCGTTTCGCACCATGACGGTACGTGCGAGGTATTCGATGTTGACCTGGTGGACGATGCCGGTGCCCGGCGGGACGACCTTGAAGTCGTCGAAGGCGCCCTGTCCCCAGCGAAGGAACTGGTACCGCTCGCCGTTGCGCTGGTACTCGAGTTCGACGTTGCGCTCAAAAGCGTCGGGCCGTCCGAATATGTCGAGGATGACGGAGTGGTCGATGACCATTTCGGCGGGGGAGAGCGGATTGACCTTGTCCGGGTCACCCCCGAGGGTGGTGACTGCCTCACGCATCGTCGCGAGGTCGACCACACAGGGCACGCCAGTGAAGTCCTGCATGATCACGCGGGCCGGCGTGAACTGGATCTCGACGCTAGGCTGCGCGCTGGGATCCCACTTCGAAATCGCGTTGATGTGCTCTTCAGTGATGTTTAGGCCGTCTTCGGTACGCAAGAGGTTCTCGGCGAGAACCTTGAGCGCGTACGGCAATTTTTCGGTACCGGGAACCGCGGAGAGGCGGAAGATCTCGTAGGAATTGTCCCCGACCTCCAGTGTTCCGCGCGCTCCAAAGGAATCAATGCTGGTGCTCACGTCAGCTCCACTCGTCGATAAGTCTTCCGCCAGCTGGGCTGTGCCGACGGGGGTCGCACGCCACTTTCGGCAAGTGCCGCTGGCGCATGGTCACGAGCATGCCAGAGCGCTACGACAGATACCTGGAGTGGCAAAAAGAATTCTAACAGTACGCACGTACTGTGAAATCGCCGGGGGTGGCATCGGTGTTGCGGGTGTCGCGCTATGACACTCGCGGCAGTGCGTCGAGGTTGCGAGCACATGGTCGCGTATCATCGATGGCTGATTCGCCGAACCCGGCAGGCGCGCTTAAGGGTGCCTGAGGTGCCTCGAGTTGGGGCTGCCTCGATCTGCGCGACACGGACCTGCAGTTCTGGTCGCGCGGCGCCGCTGGGACCCGTCTTCGGCATCCGGATGGAGACAAGGTGAGATTTGTGAACGCTGGACCGGTAACCGATGCGCTCACCCGGGGAGGGCCATTTCAGGCGAATACACCACCGGCAGTAAATCTCGACGACGTGCTCGCTGGGCTGGCGGAAGACAATGTCTACGCCCCGGACGGGGAAGTGGACACTTTCCGGGATATCGTCGCCGAAGCCGCCGAGCAAGGCATCGATCTGAAGATCGTCGCCTTCCCTTACAACCCCTGGTATGGGGGTGGCCCGCGCGACCTCGCGAATGACATCGGTGCCGCGGACGGTGGAACGATCCTCGTTCTTGGGCCCAACGTTATTGCGTCTTATAGCGATTCCATCAGTCGTTTCACCCTTGAGGGCGCGCAGATGGAAATCGCTCGCCGTGAGCATCCGGATGCAGCTGCGATGTTTCTCGACGAAATCACCGCGTCTGGATTCCCCTGGACCGGCCTGACGGTGGCCGTGCTGTTCCTTGTCGTGGCTGTGGTCGTCGCGACGCGCTGGTGGTCCCGTCGAGGTTATGACTACTCCGAAGGGTCCGCTGAGCCCCGGGGCGATTAGCTGACGGCGCTTATTCCTTCCCGGGGAGTCCCTGCTGAATGACGGCTGGTCTGGTGTGCGGGGGAACTCCGGTGCATTCCGCATTACTCCCGTGCGCACGTTTAGCGAAAGCGAGTGGGAAAGCTCGAATCGGCGCGGAAACCGTACTCATACAAACGGACATTTGCAAATTACTACTATGTAGTTTTGTGGAAATTGATGTAATCGTGATGTGTGTTGTCGTACGGTTCACATGACACGTAGGTGGGTGAAGTGGCCCACTGTGTTTTGTGAGGCGGGCGGGTACGCGCAATATGCCCATGCCGGAGGGAGGCAGTCTGAGTTATCTCAGCGCCTAACTCAGTCTCGGTCGCACGTCCGGACCGGACGGCACCTGCCACGCACGTAGGCAGAAATCGCCGGCCTTGAGGGAGTGGACTGTGAACCGACGAAGAGTCAGGCCGCCAGTCGGGGCGGTCCGGATTGTGGTCGGGCTTGGGTTGGCAGGCCTGCTGATGGCGACGCAATCAACTGTGTCACTTGCGATTCCGCCACGTCCCAGTGATGGCGAGATTGCCGACGCGCAAGGCGCAGCGGCAAACAGCGTAAGAACCGTGTCGCACCTCATTGATGAGCTCGCCACGAAGGAGGCGGAACTCGCGAACCTCGATGCCGAAATCGCTACTGTGCGCCAGCAGGCGAACAAGGCGCTGGTTGATCTCGAGCACGCGCAGAACGAAGCGACGCGGGCCGAAGACGAAGCCTCCGCTGCCCGTGCACTTCTAGAGGAGGCGAGTCAAAGCATCCGTGAGGCTCAGGAGCGCTACGACGCTTTCGTGCATCACAACTACGTTCAAGGTGGACCGGCTGACTCTCTAGAGCTGTTTGCGGGCGCGCTAGGCCCAGGCGAAGTGCTTGATCGCGCTCACCTCCGGAATGTGGTTGGGCTGAGCCAGAAAAGCGCGATCGAAGCGCTCGAGCGGGCTCGAGCGCAGATGGCAAACCAGGACTCTTCTGCGCGCCTCGCGAGGGATCAGGCGCGCACCGCTGCCAGCCAGGCTCAGACGGCCAGAGAGGCGGCGATGGCGGCTTTCGGTACCGCGCTCGAGCGCCAGCAGCAGGCTGTGGGAGAGCGTGAACGGCTCGCTCGCGAGCGGACAGCCGCGCAGGCACTGCTGCAGGCGGCACGGGACGCGGTCGAAGGACTTCAGGGGCAGCGGCGCGCACACGACAGCTGGGCGGCCGCGGCTGCGCAGGAGCCGGCCGCCGCTGAGGGGAATGCCGACGCAGCAGGAGTTGCCGAGAACCCCGAAATCACCGCGCCGCTTGAGGAATTCACACCGCAGGAGAATACGGACCCAATCGGGCCAGTCGATACGACTGAGCGGATCGCGGCGGCTCCGGCGGGAGTTCCCAGTACCGGCTCGATGGATGCGGCGCGCCAGGAGGCGAACCTCCTCGCCGATCTCGACCTTGGCCGACTTGTTGACACGATCCTTGCGTCCGGTTCGATGGGTTCCCTCGAAAGCTTCACGCCGCCGCGCGCGGTTCCACCATCGACTCCACCGCCCGGCAGCCAGAATCCACCGCCGTCAACTGGCGACCCAGGCGGGGGAGACCCCATCCCGTCCACTCGGGCGCAGAAGATCGACGCTGTGGTCAACCGCGCGCTCTCCCAGGTAGGCGTCCCCTACGCGTGGGGCGGTGGCAACGCGAATGGGCCCACCCTGGGAATCCGGGATGGTGGCGTGGCCGACCGGCACGGTGACTACCTGAAGATCGGTTTCGACTGTTCGGGACTGATGGTGTATACCTTCGCGGGCGTGGGAATCAGCCTCCCGCGATTCAGTGGGTACATCTACAACGCCGGCACCAAGGTTCCGGTCGCCCAGATGGAGCGTGGCGACATGTTGTTCTGGGGTGCGGGAGGCAGCCAGCATGTGTCGCTGTACATCGGCAACGGTCAGATGGTTGAGGCGCCGTTCTCCGGTGCAACAGTCCGGGTCGTAGCAGTCCGCTGGAGTGGTATTCAGCCGTTCGCTGTCCGCATGATCTGACCTCTGTGACGGGAGGTTCCGGCAGAGTCCGGCGGAACCTGGAATAGTGGACCAGGTACTGACATTGGCCGGCAGAATTCCGGCCCTGGCATGTAACGGTGGTCTACAGAGTGACGTTCGAGCGCACAGGAGAACAGGGCAATCCAGCCGGCGACGGAACCGGCTATGTCGGTCCCGGGTCGTCGCGGCCCGGGCAGCTCCCGCCGTCAGCGACGCTGGAAGACGATGCAAAGCTGCTCGAACGCACCGCGCACGAAGTGAAACGCGTCATCGTGGGTCAGGATGCTCTGGTAGAGCGGCTGCTGGCAGGGATGCTGGCTAGAGGTCACGTCCTGCTCGAGGGTGTTCCCGGTGTGGCTAAGACGCTTGCCGTGTCGACGCTGGCGCAGGTGATAGGTGGTAGCTTCTCGCGCGTCCAGTTCACGCCAGACCTAGTGCCGACCGACTTGATTGGTACTCGTATCTACCGGCAGGGCCGAGAGCAGTTCGATACCGAACTCGGCCCGGTTGTTGCGAACTTCGTCCTTGCGGACGAGATCAACCGCGCCCCCGCGAAGGTTCAGTCCGCTCTACTCGAGGTGATGGCTGAACGCCACGTGTCTATTGGCGGCAAGAGCTATCCAGTACCGGATCCATTCCTCGTCCTTGCGACGCAGAACCCAATCGAAAGTGAAGGCGTCTATCCGCTCCCAGAAGCACAGCGAGATCGCTTTCTCTTCAAAGTGCTGGTCGATTACCCCTCGATGGCTGAAGAACGCGAGATCGTCTACCGGATGGGTGTGACGCCGCCGGAGGCGCGCCGGATTCTGGACTCTTCCGAGGTTATTCGCTTGCAGCGCACCGCGAGCAACGTCTTCGTGCACCATGCGCTCATTGATTATGTTGTGCGAGTCATCACAGCCACGCGTGACCCTGCAAAGTTCGGTATGGATGATGTGGCGGGCTGGCTCGCGTACGGCGCTTCACCGCGTGCGACGCTCGGTATCATCGCCGCGGGCCGTGCCCTAGCGCTCATGCGGGGGCGGGATTACGTCGTGCCCCAGGATGTCGTCGAAATCATCCCGGATGTGCTCAGGCATCGTCTCGTGCTCAGCTATGACGCGATGGCGGACGAGATCACCCCCGATTCCATTATCGACCGTGTGCTGCGGACGGTGGGCTTGCCACAAGTGACCGCACAGCCCGTGGGTGCAGCACCGCAGTCACCTCGGTGACGCGGAATGATGATGCAGCAAGGCGACGCCCGGGCGGGCGGTCCTCCTGAGAAGCGGCGGCACCCCGCACCGCCCTCATTTGCCAGCGGTGAACTGCGCGATCCACAGCTCGCTGCGGCGTTGCGCACTCTGGAACTCACCGTCCGCCGCAAGCTGGATGGTGTCCTCCACGGCGACCATCTGGGTTTGATTCCCGGTCCAGGTTCCGAGCCCGGTGACGCGCGAATGTACCAGCCTGGCGACGACGTCCGCCAGATGGACTGGTCGGTGACCGCCCGGACGACACACCCGCATGTTCGCCAGACGATTGCCGATCGTGAACTCGAAACGTGGATTGTGCTCGACCTGTCGGCGAGCCTCGACTTCGGCACTGCGGACAGCGACAAGCGGGACTTGGCGGTGGCGGCGTGTGCGGCAATCACCTACCTCACTGGAGGCGGCGGGAATCGCATCGGCGCTATCGTCGCGACTGGTGCCGATACGATCCGTGTGCCTGCAGGTTCAGGCATGCATCACAGGCAGACACTGCTCCGGAAGATCGCGACGACGCCGCGCGCCGCCTCCGGCACTCGCGGCAGCCTCGATGCTGCCATCGATGCGCTGCGCCGACCGCAGCGGCGCCGTGGACTCGCGGTGATTATCAGTGACTTCCTCGGCCCCATCGACTGGGAGCGTTCGCTGCGCGCTGTTTCAGGTCGTCATGACCTGCTCGCCGTGGAAGTGCTGGACCCGCGTGACCTGGAACTGCCCGATGTGGGACTGGTAACCCTGCAGGACCCTGAGTCGGGCGCCACGAAGGAAGTAAAAACAACGAGGAAACTGAGGAACGATTTCGCGGCTGCCGCTGAGCAGCACCGCGACGACGTTGCAGCGGTGTTGCGGCGGTGCGGTTCGCCTCTGCTTTCCCTTCGCACTGACCATGACTGGATTGCCGACATCGTGCGTTTCGTCGTGTCGCGACGTTCCAGGCTCAGCGTGTCGGCCGGTATTCGTGCTGGAGCTGGACGATGAGTGTGTCGGATTTCGCGAGCCCCTGGTGGTTGCTGTTCCTGCTCGTGATCGTGGCCCTCACTGGCGGGTACGTTATCGCGCAGCGGCTGCGGCAGCGAAACGTGATGCGGTTCACCAACCTGGCGCTTCTCGAAAAAGTTGCGCCGCGACGGCCGCGAGCGGAACGGCACGTTCCTGCAGTTTTGCTTCTGGTGGGGCTTGCAATGCTCACCGTGGCGCTGGCGTCGCCCACCAAAGAGCAGCGTGAACCACGAGATCGGGCGACTGTCATTCTCGCCATCGACGTCTCGCTGTCGATGGAGGCGACGGACGTGCTCCCGTCCAGGCTGATCGCTGCGCAAGAGGCGGCGAAGAGTTTTGCGGAGGGTCTGCCCCCAGGGCTGAACCTGGGGCTTGTGAGTTACGCCGGAACCGCGTCCGTGCTGGTCCCACCGACGACGGATAGGTCGCCCGTCACCTCTGCGATAGACCGCCTGCAACTCGCTGAGCGCACAGCGACAGGCGAAGCTATCTTCACAGCACTGCAGGCGATAGATTCACTAGCCGCCATAGTGCCAGCCGGGGAAGAGCCCCCGCCGGCTCATGTGGTCCTTCTCTCCGACGGAAAGCAGACTGTCCCACGCGAAATGGATGCGCCGCGAGGTGGATTCACTGCCGCGCGTCTCGCTGCAGACCGGGGAATTCCGGTGTCGACAATATCGTTTGGCACCATGCTGGGCACGGTCACCATCGAGGGGCAAACAATCCCCGTCCCCATCGATGAGCCAGCAATGCGTGAGATAGCGGACATTTCTGACGGCGAGTTCTACACGGCGGCGAGCCAGGACGAACTCGAGGCCGTCTACGAGACGCTTGAGTCCCAGATTGGGTACGAAATCGTCCGGGGTGACGCGAGTCAGCCCTGGTTGATTCTCGGGACGATAGTAATTGCGGCAGCAGGTGGGGCTGCGTTGCTGATCAGTCGCCGCATCCCATAAAGCCACTGGCCGACGATCACGATTTGTACTGAACCGCCATCCGGTGTCGAACCTGCTGCCCTCACCAGATAAGTTGACAGCCATGCCTACCGACGAAGCTGCAGGTTTTACCTCTCGCTCTGTTCTGGTCACCGGTGGCAACCGTGGCATCGGTCTTGCGATAGCTCGCAGGCTGGTCGCCGACGGGCACAAGGTGGCAGTCACGCATCGCGGCTCCGGCGTTCCGGATGGCCTCTTCGGTGTCAAGTGTGACGTCACGGACTCCGCATCAGTCGATGCGGCGTTCAGCGAGGTCGAGGCGCATCAGGGACCGGTCGAGGTTCTGGTCGCGAATGCTGGAATCACCGACGACACTTTGCTGATGCGAATGAGCGACGAACAGTTCGAACGTGTACTCGATGCCAACCTGACTGGGTCGTTCCGGGTAGCGAAACGCGCGACCCGCGCCATG
Organism: Hoyosella subflava DQS3-9A1; assembly: GCF_000214175.1. Classification (NCBI taxonomy): domain Bacteria; kingdom Bacillati; phylum Actinomycetota; class Actinomycetes; order Mycobacteriales; family Hoyosellaceae; genus Hoyosella; species Hoyosella subflava. Next base: position 1,994,324 of record NC_015564.1, read on the forward strand.
CTTCGAGCCAGGTTCGGCCGTTTCATTTTTCTCGGCTCGGTAGTCGGCCTTGCCGGCGGACCTGGCCAGATCAACTATTCGTCGTCCAAAGCGGGGCTGGTCGGAATGGCACGGTCCCTCACGAGGGAACTCGGATCCCGATCGATTACTGCGAATGTCGTCGCGCCCGGCTTCATCGAAACCGACATGACCGCGGACCTGGCTGATGACCACAAGAAGATGATTGTGGGTGCGGTACCGGCGGGGCGTGCTGGCAAGCCGGAAGAGGTCGCCGCGGTCATCAGTTGGCTCGCGTCCGACGATTCCCGCTATGTCACGGGTGCTGTCATTCCAGTTGACGGTGGTCTCGGGATGGGGCACTGATTCGCACCTCGACTGGGCGGGGTTCTGGCAAGGTTCTGGCAGTCACACAACACGGAGGTAGATAAGTGAGCGGTCTGCTCGCGGGGAAACGACTCCTCATCACCGGTGTCATCACGGACGCGTCTATCGCTTTTCACGTCGCGAAGACGGCCCAGGAGCAAGGGGCCCAGGTAGTCCTCACCGGTTTCGCGCGGATGAGGCTGATCGAGCGGATCGCGAAGCGTCTGCCCGCTGAGGCTCCCGTCGTGGAACTCGATGTGCAGAACCAAGAGCACCTCAACACGCTCGCTGAGCGCGTGCGCGAACACGTGGACGGAATCGACGGGGTGGTGCACTCGATCGGTTTCGCGCCACCTTCGTGCCTTGGCAGTCCCTTTCTTGATGCGCCGTGGAGCGATGTGGCTGTCGCAATGGAAGTGTCTGCTTACTCGTACGCCTCGTTAGCGAAGGCAGCCCTGCCTCTGATGTCCGCGGGCGGATCGATCGTGGGGATGGATTTCGATCCACGCGCCGCCATGCCGTTCTACAACTGGATGGGCGTGTCGAAGGCGGCGCTGGAGTCAATTAACCGATATGTGGCCCGCGAAGCCGGCGCGCTTGGAATCCGGTCCAACCTCGTGGCTGCGGGACCCATCCGAACCCTCGCGGCCAAAGCGATCGCGGGCGCCGCGACAGGCGCGGGTGAAGAGTTGCAGCGCATGAACGAGAAGTGGGAAGAGCGCGCGCCACTGGGTTGGGATGTTGACGACCCGACGCCGGTGGCGCAAACGGTATGCGCCGTGTTGTCGGACTGGCTGCCGAAAACCACCGGAACCGTGATCTATGTCGACGGCGGTACCAGTACGCAGGCATTCTGAACGTCATGAGCTCTGGTGGATATGACGCGTTGTTGCTGCTGTCTTTCGGCGGCCCGGAGAAGCCGAGCGATGTGCGGCCCTTTCTGGAGAACGTCACACGTGGCCGAAATGTACCTTCCGCCCGCCTAGATGAGGTGGAGCAGCACTATCTGCACTTCGGTGGCGTCTCTCCGATCAATGAGCTGAATAGGCAGATCATCGCAGCGGTCAAGAAGGAACTCGATGCCGCGGGCCTCGATCTGCCAGTGTATTTCGGCAATCGGAATTGGCATCCGCTGGCTGAGGACACTGTCGAGGAGATGGCGGACGCGGGCGTCGATCGTGCCTTGGTCTTCCCTACATCAGCGTGGGGTGGATACTCGGGGTGCCGTCAGTACCACGAAGACATCGCGCGCGCCAGGGCGTCCGTCGCGGAGAACGGAAATGAAGCGCGGAACGCTCCAGAGTTGGTGAAAATGCGGCACTATTTTGATCATCCGCTACTGGTTGATGCGTTCGCCGACGCGATACGCAGGGCGCGGGACGAGTTGCCACCATCGCTGCGGAACGGCGCGAGGCTGGTGTTCACGGCTCACTCGATACCTGTCGCCGCGGATGAGTCGGCCGGGGTACCGAGCGAGGGCGGCCACCTGTATAGCCGTCAAGTTCGTGAGGCGGCGAGGCTCTGCGCTGAAGCATCGGGGGTCGACGAGTACGACGTGGTGTGGCAGTCGCGTTCTGGTCCAGCGCACATTCCTTGGCTTGAGCCCGATATCTGCGACCACCTTGAGTCCCTTGCTGAAGCGGGGGAGAAGGCGGTCATCGTCTGTCCGGTGGGTTTCGTGTCCGATCACCTCGAGGTCGTGTGGGACCTCGACACTGAGGCGAAGGAGAAGGCCGCCGAACTCGGCATGGGTTTCGCGCGCGCTGCGACACCCGGCACAGATCCGCGATTCGCGAAACTGGTGGTGGAACTCGTAAGCGAGGCAATCGGCCTGGCTGTACCGCGCCGCCTCGGCACGGAGCCTTCGAGGGGCACGGCGGTGAACGGCTCACCCTGCCTGCCAGGCTGTTGTCAGGTCCGTCGGCGGGTTTCGGCGACGCAAGCGTGAACCGCCGCGAGGCGGGCTTCACGGACTGCGGTGCGCAACGGGCGTAGGAGCGACTCCCGGTTTTCGGCCTGCGCCGCGGAGATCGCGCCGATCGGCCCATGCTGGTCGGCGACCGTCAGGATTGCATCAATCTCGTTTGCCGCGTCGAAGACGCGTGCGGCGCGCGGCGGGATGCTGTCGGGGTAGCGGACAGCCGAGAGATCGGCGAGCGCTTCGACGATCATCGGACGCACATCCTGTCCACCCGACGTGTCGATGAATTCGAGTTTCGCCAGCGCCGTCGCGGCTTCCCTGGTGGCCTCCCGGAGCATGAGTTCCGCATCACCAAGCGCAGGATAATCGGGTTCGGTTCCGGGACAGGGGAGGCTGTACACGGACCAGCGCAGCGCTTCGGCGCCTTCAGGTGCTGGAACGAGACCGATAACGTCGGTAGCACCTGCGAGGATGACCCCTTCGCCCGCTCCTGCCGCTGCCGTGGCGAAGGGCGATCCGAGCGGGACACCACGAAAGTCACCCGGTGCGGGAAGCACCAGCCGGAACGATTGTGCCGCTGCGGCTCCGGACCGGAGAAGGCGCAGGAGGTGAGCGGCGGTGCCATCCGATTCCGAGAACCAGTGCGGGTCAACGCCGCCGCTGGCCACGCGATCGCCGGAAACCACGACGTGGAGTGGCGCCCACTGGCGCAGCGCGTCGATCACGTCGTCGGGCGCGGCGCGCCCGGCCAGCCAGGAACTGCCCCAGACTGTGAGAGTGGCGCTCGGAGTCGACATGACAGACCAGCATAGATCGGCGTGGCTGCTATCGGTACCTCGGTCTAGCTCATAAGGTTTCCGCCGTGGTGGATGACAGGTATTCAGGGGACATCCTTTCGGGCCATTCACGGTCGCAGCGAAAGTCGTATCCGGCAATAGCCGCGGAGCACGGCATGGTGGTGGAAGACGCCGTGTCGGGCTACTGCGGGGCGATCCTCGGGTTCGAGCGCACCTACGATGGCGACTTCGTGCGGTTAGAAGACGCGTCACGATGCACGCGGCTTTTCCGCCTGCGCGAAGGCGGGTTCCTTCTCGAAGGGCGACGGGTAACGCTGACGAAACCCGCAGTCCGCGCTGCTGCGGCACCGCGAAAGTCGGCGTCCGGTTCGGTGCGTGTAGCTGATGTGCGTGCGCGAACCGCCCGCGCGAGCCGGATCTGGGTAGAGGGCGTGCATGACGCCGAACTTGTCGAGCGTGTGTGGGGGCACGATCTGCGGGTGGAGGGCGTCGTCGTTGAGCCTCTCGACGGTCTCGATAATCTCGGCGAGAAGCTTGCCCATTTCGATCTGGGGCCAGGCAGCAAAGTGGGTGTGCTCGTTGATCACTTGGTAGCCGGTTCGAAGGAGTCGCGTCTCACACAGAGTCTTGGACCGTACGTGATGGTCACAGGTCATCCATATGTGGACATTTGGGAGGCGGTCCGGCCTCAAGCGGTGGGAATCGCGGCGTGGCCCAAGGTCCCGATGGGGCAGGACTGGAAAACCGGGGTATGTGACGCTCTCGGCTGGGGAACACCGCAAGACGGGTGGCGGCATGTGCGAAATTCAGTATCGAGCTTTCGTGATCTCGAATCCGATCTGATTGGGGCAGTGGAGAGGCTTGTGGACTTCGTTACAGAACCCGAATAGGCGCGTGCGCACGTAATTGTTCGCGAATATTTGCCGACGTCATACGGGCGCGGTTGCCGGAATCGGTAAACGCGACTTAGATGGAGGCGTGGCAGCGATTCTGTGGTTTGTAGGCGCAGTGCTTCTTGCTGTCGCTGAGCTTCTAGTCGGTGAGTTCTTTCTGCTGATGCTTGCCGGTTCGGCGCTCGCGACAGCAGGATTCAGCTGGATTTTCGATTTTCCGGTCTGGGTGGACGCGCTCTTCTTCTTGGTGATGTCGGTTGCGCTGCTTGTCGGTGTGCGGCCGATCCTGTTAAGGAAGCTTCACACCAACCCGGCGATCGAGGGCACCGTCGCGGAACTGGAAGGCCGTACCGCGGTAGTGACACGAGAGATTACCGGCGAACAGGGTCAGATCAAGCTCATGGGGGAGCTCTGGACGGCACGCCCACTCGACATTACGGAAAAGTACCCTGAGGGTACATCGGTGACCGTGGCACACATTGATGGCTCGACAGCCATCGTCTGGAGGCAGCCCTGATGGAAGTTCTCGTTGTTGTTGCAGTACTCATACTGCTCGCCGTTGTGATACTCGCAAAGTCGGTCGTGCTGATTCCGCAGGCGGAGGCGGCGGTCATTGAGCGCTTCGGCAAATACACGCGAACGGTATCTGGACTTAACTTTCTCATCCCATTCGCTGATCGGGTCCGGTCCCGCGTGGATACGCGTGAGCAAGTGGTGTCTTTTCCGCCGCAGGCCGCGATCACGAAGGACAATTTGCGGCTGATGATCGATACGGTTGTCTATTTCCGTGTGACGGAGCCGCGAGCCGCGGTGTATGGCATCAACAATTACATCGGCGGTGTTGAGCAGCTGACCGTGACCACGCTGCGCAACGTTGTGGGCGGCATGACGCTTGAACAGACACTGACATCTCGCGATGCGATCAACCAGCAGCTCAGTGGCGCATTGGACGAGAAAACATCTAACTGGGGCCTGAAGATCGGTGGCGTGGAACTCCGCTCGATCGACCCGCCGCCGTCGGTTCAGGAATCGATGGAGAAGCAGATGAAGGCGGATCGCGAGAAGCGGGCGATGATTCTGACCGCCGAGGGGCAGAGGGAGTCCGCAATCCGTTCTGCCGAAGGTGAAAAGCAGAGCCGGATTTTGCAGGCAGAAGGTGCGAAGCAGGCGACGATCCTCGACGCAGAAGGTGAACGGCAATCCGCGATCCTGCGGGCCCGGGGTGACCGGGCGGCTGCGTACCTGCGGGCACAGGGCGAGGCCAAGGCGATCGAGAAGACTTTCGCCGCCATCAAGAAGGGCAGACCAACTCCAGAGCTGCTTGCCTACCGGTACCTACAGACCCTGCCCGAGATGGCTAAGGGTGACGCGAACAAGGTATGGGTCGTTCCCAGCGACTACAACGCTGCGCTGCAGGGCTTCGCGAAGCAGCTCGGCACGCCAGGACAGGACGGTGTGTTCCGGTTCGAGCCGAGTGAAGCGGACAGCGACCTCCCACGTCCCGAGGACGACCCCGACGACATCGAGGACTGGTTCGACATCAGCACCGACCCGGCGATCACCGCGGCTGTACAGGCCGCCGAAGCGGAAGCACAGAAGCCAGTCGAGATAGGTTTGTCGGAGCTGTCTGGTGGCGTGCCGGGCATGATCCCACCGAGTTCAGCACCGGAGCAGTAGGCCGCTCCGGGCCACGCCAGTAGTGAAGCTTTTGCCCCCGTCAGGGAGGTAAAAGCTTCACTATTTTTATCTATACTTCGGCCACCGCAATATGGTGTTCCGGATCAGCTTTGGCCGTCAGCTTCCGGTAGGTGAAAGTGAAGCCAGGCCACAGTGTCGAGTTGCGGCCCATTTCGTCGATGTACCAGCTATCGCACCCGCCCGCCAGCCACACTGTGCCTTGTGACTTTTCCTGGACAAAATCGACCCATTCCCGCTGGGCTTGCGGCATGGGTTCAATCGCGGCGAGTTTTCTTTTGCCAAGTTGCGCGATGGCATCGATGATATAGCGTAATTGCGCTTCGATAATGAAAACGATGGAGCTGTGGCCAAGGCCAGTGTTGGGGCCAACCATGTGGAAATAGTTGGGAAAGTCCGCAACGGTAATCCCCAGGTATGCTTCAGGGCTGCCTTTCCACACCTCATCAAGTGTGCGACCTGATCGTCCTTTAACGTTCTTCGCGATAGCGGCGTCGCTGACATGGAAGCCGGTTCCGTAAATTATGCAATCAACCGGATATTCTGTGCCATCTTTGGCTATCACCGAGTTTTCGGTGATCTGGGCAATTCCCGTTGTATTGACGTCGGCGTTACCCTGGTCCAGCGCCCGGTAATACGTGTTCGACATGAGGACACGTTTGCAGCCGAGCTGGAAGGTCGGGGCTACCTTCTTGCGCAGCTCCCGGTCTTTGATCTGGCGCCGAATGTTGTAACGCCCGACAGTTTCGGCAATGCGAAGGGCGGACCTTATCCGGGTGAAGCCTATGACGTAGCTTTCCCTGTACCAGTAGGTGATATAGCGCGCCAGGCGCTGCAAAAAAGGAACGTGGCGAAACAGTCGTTTCTCAAGTTTGGTGTAGGTTCGGTCGCGACGCGGCAAGATCCACGGCGCGGTGCGCTGGAACAGCACGAAGTGTTCGACCAGTGGCTGGATCTCTGGAACGAACTGGATCGCGGAGGCACCGGTGCCGATGATAGCTACCCGTTTACCGGCGATGTCGTACCCGTGGTCCCACCGTGCCGAATGAAAAGCGTTGCCGACGAAGGCTTCTTGCCCTGGAATCTCGGGGATCGCGACATCAGAAAGCGGGCCGGTGGCGTTGATGAAGATTGTGGCGCTGAGCGAACCGCGGTCAGTGGTGATCTGCCAGCGTTTCGCTGCATCGTCCCAGTAGGCGTCGAGCAGTTCGGTGCGGAGGTGCACCTTCGGCATAACTCCGAACTCGCGCGCCGTGCGCTGCAAGTAAGCGTAGATCTCGGGCTGCGGGGAGAATGTGCTGCTCCAGTGGGGGTTCCGCGCGAACGAGTAGGAATACAGCACGGAAGGCACATCGCACGCGCAGCCAGGGTACGAATTAGCCTCCCACGTCCCCCCAACGTCAGCGGCTTTCTCCACGACCACGTAGTCGTTCATGCCCGATTGACCGAGCCGAATTGCTGCACCGAGGCCGGAGAATCCAGCACCAGCGATCAGGATATGCACATGAGACGGAAGAGGTCGATGCGATTCTTGCCCGCCAACACTGTTCGGTGCGCTCATGGATTCTCGCTTCCGCCGACTCTCTGAGTGCTTTGTGCAGCCGCGCGATACCCTCGCCGGTCCAGCTACGACGTTACTCCTGAGATGATCACGGCCCGATGAGTTTGACGAGATCTCAGGTGACGATGAGGAATGCCGTACCGCTGGCAGCCGCAGCCCACAGAACACTCGTCGCAGTGCCGATGATGAATTGCTCCGAGGCATCGGGATTCCGGAGTTCCGGATAACGAGCGAGGCCCTTGACAGCCATGACGATGGCAATTCCTTGTGGCCACGCGGTGAGTATGGAGACTGCGACGGCTACGCGTTCAAGAATGCCGATTGTAAACCCGCCACGAAGTGGCCCCGGGGTATCGGAATCGTCCTCGGTCGCGGTAGTAGGTTTTGGATCTTCCCGTACAGAGCTGTCTGAATCGCGAGTCTCCCGCTGCTGCGAGCGGTGGTGGCTCCGTCTTTCACGCGCGGCTTCTCGGTGGGCGAGGCTGAATGCGCCGAGGACCACTGGTGAACCGCCCACCGCGGCGACCGCAACGGCGATGACCAGTACGGCGACTTGCACAGCTGGCACGGGTTGGGCGGCGGCCGCGCCCGCCAGCGCGGCGGCACCCAGGGCGAGCAGTGCTGAACCTGCGTGTACCCACGCTGGCAGTTCGGCGCGCTGCGGCAACTGAGCGGCAGGCGGGATGAGCGCGATGATGAGAGCGAGTACGAGGAACGCGATCGCGAGCGCTATCACTCTTCCTGGCCTCCTGTATCCGCAATCTCCAGGAGATGGACAGCGAGGTCGCGCGCGGGCCGCTCGACGTGCCACGAGGCGGCAGCTAGGCGCTGAGAGACTGCTTGTTTGCTGACTCCCAGCCGCGCGGCGGCTTCCGCTTGGGTCATACCTTGCGCCATCAGTTCCACCGCTTCATGTCCCTGCTGGGAGCGCCGGGACACGAGTATTCCGAGCAGGGAGAGTGCGGTCTCCGCTCGCGCTGCCGTTTCGGCGACAGGCCCCGCCACCGCGAGGCCCGCGAGGGAGTTCTTTGCCCTCGTCACTGCGTCGCGCGCGGCTTCAAAAGCGGGCCCGTGGCCGGCGCGTGTTGCTTGCGGCAGGGGTTCGCGTACCGTGCCGATCCCGATCCCGATGCTCCAATGGCCGTCACGAATGAGATCTAGTGCTGCTTCGACCACAGCCTCTGCTCCGTTGATAACGCCCTGCAGTTCATCTCCCGCTGTGCGTTCGAACGGACGGACCAGCACCTTCTGATTGAGTTCAGTCAGGACAGCGTCGACTCGATCAATGTCACGGCGGCTGCGCCGCTGGTCGACTGTCATGACGAACACGGCATAGCCTCCCGATGACTGCGTCAATACTCCCGACTTGATCTTAGTGTGCCGCGTCGGCGACGGGGTCGTGTGGCTGAAGGTGCAGTGCCTCACGCGCGCCGAGTTTGCTGTCGGCGATGAGGCCGATGACGCCGATGCCCAGCAGCGCGCCGGAAAGCAGGGCCAGTCGCGGATCGGTTTCGCCCGTAACTGCGTCGGCGAGGAGGATTACACCCACAGTGCCGGGCATCATCCCGAAGAACGTCGCGACCGCGAAGGGGAAGACGCGGACGGACGAGAGGGCGCAGCAGTAGTTGACGACGGAGAACGGAATTGGCGCGATCAGTCGTAGCGATGCGACGGCGAGCCACCCGCGCCGCGCCAGGCGCGCATTGACTTCGTGGAAGGTTGGGGCGGTGATTCGGGCGTGGACGAAGTCTCGCCCGAGTACGCGCACGAGCAGGAGCGCGATGACGGCGCTGAGCGTCCCCGCTCCGATCGCGATCATGATGCCCGGAAGGACGCCGAACAGCAGGCCACCAGTCACGGTGAACATGGTGCGGGGAATGGGGAACAAGGTGACTAGCACGTTTGCCACAAAGAAGAGGATCGGGAAGATTGGCCCGAACTCGGCTGCCCACTCACGCAACTCAGTCACTGTCGGTATCGGTACCCAGACGAGGACGGCTGCGCAGGTAACAATCAGCATGAGCGCGCCGAGTAGGCGTGTGCGGGAGAGCGAACGTGCCGATCGGGCCGTTTTCGACGCGACGGCGGTGAGTGACTCCGCGACTACGGACGCAGCGCGCCGGATTCCCCGAGACGCGTTGGGGGGTGCGATGGGCGGGTCGGTAGTCACGAATGAAAAGACTACGGTGCATTCTTCTGACGTAGAAACAAAGCGGGCAAATGTCACATACAACGAGCGGATTTTGCATTGTGACGTGCATCTCTGCCGCCGCTTTGTTGGGAGGCGGGGCACTGACGGTTCATGTCGCACACTAAACTCATTCGAATGACGGTCGACCGAACAGTGGAAGCTGAGCCGGGTGTGGGCCCCGATATCGAGGCATGGCGCCGGTCAGTCGCGGGCGTGCTGGCCAAATCGCGCCGAGTGAGTCCTGACGAACTGGGTGAACGTCCGGAAGATCTCCTGGCTATCAGAACCGAGGACGGCGTCACGATCCGCCCCCTCTATACGAGCGCGGATGACGTACCCGAGCAGCCGCTGCCAGGCCAGTTCCCCTTCACCCGCGGTGGTGATCCCCTACGCGACGTGAACCGTGGGTGGTCTGTCATGGCGCGGTTCGGGGTAAACGAACGGGATCCGGAGGCCGTCAACGAGAGCATCCTTGCCGCGCTTGAGAGCGGCACGTCTGCGTTGTGGCTGGCAGTGGGCGGCGACAATCTGCCCGTCGAAGCGATCGATCGTGCACTCAAGGGCGTGCTGCTCGATCTCGCTCCACTCACATTGGACGCGGGCGATCAGGCCGGGGCGGCAGCTAACGCGGTGCTTGCCCTGCTCGATGCACGAGCACGCGAGGGTGACGGCGTCACTGACCGTTCTCGCGTTTCCATTGGACTCGGCGCCGCGCCACTTACGACGCTCTTCGCGAACAATTACAGCCCGCTCGGTGACACCGCGAAGTTGCGGAGTGTCGACCTGCCGGGAGCGGTCAGGCTGGCAGCGACGGCGGTGAATCGCGAGGAGACGATCCGTGCGCTGATGGTCGATGCGACTGTCTTCCATGACGCGGGCAGCAGCGACGCGCAAGAAATCGGTGCGGCGTGTGCCGCGGGCGTTGAGTATGTGGAGGCGATGCTCGAAGCTGGCCTCAGCATTGACCACGCATTGGGGCAGATCGAGTTCCGTTTCGCCGCCACTGATGACCAATTCCAGAGCACCGCTAAGTTCCGCGCTGCCCGGCAGGTGTGGGCGCGGGTCGCTGATGTGCTTGGGGCTCGCGACGCGGGCGCCGCTCCGCAGCACGCGGTGACGTCATCGGCGATGATGACCCAACGCGACCCATGGGTGAATATGCTGCGCACCACTGTGGCGGCCTTCGGCGCAGGTGTTGGTGGTGCGGACACGGTAACGGTGCTGCCGTTCGACGCGGCGCTGCCCGCTGGTGCCCTCGGTGTGGCGGACAGCTTTTCCCAGCGCATCGCGCGTAATACGCAGTTGCTTCTCATCGAGGAATCGAACCTCGGCAGGGTGCTGGACCCGGCGGGCGGCTCGTGGTACGTCGAGAAGCTCACCTCCGACCTTGCTCACGCGGCCTGGGCTGTGCTCCAGAGCATTGATGGGGCGGGCGGCTTCTCCGCCACAGTGGAGTCGGGCTGGCTGTGCGGAAAGATCGAGGAGGTCCGCGCACACCGCGAGACGGAGATTTCCCGCCGGAAGATCAAGCTCACCGGTGTGAACGAGTTTCCTGACTCGGCGGAGAAGCCGTTGCCCGTTGGCCCGGACGGCACAGTGCCTGATCGTCTCGCCGCCGGTCGTGTCTTTCGGTACGCCGAGCCGTTTGAGAAGCTGAGGAATCGTTCTGATCTTCATCTTGCCGATAACGGATCGCGTCCCACAGTGTTTCTGGCGCCGCTCGGTCCGCTGGCAGAGCACAACATCCGGACGACATTTATCGCGAACCTGCTCGGATCGGGCGGTATCGAGGCAGTCAACCCTGGCGCTGTCGAGTCGTCCGGTCTTGCCGATGCCGCACGGCAGTCGGGAACCCGGGTGGCAGTCATCTGTGGCACTGACAAACGCTATGCCCAGGAGGCGCCCGACGCGGTGCGTGCGCTGCGGGAAGCGGGCATGACGAGCGTGATGCTCGCGGGACCTCAGTCCGCGTATCCGGACGAAAATACGGACGTGAGCCCTGATGCATATCTGGGGGCGGGAATTGATGCGGTCGCCGCACTTGCGGAACTGCTTGACACTCTGGGGGTCCGGTGACCACTGAATCAGCCGACAGGACGCAGACAGCGGGTCAGCAGCGGGACCGCAAGATTCCGAGGTTCGCTGATATCCCCTTCGTGGCCGCAGGAGCTGACCACCAGGCTCCTCCCACCGAGGAGGAAGCGCGTGCCCATGAGGCCGCAGCCGCGCAAGCGAACAATTACGCGGTTGAAGACGTCGTGTGGCACACCCCAGAGGGCATCGACGTTCGGCCCTTGTTCACGTCATCGGACCGCGACAGGGCCGTTGCTGAGGGGTACCCGCTTGAAAGCGTTCCGGGCGCGGCGCCATTCATCCGGGGGCCATACCCCACGATGTACGTCAATCAGCCGTGGACGATCCGCCAGTACGCGGGCTTTTCGACCGCCGCGGAATCGAACGCGTTCTACCGACGCAACCTTGCGGCAGGCCAGAAGGGCCTTTCTGTAGCGTTCGATCTCGCGACGCACCGGGGTTATGACTCCGACCATCCGCGCGTTCAGGGCGACGTCGGAATGGCAGGCGTCGCGATCGACTCGATTCTCGACATGCGGCAGTTGTTCGACGGTATCGACCTGGGCGCCGTATCTGTGTCGATGACCATGAATGGTGCGGTTCTGCCGATCCTCGCGCTTTATGTCGTGGCAGCTGAGGAACAGGGGGTGCCAGCAGAGAAACTGTCCGGGACCATCCAGAACGACATCCTCAAAGAATTCATGGTCCGTAACACCTACATTTATCCGCCGAAATCGTCGATGCGTGTCATTTCGGACATCTTCTCCTTTACAAGCACGAAGATGCCGAAGTTCAACTCCATATCCATTTCGGGCTATCACATCCAGGAAGCTGGTGCGACAGCAGATCTCGAGCTCGCATACACTCTCGCCGACGGAGTCGAATACATCAAGGCTGGCCTTGAAGCTGGTCTCGACATTGATGCGTTCGCGCCCCGCCTGTCGTTCTTCTGGGGCATTGGCATGAACTTCTTTATGGAGGTCGCCAAGCTTCGCGCGGGACGTTTGTTGTGGAGCGAACTAGTCAGTTCGTTCGATCCGAAGAACCCGAAGTCGTGTTCGCTGCGAACGCATTCGCAGACGTCAGGCTGGTCTTTGACCGCTCAGGACGTGTTCAACAACGTCGCTCGCACGTGTGTCGAGGCGATGGCAGCCACCCAGGGACATACGCAGTCTCTGCACACGAACGCGCTCGACGAGGCGCTGGCGCTGCCCACCGACTTCTCCGCCCGCATCGCGCGCAACACGCAGCTGCTGTTGCAGCAGGAATCCGGAACGACTCGGCCGATCGATCCGTGGGGCGGCTCGTACTACGTCGAGACCCTGACTCACGAACTGGTGAAACGGGCACGGGCCCACATCGACGAGGTACGTGAGCACGGGGGCATGGCGCAAGCTATCAGCGACGGCATACCGAAGCTGCGAATTGAAGAAGCCGCGGCACGTACCCAGGCGCGCATTGATTCGGGTCGGCAGCCGGTTATCGGCGTCAACAAATATCAGGTGGACGACGACCACCCGATTGAAGTTCTCAAGGTGGAGAACTCTCGTGTCCGGCGTGAACAACTCGAGAAGCTCGAGCGTTTGCGCGCAGACCGCGACGCGACGGCAGTCCGCGAAGCCCTTGAGAAGCTGACTCAAGCCGCCGCCAATCCGGCGCCGGGTCTGGAGCATAATCTCCTTGCGCTCGCGATCGACGCCGCGCGTGCGAAAGCGACAGTGGGGGAAATCTCCGATGCACTCGAGAAGGTGTACGGCCGTCATCAAGCCGAGATCCGAACTCTCAGCGGTGTTTACAAGGACGAGGCGGGATCCGTGAGCAACGTCGCTAAAGCCACCGAACTCGTGCAGCGTTTCGCCGAGGAGGAAGGTCGCCGCCCACGCGTACTCGTGGCGAAAATGGGCCAGGACGGGCACGATCGCGGCCAGAAAGTCATCGCGACGGCGTTCGCCGATATCGGTTTCGATGTCGACGTGGGACCCCTGTTCCAGACGCCCGATGAGGTGGCACAGCAAGCTGCCGACAACGACGTGCATGTCGTGGGTGTCTCCTCGCTGGCAGCCGGCCACCTCACCCTTGTGCCTGCCCTGCGCGACGCGCTCGCTGAGGCCGGTCGCCCCGACATCATGATCGTCGTTGGCGGTGTGATCCCGCCCGGTGATTTCGATGAGCTTTACGCAGCCGGCGCATCGGCGATCTTCCCGCCGGGAACCGTGATCGCTGACGCCGCGTCCGGCTTGCTGCGTACCCTTGCTGACCGCCTCGGCCACGACCTAGGTGAGACCGCCTGACGATGGATGCAGAAGCGATCGCGACGGCGGTCCAGGAGAACCGCCGCGCGGATCTCGCACGGGCCATCACGCTCGTCGAATCGACACGCAAAGACCATCGTGACGTCGCCCAGCAGATACTGCTGAAACTGCTGCCCGGCGCGGGCAGTGCCTACCGCGTCGGCATAACCGGTGTTCCCGGGGTGGGCAAATCCACGTTCATCGACGCGCTCGGCATGTATTTGCTCGAGAAGGGGCACAAGGTCGCGGTGCTGGCAGTCGACCCTTCATCGACGCGTACCGGTGGGTCGATTCTCGGCGATAAGACGCGGATGGCCCGACTGTCGCTCGAACGTGATGCCTACATCCGTCCGTCCCCGACTGCGGGCACACTCGGTGGCGTCGCGAAGGCAACACGAGAGACGATGATCCTGGTCGAGGCAGCGGGTTACGACGTGATCCTTGTGGAGACCGTCGGCGTTGGACAGTCCGAGGTTGCGGTCGCGAACATGGTCGACTGCTTCTGTTTTCTCACACTCGCCAGGACGGGCGACCAGTTGCAAGGCATCAAAAAGGGCGTACTCGAACTCGCCGATGTCGTCGCGGTGAACAAGGCCGACGGCCCGTTCGAAAAGGACGCACAACGCGCGGCTCGCGAACTCGCGGGTGCTATGCGCCTCATTCATCCCCGCGATTCACTGTGGATGCCGCCCGTGCTGACAATGAGCGCGCTTGAGGGCATCGGGATAGAGGGTTTCTGGGAAACGGTGCTCAAGCACCGGGGCACGCTTTCGGACGCCGGAGTGTTCGACGAGAATCGTCGCCGGCAGCAGGTCGACTGGACGTGGAACATGGTCCACGACCAGATTCTCCAGCGCCTAGTGGACAGCCCCGGGGTTAAAGCCGTCCGCGGTGATGTCGAGAAGCAGGTCCGCGAGGGCACGCTGACCGCCGCGCTTGGGGCGCAACAGATACTTGACGCATTCGATAGCTGAGGCCGCGGCGTCAGGCTGGCTGGGCGCCGAATGCGCTGCCGACCTCCGCGGGGGTGAGCGGGCACCAGCCCCACTGGAGGGCACGGGCAAGCTGTGCGAGTTGGGGCAGCCGCCCGTAGAGGTCGCTGAGTATTTCACTGGCGCACATGTTGCGGGTCGTGCGGTCTGCTGACACACGCCCACCGCCAAGCAACACGATCCGGTCGCAATTCTCTGCCACGAAATCGAGATCGTGGGTGATAGTGATCACGGTCCGGTCGGCGTCGCGCAGTTCCGCGATGATCCGGGCAACGAGACCGATGGCGCGCGCATCAAGGCCGACTGTCGGTTCGTCGAGCACGACGATCGGCGTATTCATGGCCAGCACACTGGCGATGGTGAGGAGCTTCCGGTCCGCGTGCGACAGATCGTGAGGGTGAATGTCGCGTTTGTCGCTGAGTCCCGTTGCCTCAAGCGCGTCGTTTACCAGTGTGTCGATAGCGGTTCGTTTAAGCTGCCGCGGACCGAAAGCAACCTCGTCTTTCACGGTTCGGGCGAACAGCTGATCGTCCGGGTTCTGGAACACAAAGCCGATAGAGCGTGCGAGGAGCTCAGGTTGTGTTTCCCGCGTGAGGCGACCGCCAATTGAGACTGAGCCGATGTCCGGAAGCAGCGCACCGCTGAGGACACGAGCCAACGATGATTTGCCGGCACCATTGCGCCCAACAATTGCGACCTGGTTTCCTGGCGGGATCTCCAAGGTGACGCCACGAAGTGCGTGCACGCCGCGCGGATAGCTGGCGTGAACGTTGCGCAGGACCACGGCTGGGACATTCCTTGGCGGTGGCGCTGGCTCCGCCGGATCCGCTGGTGCTATCACTGGAGGGTGAGGTTCGTGCGCCAGGAAGCCTTCGAAGGCAGCCACTGCATCGTCCAGTGATACCGGCGGCATATCGGGGGCGATCGCGGCTTCCCACGCGGCTGCGGTGAACCGAGTTATCCCCGCCCCGCTCGCGGCGGCGAGTCGGGAACCAAGGACTTCACGCGGAGGTCCCGACGTCATCCGCTGGCCTTCTGAGAGCAAGTGGATCGTATCGGCATACTCGCGCAGAACCTCGGTTCGGTGCTCCACCATCACTACGGTCACGCCGGACGCCGCAATGTCCCGGAGAGTTTCGAATACTCGTTCAGTGCCTTGCGGGTCGAGCATGGTGGTGGGCTCATCGAGAACAAGAACGCGCGGGCGCTGAATCAGGGTTGCCGCGATCGCGACACACTGTTGTTCTCCACTGGACAGTGACTGCGGCGCGCGGTCGAGCAGTCCGCGCAAGCCGAGCCGGTCGGCGATATCGCGAACACGCGCGATCATGCGTTCGCGTGGCACACCACGGTTCGCGAGTCCGAAGGCTATTTCTTCGGCGACTGTTTCTGTGAACCCTGTGAGCTGCAGAGGAGGGTTGTCGCCGACGAAGGCGACAAGCCGCGAACGCTGCAGAGCGCCCGCTTCGCGGATGTTCCGTCCACCGACTTGAATGGAGCCGGTGAACTGGCCGGGGCCGCGCCAGCCAGCGATCAGCTTCGCGAGAGTGGTTTTGCCAGCTCCGTTCGGGCCAACGATGCCGCAAATGCTGTTGCGCGGAACATTAAGGGACACGTGCCGCAATGCGGAATCATTCGTGCCGAAATACGTGTAGCTGGCCTCGGAGATCGTGATCATGAGTGTCCCACCGTGAGCACGACGAGGACGAACGTCAGCGTGACAACTGGCGCGAGAACACAGAATGCACGTTCGGCATTCGAGAACGGTGCTGGCGAATACGCGGTCGGCCGCACCTGCGAACCGAAACCGCGCTGTTCGAGCGTGAACGCCCGTTGTTCGAGGTCGGCGAGCACGCCGAACACAACCGGTTTCACCACTGTGAGGAGCACACGAGTGCGGTGAGCGAGGTTGCCAGTCGTTCGGAGCCCGCGGGCACGCTGCGCGGCGAGCACGGACTGTGCCCGATCATTCAGCGCGGGAATCAGCGCGATCCCTGACGTGACCATGTAGCTGATCTTGGGGTTCAGTCCCGCGGTCGTCAAAGACGTCATCAGCCTCGACGGCGCAGTAGTCGCGGTGAACAGCACGAAAGCCGCAAGGATCGTTGCGATGCGCAGCGCATAGAGCGCAGCGAACTCGAGCCCTTCCACGGTCAGCCGTGCCGGACCGAACCCTGCGAGCAGGGTTTCACCCTCGGGGAAAAACAAACCCTGCAGCAGGAAGGAAAGTACCGCGAACGGTAATACCAGGCCAGCCCACCATTTGAGGATCTGCCGCGTGTTGTGCACCGTGACCGACAGCGTAAGCAGGGCACCGAGTGGCACAACGAGCCACCACCATGCGGGAACAGCGAAGACAAGCAGGGCGAGGCAGATGATCGCCACTAGTTTGGCCAAGGGGTTTCTGCGATGGAGCCATGATCGCCCGGGGGAATACAGTCGCACCGCTGCCTATTTTGCCGTACTGAGCGTGTGGCGCGCGGCAAACGTGAACTGTTGCGTGATTCGCAGCGGCAAGGCCGCGAGTATCAGCGCAACCATCGTAAACGTGATCGCTTTGTCGAGGGGATCGAACAGCAATCCCTGAATGGTGGTCGACTCGAGTAGCGAAAGCTCGACCGCGCGCAAGGCAGCGACTACGGCAGTAGCCCCTCCGCCGGTGACGCCGCCGAAGACGAAAGCCGCGATTGGAGCGGCGATGAGTGCCGCGCAAATTCCGGTCAGCCCTCCGCCGAATGGGACGAGATAAAAACGGCGGAACAATCCCGCTCGCGCGAGCAATCCGGCGAGAGCCCCAATCAGCGCGGCTACTACCGCAAAGGCGGCGGCGACGGGAGCAAGAGTCAGCCCCCAAACCACACTTCCCAGGACGCCAGTTGCAACCCCAGCGGCAGGACCGGCGAGCGCTGCAACCAGAACGGTGCCTATCGAGTCGAGATAGAGGGGAATACCCAGCAGCGACGTGATCTGGCCAACCACGATGTTCACTGCGATTGCGCTCGGAATAAGCACCACCGTCGTGAGTGGCAGCCGGTGCACGACACCGGCGAGGAGGAGCGCTGCGCCGAGCGTATTCCCGGCGAGAGCTGCGAGCGCGGGTACACCCGTGGCGTCTGCGAGGCCCTCGGGCCGCCAGTACACGAGTGACAGATACGTCGCGACAATGAGGGCAGCACCAAGGCCGATGAAGATTCGATGTCGTACTAGAAGGTTCCCACCCGTAGAGGCCTCCGGGGCCGCCATTCCACACTCCTGCGTTGATCGTGCTGATTCAAAGTGGATATGCCAGCCGCCGCTGCCCCGACGGCGATGTCGAGATTATCAGGTGTCGTGGTCGCCCGGTCTCGCACCATCCTCGTGCTCATCACTGGTTTCCTCGCTGTCCTGGCGAGATGAGCGGTATCGCAGCGTGATGACCGTGGCGGCAAACAGGATCGCACCGGCGATTATCGTGGGGACGACTCCGACCCGGTTGACGGTCCATGTTGCGATCTGCCGTGTCTCACTTCCTGGGTCAGCGAGTGCGACGAAGACAAATACGGCGGCGAGCACCGTCAGCACGCCAATGAGAGCCCTCGTACGCCGCTGGCCGAGTTCGGTTCTCTCGCTGAGGATTCGTCCGGCTTTGATGATCCTGCCCACCCGGAACAATCGGATGGCACCGACCCACATCAGCGCGCGGAGCACCTGGACTGGACCGAATGCGAGTAACACTGCCGGAACCGTGACTAGTGCGATGGCGAGCGTCCACCAGTGTCGTCTCGCCCAGCGGATCGCGTCGCCGCTGACGAAAAGCAGGATGAGCGACTCGCCGAGAATTATTACTGCTGATAGCCAGTTCAGGACAGTGCCGGTGGTCGCTACCGCGCCCTCGAATAGGGTGAGAAAAACCGCAGGAACGGACACGATTGCTGCGATCAGGACGGGCAGCGCGAAGCGGCGTTCGAGCTCCTCCGCGCGGGCAAAGCTCCGGTGACGTTTGCCGCCGCGCGACTCAGGCCTCATCGTGCTCATTGAAAGCGGCGGCGTACCCGCCTACGCGCTCAATGAGGTGCTGAATAAACGCTTCAGGGTCGGTGGCGACGGCAATGTCCGCGTTCGGCCCGCGGCCCCACATCCCGACCCAGTCGGCCACTGTCGCCCCTCGGGTCAGCGTGCCGGTTAGTTCGACGTCGACGGTCGCTGCGCGCGTGCGCACCCACTGGGGGTTGAGCGCCACCGCAGCGGCGAAAGGGTCGTGAATGTGTGCGATGAATCCTTGCTCATAGGCCCGGTGAAACTCCATGTAGAAGCGTAAAGCGTCGGATAGGTGACGTATCACGGGGTTGGGACATCGGGAGCGTTCCCCGAGGGGGTCGTCCGCGGCAATCCGTTCAGGCGGCAGTCCTGCCGCCTTCGCGAGTTCAGCAACGTGGCCGGGGCGCATAATCACACGTTCGGTGAGGTTGAGCCCGCAGATGATCGGCGGCTCGGCCGAAGTTCCGTCTTCGAACGCATCGAACACTAGTTTTGCCGCCTCGGGATCAACAGAGATGTTCCATTCTGCGACGGGGGTGGTGTTTCCCGGATGATTGAACGCACCCCCCATGACAACAAGACGCTTGAGCATCGACGGAAGGTCGGGCTCCTGCTCGAGGGCAAGCGCCAGGTTTGTCAACGGCCCGGTCACGACGCCGACGAGCTGGCCGGCGTGCTGACGTGCCAGGTCCACCCACACATCGGCCGCGCTGCGGCTGGAGAGGCTGCGGGTGGGCTTAGGTAGTTCGGCATAGCCGACCCCGTGTGGCCCATGCGTCTCCTCGCTAGTCTGCAGCGGGGCCGCCAAGGGCGCCTCCGCGCCGAGCGCAACCTCGATCTCCGGTGCGCCGCAAAGTTCAAGCCAGGCGAGATTGTTCGTAGCGACTTGTCGGGCTGCTACGTTGCCCCCCGTGCATGCGATGGCACGAATATCTGCCTCAGGACTAGCCAGGAGGTACAGGAGCGCGAGTGAGTCGTCGATTCCAGTATCGACGTCTAACATCAGCCGCTGACGCAACGATTCCCCTTTCTCAACTCCCTGACGAACCTATCCGATGTGTAAACGCGGAGCGCGACGGGGTGTGAGGTCACCCGCTCGTGGGCTTCTTCCGTGCTGCCGGATCATGCAGGATGACATAGACTTGAATTTCGGTGGCTAGTCCGGTGTGCCACGAGTGCGGAGGTGAGAATGGCTGCGGCGCAGGCATCACGCGTGAAGACCCGCGACAGAATGGTCTTCAGCGCGATCGAACTGATGCGTGAACGCGGGTCTGCAGGTGTCACGATTGATGCGATTCTCACGCGAAGTGAGGCGCCGCGTGGCTCGGTGTACTACCACTTTCCCGCAGGCCGGAACCAGATCATTGCGGAAGCGCTCGAGGGGTCGAGCAAGGCCATCAGCGCACTGATCGAGTCGGCGATCGCGGATGGACCAATCGAGGGTTTGCGCAGGATTCGCGCGTTCTGGGCGCAGATTCTGCAAGCCAGCGATTATCAGGCCGGGTGCCCAGTCGTCGCGGTTATTGCCGGCGGCGGTGAGGACGAACAACAGCACGCCCAGATTGTCGCCGACACCTTCCAGGTTTGGCAGGAAGCGTTACTCGAAGCGCTCGTGGCGGAGGGTGTGGCCCGGGTACGCGCACAGAGCCTGGCCACCATGATTATTTCGTCAATCGAGGGGGCGGTGATCGTGTGTCGCGCAGAGCGGGGACTCACACCGCTCGATAGCGTGATCGCCGAGCTCGAGCAGTTGATCGCGCCCGCGATTGCGCAGACCAACTGACCAAAGTCCCTCAGGTTCAGGGACCAAGGGTCCAGAAATCGTGGCTTCTGGCCGTGACGTGAGCACTTCTTCGCGAGCGATTCTGGTGGGGCGGAGATATCCGCGACCAGTCGTACCGAATGGAGTGGCGATGAGCACCCCACCGAGCACCCCGAGCTACAGCCCAGTGGAGAAGGTGCTGAATGCTGCCGCAGGCAAGTCAGAAACACCTGATTTTGCGGTGGTGCGTGAGGCGCTGAACCGAGCGCGGCGCGCCCCGTCAGTCTGGAACCGGCAGCCATGGCAGTGGCGCTACGACGGTGATCGACTGCACCTTTTCGCTGATCCCGAGCGAATGTCCGGGGTGGTGGACCCCGACAGCAGGCTCCTTCTTGTGAGCTGTGGGACGGCTTTGCATCACGGCATCATCGCGATGAAGGGCCTCGGCTGGGACAGCACTGTATCGCGGTTTCCAGTTCCTGGAAATCACTTACTTGTGGCGTCCATCAAGCTCTCCCGCTCAACCGGTGAGAACGGCGATGAACTGGCGATGTTCCTCGCACTCGATAGTCGACGTACCGAGACGCGCCCGCTCGCGTCACTCGGTCCGCTCTCACCCGTGCCGCGACAGCTCGCGCGTTTCGTGGAGCAGCGTGGTGTGGCCCTTACCGTTCTCGATAGCCAGGGTATTGACTCCATCGCCTCAGCAGCACGCCTGCCAACCCGGTCGGCGCGGCTTTCCAAATGGGGGCTAGAGCCCGACTTCGCGGACGTGTGTGTGCTGACAACGGCTGAAGACACCCCAGAAGCGTGGTTGCATGCTGGTGAGGCGCTGTCCGCGGCTTTGCTGTTAGCGACGTCGCTGAATGTGGCGACGTGTCCCGTGGTGGACATTGAGGAGCGGGCGATGATCAGCGCGGAAGCTGATCGGTGCGGCAGACAGCAACATCACCAGCACCAGGTGGCCAGCGCGCCGAAGTACGCACAGGCAGTCGTCCGGATCGGACTGCGCCGATACCCGGCGTTGCGCAGGTCTCACCGGCGCAATGTTCGGGACGTCCTGCAATACCGCTAAAGCACGGCACCACGCCGCGCAAGTGCCCTAAACCGAAACGAACCGGGCGTATCCTGGGCGAGTAGTTAGACCAGGACGACTGGGCGGTCGGTGCACGATGAAGGAATCACGTCGTTCGCGGGCCGAAGCGGAGGCAGGGTCCGGCGGTGCCCTGAGCTGGGCGGCTCAGGGCGTGACGCAGGGGCTCTCGGTACCAGCGGATGTAGCCCGGCGCTTCGCGCTCGAGTGGGAGTCTCAGAGACAGCCACCTGAGCTGCGCCGCTTTGTGTCCGCCTCTCCCGAGCTGCGCCGACTCTCGCTGATCGAACTCATTAAGGTCGATCTGCATTTTCGCTGGCTGGAGTTTCACCAGCCAAAGCGGCTGAGTGCGTATGTGGAGGAGTTCCCAGAACTGCAATCCGCACCCTTGCCCGCCGATCTGATTGCCGTTGAATTTACTGTCCGAAGACAAGCCGGAGAAAACGTTTCGCTCGGCGAATATCAGCGGCGGTATCCCGGGAATGCGGTGCGGCTGGGGGAACTGCTCGGCGAATCCACGCAACTTCCCGACGACCGAACCACGCAGCAGCCCGGTACGGGCTGGCTCGACGAGTCTGCTACGCGCACTGCCGCGAGCCCTCCACAGAGCGACCGGTCTATCAGCAGCCGAACCGCCACAGCTCCGGGCGGGGCGCATCCGACCCTCGACGATGTCGAGGCGGGCCAGCAGCTTGACGACTTCGACCTTCTCCTGTCGCTCGGCAGTGGCGCTTTCGCGCGTGTCTTTCTCGCACGGCAGCGATCCATGCAGCGGCTCGTGGCCGTGAAAGTCTCGCACGATCATGGGACTGAGCCTCAAACCCTCGCGCAGCTCGACCACGATTACATCGTCCGAGTTTTCGACCAACGGGTGCTGCGCAGCCATAATGCCCGGCTGCTGTACATGCAGTATGTCGCCGGCGGCACGCTGCAGGGCGTGTTGCAGCGCGTCCGGTCGACTCCACCAGACGAACGTAACGGCCGGCTCCTGCTCGACGCGATAGATGACGTTCTGGCCGAGAAGGCGGCGATCCGTCCCAGCGAGTCCCCCGTGCGCATGATGATCAGCGCGATGTCATGGCCGGAAGCGGTTGCCTGGCTGGGGAGATGTCTGGCCCTGGCGCTCGATTATGCGGCCGAGCACGGCGTGCTGCACCGGGACGTGAAGCCCGCGAACATCCTCCTGACCACCGATGGCGTACCTAAGCTCGCTGATTTCAATATCAGCTTCAGCAACGAGATCGCGGGTGACAATCCCGTCTCCTACTTCGGCGGGTCGCTCGCCTACATGTCTCCCGAACAGCTCGAAGCGTGCCATCCCGGACATGGCCGGACACCGGCTGACCTCGACACCCGGAGCGACATCTACTCCCTCGGAGTTGTCCTGTGGGAGCTTCTCACCGGGAAGCGCCCATTCGGTGAAGAGTCGTTATCAGCGGAGACGCAGGTGGCGCTCGGCAATATGCTCGATCTGCGGGAACAGGGAATTGCACCGGAAGCTGAGGCGACGGTGCCGGTTGACTGTCCGGCCACGCTCCTGCGGGTCCTGCGTGTGTGCCTGGCGAGCGACCGTGACGACCGCTGGTCCTCAGGCGCGATCCTCGCGCAGCAGTTCGAGCTCTGCCTCGATCCACATGCGCGCGACCTCGTCGACCCGCCACCGCGAAGCTGGCGTGCACGGATGGAGCGCTGGCTGTTCCCGATCGCGTTCCTTGCGATTGCCGCACCGAATGCACTCGCTGGGTTGTACAACACCACACACAACCACTCGCTCATTATCGGCAAAACGGATGCCGCGACGGAGGCCGCCTTCTGGACAGCCGTGGGGCTCACAAATGGGATCCTCTGGCCGATCGGCGCTGTGCTGCTACTGACCTTTGGCCGACGGCTTCTGGTTATTCCCCGGGGCCTTCGCAAGGGAAAGCAGTACGATCCAGAGACTCTCGCGCATGTGCGAGCGGATACCCTGTTGCTAGGGGACCGCGTCGTAATGGTGATCTTCGGGTTCTGGCTGACCGCCGCGTTCAGCATCCCCATCGGCCTGGAGGTGTCGGGCGGAACGCTTCCGGCCGGTGCGTATCTGCACTTTCTCAGTTCGCTTTCCGTTCATGGGGCGCTGGCAGTCCTCTATCCATTCTTTCTTCTCAATTTTTATCTGGTGCGCTGCATCTATCCGATGTTCCTCAAACACGGTCAGCCAACCGTCGACGATGCGCGGAGGCTGCGGGGACTGCGTAAGCGCTGCATGATTTATCTGCCAATCGCGGCGCTGGTCCCGCTGGCCGGCGTGTATGCGGTGACGTTCTTGTCGCCGGAGGACGTGCAGGAAGTGATTACCGGACTCAGCGTGCCCGCCATGTTCATCATCGTTGCGTTCGTCGTCGCCTACTGGCTGTACCGCTTGATGGAAGACGACCTCCGCGCTCTCGAGCGGGTGGTCGCCTCGGGCCTGCGCACAACGGAGCCGTCGCATCCCACTGAGAGATTGTGATCCTCCCTCCTTGAGCCGTGGGAAATTGATAATCTTTTCGGCATCACGCCCTAGCGGTACTTCGCCGCGCTGGCGTTTACCAGGGGAGATACGATGCGGCGCGAAATCACGACGGGGGCTGTTCTTGCGGCGGGCGCGCTGCTGGTAGCGGGTTGTTCGTCGAGCGTTTCCACAAGCGATCTGGAAGCGGAGATTTCCGCGGGGATAGAAGAGCAAACGGGGGAGGCGCCCGCATCCCTGGAGTGCCCTGATTCTCTCGACGCCGAGGTCGGGGCGACAGTGAGCTGCACGTTCGTCGACTCACTCGACACCGAGTACCGCGTCGAAGCCCGTGCCGCCGAAGTCGATGGCAACGATGTCGACTTCGAGTGGGAGGTCGCGGAAATTGTCACCTATGGGGCGGCCGACCTTGAGCTCGACCTTTCAAGGATCACTGGATTTGACGCCACTGAAGTGTCGTGCGAATCCGAGCTGCAGAACACGGCCGATGCGTCAGTCCGGTGCGTGGTTTCTCCGGATGACGACGAAGAGTTCGCTGCTGTCGCGACGGTGGAGGCTGATGGCGAGGTGTACTGGTCACTCGACGACGACGAGTGACCGGGAGGAATGGCCGGAGTGTCTGTGCCTTGGTTAGGCTGTGAACGAAGTCACAGCGAAATGAGGTCACGTGGAAGAGCCCGGACGGTGGCGTGTTTACGTCGGTGACGCAGCAGGAAGAAGGCGGTACTGGGACTTCCCGGCGAACGTAGCGCGATTGACGATCGGGCGCTCTGAGCAAGCGGATATTTCGCTTGCAGGTGACAGCCAGGTGTCCCGCTTGCACGCGGCGCTCGAGACGATCGCGGGTGAATGGACAGTTGTTGACGATGGATTGTCCCGCAACGGGACCTTCGTCAACGGTCAGCGCATCACAGGCCGTCGCCGTCTGCGGCACAAGGACGTGATCCTTGTCGGCGAGACAGCGCTCACTTTCGAGGACATGCTGGGGTCTACGGGTACCACAACGCGCGTCGGCTCTTCGAGTGGCGGGCTGCCGGTCCTGACGGAAACACAGCGAAACGTTCTCATCGCGCTGTGCCGTCCGTACAAGGACAACGCCTCATTTGCCCGGCCGGCCGCAAATCAGCAGATCGCCGATGAACTCTTTCTCAGCGTTGACGCTGTGAAGACCCACCTGCGCACCCTGTTCGCGAAGTTTCAGGTGGAGGAGTTACCGCAGAATCAGAAACGCTCACAGCTCGCGGAACGGGCGATGCAGCTCGGGGTCATCACCGTTCGGGACCTGTAACGGCTGGCCACGATAGAGCGTCCTTGCCCCAGGGCCGGGCCGGCCAGCGATAATCGGAGAACTCGGTGAACACAGGGCGTGCGTAGACACAGTCGCCGTGCGCGATTGTTGTGGACTGCGGGGGTGCGGCCTGAAAACCGCGTTCGGTCTGGCGTCCCGGCAGATCAAGAAGCCGATTCGCAGTACCTGCCAGCGATACCATCACATCCCGGCCGTGGCCATCTTCGAGGCGCTGCGTGAGTGCCCTGATTATCTCCGCGGCCAGGAAATAGCCTGAGGCATGATCGAGCGCTTGAGCTGGTAGTGCTCCGGGAGTCGCACCATCCGCAGACTCGATCAGTGAGATCCCGCTTGCTGCTTGCACGATGCTGTCGAACCCGCGGCGCATTCGCCACGGGCCGTGCCAGCCCCAGGCGGAAATCTCGGCGCGAACCATCCCCGGGACACAGGGAAGGTCAAAGACCGCCAGCGAACCGGGCCGATAACCAGTGACAAGAACGTCTGCGGCGCTGATAATTTCTGCAACCGCGTGGCGATCAGCGTGTGTTCGCAGGTCGGCTACGGTGCTGAATTTCCCTTGTCCTGTATCGAGATGTTGCCAGCCAATCTCGGGCATGTGGGGCGGGTCGATACGGAGGACTGTCGCCCCCAGCAGGGCTAGCGTCCGTGTGCAGACGGGGCCAGCGATGACCCGCGTCATGTCGACCACTCGAAGGCCTGCGAGACCGTTCAGCGAAGGGGCGCGCAACTGGTCATCGCGTCGCCTGGATTGAACATCGGCCGCAACACTGCCTTGCGGACTTGTCCGCCACACGGACTCGGGACGGACTTGCACCGCGATCGCGCCGGCATCGACGGCAGCCGACTCGATTTCCGCAGATTCGCGACGCCTCAGTTCGCGAGCCAGGCTGTCCCGGTCTGCACGGTCTGGCAAACCGAGCGCCGTGAGAAGACGACCCCTGTGGTGCGGATAGTTCGCATGGGTCCGTACCCAGCCGTCCACGGTCCGGAAGAATCCCGAGTGCGGCGCGAAGGCGCTTACCGGTTTACCCTGCCATTGAAAGAACTGCTCGGACCTGAACGCCGCAGCGATGCGTTCCGCCGACGCTTGCAGGTGTTTCGGCCGAGCGCCGACAACGGCGTTGTATTCGCCCAGTGCGCGTGAAACATCACGGACCGCGTCCTCCGCAAGCTGTCCGACTGGGAGCCGTGCCACCAGGTACGGGTTCACGTGTGAACCGTGGTTGCCGTGTCCTGATCCACCCGCGCGCGTCTCGTCCGGATCCAGAAGTAGCCAGCCCACGAGATCAGGACGCACGTTAGCAGCACTGCTCGCGCGAGGCCGAGGTGATCCTGCGGATACACGACGCCCGAAAGATAGTGGTCGATGAACCCAGCCTGATCAAGCCCTTCCTGCCCTGCGCGTTCCCGTGCCCAGTTCTCGACGTAGGTCAGCGGACAGTACAGCGCAACACCCAGAAGGTTGACGATCACGAGACCGATGACCCAGACGACGGAAATCACGTGGAATGCGAAAGTCTGCGCCCATCGCCATGCAAGGAACCCGCCGAACATGACATAGGCAATAAAGGCAAAGTGCAGCAACATGGTCGCTTCGCCAACGATGCGATAAACCATGCGCACACCTCCCGGGTTGACGCGGCGCCTATGAAGCCCCGCTTTCCATGGTATGTCCGATTCGCCGACTGCCGCCGGACGATCACGTCACCAGGGCGACGGCCGATAGTCCTTCAAGAAGCATCCGTAGAGGTCGGTCCCGTTTTCCCCTTGCACAATCGGGTCGTACACACGGGCAGCGCCATCGACGAGATCGAGTGGCGCGTGGAAGCCTTCTTCCGCGAGGCGCATCTTGGTCGGGTGTGGCCGCTCATCGGTGATCCACCCGGTATCAACGGCGGTCATCAGGATGCCTTCAGCGAGCATGTCTTCGGCGCTGGTCCTGGTCAGCATGTTAAGTGCGGCTTTCGCCATGTTCGTGTGGGGATGCCCGGGTCCCTTGTAGCGGCGTGAGAACTGCCCCTCCATCGCAGAAACGTTCACGACATATTTGCGGCGAGCGGGTGACGCCGCAAGCACGTGGCGCAGCCGCGACACGAGAATGAATGGTGCGACAGAGTTACAGAGCTGAACCTCGAGCAGTTCGAGCGGGTCGACCTCATGCACGCGCTGGATCCAGCTGTTGGAATCGACAAGGTCAGGAAGGAGACCGCCAGCGTCAATCGCGATCCCCTTACTGATGCGCTCAGGAGACGCGGAACCCGCGACAAGGGCGAGCGACGACACCTGTTCGGCAGAAAGTTTGCTGGCGTCGAGGGCCCCGGAGAGCGCGGCTGGATGCAACTGGCTCGGCTTACCGAACGTCACGTGCTCAGGGAGTTGCCCAGGCGGCAGCGGAGCTGACTCTGCATCGGCGAGAGCGCTATACGCACCGGGGGAGCGGCGCACGGTCTGGGCAGCGTTGTTGATCAAAATATCGAGCGGACCGTCGCTGGCCATCATATCGGCGAGGGAGACGACTTGAGCAGGGTCGCGCAAGTCCACCCCGACTACGCGAAGCCTGTGCAGCCAGTCGGCGCTATCCTCCATCGCGGCGAATCGCCGCATCGCGTCCCGCGGGAACCGGGTGGTGATGGTGGTGTGTGCACCATCGCGCAGCAGTCGCAGAGCGATATACATCCCGATCTTGGCGCGACCGCCAGTGAGCAGCGCCCGGCGCCCTGCCAGATCCGCGCGTGCGTTGCGCTTGCTATGCCCGAATGCCGCGCACTCCGGACATAACTGATGATAAAACCAGTCAACCCGCGTGTAGTCCTGCTTGCAGATGTAACACCCCTGCGGACGCAGCAGCTCCCCGGCGGAGTCCCCGAAAGTCGCAGACTTCAGCGCGACGCCCTGAGTTTCGTCATCAATCCGGTTCGGCGACCCTGTCGCCGTGGCGGCGATTATCGACGCGTCGTGGCTCGTCTTGGCATCCCGGGCCTCGACGCGCCGACGGCGTTTGAGGGTTTTGAACATGCGGCCGACAGCACGCTGGACGACCACCGAATCGGGGTGCTCCTTGTCGAGTTCCGCTGCCTGGTCCAGGACTCGCAGGCAGACCGCAAGGTCATCCGGGTCGATCATAAGTCGCGCGCCAGCCATTTCTTTGTCCAGGGAGTGGGCAACCCCCGTGCCCGGGCGTCGATTCTAACGGTTGCATCGTGCGAGTAGCCAGCGGCGTAGCATCGGCGGGAAACACAATGGACGAGAGGAAGCTAGTGAGCGAATTCCGGGATCGCCTTCGCGTTATCGCCGAGTTTCGGGAGAATGAGACGGAGAAGGTCCGTGACGTGCTGTTCGGGCGGCTCAACAGTCGGCTCGCCCGGTGGGAACCAAGTCAGGTGGAACTCGAACTGTCAGTGAAGGAACGCGGCACACACTCGCAGCGGATGGTCCTCGAGTGCTGGATCAGCGGAATGCCGAAGTTCGTGGCGACTTCGACAGAGAGCGAAATCGACAAAGGCCTCGTCGAGGTTCGGGACGATCTGTGGAATCAGATAAACCGTGAGGTGACCAAATCAGAGACAGCACGTAATCGCTGACTCTGCACCACGAACAAAGGTCAGGAACTCTGGGAGTTCCTGACCTTTTGTTTTGAGGTGTCCGAGGGGGGACTTGAACCCCCACGTCCTATACCGGACACTAGCACCTCAAGCTAGCGCGTCTGCCATTCCGCCACTCGGACATCCACGCTTGTAATGCGTGTGCCGGAACAGGCTAGCCCATAATTGGGGCGAACCCAAAATCCGCAGCTCAAGCACCGCGTTTGTGGTCTGTCCCGGTTTCCTAGGGCTGGGGATTCCCCCCTCGTGGCCGCGGAAGCGGGACACCACCGGCACACGATGGTAGGAAAGTGTTGTGACGTCTGACAGGAACTCCGGCCCGAATCCTCCGACGCCTGCTGCTAGCGCATCAGGCAGTGGTGAACAGGCGGTGGCGTCACAAGCGGAAAGTGAAGTCGTCGACCTAGTCTGCCGCCTCATCCAATTCGATACGTCGAATACGGGCGACCCGGCCACCACCAAGGGCGAGCGGGAATGTGCCGAATGGGTGGCTGCTCAGCTTCAGGAAGCCGGTTATGAGACCACCCTGGTCGAGTCGGGCGCTCCTGGCCGCGCAAACGTGTTCGCACGGCTCGCGGGAGCCGACCCCGCGCGTGGGGCGCTGCTGATCCACGGACACCTTGACGTGGTGCCAGCCGAACCGGCCGACTGGAGCGTCCATCCCTTCGCGGGCGCCATCGAAGACGACTACGTCTGGGGACGCGGCGCGATCGACATGAAAGACATGGTCGGAATGACCCTCGCCCTCGCCCGCCAGTTCAAAAGGGAGGGCATTGTTCCGCCGCGCGACTTGGTGTTTGCTTTCCTCGCGGATGAGGAAGCGGGCGGCAAGTACGGCTCGCACTGGCTGGTCGACAATCGCCCTGACCTGTTTGAAGGCGTCACTGAAGCTGTCGGAGAGGTGGGCGGCTTCTCGCTGACTGTTCCGCGACCAGACGGTTCGGAGCGTCGCCTGTATCTATTGGAAACAGCGGAAAAGGGCATCGCGTGGATGAAACTGACTGCGAAAGCACGCGCTGGTCACGGCTCTTTCCTGCACGAAGACAATGCCGTTACGTACCTCGCTGAAGCTGTTGCGAAGCTCGGCCGACATCAGTTCCCACTGGTTTTGACCGAATCGGTGGCCCAGTTCCTGGGAGCGGTGGGCGAGGAAACTGGCCTGGATTTTGATCCAGCTTCGCCGGACCTTGACGGAACCCTGGCGAAGCTGGGGAGTATCGCCAGGATCATTGGGGCGACGCTGCGCGATACAGCGAACCCCACGATGCTGCGGGCCGGATATAAGGCCAATGTCATCCCGCAGACCGCGGAAGCGGTAGTGGACTGTCGTGTGCTGCCGGGACGACTCGCCGCGTTCGAACGTGAAGTTGATGAACTCATCGGCCCGCACGTCGAGCGCGAATGGGTGACGAAGCTGGACACGTACGAGACGACGTTCGACGGAGATCTCGTCGACGCAATGAATGAAGCCCTGCTGTCACAAGACCCGGAGGCTCGTACTGTTCCGTACATGCTCTCGGGTGGCACCGATGCGAAAGCGCTGGCGAAGCTGGGAATCCGGTGCTTCGGCTTCGCTCCGCTCCGGTTGCCGCCGGATCTCGATTTCGCCGCGCTGTTTCATGGCGTCGACGAACGGGTGCCGGTGGACGCTCTGCGCTTCGGGACCAGGGTTCTGGAGCATTTCCTTCGTAATTGCTGACCTCCGCAACACCAACAGAAAGGGACTCTTGCTGTGAGCAATAATCCGTATGCGTCATTGCCCGTCCTGCCGACTTTCGAGCTGACGTCGTCCGATGTGAAGGACGGTGAAAGACTGGCGAACCCTCAGGTTTCCGGCGTTTTCGGCGCAGGTGGAAGTGACGTCTCGCCGCAACTGAGCTGGTCAGGGTTCCCGCCGGAAACGAAAAGCTTCACGGTGTCGGTGCTCGATCCGGACGCGCCGACCGGGTCGGGTTTCTGGCACTGGGCGGTGGCCAATATTCCCGCCTCGGTGACGGAGTTGCCGGCCGGCGCAGGTCAGGAGGACAATTCCGCACTTCCGGAAGGGGCGGTTCAGTTGCGGAACGACGCAGGCTTCCGCGGGTATGTGGGCGCCGCGCCGCCGGCGGGACATGGCACGCACCACTACTACATCGCTGTGCATGCGGTCGCCACGGAGCGGATCGATCTTCCTGAAACTGCGACCCCCGGCTTCCTGGGCTTCAACCTCTTCTCGCAGGCCATCGCGCGTGCGGTGATCGTGGGTACCTACAGTCAGGAGTGAGCGACCAACGCCGAATCGTGAAGCATCGACCCTCCAGGGGAGGGAAGATGCTTCACGATCCAGCGAGTGGCGAGCGATGTTCAGCGCCCACAGCTTCTGCGAGCGACGAGTATCCCTGAGCGCGGAGGCGTTGCGCGATCCCTTTGTTGATACGCCGAGGCCACAGGGGACCGCCGTAGATGTATCCCGTGTAGCCCTGGAGGAGAGTCGCGCCTGCTTCAATGCGTTGCCACGCCTGGTCTACAGTTTCGATTCCGCCCGCGGAAACCAGCGCGATCTTGCCGCCGACGCGGCGGTAGAGGCGCCGCAGAACTTCCAGCGACCGGTCCGCAACGGGCACGCCTGATAGCCCACCGGCGCCCATTTCGGCCACCTCTTCGCCGGGGGTGTTCAGGCCGTTGCGCGCGATCGTCGTGTTGGTGGCGACGATGCCCGCCAGCCCCAGTTCGACAGCGAGGTCCGCGATGGCGTCAATGTCGTCGTCAGAGAGATCAGGTGCGATCTTCACCAGCACTGGGACAGTGACGGCAGCAGTGATTGCCGCAAGGAGGGGGCGAAGCGACTCGACTGCTTGAAGGTCGCGGAGACCGGGCGTATTGGGCGAGCTGACGTTGACGACGAGAAAATCGGACAGCGGCCCCAGTAGTTGCGCACTCGCGATGTAGTCGTTCGCCGCTTCCTCCGGTGGCACGATCTTTGTTTTGCCGATGTTGGCGCCTACCGGAATCGATGTGCGCCG
This sequence comes from Hoyosella subflava DQS3-9A1, assembly GCF_000214175.1. Lineage (NCBI taxonomy): Bacteria > Bacillati > Actinomycetota > Actinomycetes > Mycobacteriales > Hoyosellaceae > Hoyosella > Hoyosella subflava. The sequence continues at coordinate 2,026,377 of NC_015564.1, forward strand.
GGTGCGAAGCTTGTTCGCGGCGAAGCCCGCGCCGTGGTTGTTGAACCCCATCCTGTTGATCAGGGCGTGATCCGCGGGGAGCCGGTACAGCCGTGGGGACGGGTTCCCGGGCTGCGGATGTGCGGTGACGGTGCCGATTTCCGCGTAGCCGAATCCAAGCGGCCCCCATGCGTTGATCGCGGCTGCGTTTTTGTCGAACCCGGCTGCGAGGCCGAGAGGTGCGGGAAATGCGACACCGAACGTCGTCGTACGGAGAATCGGATCATGCTGGCTGAGCAGCTTGCCCGTCAGCCAGCGCAGTGGCGGGAGAAAGCCGATCGTTTTGATCATGCCGAAAGCGAACCGATGGATCGCCTCCGGTGGAAGGAGGAACATCACCCTCAGCAGAATGCGGTACACCTAGTTCTCCCTGATCATGCTTATTCGTCTGGGGTGGTCAGCGCGATGCGCTGCACACCGCCACCCGTCGCGGATGACACGTACACGTACCCGCCTGTGCTGTCTACCGCGACCGAGTCGGGTTGTTGCACGGTCGCGAACCGGGCTACTTCGACCGGAATCCCCGTGTCCAGAGCATAGGCGGCGACCTCGTTGAGTCCGGTTTGCGTAACCCAGACGCGGTCCCTCTGAGCATCGTAGGCAATACCGAACGGAGAATCAGGCACCGGATACCGTTGACGAAGCACGAGTCGGTCCAGGGTGTAGACGAGTAACTCACCATCACGGGTGTTGGCCACGAAAACGCGATCTTCACCGTCGGTGACGGCGTTGCTGGCACCGTTGCCGGCACGAAGCGCGAAACCGAGTGTGTCGCGTTCGGGAAACACCTCGATGATCATGCTCTGCCGCCGGTCGATCGCCGCCAGATTCTCACCGGAGGCAATCAGGACATCCGCCGAAACGAGGCCGGTGACCGGGCGTTCGCCGTCTTCTCCAGCGAAAACCTGGCCGCGAGCTGTTCCTGCCGCGATTGTCCCGTCAGGCCGGGAGACCGCTGCTGTCCAGTCTGCGGTGATTCCACTTGGGGATGCCAGCCGCACCTCGCCGTTCTCGAGGCTGACGACCGCGATATCGCTTCCTGCCGCCGTAATTGCGTTGCCGGAACCATCGAGAGTCAGGCTGGTCCCAGGACCAGGGAGGGGGACCCGAGTCGCTTCACTCATCGGGTCTTGGGTCGACCCCGGAAAATAAAGGAGCTCGTCATCCACGAGCACAACAATCGAATTGGTGGCCTCGTCAAAGGCGGTCGCGGTCACCGACAGGTCAAGGGGAAGGACCTCTCCGTCGGGTTCAACCGACGTAACAGGAGACTCCGCGGCCGTAGCCGGGGGCACGACCTGTACGTCGGGCTGCTCATCTGACGAGCATCCCGTAAGCGCGAGCGCCAGGGCCGATGCGAAGGCGACGGAAACAGCCGCGAAGCGCCCAGGGTGCCGACGTCCCTTACAACGCATTGGTGACAACTCCGCCATTCCTCCCGATTCGCCCCAATAAATGATTGGAGGTTGTATCGTTGAATACGCAACTGTGAAGTACGCGCCCACGGCGGTCGCGCTGGCCTCCAGGCTTCGCTTTGTGCGCCGTCCGAAGATCGAGGTGGTTACTTATGTGCACCCGGAGATCGCTATGACAGCTCACAATGCCCCTGTGTTCGTCATCGATGACCTTTCCATCGGTCCGTATGCGCACGGCTTCGGCCAGACACGAGATGGCCGGACTTTCGCATTTCAGGTGCGCGATAGCACCCTCCACCGCAGAACACTTCACGTCGAGGTGTACCGGGCGGATCTCGAGACCACCGTACCTGACACCTCTGACATTGAAGCATTCGTGGATCGTTCGGTGGTCGATGTCGACCTGTGCGACGAACGCAGCATTTCCGCGGCAGTGCGTGACGCCGTTGCTGAGGCTGAATCCATAGCGGCTCATGCCAGCGAAGGCAACACCGTTCGCGCGTTGTTGAGTCGCATCACCTCAGCGATCAGTTAGCTGAACCAGTCAGAAACATAGCTTCAAGATCAGCAAATATCGCCGCATTGAGAGCGAACGAGCTGATCGCTTCCGCAATGAGGGCGTCGCGGTCGGCGGGGGTCAAGGGAGCGTCGTCGAGGCTGCGGCGGTAGGCGTCTTTGAACGGCTTGACCTTGGGAATGGCATCGAATCGATAGAAACGCACCCCGTCATGGGTGAAGCCATATGCGCGCTCAAGTGCGCGACGGATGATCTGGCCACCGGACAGGTCGCCCATATACCGGATGTAGTGATGTGCGATGAAGGCGGCGTTCGACTCATAAGCCACATCCCGGATGCGGTGGGTGTAGTCCAGCGTCGCGGGTACCGGGTCGATCTGGTCTAGCCAGGCCGGCCCACTGAGAAACCGCAGGTCCTTTTCCAGTTCGGGCACGCGCAGGAGCGCCTCGTCGAGAAACGGGCGCACGACAGGATTGTCGCGGTGTGCTGATTCAGCGTCTTCGAGGCTTTGGTACACGAGATAAAGCTGCCCCAGAAGCTGTGTGTAGGCGTCGAGCGGCAGGTCCCCGCGGACGAGCGCGTCAACGAACGGTGACTCCTCGGCAGCGCGGTGCGCTGCGCTCGTTTCAGATTTGAGCCGGGTGTGAAATGCCATCTCGCCCCCACAATGTTCTCGCGCTAAACCAATCTGCGTAGGCTAGCCTGCCTTTGACCATATCTGCTGAGGACGAGAATCAGGGGGTTCCATGACGGCGTGGGCCCACAGCGTCCGTGCTGTATCCGCCGCTGTCTGTACCGTAGGCACACTTGTCGCTGCCGCGGGAGCTGCGTCAGCGGCACCACGTGTCGACGTGTCGCCGGGCACGGCGCTCCGCAGTGGCGACGTCGTCACTGTGGCAGGCAGCGGATTCGACCCGGACGCGGGTTACTACGTGTCCACCTGTATCGCTGGATCGGCGGGACCCGCAGGACCTCGATGTGTGGGTGGCTCGCCGCAGCAGGGCACCTTCATGTGGGTCACGAACAATCCGGAAGCGCCCGGGACAGCGATTCCCCTCAGCGATGCCGGAACCTTTGAGACCGACCTCACTGTGGAAACGACCGGCAACGGCGTGGACTGCAGGGAAGACGAGTGTGCCGTCACCGTCTACTACGACTATGTGAATGGCTTCGGTACCGTGTTCGAAAGTCCCCTCGAATTCACCGCGGCTGGCGCCCCAACTACCGCGAAACCGCCAGGGACGACAGTTCGCGAACCGCTAGGAGTAAACGGAGGCGGTACGGGTAGATCCGCGACTGAGGCCGCTGACGACAGCTCTCCGCTCGCGTGGACAGCGCTTGCTGCGGCTTCGATCTTGATAGTTGCCGGTGGTATCGCGATTCTCACGCGCCGTCGTGCGCGGGGTTAGGCCGCCGGAGACTGGCTCTGTGCGATGCTGCGCACAGTTGAGGAACACCTCGGCGCTCTCGCCCGCGCCGTCGCTCGCAGGAAGGTACGGTACTACCTCATGGAGCTCGGCCTGACATTCGGAGTCGCGCGGTGACGTTCGCACTTGCCCAGGGCGGCGATGCAGCTATCGAGCATATGACGTGGCTTCAGGTGATTGTGTTGGCGATCATCCAGGGCCTTACTGAATTTCTGCCTATTTCGTCTTCTGGGCATCTTCGGCTAGCGGATGAGCTGCTCTTTGGCGCAGATGCGGGTGCTTCGTTCACCGCCGTCAGCCAGATCGGTACTGAAGCAGCGGTAATTGTGTTCTTCGCGAGGGACATCTACAACATCGTGGTTGCCTGGTTCCGCGGCCTCTTCAATCGCGCTGAGCGTGATGTTTTCGAGTACAAGCTCGGCTGGTACGTCATCATAGCGTCGCTGCCGATTGGCGTGCTGGGCTTCATCTTCCGCGACGAAGTCCGGACTGGCGCGCGCAACCTGTGGATCATTTCATCGATGTTCATCTTTGCTGGGCTCCTGCTCGCTGCGGCGGAGTACTGGGGCCGCAAAAAACGACATATGACCGAGTTGCGCATGCGGGATGCCGTGGTTATGGGTGTGGCCCAGGCTGGCGCGCTGGTCCCCGGCGTGTCCCGTTCCGGAGGCACGATCACCGCTGGCCTCGCGATGGGGCTATCCCGCTACGCCGCCGCACGGTTCTCCTTTCTGCTCGCGATCCCCGCAGTGGTCGCCTCGGGAGTGTTCAGCCTGCCGGATGCCTTCAATCCCGCTGGGGACGGATTAGCGGCAAGCGGCATGCAGCTCGTGGTGACGACAGTCATCACCTTCATTGTTGGCTACGCATGTATCGCGTGGTTCCTGAAGTTCGTTCAGCACTATTCGATGTACTGGTTCGTTGGCTATCGCGTCGTTGTGGGTCTGCTCATCATGGGTTTGCTCGCTGGCGGCGTTATCAGCGCGACCTGACGGCTACCCTGGGGCCTTATGACGGTGTTGTTGGTGCGCCATGGCCGCTCCCATGCGAATACGTCGGGCCTCCTTGCAGGCCGGACGGCGGGGGTGAGCCTAGACGAGCGTGGTCAGGAGCAGGCGCTGTCCCTTGCTGGGCGCCTGGCCAG